>CAZRKI010000022.1:19500-37539 GCA_964600765.1 uncultured Marmoricola sp.
GGTGCTGGCGGCACCGGGAATCCATGACGATTTCGTGGCAGCGTTGGGAGAGTTTGCCCGAAACGAGGCCAGGGTGGGCATGCCAGATGATGAGGACGCGCTGCTCGGGCCGGTCAACAACCCCAACCAGTTGGAACGGGTGAGTGGCTTCATCGAGCGGCTGCCCGGACACGCGCAGGTGGTCGCTGGTGGCAACCGGGCCACCAGTCTCGGAAATGGGTTCTTCCTGGAGCCCACTGTGCTCAGCGGGCTCAAGCAGGATGACGAGGCGATCCAGAATGAGATCTTCGGGCCGGTCATCACGGTGCAGCGCTTCAGTGATGAGGATGAGGCAGTCCGTTGGGCGAACGGAGTGGACTACGGATTGGCATCCAGTGTTTGGACCAAGGACTTCGGTCGGGCCATGCGGATGAGCAAGCGTCTTGACTTCGGCGCCGTGTGGATCAATACCCACATCCCGATCGTGGCGGAGATGCCCCACGGTGGCTTCAAGCGCTCGGGCTATGGCAAGGATCTGTCGATGTACGGCTTTGAGGACTACACCCGGATCAAGCATGTGATGGCCAACATCGAGTCCTGATGAGAGTCCTGCTGATTGGTGCTGGCGGGGTCGGCGACGCCGCCACCAGGATTGCTGCTGAGCGTGATTTCTTCGACCTCTGGTTGATCGCTGACTACGATCTGGAACGGGCCAAGAAAAGCGCCAGGGCGGCGATTACCAGGGGCGGATCCAGGTCCAGGTTCGTGGCCACCCAGGTGGATGCGTCCTCTGCCGAAGCAGTGGCGAACCTGGCCCAGCAGCACCAGATCACTCACATCTTCAACGCGGTGGATCCCCGCTTCGTGATGCCCATCTTTGAGGGGGCCCTGGCGGCTGGATGCGACTACCTGGACATGGCGATGAGCCTGTCCAGCCCGCATCCGAGCGAGCCCTACGCCAGGGTGGGCGTGAAGTTGGGTGACCTGCAGTTCGCCCAGCAGGAAGCGTGGTCACAGGCGGGTCGGCTCGCCGTACTCGGGATGGGCGTGGAGCCCGGACTGGCGGATGTCTTCGCTCGCTATGCAGCAGATGAACTCTTCAGCCAGATCGAGGAATTGGGCACCAGGGATGGAGCCAATCTGGTGGTTCGGGATGACCAGGGCAAAGAGATCTTTGCGCCGGGTTTCTCGATCTGGACGGTGATTGAGGAATGCCTCAATCCGGCGGTGATCTGGGAGAAGCAACGTCGGGGAGAGGAGGATGGAGGCTGGTACACCGTGCCCCCCTTCCATGAGCCAGAGGTCTTCGACTTCCCGGAGGGCATCGGACCGGTTGAGTGCGTGCATGTGGAGCATGAGGAGGTCCTCCTGATGCCGCGCTATCTCGATGCCGAGAAGGTGACTTTCAAGTACGGACTGGGCGAGGAGATGATCAGCATCCTGCGGGCTCTGCACACAGTGGGGTTGGACCAAACCAGGCCGGTTTCGGTTGGGGGCGTGCAGGTGAGCCCCCGTGATGTGGTGGCCGCCTGCCTGCCGGATCCCGCCGAGATCGGACCCCGGATGACCGGCAAGACCTGTGCTGGCCTGTACGTCACTGGCGTCGGCAAGGACGGGCAGCCCCGACGGGTCTACCTCTACCACGTGGTCGACAACGAGGAGACCATGCGTGAGTACGACGCCCAGTGCGTGGTCTGGCAGACGGCGATCAACCCGGTGGTGGCCCTGGAACTTCTGGCCAACGGCACCTGGACGGGTAGTGGTGTGGTTGGCCCTGAGTTCTTCCCACCCCAGCCCTTCCTGGACCTGCTGGCGGCTCCAAAACCTGAGGGTTATGGCTCCGCGTGGGGGTTGGAGGAGCGCTGATCGTTGCCGTTAGGGTGGGTCGATGAGCCGGATCCAGAGCTATTTCCACGATGGTCTGACCTTCGAGGTCACCGATGTTGGTCCCGAGTCAGGCAATGCGGTGGTTCTGTTGCATGGCTTTCCGCAGCGGCGTACCTCATGGGACCTGGTCACGCCAATTCTCAACGAGGCTGGTTTGCGAACCCTGGCCCCTGACCTGCGTGGCTACAGCCCAGCGGCCCGTCCCAGGAGACGTCGGGACTACAACCTGCGCAACATGGCCAATGACGTGGTCGCCCTGATCAGTGAATTGGGGCAACCGGTGCACCTGGTGGGGCATGACTGGGGTGCCGCCACTGCCTGGCTGGTGGCTGCCAAATTCCCTGAGCAGGTGCGGACCCTTACTGCGGTGTCGGTGCCGCACCCGGGAGCGATGTTCAGTGTCGGCCTGCCGCAGTTGAAGAAATCCTGGTACATGGTGGCCAATCAGGTGCCGGGGCTGTCGGATTGGCTCATGTCCAATCCTGAGCGGGCTCGCCGGGTGTTGCGCAGTACGGGTATGCCCGGGTTTGCCGCCGATCGCTACCGGTCCGAAATCATCGATTCTGGAGCGATCCCCACCGCGCTCAATTGGTATCGGGGGATTCCGTTCACCTCCCGCTCCCTGTTCCGGGCCCGGGTGAGTGTGCCCACCACGATGGTGTGGAGTGATGGGGATCAGTTCCTGCATCGGCTGGGTGCCGAGCGCTCCGCGAACTATGTGGACAATGACTTCCGTCTGGAGATCCTGTCCGGGGTCAGCCACTGGATCCCCGACCAGGTGCCGGAGCGACTGGCGCAGATCATCCTGGAGCGGGCCCAGATGGAGTCCAATCCGGGCTGACCATTCCGGGGTGCCTGCGCTGCGCTGGCCGGGCGCCGTACTAGGGTGGGCAAGCACTGGATGTCGAAGGGTTCGTCAGGAGCGCCAAGTTGTACCTCAAGAGCCTCACGCTGAAGGGATTCAAGTCTTTCGCGTCTGCCACCACCATGCAGATGGAGCCCGGCATCACCTGCATTGTCGGACCGAACGGGTCGGGCAAGTCCAATGTCGTGGATGCACTCGCCTGGGTGATGGGTGAGCAGGGGGCCAAGAGTCTGCGCGGCGGCAAGATGGAGGATGTCATCTTTGCTGGCACCGCCGGCCGCCCACCGCTGGGTCGGGCTGAGGTGCAACTGACCATCGACAACTCCGATGGCGCCCTGCCGATCGAGTACACCGAGGTGACGATCAGCCGCACCATGTTCCGCAATGGTGGCTCTGAATACGCCATCAACGGCCAGACCTGCCGGCTGCTCGACGTACAGGATCTGCTCAGTGACTCCGGCATTGGTCGGGAGATGCATGTCATCGTGGGGCAGGGACAACTCGACTCGATCCTGCGGGCCACGCCAGAGGAGCGTCGCGGTTTCATCGAGGAAGCCGCCGGGGTGCTCAAGCACCGCAAGCGCAAGGAAAAGGCGCTGCGCAAGCTTGACTCGACCGAGGGCAATCTGACCCGGCTCAACGATCTACTCACCGAGATCCGGCGCCAACTCAAACCGCTGGGACGACAGGCCGAGGTCGCTCGTCGGGCCCAGACCGTGCAGGCCGAGGTTCGTGATGCCCGGGCCCGCCTGCTGGCTGATGACCTGGCCAGAGCCCGGGAATCCCTGGCCCAGGAGATGGCCGATGAGTCGGTACTCATCGCCCGGCGTGCGGAGGTGGAGTCGCAACTCAAGCAACTACGCGAGCAGGAATCCAGCCTGGAACTGGCGCTTCGTGAGGACCTGCCGGCGCTATCCCGGGCCCAGGAGACCTATCACGGTTTGACCGGACTGCGCGAACGCATCAGGGGTACGGCGAGCCTGGCTGCAGAGCGGGTTCGCAATGCCCAGAGTCAACCCGAGATTCCCCAGGGTCGCGATCCTGATGAACTTGAGGCTGAGGCGGAGCGGGCGAGCGTTCAGGAAGCCGAGAACGCGGCTCAGGTGGAGAGCCGGCAAGCCCAGTTGAATGAGGCGATCCAGGCCCGACAGTTGGCCGAGAAGGCCTTCCATGATGCCGAGCAGGAGTTGGCTGTTCGGCAGCGCGCTGCTGCAGACAGTCGTGAGGGCATTGCCAAACTGATTGGCAAGGTGAACGCGCTCAAGAGCAGAGCTGCTGCTGCTGATGATGAACTCGGCCGACTCGCCAGCGCCAGGGCAGCGGCGATTGCCAGGGCGGAGCGGGCCCAGAAGGACTTCACGGTCCTGGAGTCCACCATTGCCGGGCTTGATGCTGGTGAGGAGGGTTTGGACGCCGAGCATGAGGCCGCCAGTTCCCTGCTTGCAGACATCGAGGAACGGCTCACCAAGCTAAGGGAATCAGCCACCTCCGGCGAGCGCGAGCGAGCTGCTCTGGCCGCTCGCAAGGAGGCACTTGAAGTTGGGCTCAACCGCAAGGATGGTGCTGGGGCGTTGCTGGCCGCCAGTGACTCGGTCAGCGGACTGTTGGGTTCAGTGGCCGCCCTGATTTCGGTGCGACCGGGCTATGAGGCTGCCGTGGCCACTGCTCTTGGGGATGCAGCCAATGCGATTGCGGTCACCGATTCCGGCAGTGCTATCGCCGCAATCGGGAAACTCAAGGACGATGACCTGGGACGAGCCGGCCTGCTGCTGGGTGATGCCCGGGAGAGCGTTACCAGCCAGCCGAATCCTCCAGAGGGAGCGATCCGGGCAATCGACGTGGTCGAATGCCCCACGCAACTGCGCCCAGCGCTCTCCCGGCTGTTGTCCGGGATGGTGGTGGTGGCCGACCTGGCCACGGCCCGCCGGGTGGTAGCCCAGGACAGTGACCTGACCGTGGTGACCAGGGATGGGGATCTGCTGGGTGCGCACTATGCCTCAGGTGGTTCCTCGAGCACGCCCAGCCTGATCGAGGTGCAAGCAGCAGTCGATGAGGCCACTGAGAAGTTACGTGTGGCAACTGCCGCTCTGGAGCGGCAGGGTTTTGAGATCGCCACCCTGGAGAACGAACGCCAGGCTGCAGCTGGCCGGGTGGATGTCGCCCTGGCCAAGTTGCACGAGTCTGACGCCACCCTGGCCGCGGTTGCCGAGGAACTGGGTCAGTTCGGATCCCAGGCCCGTAGTGCCCGGGCTGAGGCCTCTCGTCTGGAGGAAGCAATCCGCAGTGCCACAACTGCGCGCGAGACGGATCTCGCTGGCCTGACCGAGTTGGAAGAACGCCTGACTGCTGCTCAGGAAGCGCCGGAAGAAGAACCAGACCCATCGCAACGAGATCGACTGGGTGAGGAGTCCAGGGCTGCCCGGGCTGCAGAGATGGACGCCCGACTGGCCCTGCGTACTGCGGAGGAGCGGGCCCGGGCCATCAGTGGGCGGGCTGAGAAGTTGCGGCGCACGGCGCAGGCAGAGCGCGATGCTCGAGCAGCAGCCATCGCCAGGCGGGCCCAGCTGATCCGTGAGGGCCAGGTGGGGGAGGCGGTGGGCAGGGCTGCTGAAATCGTGCTGGCCAGGCTGGAGGAATCCATCGAGTTGGCCGCTGTAGCCCGGACCCAGGTGGAAGCCAACCGGGCCCGACGGGAGCAGGAATTGCTTGAGTGTCGCCAGCTCCTTCGCGAAGTTGGTGCGACCCTGGATGACCTGGTCAACACCGTGCACCGTGATGAGATGGCCCGCACCGAGCAGAAGATGCGGATCGAACAGTACGCCGAGCGGGCCATGGAGGAGTTGGGACTGGATCCGGACGCTTTGCTCGCGGAATACGGCCCAGACCAACTCGTGCCATTCTTCGGTGAAGTGGCTGAAGGGGAGATAGCCCCAGAACCGATCCCATTTGAGCGGGAACAACAAAGCAAGCGGCTCCGAGCCGCTGAACGAGCCCTCTCCCAGTTGGGTCGGATCAACCCGCTTGCCCTTGAGGAGTTCTCTGCACTGGAGGAGCGCAACCGTTTTCTGACCGAACAGTTGGAGGATCTCAAGAGCACCCGCAGGGACCTGCTCGGCATCGTTGATGAGGTTGATGAGCGGGTCAAGCAGGTATTCACCGATGCCTATGCCGATGTCCAGAAGGCCTTTGATGCAACCTTCGCTCGCTTGTTCCCCGGCGGTGAGGGCCGATTGGTGCTCACCGACCCAGACGACATGCTCGCTACGGGGGTTGAGGTCGAGGCACGTCCTCCGGGCAAGAAGGTCAAACGACTCTCACTGCTCTCTGGTGGGGAACGCTCCCTGGTGGCGGTGGCCTTCCTGGTGGCCCTGTTCAAGGCTCGTCCCTCGCCGTTCTACATCCTCGATGAGGTCGAGGCGGCCCTGGATGACACCAACCTCGGGCGTTTGTTGGAGATCTATGAGGAACTGAGGGAGAACTCCCAGTTGCTGGTGATCACCCACCAGAAGCGCACCATGGAAGTAGGGGATGCCCTCTACGGAGTCAGCATGAGGGGCGATGGCGTCTCTGCGGTGATCAGTCAGCGGCTGCGCGAAGCAGAGTCCGCCTGATGAACCGACCCACCCGCGCCGACTACGTCGTGTGGCGTCAGGCCACCACGCGTTGGGCAGACGATGACGTCTACGGGCACATGAACAACGCCCGCTATTTCGAGCTGATCGACACAGCGGTAAATGTGCACCTTGCCGAAGCAGTGGGCACCGATATTCGTAACCTCAGCGCAATCGGGGTGGTGGCCGAGGTCGGTTGCCGCTATTTTCGGGAGATCGGATACCCGCTGCCAGTGGATATGGGTCTGGTCGTCGAGAAGATCGGCACCTCATCAGTGATCTACCGGATTGGCTTGTTCCAGGGGGATAGCGAGGAAGCTGCGGCTGAAGGGCGCTTCGTGCATGTCTACATAGACGCCGAAACTCGCGAGGTGGTCCCAATCCCTGCAGAGGTTGGAGCTGCGGTGACCCCCTTGTTGCGCTGAATTCACCAGTCCCGGTGAATTTCCGGGTTTGGTTTGGTAATCAGCGCCCGACGGGACACAATAAAGACAGGTCTCGGATAGAAAGCTCACAGCTGTGTTTGTCATGCTGTTCTTTGCATTGCTCACCCTGCTAATCGCGGGTGTGGTGATCGTGTATGTCGCCTACCCCTACCGCGGGGAAGCCACGCCCTGGAAGGCGGGGATTGGCGCCGCGTTGCAGCGGGGAGTGGATTCACTACCCACCCTGGACCTACCGCCCGAACTGAACCAGGTCCGGGTTGGGCAACGACAAGAGGCAGACAAGCGACCCGTTCAGGAACAACAGGCAGCGCGTCGGTCAAACCCCTTGGTCTCCTTCCTCAGGCGCCACCCCATTTCGCGGCATCCGGTTTCTCCCCAGGGCTGACTCCAGTTCCCAACCATCCCGAACTCGCCAAGGCGACGGTACGGCGCCAATCATCCAATCAAACTGGCCAACGCGATGTGATTTACTGCCGCCTCGGCCGGGGTGGGGCGCCTAATGTTTGGGGTGCGGGCTGGCTTTGATTGGATGGCCCCATGAGTTCGACCCAGATCATCATCCTCATCGCGGCGATTGCGGCCATAGCCCTGGTCATTGGTCTGATTGCGCTGCTGCCCGGACGGCAGAAATCAGCAGCACCAACCCAGGTGCCCGCTGCGCCCCAGACGCAAACTGGTGTCGAGGAGGACACAAGTACGCCGCTGGTTCCGGTACTGGAACGGCCCGAAGCCGTCCCATCGAGACTGGTCAGATTGCGTCAGCGCCTTTCGGGCCAGGGAGCCCTCGGGCGCGGCCTCCTGGTGCTGCTTTCCCGGGATCGCCTCGATGAGGACACCTGGGAGGAGGTCGAGGACACTCTGATCACCGCCGACATCGGGGTTGGTCCCACCCAGGAACTTGTCGAGAAACTCCGAACCCGCCTACGGGTGGAGGGTGGCGCATCCGGGGAAGCCAGATCGGTCCTGGCTGAGGAGTTGCTGAATCTGGTGGATCCAGGCATGGATCGCTCGCTGAATCTCAGCAGTGCTGAGGGGAACCCAGCGGTAGTCCTGGTGGTCGGAGTCAACGGAGCCGGAAAGACCACTTCGGTGGGCAAGATCGCCCGGGTCCTGGTGGCGCAGGACAAGTCAGTGGTGCTTGGTGCCGCTGATACCTTCCGTGCGGCCGCCACTGAGCAACTCAAAACCTGGGGAGAGCGGGTCGGGGTGGATGTGGTCGCTGGGCCTGAGGGCGGAGACCCCGCGAGTGTCGCCTTTGACTCGGTGAAGGAGGGCATCGATCGACAGGCTGACGTGGTGGTTGTTGACACTGCCGGTCGCCTGCAGAACAAGCAGGGCCTGATGGATGAACTCGGCAAGGTGAAGCGGGTCATTGAGAAGCAGGCGCCGGTGACTGAGGTATTGCTGGTTCTCGATGCCACCACCGGCCAGAACGGCATGATCCAGGCCCGGGTTTTCAGCGAGGTAGTGGATGTCACCGGAATCGTGCTGACCAAGCTGGATGGCACCGCCAAGGGCGGGATCGTGGTCGCCGTCCAGCGGGAATTGGGGGTTCCGGTCAAACTGATCGGTCTGGGAGAAGGTCCAGATGACCTGGCCCCGTTTGAGCCAGCTGCCTTCGTGTCAGCGATCCTGGACGATTAGTGGTGGGGACTGGCCCCCCGCGCCAGTCCACAACGTCAGGTTCGGGTCAGTGAGCGGGCTCCGATCCCGCCGAGTACGAAGTCAACCAGTTCATCGACCTCACCAAGGGCTGGGACGGGACGCCCGGCGATGGTCCTGGTGATGAGTAGCCCGGAGAGGAACTCCGCAGCGGAAGTGATGTCCACTTCACGGCTCAACTCGCCTCGGTCCCGACCGCGCTCGAAGATGGACCGAATCAGGTGTTCATAGCGGCGGTTGGCCCGGCTATAGATAGCTGCGATCCGACTGTCCCGCATTACCTCCTGGACAGTCATCCGCAAGTAGTTGGCACCGCTCTCGGAGTTGGCGAAGCTGAAGGTGGCAGTCAATAGATCGGTCAGGTCCCCGTGCAGGCTTCCGGTGTCCGGAGCTGGCAGCTCATTTCGGTACAACTGTTCCATGGCTGCCACCGCAAGGTCTTCCTTGCGTGACCAGCGTCGATAGACCGTGGCCTTGCCAACGCCAGCCATGGCAGCCACATCATCAACCGTCATGGTGTCGAAACCACGCTCCAGGATCAGGGAACAGGCAGCCCCCAGGATCTTGGCATCTGCTTCCGGGTCACGGGGGCGTCCACGCTTGCGACGTACGGGCGGGGTTGGCTCGGTGCGGTACCAGGTGTCAGCGGAGAAGTCCATATAGTGATGTTATGTCACAAAACGGACATATCGCATGGAAATGCGGAACTCAGTTAACAAACTCCTAACCTGTGCGCCCTCACGTTAAAAAGCCTGAAACATTACTCGCCGCCTCCAGAAACCAAAACCAGCGACCGTTGGCACACGCAAGCAAACAATGGAGGCGAAATGGATGGCTACTACGCGTGGATGCTGATTGCCACGGCATTGGTATTCATGATGACTATTCCTGCGCTGGCTCTCTTCTACGGAGGGATGGCGCGGGCAAAATCCGTACTGAACATGATGTTGATGTCCTACGTGGCATTGGCGATCGTGGGCCTGGTCTACGTCCTGTGGGGCTGGTCGATGTCGTTTGGCGAGGCTGACCTGTTTGGGATTCTGGCTAATCCGCTGGAGATCTTCGGACTCAAGGACGTTGGTTGGGACACCTATATTGCGGTTTGTTTCCAGATGAGCTTTGCGGCCATCGCGACAGCGCTCATCTCGGGAGCCCTGGCAGACCGGGTCAAGTTGTCGGCCTGGATGATCTTCGTGCCGCTCTGGGTAACGCTGTGCTACTTCCCGATCGCTCACATGGTCTGGGGTGGCGGCCTGATCGCCTCCCACCTGCCGGCCCAGGATTACGCCGGTGGCACTGTGGTGCACATCAACTCAGGTGTGGCAGCAGGCGTCCTGGCTCTGATCATTGGTCGCCGGGTGGGCTTCGGCAAGGACCCGATGCGCCCCCACAACCTCACCCTGACCATGCTTGGCGCCGGCCTGCTGTGGTTCGGCTGGTACGGCTTCAACGTTGGATCCATCGTCTTTGCTGCCGGTGATGGTGGCAAGAAGGACATCGCTCAGTTCATGACCGAGACCGGCGTGACCTTCATGAACACGACCCTGGCCACCATGGCTGCGCTGCTGGCCTGGTTGCTGGTGGAGCGCATCCTGCACGGCAAGGCCACCTCGCTGGGTGCTGCATCAGGAATCGTGGCTGGTCTGGTGGCCATTACTCCCGCATGTGGTGCCGTCAACATCCTGGGTGCCATCGTCATTGGTGCTGTTGCCGGCGCTGCCTGTGCCTGGGCGGTTGGCCTGAAGTACAAGTTCGGTCTGGATGATTCGCTGGATGTCGTGGGCGTGCACTTCGTGGGCGGTGTGGTCGGAACTGTGTTGATCGGTTTCCTGTCCACCAGCGACGCACCCGGTGGCATCGATGGCCTGTTCTATGGCGGCGGGTTCACCTCGTTGTGGCACCAGACCGGCGCCGTACTGATTGCCATCGCCTGGACCGCTACTTTCACCGCGCTGATTGGTTTGGCGATCAAGTACACCATTGGTTGGCGGATCAGCGAGGAGGATGAGGTGGAGGGCATCGACTTCATCGAGCACGGTGAGTCGGCTTATGACCTGCACGCCACGGCTGGCACCCGTCGCGGTGGAACCATCGGCAATCTGGTTACCGGACTGCCAATCGCTCAGACCGTTGAAGGAGAAAAGGCATGAAACTGATCACCGCAATCATCAAGCCACACAAGTGGGAGGAAGTCCGCGAGGCTCTGGAGGCCACCGGTATCACCGGGATGACCGTCAGCGAGGCCAGTGGGTACGGCCGCCAGAAGGGCCATACCGAGGTCTACCGCGGCGCGGAGTACGACGTATCGCTGGTGCCCAAGATCCGGATCGAGATCGTGGTCGACGACCTGCAGGCCGAAGAGGTGGTTGACACCATCGTGCAGGCAGCGCAGACCAACCGGATTGGTGACGGCAAGGTGTGGGTGAGCCCCGTGGACTCCGTGGTCCGGGTGCGTACCCGCGAGCGGGACCACCAGGCCATCTAGGCCCGGTGCGGGTAGCGGTCAGAAGTCAGGTGACCTGGACGATGGGTAGCGACAGTCGGGATTCAAAGGCGAATCCGGCTCCACTGCTCACCTGGGTTACCTCGACTTCTGACCGCTTCTGCGTTGGCTCATCAAGCCGTACGACGCGGAACCCAGCCCCTTCGGACTGCACGGTCAGATGGGGGTCCAGATGATGAATCGAGGCGGCCAGTGCATCAGCCCACCACTGCGCCGGAAGGCTGCCCCAGCCGTGGAGATCCCCGAAATCAAGGGTAAGTCCAGAGCCGGTGGCATCGGTGGTGAGTTCAATCAGTGCTGCGGGGTTGAGCATGGGCAACAGGGCAATGATTTCGATGGGGTCGGTCATCCCCAGCGCGGTGCCAATCCGCTCACCAGCCACCCCCATGATCCCAATCAACTGCTTGCCCAGGATCTTCTCGGTTTGGGTCGCATCCGCACGTTGGGCCACGGCCCGGTGGAATCCCAGGGCCAACAACTGCGATTGCAGGGCAACCTCATCAGCGATCCGGATCAGGGCCGACCGACTGAATGCAGTGAAGTCCAGGTCGGAGAGCAAATCGCCCGAATAATCGCAGAGCCCTTCATCAGTGGGATCGATCGCGGGCAGGACCAGATTGGCGGCGGTCGTTTTCTGCACCTCAAGACATCCGGGGGACTCCGACACCGGAGGGTGGGATTCGTCAATCACCACAGTCCAACGGCAATGGGGGTGTTGGTCCGCGGGAACCCGGGGTGGTCGATGGACTGGGCGCACCTGAGCCTTCGGATTGGTGGCTACTGCGGTGGCGTCGAATGTCGGGTCCTCGATGTCGTGGCACATGCCCCGGACATATTCCTCACCCATGGGCTCCACGTCCATCAGGGCACCACAGTGATCCAGCCAGAACTCGCCATGGTTGGGGTCTGTGACCGCAAAACGGAAGTCCATGAACTGTGGTGGGGCACCGATGTCGAGTTGAAGTCCCTTGAAAATCGTGATCACGTCGGTACCGGTGTAGCCAAGGGCATGCTGCATCCTGCGGGTGTAGATGGGACTGGCTGCCATCCACTCCTCAATCGCAATGTCCTGCATCGTCTGTCGGTCAAAGAAGCTGAGCAACCAGGGCATTCCGGCCCGGTCGATGAGTTGTCCGATCAACAACAGTTCGGGCACCAGACGGGCAAGCTTGGATCGGTCCAGCCCGGAATAATTGGAGGTGGTCATCGATGCCTCTCGGGTGACTCGGGTGCTCATTGGATGACAAAGCCTGCCATGAAGTTGAGAAAGGGCCCAGGGAGGGCCAGATGAGTGTTGATGATCGTCGGGCTCGCAGCGACCGTGCTGATGGCTTGTGTCAGGAAGCCTTCGAGCAGGCCAAGTGCCCCGAGCGTGGGGTTTCCCTGGTGGCGGTGGGCGGTTATGGACGCCGCGAGTTGGCGCCGTACTCAGACCTCGACGTGGTGCTGCTCCATGATTCAGGTGTCGCAGCGGGTGAGTGGGCCAATCAACTGTGGTACCCGCTGTGGGACTCCGGTCATGCCATTGACCATTCGGTTCGGACCCCAGAACAAGTTCTGTCAGCAGCAGAGGCGGATCTGCGGGTGGCCATGGGAATGCTGGATCTGCGGCATCTCGCCGGTGACCCCAATATCACCCTCCGGGTCCGTAGCGCGGTGCTGACCCAGTGGCGTCGGGATGCCAGGTTGCGTCTTCCAGAACTGCGCGATTTGGTCGAGCGTCGGCGGGATCGCTACGGCGAACTGGCTCATGCCGCCGTTCCGGACCTGAAGGAGTCCAGCGGTGGCTTGCGCGATGCCACCATTCTGAGCGCCCTGGTGGCGAGTTGGCTGGTTGATGTCCCACACGCGGAACTGGATCGATGTCGTCGTGAACTCCAGGATGTTCGGGACGCGTTACACCAGGCAGCCGGACGGGCCACTGACAAGGTGATCCCAGAGTTCTGGGAGCCGATCGCGGCTCAACTTGGTCTGGATGGTCCGGAGCAGGCCCAAGCGTTCACCCGAACCAGTGGCCGGAGGCTGGCCCACCTATCCCGATTGATCTGGCAGCGCGCAGAGGCGGTGCAGCGCCGTTCGCCCGGGCGCCGTGGACCGCGCCTGCAGTCGTTGGGTGGCGGGATCGCGATTGCAGCAGAGGAGGTCGTCCTGGCTCCTGATGCCCGCCCCGAACGAGACCCGGCAGTGTTGTTCCGGGCAGCCAGAGTGGCAGCCGAGAGGGGACTGGTGTTGGCCCCGACCACGGCGGCTCGGCTCGCCAGGGTGACCCCCACGATTCCGGAGCCATGGACTGGACCCATGCGCGATGACTTCGTCCGGATGCTGGCTGGTCCCGGGCTGCTGCCGGTCTGGGAAACCCTTGATGAGACCGGGGCCCTGGCCCGGATCCTGCCGGAGTGGGATCGGGTCAGGCTCCTGCCACACGCGTCCGTCGTACACCGCTTCACAGTGGACCGACATCTGGTGGAGACCTGTCATGAGGCTGCTGCGTTGATTCGCTGGGTCAGTCGCCCGGACGTGCTTCTGGTGGCTGCGTTATTGCATGACATCGGGAAGGGAGGTCAGGGCGAGCACAGCGTGGTTGGTGAACCGATAGCCGGCGAAATCGCCACCAGGATGGGTTTCGCCACCGCTGAGGTCGGCATGATCAAGGACCTGGTCAGGTGGCATCTGCTTTTGCCTACTGTGGCAACAACCAGGGACCTGGATGATCCGGAAACGCCTGCCATGGTTACCGAGCGCATCTCCAACCGGGAGGTGTTGCAGATGTTGCGCGTGCTGACGGAGGCAGATGCCAGGGCCACCTCGGCGAAGGCCTGGAGCCCATGGCGGTCGGCTCTGATCAACGAACTAGCGTCCAGAACGGCAACCATTCTTGGTGGCGCCGATCTTCACGAGGGAGATGGGCCAGGTGCCGATGGTGACCCTGGCCTGCTTGGATCCATAGCTGAATGGGACCGGAGTGAGCAGATGGTGATCCAGGTTGAGCACCATGATGATGGTGCTCAGGTTGTGGTCCAGGGACAGGACCGGGCCGGTCTGTTGGCCGATGTGTCGGCGATGTTCGCCAGATTGCGGATCCAGGTGCGGGCTGCCCGGGTCTGGACTGAGCAGGATCGGGCCATTTCTGTGTGGGAGGTGGATCAGCTGGAAGTGGATCCAGCGGTGCTCAGGCAGAGTCTGAACTCAATAGTCGAGGGTCGTTTGGGTGCTGAACCAACCAGGGTCCAGCAGCATCAGACGGCAGTGCTGGACGCCTCGGTGCTGGCCCATCCAGAAGCCTCAACCACTGCCTCAGTTGTCGAGGTGCGAACCTCTGATCGACTGGGACTGGTCAACACGGTGTGTACGACGATCGCTGCCGCCGGCACGAGCATCAGGTCAGCGCACCTGAGCACATTCGGGCCACAGGCTGTTGATGTGTTCTATCTGGTCGATGCGACCGGAAGTCGGCTGGAGTCAGAACACCTGGATTTGGTGCTGGGGCTGCTACGCGAGGCGCTGGTGTTGCCGGGCTCCGGTTAGGCTGAGAGGCAGCAAATCCCAATGACTTGATGAGGATCGTTTTGTTCACAACCCTGAGCGACCGACTCCAGGAGACCTTCAAGGGTCTTCGTGGCAAGGGCAAACTGTCTGAAGCTGATATCGATGCCACCGCGCGCGAGATCAGACTGGCTCTCCTTGAGGCCGACGTGGCCCTCCCAGTGGTCAAGGACTTCATTGCCTCGATCAAGGAGCGAGCTCGTGGTGCTGAGGTCAGTCAGGCGCTCAATCCCGCCCAACAGATCATCAAGATCGTCAATGAGGAACTGGTCAGCATCCTGGGCGGGGAGACCCGGCGGCTGCGCTTTGCGAAGAACCCACCCACCGTGATCATGCTGGCCGGCCTCCAGGGAGCCGGCAAGACCACCTTGGCAGCCAAGTTGGCGTTGTGGCTCAAGGGCCAGGGGATGAGTCCGATGCTGGTCGCCGCCGATCTGCAGCGACCCAATGCGGTTAACCAATTGCAGGTTAACGGTGAACGTGCCGGAGTCACCGTTTTTGCGCCTGAGCCGGGCAACGGGGTGGGGGACCCAGTGGCGGTTTCACGTGCTGCGGTAGAGGAGGCCAAACGAACCCTCCATGACGTTGTCATTGTCGACACCGCCGGACGCCTGGGCATTGATGAGGAGTTGATGCGCCAGGCTGCGGATATCCGTGATGCGGTCAACCCCGACGAAGTACTTTTCGTGGTCGACGCCATGATCGGTCAGGATGCGGTGAATACCGCCCAGGCCTTCCTCGACGGTGTTGGTTACGACGGCGTCGTACTGACCAAGCTTGACGGTGACGCCCGCGGTGGTGCGGCGTTGTCCATTGCCAGGATGACGGGCAAACCAGTCATGTTTGCCTCAGCTGGTGAGAAGCTGACCGACTTCGATCTGTTCCATCCCGACCGGATGGCCTCGCGCATCCTGGACATGGGTGATCTGCTCACCCTGATCGAGCAGGCTGAACGCACCTTCGATGCCGAGAAGGCGATGAAGGCAGCGGAGAAGCTCTCCGGCAAGGGTGGTGAGTTCACCCTTGAGGATTTCCTGGAGCAGATGCAACAGGTCCGCAAGATGGGTTCCCTGACGAAGATGCTGGGGATGTTGCCAGGCGCTGGCCAGATCCGGGAACAGTTGGAGAACTTTGATGAGCGCGAGATTGACCGGATCCAGGCGATCATCCAGTCGATGACGCCCTTCGAGCGGCAGAATCCAAAGGCGATTGATGGGTCCCGTCGGGCCCGGATCGCCAAGGGATCCGGACGCAGCGTCAGCGATGTGAACCAACTGATTGAGCGCTTCTTCGAGGCGCGCAAGATGATGGAATCAATGGCGCGTGGAGGCAATCCGATGATGCCCGGGATGCCGGGGATGAGCAAGCGTGCCAGGGGCAGGCAGGCGCCCAAGGCGAAGAAGGGCAAGGGAGCCCGCCGCAGCGGCAATCCGGCCAAGGCAGCGGCTCAGGCAGCCCGGGTTGATCAGCCTTCCGCTGGGGCAGACGCCTTTGGGTTGGGCGGCCAGGGGATCCCGGATGATTTCGATCCCAGTCAGCTACCGGATTTGTCGAAGTTCCTCAAATGAGCAGCGACGCTGCCCTGGCTGAGTTCTGGGAGCGGGCCAAACCGCACGCTGACCTGAACGTGATCCCAGGCTATCTGGGAGTAAACCCCCTTGAGGTGGTCAGGCCGAATGCCTGGTCATTCAGCAATCGGCCCGGTGAGGCCGATCGTCTGTTGGAGTTGGTTGCTGCCGGTAAGAAGACCGCAACTTCCTCAGATGCGCGCTGGTACGACGAAACCACCCCGGCTCCGGTTGTGGGGGAGATGTCCATCCTGGTCAACTCCCATGACCGGCCGCGGGTGCTGATTGTGACCACTCACGTTGAGACCGTGCCCTTTGACCAGGTCAGCGAGGAGCATGCCCGGCTTGAGGGCGAGGGCGACCTGAGCCTGGCCCACTGGCGGGAGACCCACGAACGCTATTTCACCGAGAACCCACCTGCGGGTGCTGAGTTCTCCCAGCAGCTGCCGGTCCTGACCGAGCGCTTCGTCGTCCTGTACCAGGAGACCTGAGCCACTCATCATCGAGGCGGCAGTAGATCACCTGGCCTCTGGGACGTTTGATCGCGGTAACGTCGGTTCATGCCTGCGCTCAGATTTCACGGCCCGGTACTTCCCGATGGTCAGACCCGAGACCTGTACGTCGTCAATGGGCGGGTCACCTATGAGGCCCAGACTGGTTCGGAGTTGGCCGCCACGGGCTGGATGGTTCCGGGCCTGGTGGACGCGCACTGCCATCTGGGGCTGGACGACGGTGGCGCCATCTCCCGGCAGGAAACCGAGCAGCAGGCTCTGGCCGATCGGGACCAGGGCGCATTGTTGATCCGCGACTGTGGTTCAGCATCCGACACCAGGTGGATCCAGGAGCGCACGGACCTGCCCCGCCTGATCCGGGCCGGACGTCACATAGCCGCCACCAGGCGCTACATCCGCAACTATGCCGATGAGGTGGATGCAGAGGACCTGGTTGCCGCCGTACGACGCCAGGCCCGCCTGGGCGATGGCTGGGTGAAGCTGGTGGGGGATTGGATCTCCCGGGAAAGTGGCGACCTGGCTCCCTCGTTCCCGGCTGAATCCTTTGCCGCAGCCATCTCAGCGGCCCATGAGGAGCACGCCAAGGTCACCGCACACTGTTTTGGTCGGGAGGTGCTGTCGGGTCTGATAGACGCGGGCATCGATTGCATCGAACACGGGACCGGCCTGACCACCGATCTGATCGACCGGATGGTTGCCAGCGGAACCGCCCTGGTCCCCACGGTGATGCAGACTGAGAAGTTCACTGAGCATGCTGCCAACGGACGGGAGAAGTTCCCGCGATATGCCCAGACGATGACCGAGCTGTATGCCACCCGGCGGGAGGTGTTGATGAGCGCCTACGAGGCCGGTGTGCAGTTATTTGCCGGCTCTGATGGTGGCGGTGTGGCCAAACACGGGAACCTGTTCAATGAGGTGATTGCGATGGCGCAGTTGGGGATTCCTTATAGGGACGCCCTGGGGGCGGCTTCCTGGCGGGCACGTACCTGGCTCGGATTGGACGACAACCTGGCTGAGGGCACCACCGCAGACTTCGTCGTATATGACCAGGACCCCCTGGCGGACCTGAACGTGTTGGCTCACCCCACATTGGTGGTACTGCGGGGCCAGGTGGTGAGCGGCCGGAGGTGACCGGGCGGGTATTGCTGCTGCCATGGGCTCAGATTGTGATCATGAGCGCGGATCTGGCAGAATGTCGCGCTGAGTCGTGACGAAAGCCGGACCCTCTCACCCGTCTTTGGTTGCGCACCCCCGGACCCAGTCCCGTTGGCCCCACCTACGGTGACCGATCCACCCACCAACTGATTCCAAGGAGACACCACAAAAGTGGCCGTCAAGATTCGTTTGAAGCGGATGGGCAAGATCCGTCAGCCCTACTACCGCATTGTTGTTGTCGACTCCCGCAAGAAGCGTGATGGCAAGGTCATCGAGGAGATCGGCAAGTACCACCCCAAGGAAGAGCC
>CAZRKI010000023.1:0-34052 GCA_964600765.1 uncultured Marmoricola sp.
GTCGAAGTCCTTGTCGAGGTGCAGCACCGTCAGGCTGGCTCGCTCGGCGATGGCGGCGATGAGCAGGTCGGGGATCTTCGCGGCTCGGTGGTGGCCCCGGTTGGCGAGGAGTCCCTGGACCTCTACGGCACGTTCCTCGATGAGCGGGGTCAGTGCCTCGATTAGCAGCCGTGAGACTGGGGGCTGCCTAATGCCGGTGTGCCAGTCATCGGCCGAACGTGCCGAGTATCCCAGCTCCAGCAGGGTGACGGTGGCGACGCCGACCAGGCCACGCTCGATCCGATCGAACCACAGGTCGGCGTCCGGGGAGCGGGACAGCCGGACGTAGGCGGACTTGTCGATCAGCCAGCGCTGTCCTACCGCCACGCCTGCTCCATGATCTCCTCGTCCAGAACATCTGCGAACAGGGCCGTCGAGGTGTCCAGGTCGGATCGGCGCATCGGCACATTCCCGCGCCGTGCGAGGTTGTGGGCCTCGCGGCGCAGCAGCTCGGCGCGCGAGATGCCCATGCGGGCTGCGAGCGCGTCTATTGCCTTGACATCGTCGTCTTCGACGTTGCGGATTAACAGGTCCGGCATATTGATCACCTCCTGATATCTGAGGATATCACTTCACCGAGATGGGCAGCTGGTCGTAGTGGCTTCCCCTCGGATCGATCGGGTCGTAGTAGGTGCCGCCGTTGTAGCGACGCCACCCCTCGCCGGCGTGGTCAACGTCCCAGATGTGACCCTCCCACACCAGGGCCGTTCAGTCGCTCGATCCTCGATGCCGCTATGCATGTGCGATCGCACAGCTCGACAGAGGCCCTGAGATGCCTGTTATGAAGGCATCCAATCCACCCTGACCATAATGCAAACCTAAAACACAAATTTTGTCTGGCTCTGCGATTAGTCCATACCCTTGAGCCGACGACCCAGCGCCTGCTGCTTCTCCCGATCCGCCTGCTTTGCGGCAAGTGACTGGCGCTTGTCGTAGGTCTTCTTGCCCCGAGCCAGAGCTATCTCAACCTTGGCGCGACCATCCTTGAAATACAGCGCCAGCGGCACGATCGTGTAGCCACGCTCATTGACCTTGCGCTCCCACTTGTCGATCTCGCTGCGGTTGAGCAGCATCTTGCGCACCCGGCGTGGCTCATGATTTGTCCAGGTGCCCTCGGTGTACTCCGGGATGTGTACGCCGTGCAGAAACGCCTCTCCATTGTGGATCTCACCGAACCCATCAACCAGGGTGGCCCGACCGGCACGCAGCGACTTCACCTCGGTGCCCTGCAGGACCAGGCCGGCTTCCAGGGTGTCATCGATGTGGTAGTCGTGTCGCGCCTTGCGGTTCTGCGCGATCATCTTGCGCCCAGTGCCGGCGTTGAGATTTGCCATGGTCACATGATCCCAGTTGGGCCAACCAGAGGGCCAATCACATGTAGTTGTTCGGGTTGGTCGGCTTGCCATCGACCATCACCGTGAAATGCAGGTGACAGCCGGTGGACCAACCAGTGGTGCCGGCGTAGGCAACGGTCTGGCCACGACGGACCACCGCTCCGGTCGAAACCGCATAAGAACTGATGTGGTTGTAAATCACAGTCATGTTCTTGCCGTTGACGGTGCCCAGGTTCAGGAAGAGTCGATTGCCCCAGATCGAGGAGTAGTACTTCGAGGTCACGGTGCCCGTGCCCGCAGCCGCCAACGGGGTGCCGCAGGAGGCGTGGTAGTCGTTGCCGTCGTGCAGCCCGTAGTACTTGTAGATCGGGTGGATCCGGTAGCCATAGGGCGAGGTGATGTATCCCGGGACCGGGCGGTAGAGGAAGCCCCCGGTGTCACCGGTGTAGGTGGACTTGTTGTCCCCGGACTGGCGCATGATCATCACCCGAATCCGGGCGTCCTCGGCCTGCAACTCCTTGAGTTTGGCCAGGTCAGCGGCCTTCTCCCGGGCGGCGGCGTTCTCCGCAGCGCTGCGTTCGCCGACCAGACCAGCCACGGCGTCCTCTGCGGCCGCTGCCTGATCGGTGAGCCGCTGGGTGGCCGCAACATTCGCCTCAGCAGCCTGCTGCTCCACCTGGACCCGATCCTCGGCTGCCCGCAGCCGCTTCTCCTCGGCCTCCAACAGTGCCTGAGCCCGGCGCAATTGCTCCAACATCGCGGTCTGACGTTCCATCACGTTGACCATGGCCTGGTCCTGGGTGGTGATCAGGTTGGGGTTCTGGTTGTTCAGGATGACGCTCAACCGGATCAGAGCCGGATCACCGAAACGGTAGTTGTCCGCTGCGGTTTGCCCCACCGCAGCCCGCTGGGTGGCGACCTCCACCTTGGCGGCTGCCACCTTGGCCTGGCCGATCCGGACCGCTTCCTGGGCCGCCTGCAACTTCTGCTGGATCACTGCTGCATATGCCTGAGCCGAAGCCAACTCACCCTGGGTCCGGGCGAGTTTGGCCCGGGCGGTGCTGAGTTGAGTCTTCGCAGTGTTCAACCGCTCCAGGGCTGCGGAATAGGCCTTGCTGCTGTCGTGGAACTCCCCCTGGGCGGAGGCCAGTTGCGACTGGACCTGTTTTTGACGGTCATGCAGGTCATCTGCGGACGCCACAGGCGCCGTTGTGGCGAGGAGGACGGCCACTGCCAGGGCGGCGGTGGCCTGTCGAATTGTCCGTGGGGAAGTACGAGACACCGATTTGCCTGTTCATTTGGGGAAGTGAACGATAGCCACGCTAACCGAGATTGGCTACGTTTTGAGGTATTTGCGAGTCATCAAGAGTGTCGGCACCAGGGTCAACAGCACCCCGAGCACGGTGATGATCGCGATCGAGGAAAAGGCATCCTGCCAATTGATCCACTCCACCACCTGTGAGTTGGGTCGGAGTCGGTCATAGATGATGAATTGCATGAAGGCGAGCAGGGTCAACGAAGCCAACGCCACCCCGATCAGAGCAGCCACGAGCGTCTCCATCAGGAAGGGCAACGCGATATAGGTGCTGGAGGCACCCACCAACCGCATGATCTCGATCTCCTTGCGCCGGGCATAAACCGCCAACCGGATCGTGTTGCCCACCTGGGCGATTGCGGCCACCAACAAGAACACCGCGATCGCATAGGCGCCCCACTTCATCGTGGTGAACCAGAAGTAGATCGGCTTCAGTACGCCGCGCAGGTCCCGCACATAGGACACCCCGTCCATCCCCTGCAGCGCCGACTCCACATCGGGCAACTCCTTGGGGTTCTTCAGGGTGATCCAGAAGGATTCCTGCATGTCATCGGCGGTAATGGCGCTGTAGACGGCCTGGTTGGACTTGTCCTGCTTGACGTAGATCTCCTGCCAGGTCTTGAAGGCCTGTTCCTTGCTCTGGGTGTAGTACTTGGCCACATCGGGGTGGGTCTTGAGCACGTGCTCAATCGCCGCACGCTGCTCCTCGGTGACCTCTCCGGCCGTACAGTGCTCGGACTTGGAGTTCTGGTTGCACAAAAACACGGTGATCTGCAGCTTGCTGCCCCAGTACTTCTGCGCTTTCTCGGCCTGGGCATTGAGCAGCAGACCCATCCCAACCAGGGTCAGGGACACAAAAATGGTCACGATCAGGGCAATGGACATCGACACATTGCGACGCAGGCCAGTACCGGTCTCAGAAAAGACATATCTCAGTTGCACGAGTGTTTACCTCTCTACCCGCTCAGGCCTCAGAGCCATATCCGCCACGGGCATGGTCACGAACCACCTTGCCGTCGACCAACTCAATGACGCGCTTGCGCATCTGATCGACGATGCTGGCGTCGTGAGTGGCCATGAGTACGGTCGTCCCGGTGCGGTTGATCCGGTCGAGCAGTTTCATGATGTCGACACTGGTGTTTGGATCCAGGTTTCCAGTGGGCTCATCGGCAATCAGGATCTGGGGGCGGTTCACGAAGGCCCGGGCAATGGCAACCCGTTGTTGCTCACCGCCAGAGAGTTCATCTGTCATCCGCTGGCCCTTGCCCTCCAGCCCCACCAACTCCAGGGTCTCGGGCACCACCTTGTTGATGTGCGCCCGGCTCTTGCCGATCACCTGAAACGCGAAGGCGACGTTCTCGGCCACGGTCTTGTTCTGCAGCAGTCGGAAGTCCTGGAAGACGGTACCGATCTGACGCCGCAGGTGCGGCACCTTCCAGTTGGGCAGGCGCTCGATCTCCTTGCCGGCCACGAATACCTTGCCCTTGACCGGGCGGGTCTCACGCAGGATCAAACGCAGGAAGGTCGATTTGCCCGACCCGGACTCCCCCACCAGGAAGACGAACTCGCCCTTCTGGATGTCGGCGTTTACCTGGTCCAGGGCGGGGCGATTCTGGTTGGGATAGATCGCGGTGACATTCTGAAAAGTAATCACAAGTGGTTCATGACGATCGGGCTCGGGGATGGTGGCAAAGTCATTTGCAGATTTCCGACCGCCCTCCCACGATAGGGGACACCCCCTAGGGTTATCGGTATGAACGCGGTGAGTGTGGGGGGCGTGTCGGCCAGGGCCCTGATCAGTCTGCTGCTGATCACGCTGTTTGCCTCCGGTGCCTGTGCGGGCAAGTCGACACCCACGGCAGCACCCAGCCCCACTCCCCTGGCTGAGTTGCCCAGCACCGGGATCCAACTTCCCCGGATCGAGTTCTGCTCCCTGATCGCGCCGGACACGATAGCTGCTGCGCTGGGCCAACCAACCGGCAAGATTCCCCGGGGGACCTCTGCGACGTCGTACGGCAATGGTGACGAGGTCGAGTTGGGACCGGGCAACATCCAACTGCTTCAGGAGTTGGGCTGCACCTGGACCCTGGGTACCGAATCAGCAGCCGCCTGGATCTTTGCCCGGCCGGTGGACCGGGAATTTGCCGGACAGGTCATCGCCGCCGCCCGGACCCAGAAACGCTGCACCATCGCCGAGGGCGGATTCGGCGAGGTTGGCCTCTCCCAGGAATGTCCACAACCCGATGGGACCATCAGGGTGCGGCACGCCGGTCTGTTCGGTCAGACGTGGTTCACCTGTCAGGTCAGGGGCTCCGGTGATGTGTCCAGCCGGGCTGAACTCTGGTGTTCCTCGTTGGTCAACGAGCTCGACGCCACCTGATCCCGGCCTCCAGGAAGGCATCGATGTCGCCATCGAGCACTGCCTGGGGATTGCCGGACTCCTGTTCGGTGCGCAGGTCCTTGACCATCTGGTAGGGGTTGAGCACATAGGAGCGCATCTGATCTCCCCAACTGGCCTGGACGTCGCCGCGCAACTCATCGAGTTGGGCCTTCTCCTCGGCCTTCTTCAGGGCCAGCAGCTTGGCCTTGAGGATGACCATGGCACTGGCCTTGTTCTGCAACTGGGACTTCTCGTTCTGACACGAAACCACTGTGCCGGTGGGGATGTGGGTGAGTCGGACCGCGGAGTCGGTGGTGTTCACCGACTGGCCCCCGGGGCCGCTGGAGCGGTAGACATCCACCCGCACCTCTTCCTCGGGGATGTCGATTTCATCGGTTTGCTCCAGCACTGGCACCACTTCCACGGCGGCGAAACTGGTCTGGCGACGTCCCTGGTTGTCGAAGGGGCTGATCCGCACCAACCGGTGGGTGCCGGCCTCGACGCTGAGGGTGCCATAGGCGTACGGCGCGTGCACCGCGAAGGTGGCCGACTTCAGGCCCGCTTCCTCGGCGTAGGAGGTGTCGAAGACCTCGACGGGGTATTTGTTGCGCTCGGCCCAGCGGGTGTACATCCGCATCAGCATCTCGGCGAAGTCAGCGGCATCAACTCCCCCAGCGCCGGAACGGATCGTGATCAACGCCTCGCGGGCGTCGTACTCACCGGAAAGCAGGGTGCGCACCTCGAGTTGTTCCACGGACTGACGCAACCTGCCCAGTTCGGTCTCGGCCTCGGCCATCGAGTCGGTGTCGCCCTCCTCCTCGGCAAGTTCCACCAGCACAGCCAGGTCATCCACCCGGTCCTGGAGTGAGGTGAACCGCTCCAGGGTGCCCTGGAGCTCACTCAGCCTGCCGGTCACCTTCTGGGCATTGGCCTGGTCATCCCACAGGTCCGGGGCGGCCACCTGGGATTCCAGGTCGGCGATGTCGCTTTTCATCCCCTCAACATCGAGTACCGAGCCGATGGTGCTCAGCGTTGCCTGGAGTTCCTTGATCTCAGCGTCAAAATCGGTGATGGCCACAAGAGAGAAGGTTACCTCTTGGGGTTGGGTCCGGTTTCCAGGCGGAAGCCCACGCCGCGCAGGGTGACCACGCGTACCTGATCGCCGACCGCCTCCAACTTCTGGCGGAGCCGCCCGATGGTCACATCCAGGGTCTTGGTGGAACCGAACCAGTTCTCATCCCAGACCTCTGACATCAGCCGCTCCCGGCTGACCACCTTGTCCTGGGATTCAGCCAACAGAGCCAGGACGTCGAACTCCTTGTGAGTCAGGTTCAACTCGACATCACCATAAGAAGCGCGTCTGGAGGACTCGTCGACCCGGAGCAGGCTCTCCTCCTCCGCAGGCGTGTTGTTGGCTGTACGCCGCAGCAGCGCCCGGGCCCGGGCCTGCAACTCGGCCAGCCCAAAGGGTTTGGGGAGGTAATCATCGGCACCGTAGTCAAGCCCGACCACACGGTCGAGCTCATCACCGCGGGCGGAGCAGATCATGATCCCGCCGGCGAACCCACCAGCACGGGCCGCCTTGCACACATCAAGACCGTCCATGTCGGGCAGGCCCAGATCAAGGATGATCAAGTCGATGTCGTTGCCGCTGAGGTGGTCAATCGCGTCGCGACCGTTTTCCACCCAGGTGACGCCATACCCCTCGCGTTCCAGGGTGCGGGTCAACGGATAGGCAATATCCGGATGATCCTCGACCACTAAAACTTCAACGCCCATGACAACAAATGGTACCGCCGATTAACAGAATTGGGGTTCGTAACCGGGAATCAGTCCGAAATAGCGATAATCGACGCCGCTGAGCCGGACACCACCGTGCTGGTGAGGACCCCGGGCACCCGGATCGGGAGTTTCACCGTCCCATGGATGCGCACCAACACCCGGTTGCGCTCGGTGTGCACCTCATAGCCCAGATCCTGGTAACGCTGCCGGACCCCGCTGGTGCGCAGGTATTCGGCCACGAAGCGGCGGGCCGATTGCGGATCGATCCGGGCCTGCTCGCCCAGCCCCGCGCCGTACACCTGCTCTCCCTGCATGCCGTCGGTGGCGGCCAGCGCGGCCGCATCAGCAGCGGCATTTAGGTTCTGTCGGGCCAGGAAGGCGGCCGAGGTGTCCACCACCACCCCGATCAGCAGGAGCACCACCACGGCAAAGCCCACGATCAGCGGGGTCACCGAGCCGGCCTCATTCCGGTTCATGGCCGGGCCTCCCGGAAGGTGCCGTAGGGAGCCTGGTGGGAGGCATTCACCGAAAAGGACGGTGCCTGACGGCCCAGCGCTGCCGGCATCAGAGGCAGTAGCACCGAGGTCTGCACCCGAGCCTCCACTACTGATCCCGGGGACAGACAGGCGCCGGGATCAGGACGACACGTGATCACCAGGCGGGGTTGCCCTTCGAGACCCTGGTCGGCGAAGGCCAATCTCGCCGCCTCCCGGGCCCGGGCATAGGCAGTTGTCTGATCCGGAGCCGTCACAAAAGCCCGACCGGCCGAACGCGCAGCGGCCGAGGTCGCGAAGGAGGCCCGCTGGGCAGCAAACACCGCCAACAGGATGTAGAGCAGCGGTACCAACAACAAGACCGCCAACCAGACGAATTCCACGATCGCTGATCCCTGCTCACCACGAATCCTGGTCACGGCACCTGCTCCTGTACGGCGTGCCCCGTCGCCTGCAGGTGAACCCCCGGACCCCACAAGCCCAGAGGTGGGACCGAGGCAGCGACGGTAACCACCATCATGGGTACCCCATCGACCATCTGGGCCCTCGCAGTGACCTGCTCGGCAAAGCGACCGGCCAGGGCTCCGGAGATCTGTTGTCTGGTTCTGGCCACGGCCTGCTCCGGTCCGCGGTCGATGTTGGCGCCGTACCGGGACCCCTCACTGGCCGCTGCTACCAGGGTGTTGCGCACATGTAGCACCAATCCGAGTTGGATCAGGCCCAGGACCAAGGGCACCAGGATCAACATGACCAACACGAAATCGACTACTGCCGAACCGCGTTGGAGTCGCCGCCTATCCGCGCACTGAGGCCAGGGCATCACTGAGCATCGCCTTCAGGGTGTCACCCGCGATCACCCATAACGCGGCCACCAGCCCGGCAGTCATCACAGTGATCATCACCCAGCCGGGCACGTCTCCCCGCTCGCGGTTGCGCTCGCCAAGACGTGCCCTGCTTCCCTCCATCAGGGCAAGTTGGGCGAGGACCAACATCGTTGCCATCCGCAGGCTCAGTCGATTCATTTCTGATCCGCCTTTCTCAACTGTTCAATTCACCACCAGGTTCAGTCCCACGAGGCCGGGATAGAACGCGAAAACGATGACTATGGGAAGAACCAGAAAGACCACCGGGATCATCATGGCCACCTCTTTGCGGGCTCCGGTTTCGATCAGCACCCGGCGACCGGCCTCCCTGACATCGGCTGCCTGGGCATGGAGCACTTCGGCAAGCGGAGTACCCCGCTCAGTGGCGATCGCGATCGCCTCAGCAAACCTGGCCACCACGGACAGACCGGTGCGCGCCGCCATTTCATCGAATGCAGCTGCCACTGGGGTGCCGGTTTGGATCCGGCCCAGGACCCGCTGCAAATCGATGGACATCTCACCCCGGGAGCGGGTGGCCACTCGTTGCAGTGCGGAAACCGGGCTCTCCCCGGCAGCCACTGATAGTGCCAACAATTCCGCAACAGTTGGGAACTCCAACAACACCTGACTCTCCCTGGCATTCACCTGGGCGGTCAGTCGGTTCTCCCGCAACATCACCCCGAGCACCATGGCCACCAGGCACAGGATCAACAGCGGGACGGTCCGTGAGGGCGAGGCCGCCGCCACGAATGCCGAAGGAACAGCTGTGGCCACGAAGGCCGCCACCCCCCAGACCACCTGCTCCACCCGGAAATCAGCAACCTCAAGTTCCAGATTCGCCCGTCGGATCCGACGGCGGATCGATTCCTCCCCACCCAGCAGCCGCCCCACCACGCCTGCTGCTGAGGTGAACAGCGGGCCGAAGACCCCGTGCAGTGCCCGGGTCTCGCCGGCGGTTTGTGACCTGGATGTCGAACCGGGCAGATCACGCAGGAAGGGGAGCACCCGGATGGCTACCGGCGTGTGCCGGACCCGCAGTACGCCGAGCAGCACCAGGCTCAACCCCAGCCCGATCAGGGCTCCCAGCACCGCCCCCGTGATGGTCATGACAGGATCCGGCGCTCAGTTGGCAATCGACCGATGTGCATCATCAATCGGTAGGCCAGCACACAGGCAACCGCTCCCCCGATCAGGACCACAACACCACCAACCGAGGAGTACCGGGCGATCACCTCGGGTTGGAAGCACAACAGGAGCAACACCAACCAGGGCGCCGCCACCGCGACCCGGGCACCATTGACCGCCCACGACTGCCGGGCCTCGAGCTCGGAACGGGTCCGCGCATCATCACGCAGATATCCGGACAGGTTGCGCAACAACCGGCCCAGGTCACCGCCACCAACCTCGCGGGCGATCCTCAGTGCCTCGATCACCCGGTCCCCCACCGGATCAGCCAGACGCTCCTTGAGGCGATCCAGGGAGTCCCCGAAGCGACCGGAAACCTGGTAGTCCAGACCAAAGGCCACGAAGGCCGGTCGCAGGGACTCCGGGCCTCGCTGTCCCAGCCCGGTCAGGGCTTCAGGCAGGGAGAGGCCGGCCCTAACTGCGGAGGCCAGATTGTCCACCGCCTCTGGCCAGACCTCAGCGAACTCACGTTGGCGTTTGCGGGCCCTGCCCTTCAGGATCGCTATCGGCGCATAAGCGCCCATCCCGGCAAATACCAGGGCCACCGGAATCACCCTGGAGGCGAGCAGGATCACCAGAAAGCAGAATCCGCCGGCACCGATGCAGAGCCCAATGAAACTGGCTGGACGCACCTCGCTGAGCCCGGCCCGGGCCAGCAGGGGACCAACCCGGGAGGCAGGGCGATTCACCGGAATGCCCGGTGCCTGCAGCGCAGACCAGATCAACAGGACCCCCACCCCGAATCCAAGTCCCAGCAGGGCACCCATCAGTTGACCAGTCCCAGGATCGTGGCGATATTGAGTCCAGCACGTTCAAAGGCGTCGACCCGCGGCGGCATCCCACCCACCCGCTTCAGTTGCCCATCCCGACGCAGGAAGATGGGCTCGGTCTCGACGATGTCGTTCTCCACCCGGCCCGGTACAGCCACGATCTCGTTCACCTGCCGGTGCCCATGACGATCCACTCCCAAATGCACTACCAGGTCAAGTGATGAGGCCACGGTGGGCACCACGAATCGAGCCGAAACATTGTCTCCAGCCAGAAGGGGCAGGGTGCACATCTTGACCAGGCCCTCACGGGCACTGTTTGCATGCAGGGTGGCCATCCCGGGAAGGCCGGAATTGAGCGCCAGTAGGAGATCCAGACACTCCGCGGACCTGACCTCACCAACGATGATCCGCGTGGGTCGCAT
Source organism: uncultured Marmoricola sp. (assembly GCA_964600765.1). Classification (GTDB taxonomy): domain Bacteria; phylum Actinomycetota; class Actinomycetes; order Propionibacteriales; family Nocardioidaceae; genus Marmoricola. The sequence continues at coordinate 10,585 of CAZRKI010000023.1, forward strand.
CCGCAGCGACTCCCGGACCAGGTCCCGAAGGCTCACCTCGCCAGTGCCTTCGAGTCCGGCCTGGCGGGTCTGCATGGCGACATGGTCTGGATGTGGAAAACGAAGTTCGAAGACCTCCTCCACGGAGATCACCCGATCCCCGCCCGGGATGGCGGCCGCCAGGCAATTGAGCATGGTTGTTTTGCCAGCCTGGGTGGCCCCAGCCACCAGGATGTTGAGCCCAGCAATCACGCTGGCTTCCAGGAACGCCGCCGCCTGGGAACTCAGTGAATCCAACCGGACCAGGTCCTGGAGGGTGGCTGCCTTCAGCACGAACTTGCGGATATTTACCGCAGTGAACTCGCGACTGATCCCATTGAGTACGACGTGCAATCGGTGACCCCCGGGCAGCATTGCATCCACGAATGGGGAGGAGAGATCAATCCGGCGGCCACTGAGCTTGAGCATCCGTTCCACCAGTTCGGCAACCGTTGTCTGATCCAGGATCACATTTGTCAACTCATGACGGCCTCCCCGGGCTGCGAACACCCGACTGGGGTCATTGATCCAGATCTCCTCCACCTCGGGGTCGTCGAGCAGTGTCTGCAGGGGCCCGAAGCCAGCCACCCGGGAAACCAACTCCTCCAGGGTGGCCGCCGGGTCGGGGATCGATTCCACAGCACCGGTCAGAGCGAGTTCGTCATGGCGCTTGAGCAGGGAGGTGGCCAGGTGGCGTACTCGCGTGGTCTCGGCCTGCGGGTCGATGCGTTCGCGGCGTACAGACTCGCGTAGTTGGCGGTCGAGGTCGCGCATCAGGGCATCACTGACCCGGACAGGGGAAACGACTGCCGGGCCGGTCACCTGGACGCTCATGTTCTGAACTCTTGAGCAAAAATCACGTTACCGGAACCACGAGTTCTCCAACTGTGGATAACTTTTCGGTGGTCAGCGGGAGATCTGGTCCCGGTTTGTTATGGATTGCCCGAGATGGAGCCGTGCGCGGTTTCCAGGTACGCCGCCAACGCCCGCTTGGCCTCAGCAATCGTGCCGGGATCACCCATGGGGTCCAGCCGGAAGGCCAGGCCCAACAGGGCATCACCGATGTGGACGCAGACCCGGGCGATTCGGAGCAACTCTGCCCGGGTCTGTTGTGGATAGCGCTGGCGCCATTGATTGGCCAGTTGCATCTCCAGCGACTGGTTGCTGGCCCGATCCAGCGCCCGGGCCTGCCCCCGAAGGGCACCACTGAAGTAGACCGCCCGAAACCCCGGGGTAATCCGGAAGAACTCGGCATAGCTATCAATCACTCCGGCCAACTGGTCGGCCACACCCAGGTTTGGGTCGATCAACACCAGGCCGTCGAATTCAGCCGTCCAGATCCGCACCAACTCCACCACGATGTCATCGACATTGGTGAAGAACTGATACAGCGAACTGACCGTCAACCCAGCTCGTTCAGCCACCGCACTGGTGGTCAGAGCCGAGTAACCGGACTCCTCCAGTAGCTGCGCGGTGGCAGCCAGGATCGCCTCCACCCGTTCGCGGCTGCGCTGTTGGCGCGGCTCCCGACGCAGACCGACCCCCTCGCCCAACCGGATATCACCGGGCACGGCCTGGATGGCTGGCTCCATCACCAAATCTTTGTTTGCCTCAGGGGTTGCGTGGGTCACAGGAACAGGATACCTTAAAACCAGAATCTGAATCATATTCATGTTTTGTTTGGAGGATCGGTGTCCACTTCAGTTCCGAAGCGACTAACCACGGCCCAAATCGTCTTCCTGGTCGTCGCCGCGGCCGCTCCCCTGGTCGCCATGGCCGGGACGGTTCCGTTGTCCATCGGCGTCGGCAACGGCATTGGCGTCCCCGGCACCTACCTGCTGGCCACCATCACCTTGTTGTTCTTCTCCGTCGGGTACGCCGCGATGGCACGCATCGTCACCCGCGGTGGTGGCTTCTATACCTATGTGGCCGAGGGGCTGGGCCGACCGGCGGCTGGCGCCGGCGCCGTGTTCGCCCTGGTCGCCTACAACGCGCTGGTGGCCGCCCTGGCCGGTGGTTTGGGCTACTTCATCACCGAGGGCGTGGGCATCAAGGCCCCCTGGTGGATCTTCAGCCTGATCGGCGTATTGATCATGACCCTGCTCGGTGCCCGCAGCATCGACCTGTCCGCCAAGGTGCTGTCGGTGTTGATGATCGCCGAGATCGCAGTACTCACCGTCTTCAACCTCTCGGTCCTGTTCTCACTGGGAGCAGATGCCTTCACCTGGAGCAGCTTCTCCCCCAGCGAGGTCTTCTCCGGAGCGCCCGGGGTTGCCTTCATGTTCGCCTTTGGCTCCTTCTTCGGCTTCGAGGCCGCCGCCCTGTACGCCGAGGAGTCCCGCGATCCGGCCCGCGAGGTACCTCGGGCCACCTACGCCGCTGTGATCGTGATCGGCGTCTTCTACATGTTCACCAGTTGGATGATGATCGGCGCCCTGGGTGCGGCAAAGGCCAAGGCCGAGGCAGCAGAGCACTCTGGCAAGCTGTTCCTGAAACTCTCCGCCGACCAACTCGGTGACGTGGCCAGCGCCCTGTTCGGCCTGATGATCATCACCAGCGTGTTCGCCTCCCTACTCTCCGCGCACAACGCCACCTCGCGTTATCTGTTGGCGATGGGCCGCGATGGTCTCCTTCCCGGCGCTCTGGGCCGCACTCACCCCAAGCACGGTTCCCCGGCCAACGCCAGTCATGTCCAGGCCATTGCGATCGCACTGGTGATTGTGGTCTTCGCGATCCTCAACCTGGATCCCTATCGCCAGTTGGTGGCTGTGATGAGTGGCCTGTCCACCCTGGGCATCATCCTGTTGCAGACCCTGGCCTCACTGGCAATCATCATGTACTTCCGGCGGCGCCGTGATCCGCGGCTGATCCGCACTGTCGTGGCACCAGTACTGGGATCACTGGGCATGCTGACCGCGACCTACTTCTTGTTGGCCAACTTCGATGTGCTGGCTGATTCGAAGAATCCGGTGATGCTGGCAATGCCCTACATCGTGATCGGCGGTGCTGTGTTGTGCGCCATCTATGTCGCGGTGCTACGACGTACCAATCCAACCGTCTATGCCCGGGTCGGTGGCATGGATCTCTCAGAAGGGAATGACAAGTGAGCAACAGTGGTTTGGACAAGCTGACCGAAGCAGTGGGTCAGGAGGTCTTCGTGACCGATTGGTATCCCATCACCCTGCAGAACGAGTTGGACTTCCAGAAGGCGACCTGGGTGCACGAGGACTTCCTGGGCTTCCCGTTGGAGAGCACCGATCCGTATGGCGAGCGGTTGCTGTCCGGTTTCTTGTTGCAGTCGCTGTTGGTTGCTTTCCACAAGAAGTATCTGCCCTTCCAGACCGAGGGCGCCTACGCGCTCAACTACGGTTCCGACCGGGTCCGCTTTCTCAACCCAGTTCTGGCCGATGAGGAAGTACGCTGCCGGTGCTCCGTGCTCTCAGCAGATCTGGCCGAATCCGGAGGCATCCGCCTGCTCACGCGCAACGTCATTGAGAAGCGGGAGACCCCGGACTCAGAGCCACAGACCGCGATGGTGGCCGACTGGATCACCTACCTGGTGAGCCCGCAATGACTCCCTGGGACCAGGTCGATCTCGTGGAGTTCCCGGGCCGCGACATCGTCCCTCAATTGCCCAGCCTGGCCGCCACCATCGACCACTGGGCCGAGCGCACTCCTGAGGCGTTGCTCGACGACGATGGTGCCCGGTCCCGCAGTTACGCCCAGGGAGCCAGGGACATCGCGGAATGTGCCCGCGCGCTGGTGGCCACCGGAGTGCAGGCCGGCGACCGGGTTGCCGTACTCACCACGCCACGCCCTGAATACCTGACCCTGCTGGCTGCCCTGGGCCGGGTGGGAGCGGTCTGGGTGGGGCTCAACCCGTCCTACAAGGACGCCGAGATAAAGCATGTGCTGCAGGACTCCCGGCCCACCCTGATCGCCTCTCTGGATAGCTATCGCGGGGAACCAGTCAGTGGATTGGTGACCTCGCTACCGGGTCGGATCAGCCTCGAATCCGGCTGGTCTGATTTCCTGGCCCGTGGCGCCGACCTGGACACACCGACCCATGAGCCGGCCCCCGGGGATGCTGCCCTGATCGTCTACACCTCCGGTTCCACCGGTAAGCCAAAGGGCGCGGTGATCTCCCAGGGCGCCTATCTGGCCGGGTGCTATCTGCAGGCCTCCCGCTACTACCACCCAGGCGCCAAGGGCCTGGCCTATCTCCCGGTGAACCACGTGGCCGGACTCCTCGACCTGACCGGGGTTCCGATCGCCATGGGCGCCGCTCTGCACTACCTGAGTGACTTTGATCCGGGGGTCGCACTGGAGTTGATCCAGACGAAGAGGATCACCTTCTGGGGTGGCGTACCCACGGTTATGCAGGTGACCGCAGCGCATCCGAACTGGGCCACCACCGATTTCTCCTCCCTTCGTCACCTGGTCTGGGGTGGCTCGCCGATGCCAATTGGCCTGGTCCCCACTCTGCGTCAGACCGGCGCCCAACTGGGCACGGTCTATGGGCTCACCGAATGCTGCGTGGCCAGTGCCTACGCCGATCCGGACTCAACAGATGAGCAACTGGCCAATGCGATCGGCCGCCCCGATCCCCGGCTGGAGTACCGCATCGATTCCGCTGGCCCCGGGGAGCCGGGCGAATTGTTACTGCGCAATCCAAGCCTGATGACCGAATACCTGCATCAACCTGAGGCCACTGCGGAGGCATTCACCGATGATGGCTTCCTGCACACCGGGGACATCGCCCAGCTACGTCCCGACGGTCTGATCGAGTTGGTCGGGCGGAGCAAGGAGATGTTCAAGTCCGGCGGCTACAACGTCTACCCGCGCGAGGTCGAGCAGGCTCTCGAGGAGCATCCGGGCGTGGAACTGGCGGTGGTGGTCGACGTACCCGATGAGAAGTACTACCAGGTTGGGCACGCATTCGTCCTGCCCAGTCAGGTGGGTCCGCAACCCACAAGCACTGAGTTGATCGCCCACTGTCGCGAACGACTGGCCGGATACAAGATCCCCAAGGCGATCGATATCGTGAAAGACCTACCGTTCATTGCCATCGGAAAGGTTGACCGTGTCGCCCTCCGCAAGCTGGCCAGCGCCGATTGAGGACTATGCCCTCCTGAGTGATTGCCGCACTGCGGCGCTGGTTTCCCGTCGGGGCAGCATCGACTGGTTGTGCCTACCCAGGTTTGATTCAGCCTCGATCTTTGCCCGCCTGCTCGGAAACGAGGGACATGGCCGTTGGAGCCTGAACCCAACCGACCCTGAGGCCACCTGCACGAGGCAGTACGACGGTGACAGTTTCGTCCTGATCACCCGATGGGAAACCTCGTGCGGGGTGGCTGAGGTCCATGATCTGATGCCGATGGACCATCGCCATCTTGACGTCGTACGCCGCAGCGACTTGATCCGTCGGGTGGTCGGGATCAGCGGCGAGGTGGAGTTCGAGCAACACCTGGTGTTGCGCTTTGATTACGCCAGGGCCACCCCCTGGGTGCGTCAGGTGGGGAGCCGGACCGACCCGGCAGTACTCGCGATCGCCGGACCTGATGCCGTGGTGATCCGGGGAGCCCAACTCACCGCCACCGATCACACCCACTCCGGGCGAATCACCGTGACCGAGGGGTCCCGCGTGGACCTGTCCCTGACCTGGTTCCCCTCACATCACAGTGCTCCACCGGCATTGTCCGCAGACCAGGCGATTACCCGCACCCGGGACTGGTGGCAACGCTGGGCCGACCGGATCACCGACCATGGTCGCTACCACCCTGAGTTGGTCCGTTCCCTGTTGGTCCTACGCGCTCTCACCCACCATGACACCGGCGGCATCGTGGCGGCTCCCACCACTTCACTTCCAGAACTGATTGGCGGCCAACGCAACTGGGACTACCGCTATGTCTGGTTGCGCGATGCCGCGCTGACTCTGGAGGCATTGATAGATCACGGCTTTCTGGCAATCGCCCATCACTGGCGCCGGTGGCTACTGCGCGCGGTGGCCGGGGATCCGGGGCAACTCCAGATCATGTACGGCGTGGGTGGCGAACGCGACCTCCCCGAGCGCGAGTTGGAACACCTACCCGGTTACCTCGACTCCGCTCCGGTGCGATTGGGCAATGCCGCCCACAAGCAGTACCAGGCCGATGTGATCGGCGAGGTATTGGTAGCCCTGGCTGCGGCGCGTCGAGCCGGCCTGGAAGAAACCAGGTTCTCCTGGTCACTTCAACAAGCGCTGATCAGGCGCGCCCTGGCCGCCCGGGAGCAGCCAGATCATGGCATCTGGGAGATCCGTGGCGAACCCCGGATGTTCACCCACTCCCGGGTGATGATCTGGGCGGCGTTGGATCGCGGTGTTCAGGGTGCCAGCGAACTCAGCGGTCCGGTGGCCGAGTGGACCCGGGCCCGGGATGAACTGCGCCGCGAGATCGAGATGCACGCGGTGTCCACAGGTGGCTATTTCACCCAGGCCTACGGTGTGGATTCGGTGGATGCTGCTTTGTTGTTGCTTCCCCAGGTGGGTTTCTGCGCTGCTGATGACCCCCGGATGCTGGCAACGGTCGCGGAGATTGAGCGCACCCTGTTGCAGGATGGCCTGCTGCTGCGCTATCAGACCGAGACCGGAGTGGATGGACTGGCTGGCAGTGAGAGCCCGTTCCTGGCCTGTTCGTTCTGGCTGGTGGAGCAGTACGCCGCGACTGGCCGAATCGAGGAGGCGGAGAAGTTGCTGGATCTTTTGTGTTCGCTCAGCAATGACGTGGGCCTGCTGTCTGAGGAATACGACATGGTTCAGCGCCGGCAGGTGGGGAATATGCCGCAGGCCTTCTCCCACCTCGCCCTGGTCAGAGCCGTGGACTCACTCGACCAATCCCGCCATCGTCCCCGTTGAGCACCATCGGGCGGAGTCAAGGTCTTCGATGCACAGCAGGCTTGTGGAACTGCCTGTGGTCGGGAGCTGTCCAGACTGAATCACCCTCGGGGGTGATCTCATAGGTCCATCCGGCGTGGGTCTTGACCCGGTGGTGATAGCGACACAACGGAGCGAGGTTGCTGGGCCTGGTTTGATCGGGGCCGCCGCTGCTGGTGTAGGGGAAGACGTGGTCCAGGTCGCAACTGCGCGAATCGCGATTGCACCCCGGGAAGACACAGACCTGATTGCGGATCTGCACCTGTTCCCGAATCAGATCAGTTGGATCGTGCTGATCCACTGCTGGGTTATCAGCCAGATTGATCACTGGACGGATGCTGATCTGCTGACCCAGAGTGAATACATTGAGAAGTTGGGCGCTCAGTGCTTCCAATTCCTCCTCCACCCCGACTCCAGCTGCAGCCAATTGTTCGGGTGAATAGTGCACCACCAGAGTGGTCGCCACCCGGGCGGGTGCAGGCGGGGGCACGTCAGCCCCGGCCAGCAATCCGGCTGCGGTGGCGGGATCAGCCAGGATCCCGACTGCGCGGGCGCGTCTGATATCCAGACTCTCCTCACTGCCCTGCTCGGCCAGCACCGCAGCCAGGGAACGCACCATGGCCTCGAAGTCATTGGCTGCGGGCGTATCCAGGAGCAGTTCCACCCGGGTAATGGCAGCAGTCGGAAGTCCGCAGCGTTCCCCGGGTGGGTACACAAACACCCCGCGTCGCTCAGCGATCTCCTGCTCCAACTGCGCATGAGCCTGCGGATCGAACAGAGCCGCCGCCTGTTTGGCCATTCGCTCGATCCGGAACAAACCTACCCGAGCCGGTTCCCGGGCCAATTGTTCATCAATCCAGGCAACGGCATCCAGGCCCAGCTCCCGGGTGACCTCGCAGACCCCACGTACCTTCCAGGCGGGCACCATCAGGTCCTGCACCAACTGCCACAACCGGGGCAGCCGGAACCTGACCTCGACTGCATCACCAAGAAATCTCCGGGCGGCGAAATCACTCATTGACAGCGAGGCGGAGAAGACCGCGATCGCGAACTCGGCCACGACGGGAGCCCCCTCCCCAGCCAGCGGGTAGCCTCCCTCAACGTCATCCAGTTCCCGCGGTGGATTCGCAATCACGAAATCAGCAGCCAGGGCCATGGTGGTTGCAGCCTGCTCCAGGCGCTGTTGCTCAAGGGCGGCCAATTCTTGCAGTACCAATCCGCCCTCGGCTGAAATCCGGGACAGCCGATCCAGATAACGCTTGCGACTCAACTGACGTGAGGTCAACACCCGGCCGCGTGTCATCAAGGCACCCCCGTAGGAAACCAGCGACCCCTACAACAGGTTCAGTTTATCGAACAGTTGTTCGATACGCAATGCCCCTGACCAATTTCTTTTGAAGCTCAACCAGCATTCAGCAGGGAGCGCACCACTCTCAGACCTACTGAGAGCCGAGCCAGGTCCGCCTCGTCATCTGCACAGATTTCGGCCAGCGTAATGACTGCCTTCTCCACGTGGTCACCGGTCAACGGGGCATCCTCAAGGGTCTGTGCGGTCAGTTGAGCATGTACGGCGTGCAGGTCATCGCGCAGCGCGGCCCTGGCCATGGTCTGCCAGCGGTCATCGCGGGGCAGGGCCAGGATCCGGCTCACCAGGGCCGGAAGTCCCAACTGCTCCCCTACCTCAAAATGTCGGCGGGCCACCTCCACCGGGTCCATCTGAATCCGGGCTGCGGTGGTCACGATTCCCAACACCATGTACGCCGGGGGGCAGACCGCAATCTCCTGGGCCAAGCCCTTGGTCACACCCCGACCCACCAGAGTGTCCCGGCGCTTCTCATAGGCAGCCAACTCAGCACCAATCATCAGCTCCGGAAGCTGAGCAGTGACCTGCTCCACGACCACTTCGTAGCGTCCGACCACTTCCTCGGTGCCCTCGTCAAGGACCCGGTTGTTCAGGAACCATCGTGAGGCCCGCTCCACCAGAGTGCGCACATCCAGGCGCATCCGGGTCTGGGCAGCAGTGCTGATCTGGTTGTCATAGGCAGCGATGTCGCGGTAGAGACGCTCGGCCCCGAAGAGTTCCCGGGCCACAAAGTTCGCCCGGGTGATATCAGCGGCTGGCGCAGAGGTTTCCCCAGAGAGCCGGTGGAAGAAGGAGATCCCGGCCCGGTTGATCAGTTTGTTGACCACCTGGCAGACGATGATCTCCCGGCGTAGTTGGTGCTTCTCCATTGCGGCTCGGTAGTCCTGACGCATTTGCACCGGGAAATAGGAGATCAACAAGCCACGCAGGAAATCATCCTCCGCGATGTCCGAGGCCAGTAGTTTCTCCTCAAGAGCGATCTTGGTGTAGGCGAACAGCACCGCCAATTCCGGAGTGGTCAACCCCTGGCCACGTTCGATCCGCGCAGCCACCTCACGTCGGGAAGGTAGTGCCTCCAACTCACGATCAAGGATGCCGTCACGTTCCAGTCGTCGCATCCAGTCCTCATGCACGTGGAGCAGGGCCGGAGACTGCTCCAGAGCACTGGCCAGAGCAAGGTTCTGCTCATAGTTGTCAACAAGGACCAGGTTGCCCACTTCATTGGTCATCTCAGCCAATAGGGCATTGCGTTGTTTGGTGGTGAGATCACCATCGGTCACCACTCCATTCAGCAGGATCTTGATGTTCACCTCGTGGTCTGAGGTGTCCACACCGGCGGAGTTGTCGATGAAGTCGGTATTGATCCGGCCGCCCTGGCGCAGACTGGGATCGAGGGGATCAGGCAGGCCACCGTGCAGCGCGTACTCGATTCGGCCACGCTGAGTGAACCCGAGATTGCCACCCTCACCGACACAACTGGCCCGCAGCTCAGCGCCATTGACCCGGATCGGATCATTTGCCTTGTCACCGACCTCTGCATGTGACTCACCGGCACCCTTCACATAGGTGCCGATGCCACCATTCCAGAGCAGGTCGACCGGGGCCCGCAGGACCGCCTGCATCAGTTCGTTGGGAGTCAGCTGATCCGACTCGATCCCCAGCACTGATTGCATCTCCGGGCTGATCGGCACCGACTTGGCGCTGCGCGCGAAAACCCCACCACCAGCCGAGATCAAGGATTTGTCATAGTCCTGCCAACTGGACCGGGGCAGGTCAAAGAGCCGACGTCTTTCCCGATAGGAAACCGCAGGGTCAGGATTGGGATCGATGAAGATGTCCCGATGGTCAAAAGCAGCCACCAGCCTGATGTGCTCGGAACTGAGCATCCCGTTGCCGAACACGTCACCGGACATGTCACCGATACCGACACAGGTGAAGGCTTCCTTCTGGCAGTCGATGCCCATCTCGCGGAAGTGGCGGCGTACCGAGACCCAGGCACCCCTGGCCGTGATCCCCATCGCCTTGTGGTCATAACCAGCAGATCCACCGGATGCAAAGGCATCCCCCAACCAGAACCCATAGTCGGCTGAAACACCGTTGGCGATGTCACTGAACGACGCGGTGCCCTTGTCGGCCGCAACCACCAGGTATGGATCATCTCCATCGTGACGACAGACATCGGCTGGTGGGACAACCTGGCCATCGACCAGGTTGTCGGTGATGTCGAGAAGGCCTGAGATGAAAGCCCGGTAGCAGGCCACCCCCTCTGCCAACCAGGCGTCCCGGTCACCGGGGTCGGGTAGCTGTTTGCAGAAGAACCCGCCCTTGGCGCCACCGGGAACGATCACGGTGTTCTTCACCATCTGGGCCTTGACCAATCCCAGGATCTCGGTGCGGAAGTCGTCACGACGATCACTCCACCGCAAGCCACCACGAGCCACCTTGCCAAACCGGAGGTGCACTCCTTCAACCCGTGGGCTGTAGACAAAGATCTCAAAGCGTGGTCGTGGGGCCGGCAACTCCGGGATCTGCATCGGGTCGATTTTGAAGGACAACCGTTCCAGGGGTTCACCATCAGCATTGGTTTGGAAGTAACTGGTTCTCAGGGTGGCCGCAATCGCGGTTAGATACGAGCGCAGGATCCGGTCCCGATCCAGCGAGGTGACCCCTTCAAGCAAGTGCTGGATCTCAACCCTGATCCGCTCACACTCAACCAATCGGGCAGGGGCCTCTGCGGAGCCGGAGGCTGGATCAAACCTGGTTTCAAACAACGACACCAAGAGCCTGGTGATCTCGACATTCCCGATCAGTGCGCCCTCGATGTAGTCCTGGGCGAATGGAGTGCCGCCCTGACGCATGTACTTCGCATAGGCCCGCAGCACGGCTGCCTGCCGCCAGGTCAGCCCCGCACTCAGCACCAGGGCGTTGAAACCATCAGCCTCATTGAGGCCGTCCCAGACAGCGCTGATCGTGTCCTGGAAGCGATCCCGGGCACCCTGGGGGAACTCACCGGGGCAACGCAACCCAAAGTCGTAGATGTAGGTCGGCCGCTCCAACCCCTCCAGCGGGAAGGGACGCTCATCGGTGACTTCCACGCCCGTGGTGGACAACAGCGGTAGCACCTGGGACAGCGAAAGCGGCCCCCCGACCCGGTACACCTTCAAGCGCACCACCCCGGACGCCGCATCTGGTTGTTCATACAGGGACAGGCGAATGCCCTCGGCGCCAGTTATCGACTCGATCAGACCCAGATCGACCGCACCTATGGCCGGGAGGAAGGCCTCCTTGTAGGACTCGGGGAAGCAACCTGAGTAGATCCGGGCCAGCTGGCTTCCGCGTTCCTCGCCGTAGGTTGACACCACTGCTGTGGTGAAGTCATCACGCCAGGAGCGAGCCGCCGCGGCGCACTTGCGCTCCAGTTCTGCAACATTGGGGGTGGGGATATCGGCACCGGGTTTGGGGCGGACCACGAAGTGCAAACGAGCAGCTGATGACGTACCGACATGAGCGGTGAAATCGATGCTGTCGCCGTTCAGGTGGGACTTGAGCAATGCGGCAATCCGCTCCCGCACCGTGGTGTTGTACCGGTCCCGGGGGAGGTAGACCAGGCAGGAGAAGAAGCGGCCGTAGCGATCCCGACGCAGGAACAATCGCAGCTGTCGCCGATCCCGTGAGTGCACCACCTGGGAGACGATCGGCAGCAACTCAGCCACTGAGGTCTGGAAGAGTTCATCGCGCGGATAGGTTTCCAGCACATCCAGCAAGGCCTTGCCATCGTGACCGGATGGCTCAAAGCCAGCCTGTTCGAGCAGCAACTCCGCCTTCTCCCGAAGCAACGGAATCCGGGTGATCGAATCGGTATAGGCAGCCGAGCTCAACAGCCCCAGGAACCGACGTTCACCGTCAACATTGCCGTCCTTGTCGAATCGCTTGACGCCCACGTAGTCCAGATGCACCGGTCGGTGGACAGTGGCCCTGGAGTTGGCCTTGGACAGCACCAGCAGCTCCTTGTCACGTGCGTGCTTGGCAGCCATCGGTGGAAGCACTCGGGGGCCGACTGGATCAGCCCGCAGGATCCCGTAACCAGTGCCCGGAACCGCGACCAGTTGTTCCTGGTCGCCGACCCGCTCCAGGTCGTACTCCCGGAAGCCCAGGAAGGCGAAATGGTCATCACGCAGCCATTCCAACAGCGCGATCCCGCGCTCCAACTCAGCCACTGGCACTGGCGGTGGGTTCTCGCGCAGATCAGCAATCACAGTGTCGATCTGAGTGTGCATCCGGGCCCAGTCCTCAACGGATTCCCGCACATCGCTGAGCACCTTTTGCAAGCGATTGGAGAGTTGATCCATCTGCCCAGTGGGAACCCGGTCGATCTCGATGTACATCCAGGACTCACGGCGTACGTCGGCCTGCTCGTCCGGGTCATCGGCCCCGGTCGGATCAGCAGTGAGGATGCCGGTCAACTCCCCGGTCACATCCCGGCGCACCTCCAACACCGGGTGCACCAGCAAGTGGATGGCATGTTGCTCGGCGTTGATCGCCATGGTTACCGAATCAACCAGGAAGGGCATGTCGTCGGTGATCACCCCGACTACGGTGTGCCCAGCAGCAGACCAACCATTTGCGGCCACGGTGGGGGTGAAGATTCGGACCTGGGCCTTGCCCTGGGGCAGGTGCTGGGCCAATCGAAGTTGGGCCTGGACCGCGCCGTACAACTCCTCGGGGGTGCGTTCGACCAGGTCCTCAGGGTCGACGTTCTTGAAAACCGCGCGGGCAAAGTCCAACAAATCGACGACGGCCTGCTGCCCATCACCCCCATGGGCATGGGATCTGGCGTAGTCAGCCAACCGCTCCAGGGTGTCTGACTTGTCATCTGGGGCCGTCACCCAACTGACACTAGGCCCACGCCTGAGTTGGGACAACGGATTTGGAAAAAGGGTTGGCGCAACCCGGATCACCCGGTGCTGCCGTCAATGGATTCCCGGAGCAGGTCCGCATGCCCACAGTGGCGGGCGTATTCCTGAATCAGGTGCAACAGGATCCAGTGCAGGGTGAATTGCTGATCGCGGCCGTGAACGTGACGAGTCACCACCTGCTCCAGGTCCGGGTCCGGCCCGAGGATGTCCCGACTGCGGGTCACTGCCTGCGCGTACTCCGCCAGCAGTTGCGCTGGTGGCAGTGTTTCAGCACGATGCCAGTCCCAGTCCCGGTCCTGATCCCAGGGGGCTCCACGCCAGGGCGGGCTGGCTGGCTGACCAGCAAAGACCCGATTGAGCCACCAGTCCTCGACATTGGCCAGATGGGACAGGAGGCCACCCAGTGTCATCGTGGAGGGGGCCAACCTGGCGTTCAACTGCTGCTGATCAAGACCGGACACCTTGTCCAGGATGACTTCACGCTGGTGGTCCAGAATCTGGGTCAAGGACTCCACCGGGCTCAGCCCAGGTGCGGGTAATGATGGTCACGCGGCGGATCCAGGGTTTCCTTGATCGAGCGTGGACTGGTCCAACGAAGCAGATTGGCTGCGGCTCCGGCTTTGTCATTGGTGCCCGAGGCCCGGGCACCTCCGAAGGGTTGTTGACCGACCACCGCACCGGTGGGCTTGTCATTGATGTAGAAGTTCCCGGCCGCGAAGCGAAGTCGTTCCTGGGCCCAGGCGATTGCGCGTCGATCACGGGCGATGATGGCACCGGTGAGGGCATAGGGCGCAATCGACTCCATCTGGTCAACAACCTTCTCAAAGCGATCGTCGTCATACACGTGGATAGCCAGGATGGGCCCGAAATATTCGTCGGTGAAGACAGCATCCGTGGGATCGGTGCCCTCGATGATGGTTGGTCTGACGAAGTAGCCAACCTTGTCATCGGTCTGCCCTCCGGCGATCACGCTCAGCCTGGGTGATCGCCTGGCCCGCGCGATTGCCGCCTTGTGCTTGGTGAAAGCCCGCTGATCAATGACCGCGCCCATGAAGTTGGACAGGTCAGTGACGTCCCCAACGCTGAGCGCGTCGGTCTGGGAGAGCAGATCATCCTTTAATTTGCTCCACAACGAGCGGGGGATGTAGGCCCTGGAGGCTGCGGAGCACTTCTGGCCCTGGTACTCAAAGGCACCCCGGATCAGCGCCGTACGCAGCACGTCCACATCGGCTGATGGGTGCGCCACGACGAAATCCTTGCCGCCGGTCTCCCCCACGATCCGCGGATAGGATCGGTAGGACGCCAGTTGTTGACCAACAACCCCCCACAGGTGCTGAAAGGTTGGGGTTGACCCAGTGAAGTGGATGCCCGCCAGGTCACGGTGATGCAGGAGCACGCGCGAGATCTCAGCTCCGTGGCCGGGCAGCATATTGATCACACCGGGAGGAAGCCCTGCTTCCTCCATCAACTGCATCAACAGGTGCGCCGAGAACTGCTGGGTGGTGGCTGGCTTCCAGATCACGGTATTGCCCATCAACGCAGGCGCGGTGGGCAGATTGCCAGCAATGGCAGTGAAATTGAATGGAGTGATCGCGTAAACGAAACCCTCCAGCGGGCGATGATCGGTGCGATTCCAGACGCCTCTTGAGTTCGCAATGGGTTGTTCAGCCAGGATCTGCCGTCCGTAGTGGACATTGAACCGCCAGAAGTCGATTAACTCGCAAGCACTGTCGATCTCGGCCTGCCAAACGGTTTTGGACTGACCAAGCATCGTGGCTGCATTCAACCGGGCGCGCCACGGACCAGCCAGGAGTTCGGCAGCCCTGAGCAGAATCGCGGCGCGGTCATCAAATGACAACGCCCGCCACATCGGTGCTGCCTTCGCAGCCGCCTTGACCGCAGCCTCAGCATCAGATTCAACACAACCCCGTAGCACCCCCAACACATGAGCATGGTTGTGTGGTTGCACCACCGCGATCTCGGGCCCCGAACCCATCCGCTTGCGGCCGCCAATGGTTGCGGTCAACCTGAGTTGGCGTCGTTGCAGGGCAGCCAGCTCGGTCTCGATTGCGGCACGTTCAGGACTATTTGGTGCGTAATCGAGATTTGGCTCGTTGACCGGTACCGGCGGGCTGGTGATCGCGTCCATGACTCGATGTTGCCACGAACCCAGGATCAGGTCGATGGATCCCGGGTGATCCGATCCAGTAGTTGCTCGGCCTCCTGGTTGGCATACCAACCGAGTTCGGGTGCATCTGGACTGGCCAGGTCGATGGGCTCTGGGTCAGCCTGAATCGCCAGCAACTGTCTGCGTTGCACCGGGAACTTGATCTGGATCCGGGTGGAGTCCTGACCATCAGCAAGCACCTCGGCCTCAACCACAAGGACCACTCGTTGACCGATGATGGCACCCGAATACTCCTGGATGCGCAGAGCCGAATCGTCAGCTGCGGCCATCAGTGCGGCGTACTCCTGATCCTCCTGGTTGCCTCCTGGCCAGGCCTGCCGGAGCCAACTGGTCACCCCATGAACTGTCCCTGCAGATATGCCGTCCTGCTCGATCAACTGTCGCAACAACAACTGATCGGCCGCGACATAGCACCGGGTCATGGACGTTTGCGACCTCTGGAAGCCCGGGTGCGCAGTCCGCTGGTGGACTCGACCAACTCCTCCAGCGCCTCACCAATGCATTGACTCAACAGGTTGAGGTCGGCCAGGACATCCCGATCACCGGTCAACCCATAAGTGACCTCGCCGTCATAGGAGGTGACGCCGATGCTCAGTGAGAACCCGGGATGCAGAGTGGGCACCGGGAAGGATTCAGTCATCCGGGCACCAGCCAGGTACATCGGAAACTGTGGCCCAGGGACATTTGTGATCACCAGATTTACCCCGTCCGAAGCATGACCTGCAGCCACTCTGGCGCCAAGGGCATGGAAAGTCGTAGGGGCGAAACCGGGCAGTCGGGCCATGCTGGCGGCCGCGATCGCCTTGCCTCTCTCCGCGTTGGCCCGAACCGCATAGGAGACCTGGTGCAGGCGAACAACTGGTGAGACCTCGCCAATGGGAAGGTCTACCAGGTGACCCACCACCTCGGCGCCAATCTGGCTGGCTTCAGTTTCCGACTCCATGCTCATCGGGACCAGGGCCCGGACCCGGCGGCCATTTGCCACCGACTCGGCACGGGTCATGTACCAGGCCCGGATTGCGCCGGCCAGAACTGCCAGAACGACGTCATGAACCGTGCCACCATGGGCATGGCGAACCTTGTTGTAATCGCGCAGGTCGGTACGAACGAACTCAACCCGGCGTTGGGTTGATGGTTCCCGGTTGAACGGGGAGTCCTGGCGGTCCGCCCGGTCCAGCACCGCACCAGCCAGGTTGGTCAGCGTGGCCCCGACGTTCAGGGTTGAGAAGACCGAGCGTTGCGCGCTCTCCAGAGCGTGGCGAGTGGCATCCCAGGGCCGCAGGATGCTGCCGGCTACTGCCTGGCCGAGCAGCTTTGACTGGGGTGGCCGTGGCCTGGGTTGCCAATCATCTGGCACCCGGTCGTGTGGACCCGGATCCATATCAAAGAGCGCCTGCCCAAGATCAATGGAGTTGATCCCATCGACCAGCAGATGGTGGGTCTTGGACAGGATCGCAACCCGACCGCCCTCCAGTCCCTCGATGAAGAACATCTGCCACAACGGACGATCCGGATCCAACCGGCGGGTCATGGTGCGAGCGGTCATGTCCCGCAATTGGTCCAGGGTCCCGGGCTTGGGAAGAGCAGAGCGGTGGATGTGGAAGTGGACGTCGAAGTCCTCATCATCAATCCAGACCGGCGTGGCCAGATTGGCAAATCGCAGCACCCGTTGCCGATAGCGCGGTGCGTAGGTGATCCGATCGGTGACGTGCTCAATCAGTGCTTCGTAGGTGAACGGACGCTCACCGGGCTCGAAGATCTCCAGGGTGGCATTGTGCATTGGCGTCTCTCGCGAGTCCGCATTCAAGATCTGCACGTCCGCCGGTCGCAGGCGTTCGACCATCAGTCACACCCCTTCGGTTTTTCTGTTCCCAACGTGTGCGATTCTGACACGAAGCAAAACACGCGTCGTACCCCACTACCTCAAGGAATACCTGATGCTCATGATTTCTCGACTCTGGATCACCCTGACCCTGATGTTGGTGGCACTTGCGGGGGTTGCTGGATGCGGTGGAGACAAACCCGATGCAAGTGACAAATCCGGTGCCAGTCCGAGTAACACGCCCTCAGCAAAGGTCTCCCAGGCGCCAGGCACCAAGGAAATGATCATGGTCTCCGATAACCAGATCACCCCAAAGGGAAAACTTGTGTTCCTACGAGTTGGCGAGACCCTGAAACTGGAGATCATGGCTGATCAGCCAGGCGAGTTGCATGTACACAGCACTCCAGAACAAATGATCAAGTATCCAGCCGGCACCTCCACCCACAATCTGGTGATCAAGCGACCCGGCGTGGTCGAGGTGGAGGACCATGAAACCGGATCGCTGGTGTTGAAGCTACAGGTCCGCTGAGGCGATCGGGTCCGGTTGAGTTGATTGCCCCTGCCCACGGGATCGGTGGCGCCACCGACCTACCCGTCCCACTCCCGGCCGCGGTTGCTGCTGGAGGAATTGCACTACTGGTCTCCTTTGTGGTGCTGACTCTGGCCTGGCGCAGACCCCGCTACACCGAGGTGCCCAATGGGGTACTGATCCCCTCAACTGTGGCTGCGGTGATCGACTCGGTAAACCTGCAGTGGGCCATCCGGGGCCTGGGCCTGATCGGTTTCGGCTATGCCACCTGGGCGCTGGTTGCGGGGCCTGACCTGATCACAAATCCAGCGCTGGGGGTGTTCTACGTGTTGGTCTGGGTTGGCGTGGTGCCGGTTTCCCTGCTGGGTGGACCGGTAGTGGCCCTGCTGAGTCCCTTGCGCACGATCCACCTATTGCTCACCAGATTGGCTGGCATCCCAGCCGGGACCGGGCTGATCCGTTATCCCCAAAGGCTGGGCTACTGGCCAGCCGCCATCGGGTTGTTTGCCTTCGCCTGGCAGGAACTGGTGAATCCAAACAGCACCTATCTCACTTCCATCCATATCTGGCTGGCTGGCTACGCCGGGGCCATGATCCTGGGTGCGGCTGTTTTCGGGGACACCTGGTTTGCCCGGGCTGATCCATTCGAGGTGTTCGGCAGGTTGGTCGGCCGGTTGTCAGTCTGGGGACGTGACCAGAAGGGACGTCCCATGGTGCTCAGCCCGCTGGCCAATCTGGATCGGGTCGAAATCCATCCCGGTTTGCTGGCTGTGGTGTCTGTACTCCTGGGCTCAACTGCATTTGACTCATTCCAGGCAACGGTGCGCTGGTATCGGCTCACTGAATCCTTGGACGCCCAGGTACTGGTTGCCACTCTGGGCCTACTCATTGCCTGTGGATTCGTGGCCCTGAGTTTCTCAGTGGCAGCCATGGCCACCAGAACGAACCGCCCCCGCCACCTACTGCCAAACCTGTTTGCACCATCACTGGTGCCGATCATCGTGGGCTACTTCGTGGCCCACTACCTGACCTACTTCTACCAAATGAGCCAACAGACCCTGATCGCACTCAGTGATCCAATGGCAACCGGAGCCAACCTGCTCGGCACGGCAGATTGGAAGTTGCACTTCGGCCTGTCCGAGTATCCAACTGCCCTGGCAGTGACCAAGGTGAGCGCCATTGTGATCGGTCACATCCTGGGCGCGATTACCGCACACGACCGGGCTCTGGCCTGGTTGCCGAGCAGCCACCGGGTGCTGGGCCAGGTGGCCATGATGACCGCAATGTTGGGTTACACGGTCCTGGGCTTGTTCTTGTTGTTCAGTACCTGAACCACAGATCAACTGGGGTCAAAGACCAACGGCAGCAGGGGTTCCAACGCCTTCAGAATGGGACTATTGCCCACTTCCACCAGTGACTTCCCCTGCACCATGGAGCGATCCACCCCAGCCAGATCAAGGGGCACGAAGGTGATCGTCGTGGGCTCTGCGTAAGTGGTGATCAGGTCCTGGATATCGCTGCGTTTCCAGCCCAGTGAATCCCGCATCCGGTTGATGACCACGTGAACCGGGACAGGGGTAACCTCACGCAGGCCAACCAACGAACGGGTCAATCGCGACAGTCCGACTGGCTCTGCACCACCCACCAGCACGATTGAGTCCGCCTCCGCTACGGCATCAATGGTGGTCTGATTGCGACCCACGGATCTGGACACGTCGGTGTCATCCTCAAGGGATGAGCCGGCATCAACCACCACATCACCGACCTCCCGGCTCAATTCCAGGATCCTGGGTACGGCTCCAGCCCGGACCTCCATCCAACGATCCGACCTGGGCAGCCCGGTCAGGACATCCAGCCCGGGATTGATCCGGCGGCGACATCTGGCAAAGGACGGTGAATCCAGGGCACCATTATTTGCAAGTCGTGCTGCTGCCAACAGACCGGATACCTCATCAAGTACACCCAGTGACTGAGCCACCGACCCGGCCTGCGGGTCAAGGTCAAGCAACACGGTTGGCGAGTCCCGAGCCCGGAGTGCTGCGATCGTGGTGCCAATCAGGGACCGGCCGGGTGCGCCATTGGCACCATGAACCACCACGACCCTGCCGGAGGCATTGGTTTGTGGCAGTACGTCAGGTGGCTCAGGATCCAGGACCGACGCGTTTGGGGCACTGGCCTCAATCTGCCCCAGCAACTCATCGATCCGGTCCACAGGCACGAAATCCGTGATTCCGATTCCGGTCAGGTCCTGCTCACCCACCACGATGGGACGCACCTCAGCCCGTTTCAACCGGCTCACCGCGTCAGCATCGAGTCCCATCAACTTCTCAGAGAGCACTGCGATGGCGGCCTGCCCGGTGGCTGCTGAGGCAAGTAGGTCAGTCAGGTCCACGCAGCGCTTGAGCACCGGGCGCTGGGCGGCCGCAAGGAGCTCCAGCGCGTTAGTCTCCCAGGCCTGACCAGCGGCCGCCAGCAGGATGCCATCTGCGCCCACCTCAACTCCTCCTGGTGATCACGACCCGGCCATCCGATAGCGCTCCCAGCGCCTGGGCCAGGTCGTCGGTCTGTTCAGCCGGAATCCCAAGGATGATCTGGCGGGTGGCCTGCGGGGCAAAGGAGTCAGAACCACGGGGTACTGAGATCACCAAGGCCTGGTCGAGCACCAACCTGGCCCTGATGTCGGTGGGTGCTGCCCCTGCAGCCCGAGTGGTCACCCACACATCAACTGTTGATCCCTGTCTGACCGTGGCTGGCAGGTCAGCAGTTTCCACGCTGATCGGCACCTCGGTCAGGTCGACCTGGGCATTGGTCTGGATCGCCCGACGAGGCAGCAACTCTCCAGCCTTCAGATCCCGATTCAGGGTAGCGCTTCCCGGAATCGAATCCTGGGCGCTGATATAGAGATCAGCTGTTTGGGCATCAGCGAAGCGGATCTGGGTCACCCGCAGCTGCTCTGGCCCCACCGCCGCTCCCCTGGCCAGGTCACTGCGGACGACGAACACCCCGACCGTGTCATCCATGGATGACATCAATCTGGCCCCGATCAGCACACAGGCGCAGATCAGGGCGATCCCAATCAGGATGCGTGGTTCCCGCCAGGTCGGTTTCCGGGCCCTGATGGCTGGTGGAACGGCCCCGGGAGTCGGGACCGCATCGTCTGGTGGTTTCCTGGCCATTTCAGCAACCTTTCAAATCCACAGATCCAGAGCCAAATGATCCAAACCAGCACCAACTCATGGCAAAGTTGATCAGGTGGCTGTAGAACAACGCTTCCTGACACTTGCCGATGTGGCCGAAGTGCTCAATATTTCCAGTTCCCAGGTTTATGCCCTGGTGCGTCGGGAGGAGCTTGCCGCCATCAAGATCGGTGGTCGGGGTCAGTGGCGAGTCGAGCGCAGCGCCCTTGAGGACTACATCGCCCGGGCCTACCAGCAAACCCGGAACTTCACCAGCACGCACCCCTTCGTGGAAGCCAGAGACGGCACGCCCAGCGAATTCGACTGAGGTTTTGTTCATGAGGTGCTCCGGATGGAGTTGATTCGGCCGATCGTAAGGATCTGTTCCTGGCCCTGAGCACCCGCACTGATCTCAACGAAATCACTACCGACTCGACCCAATCGGCCGGCGAGCTGGTGTTGATCTGACCAGAAGACCACACAATCGGCTCGCGCCGAGGCCAACCCACGCAGTACGGAGTTCAGGGTGAGCCTGGCCAGGGCACCCCGACTCGCTATGGTGTCTGCCCGGGAGGAAAGCCCCAAAGTCGCGGTGATGCTGCCCAACGGCACGATCCATTCCTCGGGCAATCCCCTGAGCAGCGCCCAATCGGCACCAACCTGAGTCAGTTCACCAGTTATGAGTTGGCCGCCCAGCAATCGGAGTTGGACCTGACCGCCCACTGAGGCATGCAACCGAGCCGCCAGGTCAATGTCGGCATAATGCGCAACGGAGAGCTCGGCCACCTCAGACTCCCGCTCAGCAAGGCTCAGTCCAGCGGCCTGTTGCTCCAGATCCTCGAAGAGATCCAACAGGGCCCGCTCCCAACTCATCGACACCTCCGCAGGTTTTCAACTCCGGTTCCATTTCTCAAGACCAGTCCCTGATGACTTTTCCACAGGTCGGATCAATCCACAAGCATCCCATTGACAATCAATGATTTCATATTCTTTCATAGGCAAACATAAGCAAATGAAAGGTTTCATGGTGTTGGGGTCGAGAATCAGGGGCTTGCTACTGGCCATCCCGGCCGGCTTGCTGCCCTGGCTTTGTTGGTTGACTACCGCCAACTACCGCTCTCCGGACGGTCAGTTGGGTTTCACCGACTATCTGATCACCGGCGCCGCCTGGCTACTGGTGGCTTGTTCCGGCTGGGCAACGATGCTGGTAGTAGCGGTGCTGGTGGAAGAACTCAGCGAACATCGAGTGGCTCCCACCAAGCTCAGATTCCCATTTACTACCTGCCCGCCTGCACTGCGCAGGTTCGTGCTGATCTGGTGCGGGTTGGCGATCACCACCAGCCTGGGCAGTGCCGCCACCGCTGATTCACCAGGCTCCCACCTGGACCCACCACCCACGCTTGGCCGGGTACTGGACCAGCCCAAACCAGTGCTGACCCCCGGGCCAGCGAAGGTCACGGTCAGACCCGGTGACTCCCTGTGGGCTCTGGCCAAATCCCATTTGGGCAGCGGACAGCGTTGGCCAGAGATCCTGCAACTCAACCGCGACCAAATCGAGGATCCAGATCTCATCGAGCCGGGCTGGCGACTTCGCCTGCCACCGCCCCCAGGGCCACTACATCCCAATCACAGGAAGGCAACCAAATGAACCAGTTCGCAAAAAGCCTGCCCAGAGCACCTCTCCTGAACAGTGTTCAGGGGTCACTGGCACTCAGTTTCACCGAGGCCGCTCCAGTCACCCCCACAGTGGCACCTGTGTCCAGTACACCGGGAAACGACCTGGACCGTTTTGCAGAACGTTTCGCCCACGTCCTGATCGAGATCATGGCCGGCAATCGCGGCCCGCAACAACTTGCCAGGTGGTGCAATGCCGAGGTCTTCCAGGAGTTGACCGGGCGGTGCGCTGCAATCTCCCGGGTCGGGCCCACCCATGAGCGCCGGCGCAGCCTGCCAGTTCAGTTGCAACGGGTTCGGGTCTGCTGCCCGGGTCCGGGCGCCGCCGAGATCTCGATCGTGGCCAAGCATGGCCACCGATTCAGGGCCATTGCCGCTCGGATCGAGGACACCGGCAAACGTTGGAGTTGTACGGCGATCCAGTTCGGCTAGCCACCAGCCCGGGTGGTGAGCCCGGTCGGTCCAGCGGCTCCATGGCACTGCTTGAACTTCTTGCCAGAACCACATGGACACTTCTGGTTGCGCCCCACCTTGGCGTAGGGGTCATCGGCATTGGTAACGGTGCCGGTGGCACCACGTACTTCAGCCTCACCGCCCTCGGTCGGCGCCGAATAGGTGAGCCCAGTTGGAGTCTGCGGCTTGCTCAGGCCCTTGGCATGGATGATCGGGTGCTGTTCATGAACATGAATGGCATCAGCGAGTTCGTCCTCATCAAACTCATCCTCACTGCCTTCTTCCTCAACCTGAACCTGCAGATTGAACAGGAAGCCAACGGTGTCCTCCCGGATCCCGTCCTTCATGGCATTGAACATGTCAAAGCCCTCTTTTTGGTACTCCACCAATGGATCGCGCTGGGAATAGGCACGCAG
>CAZRKI010000024.1:0-33987 GCA_964600765.1 uncultured Marmoricola sp.
AAACCTCAAATCGGACGATTCTTGGACCAAGATGTCAGTGATGGGCCTCCAGGATCATTTGAAATGGGGGACCGTTAGCTGAAGCAGCGTGTTATTTACTGCCGCCTCGCTGGGGATAGTGCGCAGCGCGTAAGGCGATGTACTGGACCCGGCCTTGTTAATTTCTGCCGCCTCGGCCTGTTAACTACTGCCGCCTCGGCGTGTTAATTAGTGCCGCCTCGGCGAGGTTGCGTGGGGTGCAGTCAGAAGGGGTGCGCTTGGGGGCGTGGTTGCTCTAGCTTGGGGGTATGACGACTCCGGGCGTGACCACTGAAGTGGGCAGGTTGAAGACAGTGATGTTGCACCGCCCGGGCGCGGAGTTGAAACGATTGACACCCCGCAACAACGACGCCCTGCTCTTTGACGGGATCCCATGGGTGGCTCGGGCGCAGGAGGAGCACGATGCCTTTGCCCAGACGCTGCGTGACCACGGAGTCGAGGTCCTGTACCTGACCGATTTGCTCACCGAGTCCTTCGCGGCAGCACCAGCCCGGGCTGAGGCGATCTCCGAGGCGCTGGGCTCCCTCCGCTTGGGTCGGGTGCTGGGTGACTACCTGCTGGACTTCCTGGCTGATCAGGACCCGGGGCAACTTACCGAACTGCTCACTGCTGGTATTCGCAATGATGAGGTCAGGGGTGGATTCGGCCTGGTTACCTCTTTACTGCGACCTGATGACTTCCTGATCGATCCACTGCCCAACCTGCTCTTCACCCGGGATTCCAGCGTCTGGCTTGGTGAGAAAGTCGCGATCACCTCCCTGGCGCTACCAGCCAGACAGCGCGAAACCCAGTTGACTGAGATCATCTACACCCATCACCCCAGGTTCGCGGGGGTCGATGTCACCCACGGGCGGGAACTGGAATACCTGGAGGGTGGCGACATCTTGTTGCTGTCACCCGGGGTAATCGCGGTGGGCGTGGGTGAACGCACCACGCCGGCCGGAGTGGAGCGTTTGGCAGGCCAGGTGCTGGCCGATGGTACGGCGCACACGGTGCTCGCCGTACCGATTGCCCAGGAGCGAGCCACCATGCACCTGGACACTGTCTGCACGATGGTCGATGTCGACAAGATCGTGATCTATCCCAATGCAGTGGCCCAGTTGCAGGCCCTGGCGATCACCCGGAGCCGTGATGGTCAACTCCAGATCGCTCCTACTGCGCCATTCCTGGAGGTGGCCGCCAGGGCCATGGGCATTGACAAGCTGCACCAGATCGACACCGGTTTGGATCCGGTTACTGCAGAGCGGGAGCAGTGGGATGACGGGAACAACACCCTGGCCATTGCACCCAGACTGGCCATTGCCTATGAGCGCAATATCGAGACGAACACCCGGCTGGAGGCGGCTGGCATCGAGGTGGTGGCTATCAGTGGCTCAGAACTGGGCTCGGGTCGAGGTGGGCCACGGTGTATGTCGTGCCCGATCAGCAGGGATTGATACTCGCCCGGGGTTCAAGCCCTCACCCGGCCCGGAAACAAGGGTGCCCAATCGATGTTGACGGGGGGGACAACAGCGATTGGGCAAGGCCAACGTTAGTCCACGAATCAACTTCAAGCAAGAACCATTCTGGGTGGTTTGCCGACACCCATTCGGGGGGTGTCGGCATAGGTCATCAGGGAGTCGAAACCAGGCTCAGCGGATGGTGACCTGGCGGCTGGCCAAGCCCGACCGGGCAGCCCGTTCCTCGGTGCTCAGTGGGGTCGCAGAATCAATTGACTCCTTGATGGCGGCGCCCAGGGCCGATACCTGAGTGGCCAGGGATTCGGGACCGGTGCCGTGATCGAATTCCCAGACCGGAGCCAGCAGGCCATGGGCCCGGAAGGTGCCGATCAACCGGTCACCCGGCACCAGGTGGTCCTCGCCAGCCACGTGGATTCGGGCCAAAGCGTCAAGCAGCGGATCCTCATCATGCGGCAGCACCCAGCGCAGGTACTCGCGCTCGCCCATTCGGGTCCAGTAGGCCCCGGGTTCGATCCGAACCGTCGGCGCGGCTGACTCATTGGCCTGGTGCAGGGCTTCCTGCATGGCTTCATCATCTGCGCTCTCGCCGAGCCAGAACTCAAAGCCGTCATGGATGGTGAACTCGATCGGATCTTCGGTCAGGAAATCCTGCAACCTGGGTCCCTGACCCGGATCAGAGGTCAGTCCGATCATCTCGCCGGGGTCTGCAGCCAGCGCCTTCTCCAGTACGGCGCCCAGGTCACGGCTGGGATCGCCAAAGGCATGGCGTACCTGGAGCCCGAGCCAGATGGCGCCATTCTCACGGACCAGCGCAGGCAGGGCCCCGGGGAGCATCGAACAGAGCACCACCTCACGATCGGAGTCCTTGAGTCTGATTGGCGCCGTGGCGCAGGAAACGAACTCGCGTACGGCGACCAGGTCGACCTCGTCGGGTACCCCGGCGAAGGGGCGGCGTACGAAGGAGGTGGCCGGGCCTCCTGCCGCGCCGTGACAGGCCTTGTAACGGCGCCCGGACCCGCAGGGGCAGGGCTGACGAGGCCCAACCTCACCCTCGGTGCTCGCAGGGGCAGCGGCCTTGGTCCGGTTCCTGGATTTCTTACCCATGGGGGTGATTAGAACAGGTGGGCAGCCCGGGCGGGTCTCACAGGCCCAGTTTGTTGAGATATTCCAGGGTGTCCCGCGGCTTGTCAGTGATCAGGGCACTAACGCCCAACTCCAGGCACAGGTCGATGTCCGACTCGGTGTTGACGGTCCAGCAATGCAACCGGGATCGCTTGCCGACCCTTTTGATGAAGCCTGGATGATTCCGCAACAGTTCGATGCCGGGGCCAGCAATAACGTTTTCATCCAGCAGAGTGGTGGCCCGGGGCCACTGAGTGGTGGAATCCATCAGGAAGACCACGTCCAGGTCCGGACACCAGCGGCGGAAACGGCGTAGCGCCACCCAGGAGAAGCTCATCACCCGGACTGGCGATCCGGTCTGGTGCCAGCCGAACTCCCGCAACAACTGGGCCAATCGCTTCTCCACCAGGCCGCCGTATCTGGTTGGATGCTTGGTCTCGATCGCCAACTCCACCCGCCGCGGATAGTCCGCAACGGTGGTCAACAACTCCCGCATGGTCAACACATTGCGCTGCTCTGGATCGACCTCCTCAGCCTCATCGTCGAGGTCGGCCCAGGGGTTCTTCCAGGTGGAGACGTCGATGGCCTCCAGGTCAGCCAGGTCCATGGTGGAGATGGTCGCGCGCTTGCCCGCCGTACGCCGCAGATCACGGTCGTGGAAACAGATCAGGTGTCCATCGGCGGAGAGGCGTACGTCGCACTCCAGCCCCTCGGCGCCCTCCTCCAGGGCGGCCAGATATGCCTTGAGTGTGTGTTCCGCGTTGGTGGCACTGGATCCCCGGTGCGCCACGACCTGGGGTCGAACCGACGTCATGGGTCCATTGAACCCCGAGAGGCGCCGGACTAGTTGGTAATCCGGTGCAAGCCGTCGGTGGAGACCAACAGGCAGGCCTCGGTGCTGCTCAGCGGACAGCTGAAGTCCAGGGCAGTGGCGCCTCCGGTCAGTACGGTGCCGGTGGCGCCAAAATTCCAGGCGCCAAAGAGAAGGTTGCCGGCGTAGAGCTGACCCTTGTTGTCCAGGATCAGACACGATTCGGCGTCCCGGCAGCCCACCACTGACCTGCTGGCGGGTTCGCTCGCGGTGCCGGGACGATAGTCGAAGGTCTTGAAGTCGGGCAGGATGCCCAGGAACCCGTCGGGGTCGATGAAGGTGGCCTGGCCCTCGGTGTGGGCAACCAGGCAGCTTTCCGTGGTGGGGCAGGAAACCCCGGTGAGGCTGCCGCGTCGTACCGGACGATCCGTCTCTGGGCTCCAGGGGGTGAACTGGCGGGTGAACGATGGGCTGGGGCCACTGGGGTTGTCGCTGAAGACGAACAGGGTGATCCCGGCCGGGCTGGTGAGCGCACAGGCGATGGCCCCGATTCCACAGGAGGCGTCCTGGAAGCCACCCACTGCTGGGGTGCCCTCCACAGTGCCGGCCTGCCGGGACCACCAGGTGCCGTTGACGTAGGGCACTCCGTAGCCCTCCTGATCCACCGCGACGCAAAGGTTGGCTGAAGCGCAGGCGACATCGGTTGAGGTATGGCCCTGGTTGATCGAGACCGGTCCCCACCAGGTGGATCCGTTGTAGCGGTAGGCCTTGCCGGCCCGATCCAGGGCCATACAGAAGTTGGTGCTGGTGCAGGAGACCCCCACGATCGGGGCGGAGCTCAACTGGGCAGTGGCGATGGTTGGGCTCTGGGTGTCGAAGTACACCCGACCGGAATTGTCGCCAACGGCACAGAAATCTGGGGTGACGCAACTTGCCGAGGTGACCCCGGGTCGCGCGGTGAAGGTGTCGGTACGCCCCCAGTCCAGAGGACGGGTGACCGAAGCCGGTGAGGCCGCAGAGGTCACCGGGATGGTGGTGGCAACGGTGTCCGGGTTGACCCCGACTCGGGTGACCCGGATGCTTACTGGTGCCGAGGTCCAGGCCCTGCGTCCGTGCCAGCGCGGTGCCCAGGCACGGTAGGTGTAGGTGCCCACCTGTGAGGGTGCATCCAACCGGATCGTGAACCGGCCGTTGCGCTTGCTGAACTCACCAGAGACCGGGAGCCATTTGACCCAGGCCCGACCCATCCGGCGGACCGGAATACGCTGTTGTACCCGAACCGGGCGCGGTCCCCGGGCGACCCGTCCAGTGATCAGGGTGAATCCCCCCTGGGGCACATCGCTCAGGGAGGACTGGATCGGGGCCGGCCTGCGGGCAGCTTCAGCCGGGGCCACTGCAACCATGGTTGGCAACAGCAACAGACCGGTCAGGGCAGCAAGAACTCGCGCGAGCATTGAGCCAGCTTAGGTGTCAGCCCGCGCGGACGGGAATGTGACCTCAGTCATGGACTAGATCGGCATAGTTGGGATGTTTGGCCACATATTCGGCAACAAACCAGCAACTCGGGATGATGGAGCCGCCGGATTCCCGGATCGAGGCCAGGGCGAACCCGGTCAACGTGGTGGCGATGCCCCGCCCCTTGAAGGCGTCAAGGGTGTAGGTGTGGACCAGATCGTGGATCGAGCCATTTCGCCGGTACTCCAGATAGCTGGCCAACTCCCCGGACACGTGTGCCTCGAACCGACTGCGCGCCTGGTTGTGGCTGGTGACCACCTGATCGTTCATTGATCCAGTCAAGCACGCTGGCTCCTCCACCAGTACCAAGTGAGTCGGGTACAGGCACAATAGGGCGGTGACCTGGTTCTCCTCACCCTCAACCACCACCAGCGAGTTGGCCGGGGTTGGCTATCTGGCTGACACCGCCACTGCCACCACCACCTATCTGGCTGGAGCCCTGGAGAAACCGCTTTTGGTGGAGGGGCCTGCCGGCGTTGGCAAGACCGAGTTGGCCAAGGCCATCGCGGCAGCGACTGATGCCGACCTGGTGCGCCTGCAGTGCTATGAGGGTCTGGACGAGGCCCGGGCGCTTTATGAGTGGAACTACAAGAAGCAATTGCTGCGGATCCAGGCCGCTGGGGACCAGACCTGGGATGACACCCGCGATGACATCTTCACCGAGGAATTCCTGTTGACCAGGCCGCTGCTGACCGCGATCCGCAATCCGCGGCGTACGGTGCTGCTGATCGACGAGGTCGACAAGACCGACATCGAGGTGGAGGGCTTGCTGCTGGAGGTGCTCAGCGACTTCCAGGTGACCATCCCGGAGTTGGGCACGATCGACGCCGTACGCCGCCCATTGGTGCTGCTCACCTCAAACGCCACCCGGGAATTGTCTGAGGCGATCAAGCGTCGGTGCCTGTTCTTGTTCATCGACTACCCCGATGCCGAGCGGGAGCAGGAGATCCTGCTCAGCCGGGTACCCGAGGCCCAGGAGCGCCTGGCCGGCGCGATCGTGGAGGTGATCGGGAAGCTGCGTGCGATGGAGTTGAAGAAGGCCCCTTCCATCGCGGAGACCATTGACTGGGCGCGCACCCTGGTGTCCCTGCAGGTGGAGACCCTTGATGCGGCAGCGATCGACCAGACCCTCGGGGTGATCCTCAAGCACGCCAGTGACCACCAGCGAGCCATCCGGGAGTTGCGCCTGCGATGACCCTGCTGGATCGACACATCGAGTTCGTGCATGCACTGCGGCAGGCCGGGCTCAACGTGTCCTTGGCAGAGGCACTGGATGCGGTGGCGGCGATTGAGGTGGTTGGCATCGCCGACCGCGAACGGCTGCGGGCCAGCTATGCCGCCACCATGGTCAAACGCCAGAGTCATCGCCGGGGTTTCGATGAGATCTTCGATCTGTTCTTCCCCGCGCGGGTTGGTGATGGTTTGCCCGCATCTGGCGATGTTAATTACTGCCGCCTCGACGAAATCGGGGGTGGGGGCGCAACCGGGAGCGAAGCCGAGACGGCGGGAGTGGGTCGCCTGGCCGATGGGCCCGAGGAGTTGGCTGCCTTCCAGGAGCAGTTGGTCACCGCCATGGGCATGGGAGACCCGGAGGTGATGGCGGCCCTGGCCCGGGAGGCGGTGCAGCGCTTCGGACTGATTCGGGGTCGGGGGCCAGGCGAACAGCGCTGGTCGACCTACAACGTGATGAACCGGACCTCTCCGGAGTCATTGATCCAACGCACCATGCAGGGATTGCTGGGTGAGCTTGATGATGACCCGGCCATCCGGCGCCTGGTGCAGGCGCAGGTGGAGTCCTTTGAGCGGCTGGTGGATGCAGAGGTACGACGCCGCGCCGCCGAGGTGCGCGGCCCGGAGTACGTCGCCCGGCACACTGTGGCCAGGAGCATCGAGCAGCGCGACTTCACCTCGCTGCGCCGGGCTGACCTGGAGCAGATGCGCCAGGAGATCCAGCCGCTTGCCCGGCGTCTGGCCACCCGGTTGACCAAGGAGCACCATTCCCAGCGCCAACGCGGCGCGTTGGACTTCCGGCGTACGGTCCGGGACTCGATCAGTAGCGGCGGAGTGCCGCTGCGCACCCACCACCGCCCCAAACGGCCACACCGCAATGACCTGGTGGTGCTTTGTGATGTCAGTGGTTCGGTGGCGAACTTCGCCGGCTTCACGCTGATGCTGATGTATGCCCTGCGTGAGCAGTTCAGCCGGTTGCGGGCCTTCACTTTCGTCGATGACGTCCACGAGGTAACCGATCGGTTCCGACCGGGTGCCGATCCGGCCACAGTGATGGCCGAGTTGGCATCCAGCGCCGAGATGGCCTCACTCTGGGGCCGCACCAACTACGGTCGGGCCTTCACCGCCTTTGCGGAGAAATACCCGGATGCAGTCACCCCCAGGACCAGTTTCATCGTGCTGGGGGATGCCCGCTCCAACTACTCAGATCTGGCTCTACCAGTGGTGAAAGAACTGGTGCATGCCTCCCGCAAGGCCTTCTGGTTGAACCCAGAGCATCCCAACAACTGGAACACCGGGGATTCGGCGGCTGCTGACTATCAGCAGTTGCTGCCGATGGTGGAATGCCGCAACCTGATCCAACTCGGTGAGTTCGTTCACGATCTGGCCTGAGTGGGTGGATCAGGCACGGACCGTGGGGGTAGAGTTGACTGCTTGCAAAGTCGTCTTCCGCAATCAGTGAGAGCAGTTTGAACGAGGAAATCACCGCTGGCGAGATCGCCCGGGAACAAGAGTTCGTCGACTCTGTCTACCAACAGTTGGGCAAGGCCGCGGATTCCGCCCAGGCGCTGGCCCGGGAAGGACTGGCCCGGGGTCATGTTGGCCATGAGGGTGGCCTGGTCGAGCGCGATGCCATGGTCTATCAGGCGGCCCGCCGGATCGCCTCACTGGACGCCGCCCATGAGGGCCTGGTCTTCGGACGCCTCGACATGGCCCCCGAGGTCTCCGCGGAGCCCCGTTATGTGGGCCGGATCGGCCTGCGCGATGACAACTACGACGCGATGCTGATCGACTGGAGGGCCCCGGCCGCTGGGGTCTTCTACCAGGCCACGCCCGCCGACCCGATGCAGGTGCTGCGCCGCCGGATCCTGCGCACCCGCGGTGAAATAGTGTTGGGCGTGGAGGACGAACTCCTTGACCCCGAGCGTGGCAGTGACCTGGTCATCGTCGGCGAGGGTGCGCTGATGGCGCAACTGTCCCGGGCCCGGGATCGCTCGATGCATTCAATCGTGGCCACCATCCAGGCCGAGCAGGATCGGGCCATCCGGGCGCCGGGCAAGGGCGTCGTACTCATCAGTGGTGGCCCCGGCACCGGCAAGACCGTGGTGGCGCTGCATCGTGCCGCCTTCCTCCTGTACGGCGATCGCCGCCGCTACGAGGGCGGTGGGGTCCTGATCGTGGGTCCCAGCGGCGTTTTCATGCGCTATATCGAGCGGGTACTGCCCTCGCTCGGGGAAACCTCGGCCGCGCTGCGCTCACTGGGTGAGGTGGTCGACGGGATCCGGGCCACCAGACGGGACCTCCCGGCAGTGTCTGCGATCAAGGGAGCCTCCCGGATGGCTGAGGTGCTGCGGCGTACGGCGCGCCAGGCCGTTCCGGGCAGCCCGACTGAGTTCCGGGCCTTCTACCGCGACGCCAAGATCGTGCTCGGATCGCGCGAACTCGGCCAGATCCGCCGGGACCTGCTCGCCCTGGGCCCCCGCAACCGTTCCACCACCAAAGTGGCCTCCACCCTGATCGAGGCAATGTGGAGCCAGGTGAGCACTGACCGGGCTCTGGAGCGCACCCAGGAGGACTTCTCCGAGGAGATGCGCGACCGTGACGACTTCCTGCAGTTCGCCGCCGCCTGGTGGCCGGTGCTTGACGCCAGTACGGTGCTTGGTTGGTTGGCTGATACCGACTTCCTCAAGCGGGTCTCCCAGGGAATCCTGGACGACGCCGAGGTGAGCCTGTTGGCCGGCTCCTTTGAGACCGAGTTGTCAGTCGATGATGTGGCGCTGCTTGACGAGCTGCGCTACCGACTCGGTGACCCGCCGTTGGTGGACGATGAGGACGAGGACCCGCTCGGCCTGGCCGACAGCAGCCTGCACGAGGTGACCACAGTCGCTGATCGGGAGTACGCCGGCCCGCGTGGCTGGCGGCCCCCGACCAACCGGATCGAGGATGACGGCTTCGCCCACGTCCTGATCGACGAGGCCCAGGACCTGACCCCGATGCAGTGGCGGATGGTGGGCCGACGAGGTCGGGCGGCCACCTGGACCATCGTGGGCGACCCCGCCCAGTCCTCCTGGCCGGATCCAGTCGAGGCCCAGACGGCCCGTGACCTGGCCCTGAAGGGCAAGGACCTACACGAGTTCCACCTGTCCACCAACTACCGCAACTCCAAGGAGATCTACGACTACGCCGCCGCCTATGCCCAGCGGGTTGGGCTGTCGGCGGACCTACCGACCGCGGTTCGGGCCACTGGCGTCCTGCCGCAGGACAAGCAGGTGAGTGACCTGGAGGTGGGCCTGTCAGTCGAGGTCGACCGGATGCTGAACGAATTGGAGGGAACCATCGGCATCGTGGTCCCGGTGGCCCGATTGCCCAGGTTCACCCAGTGGCTGGCTGAGCGCACCGGTGGCGCCCAGGACGGCGACTCCCGGGTCGTGGTGCTCGGTGGCCTGGACACCAAGGGTCTGGAGTTCGACGGCATCGTGGTGGTTGACCCAGCTGGCATCGAGGCGGAGTCCCCCACCGGGCGGGCGACGCTTTACGTCGTACTGACCCGGGCCACTCAGCAGATGGTGACCCTGCAGGAGGCGGCTTTGGCGCCGATACCATCAACCCATGTCCAGCCAACTCCCTCCTGACGGCTCCACACCTGCAGCCACGGCGCACACGATGATCAATGCCGACGTGAGCCGCTATCTCGAGGAGGCCATGGCCGAGTCGGCCTGGGCGGTGATCCGACTCCGGGACAGTGACACCGTGACCGTCCTGGGTGGCCCATTGCTGGAAGCAGCGAAACTGGCCGACATCCCTTTGGTTGAGGGAGTTCCCGAGCGTGGCCGCCGTTTTGACCACCTGGTTGCGGTGCCCTTCCGGCAGATCAGCGAGCGCGGTTTCACGGCGTACGACGATGGCTCCCCGCTGACGGTGATGGAGGTGCAGGTGGAGCATGAGATCCACCTGCCGGAACTGATCGATGCCCTGCCCGACCAAGCAGCCCAGTTCTCGGATCGGGGTGGTTTCGAGACCAGTGACGATGACTATGCCCGGGTGGTGGCCCAGATCATCGATGATGAGATCGGCAACGGCGAGGGTGCCAACCTGGTGATCGGTCGGCACTATCGGGCCCAACTCAGCGATTGGGATGCCCGGGCTGCTCTGGCGGTGCTGCGACGCCTGTTGGAGCGCGAACGCGGCGCTTACTGGACCTACTGCTTCTGGACCGGTGATCGCTTCCTGATCGGTGCTTCTCCAGAGCGTCATGTCAGCGTGACCGGTGGGCAGGTGCGGATGAATCCCATCTCCGGCACCTTCCGCCTGCGCGGACTGCAACCCGATGAGCGCAAGCAGAAACTGCTGGAGTTCCTGGCCGACGAAAAGGAGATCTACGAGCTCTTCATGGTGGTCGATGAGGAGCTCAAGATGATGTGCGAGATCTGCCACGAGGGCGGCCAGGTGCTGGGGCCATTCCTGAAGCCGATGACCCATCTGGTGCACACGGAATACCTCCTGGCCGGTCGCAGTCACAGCGACCCAAGGGACATCCTGCGCGACACCATGTTTGCTGCGACCGTCACCGGAGCCCCCGTGGAGAACGCCTGTCGGCTGATCAATGAGTACGAACAGGCCGGGCGCGGCTACTACTCCGGCGCCCTGGCCCTGTTTGGACGTGAGCACGATGGCGCGGCCACCCTGGATTCCCCAATCGTGATCCGTACCGCTGAGGTGAGTGCTGAGGGCGCACTGAAGGTGACGGCGGGAGCCACCCTGGTACGGGATTCGGACCCCTACTACGAGGTGGCCGAGACAGCGGCGAAGGCCAGCGGCATCCTCAGCGCCTTCGGGTTGGCCGAAGCAGCCCCAGTGGCCAGCCAGGGGATTGAGGAGTTGGCCCTCGATGAGGATGTGCTGATTGCCCTGGGGGCGCGCAACCAGCGCCTGGCCAGGTTCTGGTTGACCGACCAGTCCGGGGCGCTACCTGCTCCGGAGTTGCAGGGGTTGTCGGTGGCGATCCTGCATGGTGAGGACGACTTCGTGAACATGCTGGCCCATATGTTCACCGTGATGGGCCTGCGGCCACATGTGGTGCGCCACGAGGCCTATCAGACCGGGGCTTTTGATGATGCTGACCTGGTGGTGGTTGGACCGGGTCCCGGTGATCCGCGGGACCACGGTCATCCCAAGATCAAGCAATTCCATCAGGCGGTCCGGGACCTGCTCGCATCCAGCAAGCCCTTCCTGGCCGTGTGTCTGGGGCACCAGGTGCTCTGTGATCAGTTGGGGATACCCCTTGCCTACAAGGACATCGTTTTCCAGGGCACCCAGGCGGCCGTGCAACTCGATCGCGGGATCGAGCGAGTCGGCTTCTACAACACCTTCGTGGGCAGAGGTACTGACGCTGACCTCCCGCAGGGTGTCACCGCCTACCGCGACCCGGCCACTGGTGACATCCACCAGTTGTCCGGCTCCCATTTCCGGGGGATCCAGTTCCACGCCGAGTCGATCCTCACTGAGGATGGCTATGCCCTGTTGCAGCGATTGATCCTGGAACTGGTCCAGGGGCAGAGCGAGTAGTACCGGCGATGACTGCTGTGCCGGCAGTGGTCGTGGTGGATCACCACGACTCCTACACCTGGAACCTGGTGCATCTGATTGCTGGTGTCACTGGCGTGCTGCCACACGTCGTACAACATGATCAGCAACCAGAGCTGAGCGGCTTCTCCCACGTCGTACTCTCGCCCGGGCCGGGAGACCCGAACAACCCAGCAGACTTTGCCCTGGGGCCCGCGATCCGGGAACTCCAGGTGCCGGTGTTGGGCGTTTGCCTGGGGATGCAGGCCCTGGTCACGGCGTACGGCGGCACCGTCACCCGGGTGCGTCCAGCACACGGCGAGGTGGCACAGGTGGAACACGATGGGAGCGGCATCTTCAAGGGGCTGCCAACGCCACTGAAAGCGGTGCGGTATCACTCTCTGGCCGCCACCGAGGTGCCCGGGGAGTTGTGGGTGAATGCCCGGGCTGATGGCGTGGTGATGGGCGTGGCCCACCGCGCCCTACCCCAGTGGGGAGTGCAGTTCCACCCTGAATCGATCCTGTCCGAGCACGGCCCGGCCATGATCGCCAACTTCCTGGAGTCGTCATGATCAGACGCTTCTTCCTGGACGGTGGTGGCAGTACCCACCCCAATCGCTCCCGGGCCGGTGAACTTGGTGCCGACGAGGTATCGCTGGTGCTCATCGATGGACAGGTGATCGAGTACCCATCGGGGAGAGCGGTGGGTTCGGACATCTTTGCGGTGCTGGAGGAACGCCTTGACGGCGACCCGGATACCCACTGGGTGGGCTACTTCGGCTACGCCGCACGCTCGGACCTCCCAGCCGCCTCGATGCCGGGAGTGCCCGATGCGATCTGGATGTGTTGCCGGCAGGTTGAGTTCGTTGATCCTGCCGTGACCACTGGTTTCGTGGTTTCCGATGCGGCACGAACCGTCGATCCTGACTATGCCGCGGCCTTCGACCGGGTCCAGGAGCACCTGCATGCGGGAAATTCCTACGAGGTAAACCTGACCTACCGGGAACGCCACTCCAGTTCCCGGGATCCATTGGAGATCCATCAGCGGTTGCGCTCGATCAACCCGGCGCCGTACAGCGGGATGCTGCAGCATGGCGACACCTGGCTGTTGTCGGCCTCACCCGAGCGATTCGCCAGGATCGACCGTTCCAGGCGGCTGGAGACCAAACCGATCAAGGGCACCACTCCCCGTGGCAACACTGCTGAGGAGGACGAGGCGTTTCGGGAGGACCTGGCCACAAACCCCCGGTTCCGGGCCGAGAACCTGATGATCGTGGACCTGCTGCGCAATGACCTCTCCCTGGTGTGTGACCCCGGCAGTGTGCAGGTGCCCAGCCTGATGCAGGTCGAGTCCTACGCCGGCGTCCATCAACTGGTCTCCACTGTCACTGGTTCACTCAGGTCGCAGGTGGGCACCCTGGCGGCATTGCGGGCGCTGTTCCCGGCTGGTTCGATGACCGGTGCTCCGAAGCTGCGCACCATGCAGATCATCGAGGAGGTCGAGGCCGATCCGCGCGGGATCTACGCCGGCGCCTTCGGCTGGATCAGCGGTGACGGCCGCGCCGATCTGGGTGTGGTGATCAGGTCGCTCTTCAAGGGTCCGGATACCGACTGGATCCTGGGCACCGGCGGCGGCATCACCGTGCACTCAGAGGTCAACGAGGAATGGCTGGAAACCCTCTGGAAGGCCGAACGGGTACGCGCTGCTCTCTAGCGGGCTCATCCCTGATGGTCCGCGGTCAGGTAGTGCCGGTCCTGCGGACGCGACTCGAAGCGGAAGTCGGGGGCTTTGCGGGCAATGATTTGGCGACCTCTACGCCCCGCGCCACCCAGTTAGCAAGTACGTCCTCATCATCGAGTTCGCTCCTGGCGACGGTGACAAAGACGGACATCAACCTGGTGCCCATCGTCATCTGCTCGGCACCGCGGGAGAGCGCCTCGGCCTCCTCGCCCTTGCGCACCCGCACCATCAACAGGTCGTGGGTGATTCCGACCGCCATGTTGGTGTTGACCATCCAGCAGACCCCGCCGAACATTTTCCTTGAGGTAAAGGATCCGTGTGCAGCGACGGCATCTTCGATCCGCGCGGCAAGTTCTTCGTCTTAGGCCATGCCGGTAAGCTACCGCGGATGGGCCACCAGAGGTGGCTCCGTTTGAGAAGGGCAACCGGATAGCCTGCACCCATGATTGGTGTGCTCCTCACCGTTGCCCGTCGCCTGTTGATGTGGCTGGACCCAACCGGGCGGATCACCTCCGCATCACCCCCGGGGTCCCTGGGGCCGAGCCCGCTCACGGTGCTACCAGCCCTGCGCCACACCGTGTTCACCCGCGCCTACTGGCGCAGTCGTTGGACCAGGTGGCAAACCTCGCACAGCACGGCGGTACCCACGATCTTCAAGCCAGAGCTCGTGCTGCCCAGTGTGGCCATCCCAGCCGGATCAGCCCGACCCTGGTCGCTTCGCCCTGAGGACCTCAGCATGGTCACCTACGAGTACGACGGTCGCCAGCGCAGTGTCGCGGAGTTCATGGTGGACCGGGAAACCGATGGCATCGTGTTCATCAAGGATGGGCAACTGGTGTTCGAGGCCTATGCCAACGGCTTTGATCGGTTCACCCTGCATCACTGCTGGTCAAGCACCAAGGCCTATGTGTCAACCCTGATCGGCAATGCCATCCACATCGGCCTGATCGACAGTGTTGCGGACCCGATCGAGCGCTATCTGCCCGCCAGTGCTGGTAGTGGCTGGGAAGGCACGACTCTGCAGCAGTTGCTGCGGATGGAGTCCGGAGTGGCCTGGGACGAACACACCTCGCACCTGTTCCGCAATAGTCAGTTCGCCCAGTGGCAGCGCCTCACCCTGGACTACCTGACTTCAGGTCGAATTGGCCGGACCCGGGATGAGTACCTGCTCAGCCTGCCCCGCACCGAGCCGGCCGGGAGTCGGTTCAACTACAACAGCGCCAATACCCAGATGCTGGCCTGGATCCTGGAGGAAGTGCATTCAAGACCCTTCGCGCAGGTGCTCTCCAACCAACTCTGGAAGCCACTGGGTTGTGAGCAGGATGGGGCGATCTACACCGATCGATTGGGCGCTGCCCCGGCATCGATGGGGCTCTATGCAACCCCTCGAGATTTCGCCAGGTTGGGTCAACTGATGTTGGCCGGCGGGGTTAGCGCCACTGGTGAACGTCTGGTCAGCACGGACTGGATCCAACAGGCCACCTCGTTCTCCACCCTGTCCAAGGGACAGTACGGCTACCAGTGGTGGGAGAACGGACCCGAACTGAAGGGGTACACCGCATCGGGGTTCACCGGCAATGTGATCTCGGTGGCCCCGGAACTCAACATGGTCGGGGTGCGCACCGCTCACGACTTCTCATTGCCACCGGACTACTCCCGACCCTCTCTGGAATCCCCGGTGGATATGGGCCGGGAGGAATTCCAGGCGCTGTTTGCAGCTGTGGGTCGGGCGTTGACCTGATCAGCTGGTCTGGGTGTTCGCGTCGGAGCCCAGGGTGGTCTGCACCGTGACCGACTTGCCATTCCGCAGGACAGTTACCGAAACCTTCTGATCAGGGCGCATCCCACGAACCGTGGCCACCAGCGATTCGGCATCGGTGATCTGGTGCTCGCCAACCCTGGTGATCACATCGCCGGGCTTGATTCCTGCCCGGGCAGCAGCGCCGTTGTCCTCGACACTGCGCACGATTGCCCCGGGTGACAACACGTCATTGGAACTGCCCACTGATACACCCAATCGGGCGTGAGTCGGCTTCTCGTTGTTGAGGATCTGCTGCACCACTGGCATCACCTCGTCCATGGGGATCGCAAATCCCAGGCCAATCGAGCCACCGGAGGTCGAGGTGTCGCTGGCGGTTCGAATTGAGGAGTTGATGCCGACCACCTGACCAGCCATATTCACCAGCGGACCACCTGAATTGCCGGGATTTATCGCGGCATCGGTCTGGATCGCTGGATAGGTCGTGCTCAAACTCTGCTGCTGCTCTTGTTGCGGAGTTCCGAAGCCGAAGGGGAGCTCTGACTGGGGACTGGACTGCTCAGGTGTCGTGGCAACCGAGACCGGGCGGTTCAGGGCACTCACGATCCCAGTGGTAACAGTGGCGTTCAGTCCAAAGGGAGAACCGATGGCCACCACTTGTTGACCCACCCGCAGTTTGCCGCTGGTTCCAATCGTGGCCGGAGTCAGGCCGGTGGTGTCGGCCACCTTGATCACGGCCATGTCGGTGAGCGGGTCAGTGCCCACCACGCTCGCCGAGGCGGTGCTGCCGTCGTTGAAGCTGACACTGATGGAGCCATTCTGGGTGGCACTCTGGACGACGTGGTTGTTGGTCAGGATGTTTCCGGATTTATCGAGGATTACCCCCGATCCAGAGCCTGATTCACTCTGGCCAGTGACGTTCACCCGGACCACTGAGGGCAGCACCTTGTTGGCCACGGCTTCGACTCCACCGTTGATCGGAGTGCTGTCGGTCGCGGTCTGAACGCCGTCATCGGCGAGGGTGCTGGAAGTACTGGAGCTGCCTGCCTGATTGCGAAGGGTGTCATAGGCGGCAGCTCCGCCGATCCCGGCCGCACCACCGAGGAACAAAGCGCCAGTGAGCACGACAGCGGCGAATCCACGACCCGGGTGCAGGGGGATGCTGGGTCGTTGTTCTTGGATTGCCGGTTGGCTCAACAGCGGAATCTCTCTGGTTTCCTCAGTGGGCGGATCAGCGGCCGGGATCGGCTGCATGGCCGAACCATCATGCGACCCTCCTACAGGGAACACGGAGGGCGGTTGCGGATCATGCGATTCGGCCATGACACCCAGTCAATCGGGTGAACCTGAGAGGAACCTGTCAGGCGCCCTATTTGTCACTTAGAGCATCGCCGGGTGTGCTGGTTCCGGGCAGTACGACCGTGAATTCAGCTCCACCGCCAGGTGCCTCACCCACAGCCACGGTCCCGCCATGGCGATCCACCACGGCCTTGACGATCGACAGCCCCAGACCCGAACCGGGCATTCCCCGGGAATCCGTGCTGCGATAGAAGCGCTCAAAGACGTAGGGCCGGTCCTCCGGGGCGATGCCGCAGCCCTCATCGGAAACGGTGAGTCGACCAGCCTTCAGGGCCACGGTTACGGTGCCTGCCTCTGGACTCCATTTGGCGGCATTGTCGAGCAGGTTGGTTAGCGCCCGTTCCAGGCTCGGGTACTCACCCAGCACCCACCAGGGCTCTGTTTCCGCCACGAAACTCAGGTTCGGGGCGCGGCGCCGGACCCGGCCCAGGGCCTGGTTCACCACTTCGGCCAGGTCGATGTACTCGACATTGGGAGTGATGGGCACGTCACGGGCCAACTCGACCAGATCCCCGACGAGGGTGGTCAACTCCTCGATCTGGCTGCGGACGTCGTCCATGAGCTCTCGGCGGGCCTGGGGTGGCAGTGAGTTACCGGAATCGGCCTGGACGAGCAGGTCCAGGTTCGTGCGTAGCGAGGTCAATGGGGTGCGCAACTCGTGGCCGGCATCGGCGACCAGTTGCCGTTGCCGTTCCCGGGAGGCGGAAACCGCAGCCAGGAGTTGGTTGAAGGCCACCGACAAACGGGCGATCTCGTCAGTGCCCTCCACCGGTATGGGAGTGAGGTCCTCGGTACGGGCGATCCGCTCCACGTCGTTGGTCAACAACCGCAACGGGCGCAGTCCGTTGGTGGCCACACCCCAACCAGCGGCGGCTGCACCGAACATGCCGGCGAGACCGAAGATCAACATCACCAGTCCGAGGCGATCCAGCATCCGATCGGTGGGTTCGATCGACTGGGCCAGGATCAGGGCCTCCTTCCTGCCTGCAGGCACCGCGACCATCCGGTAACGCTCGTCGTTGATGGAGACCGTGCGGGCCGACCACTCCAACTTGTTCTCGGCCACGGCCAACTCGGTCAGCCCGACCTGGGTGGCCGCAGCGGTATTGGCCGAGCGGACCCGGGCCCCGGTGCCGGTCACGTTGAGGAAGATGACGCTCACGTCCGCAGCGCCGAGCAGGTAGGGCGGGAATTGCTGTTGCGAAAGGTTGTCCAGGGTGTCGGTCTGGGCCGCCTGCGCTGCGCGATTGTGCAGTGAGATGTCGATCTCATGCATGGTTTGGCTGCGCACCAGTAGGTAGGAGGCCAGGGAAACAATGGTGACCGAAAGTCCCACGGCCACCGTGGTCAACCAGGTCACCCGACTGGCCAGGCTGCGTTGGCGCAACCAGGCACGCAGGGTGCGCGGAGAGGCAGGTGACCGGTCCATTGGTTACTGGGAGGTGCCTTCCTTGAGCACATAGCCAACCCCGCGCACGGTATGGATCAGCCGGGGTTCGCCTCCGGCCTCGGTCTTGCGGCGCAGATACCCGACGTACACCTCCAGTGAGTTGGCGGTGGTGGGGAAGTCGAAACCCCAGACCTCTTCCAGGATGAAGGAACGGTCCAGGACGCGCTTGGGTCGGCGTAGGAAGAGTTCCAGGAGGGTGAACTCGGTGCGGGTCAGTTCCATCCCCCGGCCATTCCTGGTGACCTCCCTGGAGGCCAGATCCATGGTGAGATCGGCGAAGGAAAGGGTTTCCTCGGGGTGGTTCTGGCTTGGGGTCACCCGACGCAACAGGGCTCGCAAGCGGGCCAACAATTCCTCCAACGCAAAGGGTTTGGTCAGGTAGTCATCGGCTCCAGCGTCCAGCCCCTCGACCCGGTCGCCGACCGCATCGCGAGCGGTCAGGACCAGGATTGGCACCTGGTTGCCGACCTTGCGCAGGGCGCGGGTGGTCTCCAGCCCATCCAGATGCGGCATCATCACATCCATCACCACCGCATCCGGGGCCAGGCTCCCGATCGTGGCCAGCGCCTCTGCGCCATCCGTGGCCAGCGATACCTGGAAACCGTTGAATTCCAGGGAACGCCGCAGGGAGTTGCGCACGGCAGTGTCGTCCTCGACCACAAGTACATGGGGTTTTTCCTCGGTCACACCCCAAGGCTGCCATCCCAGCCTGAAATCTGACTGAGTTTGTGGCTGAATCAGCCCAACAATGATTGGGTCACAGCCGCTGGGCCAACCGGGCAGCACGGGCGCCGTACTCGCCGCCGAACAGAGCCGCGTGCACCAGCAGGGGGTGCAACTGGTGCAGCCCCTGCCGCTCCTCCCAACCCTCGGCCAGTGGGGACACCTCCTGGTATCCCTCCTGGATGCGCTCGAGAAAGGGGGCCCCGAACAGCGCCAGCAGGGCCAGGTCGGCCTCCCGATGGCCACCGTGTGCGGCGGGATCGATGAGCACGACCTGCTCGCTGCCCCAGACCAGGTTGCCAGCCCACAGATCCCCATGGATGCGGGAAATGGGTTCCTCCGGCCCCGCCGCAGTGGTGAACCTGCTGATCGAGCGTTCGATCACCGAGGCGTCCTCGATGGTGATATTGCCACGATCCGCAGCCAGCTTCAGATAGGGCAGCACCCGACGGACCGCATAGAACTCCAACCAGTTGGCCGCTGGCTTGTTGGGCAGCGGGAGGATGCCAATGAACCCGTCCCGGTCAGCGCCAAAGCCGGCTGCGCCCTGCAGGTGCATCCTGGCCAGGCGGCGTCCGAAATCAGCAGCCAGGTCTGCGGTGGGCCGCGTGGGTTCCACCCATTCCAGGATCAGGCAGGTGTCCGAAACTGCCAGTACGCCGGGGGTCAGGCCCGAATCCTGCTCACCCAGCCAGCGCAATCCGGCGGCCTCGGCGGCAAAGAAACCCTTCGGTGCGCCGGGTCTGGTCTTGATCAGGGCGGAGGTGCCATTGGCCAACCGCAACCGGGTCGTCGTACAGATGTCGCCGCCAGCCACCGGTGTGGTGGCCGCAACGGCACCGCCGAGCAGTTGCTCGGCCAGGGTGGCGATTGCTGGATGTCTGGCCATTGCCAAACACGATAGGCGCCGGCGCCAAGCAGCTCAATTGGTTTTGCTGTCGAGCAGGTGGAGCAGGTTGCGACAGGTTCGTTGGACCATCGCACCCACTTCAACGAACCCGTCCGGGCCGCCGTAGTAGGGGTCAGGGACCTCGGCATCCGGCTCAGCCAGCGGATCGAACTCCCGGAACAGACGCACCTGCCCGGGACGAACCAAGGGCCCCAGGATCTCAGTGATGTTTGCCAGGTTTGACTGATCCATGGCCAGAATCAGGTCGCGATCAGCCCAGCTATTGGTGAATTGCTGGGCTCGGTGTGTCGAGGGATCCAGGTCCATCTCCCGCAATTGGGCAGCTGCCCGCGGGTCCATCGGGTGCCCCAGATGCCAGTCACCGGTCCCCGAACTGGTGACCTCAAGCTTCTTCTCGAGACCAGCCTGGGCAATGAGATCACGCATCACCACATCGGCCATTGGGCTGCGACAGATATTGCCCAGGCAGACCATGGCGATTCGGTAGGGGACTCCAGTCCCGACTGGAAGGGGGTTCACTGGTCAGTGTCCGGAAGGACCCCCTCAATCACCATTGAGGCGATTGAGATGACGATGCCACCGAAAAAGGCCGGCCAGAATCCGGTCACGTGGAAGCCGAGATGCAGGCTGCCACTGATCTGGCTCATCAGCAGCAGCATCAGGGCGTTGACGACCAGCAGGAAGAAGCCCAGGGTCAGGATGATCAAAGGGATCGAGATGATCTGTAACACGGGCTTGATGATCGAGGTGATCAGCCCGAACAGCGAACCGACCACGACCAGATAGAGGATCCGTTCACTGAGGCTGTCACCACTGTCCAGGGTGATCTCCGGAATCAGCCAGATGGCGGCGCCAAAAGCCAGGACATTGACCAGTAGCCAAGCAGCGATCTTCACACGTCGAGCCTAATGCGTGGCGGTTTGGGGCCGGATCCACGGTGGGCCAAAGGAGATCCAGGAGGGCTATGGTCGAGGCATGAGTGCAGAGAAATCCAGTGACTCCGGTCAATACGTCGAACCCGGGCAGGAGTTCAACCGGGACACTGCCTACATTCCGGACCGAATCACCAGGGACAACCCGCAGTGGCCGGTGGAGCCGGGGCGCTACCGGCTGATCGCCGCCCTGGCCTGTCCATGGGCCACCCGAGCCGTGATCGTCCGGGAGATCCTGGGGTTGGATGAGGTGATTTCGCTGGGCCTTTGTGGTCCCACCCACGATCCGCGTTCGTGGACCTTCGACCTCGACCCCGGTGGTGTCGATCCGGTGCTGGGCATCGAGAGACTGCAACAGGCCTATTTCCGGCGCTTCCCGGACTACCCTCGTGGGATCACTGTCCCGGCGGTGGTAGATGTCCCGACCGGGCAGGTGGTTACCAACGACTTCCCCTTCATCACTCAGGACTTCTTCTTCGAGTGGCGGGAGTTCCACCGCCCGGATGCGCCGGATCTGTGGCCGGTGGACAAGCGTGCGGAAATGGAGGAAGTGATGCAGCGGATCTACACCGAGGTCAACAACGGTGTCTATCGCTGCGGGTTCGCCGGTTCCCAGGCTGCCTACGATGCGGCGTACGAGCGCTTGTGGGTGGCTCTGGACTGGTTGGAGGATCGGCTGGCCACCAGGAGGTTCCTGATGGGGGAGCAGATCACCGAGGCTGATGTCCGGTTGTTCACCACCCTGGCCAGGTTCGATCCGGTCTACCACGGGCACTTCAAGTGCAATCGACAAAAACTCACCGAGCTGCCAAACCTGTGGGGCTATACACGCGACCTCTTCCAAACCCCGGGGTTCGGCTCCAACACCGATTTTGAGCAGATCAAGCGGCATTACTACGTGGTGCATGC
Source organism: uncultured Marmoricola sp. (assembly GCA_964600765.1). GTDB lineage: Bacteria > Actinomycetota > Actinomycetes > Propionibacteriales > Nocardioidaceae > Marmoricola. Next base: position 21,523 of record CAZRKI010000024.1, read on the forward strand.
CGACATCAATCCGACCCAGATCGTGCCCAGGGGCCCACAACCAGAGGCCTGGCTGGAAGCACCTGAAAGAGACGCCCTGGGCTGATGTTAATTACTGCCGCCTCGGCGCGTGATTTACTGCCGCCTCGGCATGTTAATTAGTGCCGCCTCGGCGAGGGTGTGGGGGTGGGAGCGGTCAGGGTTGGTCGTGGAAGCGGATCAGGCCCTGCATCACCGGGGCGTACGCCGAGCCATCAGGCCCCAGGTACATCGAGGCGTAGTGGTTGTTCCACTGAAGGCCGTTACCGGTGCGCATCTTCCAGGCGACATTGCCGGTGCGGACATCGATCGCGGTGAAGTACCACTGGCTGAACCACCAGGCCTCGGCTTCCTTGGTGTAGGTGTACATCAGGCCATTGCCCCAGGAGACCTTCGGCACCGCAGAAGGTGCTGATACTGGCGCGGTCCAGGCGATCTGGCAGTTGCCATTGTTGTAATCCACCCGGGTGATGCCGGGGGTGGTGGTCTGCCCGAAGAGGGTCACAAATGGGTTGGCGTAGCCATAGTTGTTCTCCACGATCACCGAGCGACCCACCGCGACGAGGCTGTTTTCGGTGGCGCTGGCGTTGGCTCCGAAGACCGGCACCGAACACTTCTGTTCGCCGGTGCGACGATCCAGGAAGATCACATGCATCTTCGGGTCGGCATTGTCGGTGATGGCGATCAGGTCGTCGTCGATGAGCGTGGCGGTAGTGCCGGACCCCTGCGACAACTGTCCTGGCTTGACCCGGGTGCCCCGGTCATAGGGTGTTGACCACACGATTTGCGGGGTGCCTGAAGGAGCCTCCAAAGCGACCGTACGACGATCTGTCACCACGAACATCTTCCCGGTCTCATCGGTGGCCAGGGAGTTGTAGATCTCGTCCCCGGGTAGATCGATGGTCTGGATTGCCTTGGTGGTCGGATTGACCACCCCGATCCGGCCGCCCTTGGTGGCAAACCAGATCTGTCCCGACCAGTCCGGCATGGTGGCCAGGGCGCAATCGCCGGGAGCAATGGCGCTGTTCAGGTTGTAGGTGTCAGCGTGGGTAAAGGAGTTTCCGGAGATATCCACTCGCCACAACTCATTGCGCGTGGTCAGAGTGTAGGCGCGATCCTGCTTGTCCAGGTAGAAGTAGGTGCCACCGCACAGGTCGCTGAGCAGGTTGGTGGTCATCGCCCAGTTGCGACCGGGCATATCGAATTTGCTGATCTGATCGAGAGTGGTGGGGTTGATCAGGCGAAGGGTGAAGCCCATCAGGCCACCGCAAAGCCCCACGATCCGCCCAGCGGAGTCGAAGGCGATGGTGGCGCACTCGGACACGCCGTACGTCGCGGAGGTCTGCTTCAGGTTGTTCCCGAGTGGACCGGATACCTCGTATCCGTCGGTGGCATAGGCATCGTTGTGCATCGAGCTGGTGCCGTTGTCCGACATCACCGGATGCTCTGGCACCGGGGTGTGTGGGACCGGGTTGGCGGTCACTGCCGAGCCGAAGAATTTGGGGCTGCTCCCGTCATTTGGCCAGGACGGGATCGGATCGGCGGCAAAGGCCGTTCCAGAACCCAGCAGCAACATCGTCAATGCGGCAATGATGATTTTCACCACACGATGAAACCATGAAGAAGGTGGTATTGATCAACAAATCCGGAAAGGTGGTCCAAACCGGATTAGTTTCCCTCTTGAATCTCTCAGCGATTCAGGGCAGCGCCCATCTTCTCGATGAAGGCGAGCGTCTCCGGCGCTGATTTGTCAGGCAGCCCGAACATGAGCTCATCCACCCCAGCAGCAGCCCAACGCCCCAACTGCTCTGGATCCAGCTTGCTGGTCACCAGTACGACGACCCGCGGCTTGCCCTCGCGCCCAGAATCGGCCCAGATCTGATTGAGCAACCCGACTCGCTCCTCGATATCAGTCTCGATCGGGGTGGTGATCCAGCCGGATCCGCTGCGAGCGATCCATTTGAAGTTCTTCTCGGTGCCTCCTGCACCCACCAGCACCGGGATCTCGGCCTGGGCTGGCTTGGGCCAGGCCCAACTGGGTTTGAGTGAGGCAAACTCGCCCTCATAGGAAGCGACTTCCTTGGTCCAGAGTTCGCGCATCAACTCCAGGTATTCACGCAGCACGGTCCGCCGCTTGTTCCCCGGTACGCCGTGGTCCTCGAGCTCCTCGACATTCCACCCGAACCCAACCCCGAGCGTGACCCGACCGTTGGAGAGGTGATCCAGGGTGGCCAGGGTCTTGGCCAGGGTGATCGGGTCGTGTTCCATCGGCAGGGCGACCGCCGTACCCAGGCGAATGGTGGAGGTGACAGCAGCAGCGGTGGCCAGGGCGATCCAGGGGTCCAGGATGCGCAGGTAGCGATCATCGGGGATCTCGCCACCGGTTCCCGGGTGGTTGGAGTCCCGGCTGGTGGGGATATGGGAGTGCTCGGGCACATAGAAGCCGTAGAAACCGGCATCCTCGGCTGCTTTGGCAGCCTGCGCTGGGGTGATCCCCCGGTCGCTGGTGAACAAAACAATGCTGTTCTTCATCTGCATTCCACCGTGTCTGATCAGAGATTGTTGATCCGCAGACTACGGCGTTCCCTCAGCTCGGCCAGCGGGGTGGTGGCCAGTTTGGCCAATTCATACTCCACCACGGTGCCGACCCGCCGACAGAAGTCCTGGGGCTCATCGGCCGCGTCGGGCAACTCAGGGATGATCTGGTCGACCATGCCCACTGCGCGCAGATCGGTGGCCCGAACCTGCTGATTCCGGGCCATCTCAGCCGCATGGGTGGTATCCCGGAAGACGATTGCGCTGGCACCCTCGGGGGGCAGCGGGGAGAGCCAGGCGTGTTGGGCCGCGATGACGGTGTCAGCAGGCAACAGCGCCAGCGCCCCACCGCCATTCCCCTCACCAAGGAGCAAGCACAACGAAGGGGCCTCAAGGAGCGACAGGTTCGCCAGGCTGCGGGCGATTTCACCAGCCAGCCCGCCCTGTTCGGCATCGGGGGAAAGGGCCGCGCCCGGTGTGTCGATCACGGTCATCAGGGGCAAGCGGAGTTCCTCAGCGAGTTGCATTCCGCGTCTGGCCACTCGCAGGGCGCCGGGACCCATGGGTTGGCCCCGCTGTCCACGGCGGTCCTGGCCGAGCAGGATCGCTGGTGACTCCCCAAATCTGACCAGCCCCAGGAACAGGCCCGGGTCGGACTCGCCCTGGCCGGTGCCATTCAGTGGGATCACGTCACTTGCGGCATATCGAAGCAACTCCCGGACCCCGGGTCGATCGGCACGCCGAGAGATCTGGATTGACTCCCAGGCGTCCTCGATCTCTGTGGCGTCAGGTAGCTCCGGATGTGGGGGGAGGGTGGGTGCAGCCAGCATGATGCCCAGACAGCGATCCAGGATTTCGGCCAGGTCCTCATGCTCCACAACGGCATCGATGATGCCGTGAGCGTAGAGATTCTCTGAGGTTTGTACGCCGGCCGGGAACTGCTCGCCGTACAGGGCCTCATAAACCCGCGGGCCCAGGAAGCCCACCAGGGCGCCTGGTTCGGCGCAGCTCATCTGTCCCAGTGAGCCCCAGGTGGCCATCACCCCGCCAGTCGTCGGGTGTCGAAGGTAAACCAGGTTGGGGAGCCCGGCCTGGCGGTGCAGGGAGATGGCCTGGGCGATCCTGATCATGGTCAGAAAGGCTGGGGTGCCCTCCTGCATTCTGGTGCCGCCACTGCACGGAGCCGCCAACAGCGGGAGCCGCTCAGCGGTGGCTCGTTGGATCGCCGACACCAGCCGCTGGGCGGCATCGCGCCCGATTGAGCCGGCCAGGAAGCTGAATTCCCCGGCGATGATGACGACCGGGCGTCCACGCAACAAACCGCGCCCGGTGACCACTGATTCGGTGAGCCCGGTGCGTTCCTCGGCGCTGGCCAGTTCGGCGGCGTACTCCGGGGAGAGCTCGCCGCGCACCGGTGGCTGATCCCAGGACTCCCAGGAACCCTCATCCACCACGAGGTTGATCAACTCTTGTCCAGTACGACGCGTGGTCACGGTGGGATCGTAGGACATGCCGCAGCCAATGAGTCCGCAATGGTGGTCTTGGGAGCATCAGTGGCATAGCCTCGCGATGACCCAGGAGGTGGCCGATGCGGCTATTGGCAGTATTCGGTGCCGTGATTTTGACGGTGGTGTTGCTCCCGGGTGGAGCTGAGGCCAGACCCAGGGATGACCAGGATCGGACCCGGGCGGTGATCACCTTCACCAAGAATTGGGCGGCACCTGATGCTTCCACGATCACCTGGCGCTTCGACCGGCGGCAGGGCGGCCAGTGGGTCACCATGGAGGAGCAGAGTTGGCGCGCCGGTTCCGGGATGCTCGGCAAGCGGGGAAGGAACGAATGCACCAAGAATGTCGGTTGGTTGCCCAATGGTGAGTACGGCGTCCGGTTGCGCACGCCGTACCGAGGCCGCTTGATCAAGGGCAATGTGCTCCAGATCGACAACAAGCCCTGTGATCGTGGCCGTGGGGTGCTGCGTCAGATGTTGTTCGTACACACCGAGCAGGGTGATGGCGGGCGGCAGTGCCGCAATAGACGTGGTGACGATGTCTGTCGCTGGGAGTTCCCGAAGTTCAACGATTACCGCTCCTATGGCTGCATCAAGATGGCTCCCGGAGACCTGGCCGCCCTGGTACGCCGCTATCGGGAGCACTTGCGTCCAGAGGTGCGCTACCCACTGGACCAGGTGGTTCTCAAAGTGGTCAATGGGCAGGGGCGGAGCGCCAAGCGCGTGGCCAGATGAGGCTGGTCCCGTCGGTGGCCAACCACCGGCGTGGTCTAATTTCGACCATGCGTAGACCTACCGCGATCACTCTGGCGGCGGCTCTGGCGACGGTTCTCAGCCTGGCCGGGGTGAGTGCCTGTGGCCAGCGTGAGGACCCCTCGAAGATGAAGCCGATCCCCACCATCGGTAAGCCGACTCCGAGCCCCAGCAACCCTGCTGACAAGGGAGTTGACCCCAACTACAAGCCCAAGGTGATCATTGGCGGCAGCTCCTTTGAGGCAGACGCCTTCACCTTCATGGCACCGACCAACTGGATCGATGCCAAGGCTGATCTGGGTAGCGACTTCCTGGCGGCGGCCAAGGACGGTGCTGATTTCAGTGGGCTACCCAATTTCGTCTATGTGTTCCAACTGCCGCAGACCCCGGATTCGCTGAAACTCCTTGAAGCAGGTCTGCCCCAGTTCGCCCAGAGTTGGGGAGTCACAAATGTGCGGATGCAACCCCGCAGTACCCTCGGGGGTCGTCCGGCGGCCCGACTTATCGGCAACATGAAGTTCAGCAAGGACGCCATCACCAATGTCGAACAACGCTTCGTGATCGTGGGTTCGGCCTGTTACGCCATCACCTTCTCCACCCTCAAGTCTCTGACCGCGCCAAAAATCGCCAAGCTGAAGAACGAGGTCTTTGCTTCCTGGTACTGGAGAAGTTAGGGCGTGCTTGCTGGCTGATCCGGCTGATTCATGGCTAGGCTTTCCCCGGGTGCGATGGATGCGCTCGCAGCAGGAACCGCCAGGATCAGATGTTCCTCCATCGGGGACAGGTAGAAAGCAGGTCAACCAATGCGTCGAGTATTCATTGCATTTGCCATGGGAGCGCTGCTCCTGAGTGGCTGCACGGTTTCAGTCGGGGACAAGCCCAACGTGAAAAGTTCCACCTCGCCCAGTTCGGTGAGCAGCCCCACCACCGATTCAGGTGATTCCGGCGTGGATCCTGCTGATGCGGCTCCAGCAGGCATCACGATTTCGGGCACCGGATTCAGCTTCTCCGCACCCAAGGGCTGGGAGGACATCAAGGATCAGATGGGTGCCCAGTTCGCTGCTGCGGCACGTGAAACCGGCCAAAGCGATGGTTTCGCCGACAACGTGAATGTGATTCGATCCGGCTCCAGCGGGATCAGCATGGAGCAGCTCAAGGAAGCCGTTCCCGGGCAACTTCAGGGTGCTGGTGGTAAGAACATCCAGATACTTGATGACGTGACCATCGATGGTCAGACCGCGGCACATGCCACGGCCGAGATCCCGGTGAAAAACGGCTCTGGGATCGTGGCGCACACCACGCAGTACTACGTGATCACCGACGACGCCGAGTTCGTCATCACGATCACTTCGCAGGGTGGTTTCGATGACGCCAAGACCAAGGCCAATGTGGCCCGGATCGTCAGCAGTTGGCAGTGGCAGTAATTACCTGAGCCACTGAATCGGCCGGCCTCTGCATCAGCAGCGGTCGGCCGATTCAATTCAATGGGATTCGGTTCAGGGAGTAAGCGCCAGTGCCGCCAGAATGGCGTCGCCCAGTTCCTGGTTTCCCTGGATCTCAACACCGGTTTGGCCTGGCGTACGACGCCCGCCAGCCAGCACCACGAAATCCTCAGGGGTGAAGCGCAACCGCACGTCCGGCGCCAGGTCGGGTCCGGCAGCCACCGCTCGGCCATCCCGCACCTGCAACTGCCAGGCGTGTTCGGTACCGGGGATCTCCACCGCCACCACGGTTCCCTCAGGTGGCTGCACGCGTTTTCCGATCACCATCCCCAGGCCAGCACCCAGTACGCCGATCGTGTGCCGCGCCGCTGGGGAACCGAAACCCCCGGGAAGATCAATGGCCCGGCGGATGTCCTGCTCGTGCATCCAGATGTCCAGGGGGCGGTTGGACAACAGGGTGCCGTTGTTCCAGGGAACCCCACCGGGTGTGGGGATGCTGGGGTTGGCAGTTGGGTCAGTAGGTGGATGTTCTGCGAGTTTGGCGTGGGTGGTTCGGGAGGCAGTCTCGATCTCCTGGCACAGGTCCGTGATGGAGTCCTCGCGACGGGCCACCACGCCCTGCTCGGTGTAGGCACCCATCAGGTTCTTCACGTGTGGGGGAGAACCAATGTCAATGGTTTCCTCGGCACCGCCGGCCAGGATGTGCTCCAGATGGGCACAGTGGGCGAGTACATCATGGACCGTCCAACCGTCCAGATCGGTTGGTAGGTCCCCTTGTGCTGGATCCAGGCTGCGCGCCAGGTCCACCAGATCAATGGTGGCCTGGCGCCAGGCCTGGATCATTGCCGCCAGGTCAGGTGCGGAGGTCATGTCCGTCACCCTAGAGCCCGGCGGCTGATCGGGGAAGCTCAGAAAGCCGCTTCATCCAATTCCATCAGGGACAGGTCGGTGCCTTCGGCAATCGTCAGCTCCACGCTGACCCGGGGCAGGTTCTGACGAGCGAAGAACTGTGCTGCAGCCACCTTGCCCTCATAGAAGGCCTTGTCGGCTGGTGAGAGCTCGCCGGCCAACTTCTCCAGGGCCAGGTCGGCCCCACGCAACAGCAGCCAGGCACAGATCACATCACCGAGCGCCATCAGCAATCTGGTGGTGTTCAGCCCGACCTTGTAGATATTGCGGATGTCTCCGTTGTCGCTGGATTCATCCGCGCTCATCAGGGTGTTGACCAGGTAACCGACCAGTTCGCCGGCATCCTTGAGTGCCTGAGCCAGAAGCTCACGCTCCACCTTGAGCTGGCCATCACCGCTCTCATTCTTCAGGAAGGCCTCGATCTCGCCATTGATGTGGCCGAGGGCCTGGGCCTGATCCTTGACGATCTTGCGGAAGAACAGATCCTGTCCCTGGATCGCTGTGGTGCCCTCATAGAGGGTGTCGATCTTGGCGTCACGCACGTACTGCTCGATCGGGTAGTCCTGTAGGAAGCCCGAACCACCGAAGGTCTGCAGGGACTCGGTGCCCAACAGCACCCAGGAGCGCTCTGAGCCGTAACCCTTCACGATCGGCAGCAGCAGATCATTGATCCGCATCGCCAGGTCATCGCTCTCACCACGGAACTCCGCTTCCCGCACCCGGTCCTGCCAGGTGGCGGTGTAGATGACCAGGGAGCGCATCGCCTCGGCGAATGACTTCTGGGTCATCAGCGAGCGGCGTACGTCGGGATGGTGGGTGATCGTGACCCGGGGAGCGGTCTTGTTGGCCGCCTCGGTCAGATCAGATCCCTGAACCCGGGACTTGGCGTAGTCGAGGGCGTTGAGGTAGCCGGTGGACAGGGTGGCGATGGCCTTGGTGCCCACCATCATCCGGGCGTTCTCGATCACGTTGAACATCTGGGCGATGCCGTTGTGCACCTCACCCAGCAGCCACCCCTTGGCGGGCTCGCCACCGCCCACAGCCGGGTCACCGAAGGTGAGCTCGCAGGTGTTGGAGACCTTGATCCCCATCTTGTGCTCGAGGTTGGTGGTGTAGACGCCGTTGCGCTCACCGGTGAGTTCGCCGGTCTCGGAGTCGAAGTGGTACTTCGGCACCAGGAAGAGGCTCAGGCCCTTGGTGCCCGGACCGCCCGCGCCTTCTACGCCGTGTGGTCGGGCCAGGACCATGTGCATGATGTTGTCGTAGGCATCGTGCTCAGCCACGGTAATGAACCGCTTGACACCCTCGATATTCCAGGAGCCGTCGTCGTTCGGGGTGGCCTTGGTGCGACCAGCGCCCACATCCGATCCGGCATCAGGCTCGGTGAGGACCATGCTGGCCCCCCACTGGTTGTCCACGATGAACTTGGCCCAACGCTTGTCGCGCTCGGTGCCATTGGCCCAGATGACGCTGGCGAACATCGGCGCCACGCCGTACATGAAGATGGAGGGGTTGGCGCCCATCACCATCTCGCCCAGAGCCCAGGTGAATGAGGAGGGGGCCATGGTGCCGCCCATGCCCTCAGGCAGGCCCAGGCGCCAGAACTCGGCTTCGTCCCAGGCAGCCAGGCTCTTCTTGAACGACTCCGGGAGCGGAGCGGTGTAGGTCTTGGGGTCATAGACCGGTGGGTTGCGATCACTGTCCACGAAGGAAGCCGCCAGGTCCTCGGTCGAGAGTCGTTCCACCTCCGCCAGAATGGAGCGTGCGGTTTCTGAGTCGATGTTCTCAAAGGCGCCCTGGCCCAGTTTCTCGTCGAGTTTGAACAACTCAAAGAGGTTGAACTCGATGTCCCGAAGATTGCTCTTGTAGTGGCTCAACAGACCCACCCTTTTCTAGTTTCGGTTGGTGCAGCCGTTTGGCTACTCGTCAGTAACATAACTCATTATTGTGCCCTTGGTTGACTTTCGCAAGAGGTGGCGACATGAGTCAGGCCACATCTCGTTAGAATCCCCGCATGAGTTCGGAATTCATCACCTGGAATGCCGTTGAGGACGATCACCCGGGCCGTCTGCTGGCCAGGAAGTCCTACGGCTTGGTCGCCACTGGCAAAAAGGAGGAGTGGCTCGAGCTCTTCACCGAGGACGCCGTGGTCATGGACCCCGTGGGCCCGTCCTTCTTCGACCCCGAGGGCAAGGGCCACCACGGCAAGGAAGGGATCTCCAACTTCTGGGACACCGCGATCGCGATGGTCAAGAAGTTCCACTTCACCGTCAACGACTCCTTCGCCAACGGCAACAACTGCGCCAACGTGGCGGTCTTCACCACCACCCTCGAGGACGGCACCACCATCAACACCGAGTTGGTCGCCGTGTATGAAATCACCGAGGACGGCACCCAGATCAAGTCCATGAAGGCCTACTGGGAGCCGGATCGGGCCATGGCCACTGCCCACAAGGTCGAGGACTGACCGCCCGGTCCATCCTCACCTGCGCCGGGGAGCGTCGTACCCTGCGGAACCCAATCGGGTACGATCGCCTCACCCACGCGGATGTAGCTCAGTTGGTAGAGCGCGACCTTCCCAAGGTCGATGTCGCGAGTTCGAATCTCGTCATCCGCTCCAAATAATTCGCTTCGGTTTCCCAAGTGCACTTGGGAAACTCGAACCAACAACGGTCTGTAAACCATTGGCACCTCCAGTTTCCCAAGTGCACTTGGGAAACCGAAGAGCCCACTAGTCTGGAAATATGCGGATCGTGGCGGCTTTGGGGGGAAACGCCCTGCTGGAGCGCGGGCAGCCGATGACGGCGGACAACCAGCGCGCCAATGTACGACGTGCAGCCTCGGCGTTGGCGGGGGTGGTCCCGGGCAACGAGTTGGTGGTGGCTCATGGCAACGGACCTCAGGTTGGGCTGCTGGCGCTGCAGGCGGCGGCCTACACCGAGGTGCCGGCCTATCCCCTTGATGTGTTGGGCGCCCAGACCGAGGCCATGATCGGGTACATGATCGAGCAGGAGTTGGGCAATGTTCTGCCGCCGGAACAGCCCCTGGCGACACTCCTCACCCAGGTTGAGGTTGATCTGGCGGACCCGGCTTTTGCCAATCCCACAAAGCCCATCGGACCCATGTACGACGAGCCGACCGCGCGCCGGTTGGCCGCAGAACGAGGGTGGTCGATCGCACCTGATGGGAACGGCTTCCGTCGGGTGGTGGCCAGCCCGGAACCCAGGCAGATCTTCGAGATCCGACCGATCCGGACCCTACTGGAAGCCGGCACGATCGTGATCTGTGCCGGTGGCGGTGGTGTGCCCACCGCGTTTGACCCGCAACGCCGGGTCCTAAGCGGTGTCGAAGCGGTTATCGACAAGGACCTCGCCAGCGCACTGCTGGCTGAGGAAATCAAGGCTGATCTGTTGGTGATTGCCACCGATGTCGAGGGGGTCTTCCTGGATTTTGGTACGCCGGGTCAGCGCCGGGTGGAAAGTGCCACCCCGGCAGACCTGCGTGCGCTGCACCTGCCGGCCGGTTCGATGGGACCGAAGGTGGAGGCGGCAGCCCGATTCGTGGAACGCACCGGGAAGCGAGCGGTGATCGGGTCGTTGGATCAAATTGAGAACATTGTGGCTGGGCAGGCCGGGACCCAGGTGACCCCGATCAAGTAGTTTTGACCCGTGCTGCTCTCAGACCGCGACATCCTGGCCGAACTGGATCAACAACGGATCAAGGTTGACCCCTTCGATGAGTCAATGATCCAGCCATCGAGCATCGACATCAGACTCGATCGTTACTTCCGGGTCTTTGAGAACCACAAGTACCCCCACATCGACCCCGCCGCAGACCAGTCGGATCTGACCCGGATGGTCGAGCCTGAGGGGAATGACGCCTTCATCCTGCACCCCGGAGAGTTCGTGCTGGGGTCGACCTATGAAGTCGTCACCCTCCCAGATGATCTGGCCGCACGCGTCGAGGGCAAGTCATCGCTGGGCCGATTGGGCCTGCTCACCCACGCCACAGCCGGGTTCGTGGATCCCGGTTTCAGCGGCCACGTCACCCTTGAGTTGGCCAATGTGGCGACCCTGCCGATCAAGTTGTACCCGGGGATGAAGATCGGCCAGTTGTGTTTCTTCCGACTCACCACCCCGTCGCTGCATCCCTACGGTTCGGCCAAGTACGGATCGCGTTATCAGGGACAACGCGGACCCACGCCGTCGAAGTCGTACGCGAACTTCCATCGCACCCAGATCTGAGACCACCCGGTACGACGTTGGGTGCTGTAGTGGTCGTGATAGCGACCAATCCAGCACCCAACCCAGGATCAGAGGTCAAATAGCGACCCGGCGCCCCCGATATCGGTGTCCTTCTTGGGAGTCTCCTCAGCAACCGGCTTGCTCTTCGGCTCTGCTGGCTTTGGCTCCGCCTCGGCAGGCTTGGGAGCCGACTCCTCGGCCGCGTTGCCGACATCGAAGAGGGACCCGCCCTCTGCCGGCTTCTCAGCAGGGGTCTCGCCGACATCGAAGAGCGAACCGGACTCTGTGGGCTTATCGGCCGGCTTCTCGGCTGGAGTGTCGCCGACGTCGAACAACGATCCGCCAGCAGCAGGCTCAGCGGGGGTGTCAAACAGCGACCCGCCCTCGGCTGGCTTTTCGGCGGGAGTGTCGAACAGGGATCCGCCAGCGGCAGGCTCGGCGGGGGTGTCGAACAGCGATCCGCCAGCGGCAGGTTCGGCTGCAGTGTCGAACAGTGAGCCCCCAGAAGACGGTGCTTCCTCAGCCGGGGTCTCGAACAGTGATCCACCTGCGGCTGGAGCCGATGCTGCGGGTGCCGCAGTTTCAGCGGGAGCCGCTGTAGCAGCCGGAGCGGCGGGCTCTGCGGTCTTAGCCTGTGGTGCAGCCGCCTTCCTGGGCTGCTCACCCTTTACCGAAGCCAGCAACAACTGGGCCACGTCGAGTACTTCGACCTCCTCGCGAGCCTCACCCTTGGCCTGAATTGCGGTCAGGCCATCAGAGAGCATCACTCGGCAGAAGGGGCAGCCAACTGCGATCTGATCCGCACCGGTGGCCACGGCTTCCTGGGTGCGGTTGAGATTGATCCGCTCACCGATGGTCTCCTCCATCCACATCCGGGCGCCACCAGCACCACAACAGAAGGAGCGCTCAGAGTTGCGCGGCATCTCCTTGAGCTCAGCACCAGGGATGACGTTGAGCAGTTCGCGTGGTGGTGAGTACACCTGGTTGTGACGACCCAGATAACAGGGGTCGTGGTAGGTGATCGAGCGAGTGCCACCCTGGCTGGCCACTGGCGCCA
>CAZRKI010000025.1:0-32061 GCA_964600765.1 uncultured Marmoricola sp.
GCGTGTTAACTAGTGCCGCCTCGGCGTGTTAACTAGTGCCGCCTCGGCGTGTTAACTAGTGCCGCCTCGCCGTGTTAACTAGTGCCGCCTCGGCGTGTGTGTGATCGAGGGCGAGGGTGAGGTACGAGCGGTCAGAGGAGGTGGGTGGTGGCAGCCCAGGCTGAGTGGATGGCGCCGTCGATGTAGCCGACCCGGTTGGCGTCGCCGATGACGGTGACCGGCAAACCAGCAGCCTGGAGTTCCTCGGCCAGGGGGGCTGAGGCGGCGGTGCCGTCGGCGTACACGACGGCGTCGGCGGGCACGGACTTCGCCTCCCCCTTCACGGTGAATTCGACCGTCTTCGGGGTAATCGCGGTGGCCTCGGCGAAGCGATGGATGGTGACACCGAGCTCGCCAGCCCGACGTACGGCGGTCCAGCGCCGCGGCATTGCCATCGGCAGGCCCAACTGCTGGCCTGATTCCAGCACGGTCACCCGACGACCCCGATCTGCCAGGAACTCGGCCAGCTCCAGCCCCACCAGGGAACCGCCGATCACCACGATGTCCTTGCCCATGGGCAGGAAAGTACGGGTCACCTTCCGCACCGCCTCCGGGCTGCGGGTGATCCCGGACAACTTGCCCAGCCGACCCAGCGCCCGCAAGCCCAAACCGGCATCCTGCGCACCCGCACTACCCAACATCAGCGCGCGCAAGCTGTCACCGGTGTGCACATGGGGCAGGTCCCCGCCGGGGATCGGCGGGCTGGGGCGGACCGCACCGGTGGCCACCAGTACGTGCGCTGGGGCGAGCGCCTGGATGCTGGCCACGGTCGCGGTGGTATTGAGCTGCACATTGATGCCGAGGCGTTCGACCTCACTGACCAACCAGTTCAGCAGGCGTTCGTTGTCCGGCGTGGTCAGCGTGGAGAACCACAGGGTGCCGCCGAGGCGATCCGCCTTGTCCAGCACCGTGACCAGGTGTCCGCGCTCAGCCAGGATCCGGGCGCTTTCCAGACCTGCAGGCCCAGCACCCACGATCACGATGTGGCTGCGGGCCTGGGTGGGGGTCAGTGGCAGTAGCGACTCGTTACCCAGCGCCGGATTGACCGCGCAGATCGGCGGATCGTCCCAGAAGTTCTCCTGGACACAGATGTAGCAGTTGATGCACGGACGTACTTGTACAGCATGACCCTCGGTGATCTTGCGCGGCAACTCCGGATCGGCAAGTAGCTGCCGTCCCATCGCGGCATAGTCGATTCGCCCCTGGGCCAGAGCTTCCTCGGCCACCTCGGGCAGCATCCGACCCACGGCGATCACCGGGATGCTCACGTGTTTCTTGATCTCTGCGGCGGCATCCAGGTAGGCGCCGACCTGATTGGGTAGTGGCCCATCGGTGAAGTTTGAAAACGGATTGCGGCCCCATCCGGTGACGTGGATGGCGTCGGCTCCCGCCTGCTCGAACATGGCGGCCGCCTGGGCAGACTCGGCCAGCGTCAGCGAGCCCTCCGGGCCAAACTCCTGTCCGGCCGCGCGGACGATCACCGCCAGCCGCCCGGCCACCTTGGCCCTGACCGCTGCGATCACCTCACAGGCAAGACGGGCGCGGTTCTCCAGCGGACCGCCGTACTCATCGGTGCGGGTGTTGTCCATCCGGGCCAGGAAGGCGCCCAACACGTAACCGTGCGCGACATGGATCTCGATCGCATCCGCCCCAGCCCGGGCGATCCGGTCGGCAGCATCCACCCAGGTCTCCACCAGCCAGGCCAGGTCCTCCCTGGTGGCCTCGTGGTACGACGGTTGGTTGCCGCCGTTGACCGCAGCCATCCGGCCCAACTCCTCACGGGTGCAGTCCATGAGCGCGCTCAGGTCCAGGTCGAAGTCTGGGACGCTGGGCACCAGCAGCGGCCGGCCGGCAGCGGTGTCGATCCGGGCGATCTTGCCGTGATGAGTGGTCTGGATGCACAACTTGGAGCCGGCCTCATGCACCGCGTCAGCAAGTGCGGTCAACCCGGGCAGGAAGCGATCATCGGACAAGCCGGGTTCCTTGAGGCTGGTCGCGCCGACCGGGAAAGCAATTGCTGAGGCACCGGTCATGACCAACCCGGCCCCGCCCCTGGCCCTGGCGGCGTAGTGGTCAATGTCGGCCTGATGGATCACGCCGTCCTCGCAGACGTTCATGTCCATTGCCGGGAGGATGATCCGATTGGTCAACTCCATCGGCCCGATCCGACCCGGGGCGATCAGGTGGGTGAACGCCTTGGCTCTGCTCATGCGTCTGAAGCTAGCAGCAGCCAGCCGGCTGATGGGCTCAGGTCGCGATCACCGGGACTCCCTGGCCACCGGTCCAAAGAAAAATCCGACCGGGTTGGAGGTTTTCTCCCAGTGAGTGGGAAAGGTTCGGCATAGGCTCAGCAAACAGGGAAATGTGACCCCCAACACATGTCTCGGAGTTCCTCTCGACCCCGGGCATGCATCCATGGAGGAGGAATAGTGAAGTCATCCATCAAACGCCGTACCCGGGTGGCCGCTGTCCTGGCCGCGGGCACGATGCTGCTTGCTGGCTGTGGCAACGGGTCGTCCAGTTCAGATGACAACAGTTCATCTGGCGATCTGAGCCTGGCGGAGATCTACAAGACCGGTTTGGTCAACGTGAAGGCGCCATCAGGTGATCCCAAGGACGGCGGCACCCTGACCGTTGCCGACTTCGGCGAACCCAGAGTGCTGGATCCCGCGGTCACCTACGCCAACGGCGCCACTGGCGGCAGCGCAATGGCCGCCATCTACGACACCCTGGTTCGCTATGACTACACCAAGGGCTCCTGGGAGCCACAGTTGGCCGAGTCGCTGACCAGTGATGACAACATCACCTGGACCCTGAAGCTGCGCGATGGCGTCAAGTTCACCGACGGTACGCCGCTGAATGCCGACGCGGTCCTGGCCAGCCAGAAGTACTACGCCTCCAAGTACGCCTACCAGTCGCTGCTGATGATGGCCAACGTCGCCGAGACCAAGAAGGTTGACGACACCACCATCACCTACAAGCTGCGGTCCCCCTGGACCACCTTCCCCAACATGCTTGCCCAGGGACCGGGCATGATCATGGCGCCAGCGGCCTACAAGGACCCAGCGGCATTCAAACCGATTGGTGCCGGACCATTCATGTTCGATCAGTACAAGCCCGGCGAGGAACTCACCCTGAAGGCCAACCCGGACTACTTCAACGGCAAGCCGCACCTGGATGGCCTGAAGTTCGTCTGGTTGGGCGCGGTCGAGGACAAGCCCAAGCTGGAGGCACTGACCAGCGGAAATGCTGATACTGCCTTCCTCCGGGCGGGCAATATCGTCGAGCAGGCCCGCAAGGATGGCCTCCCCGGCATGATGTTTGGTACTGGCATGGCCGCCAACTTCTGGATCAACGTCCGCGAAGGACACCCAGGGGCTGATGTGCGCGTCCGGCAGGCAATCAACCTGGCCTTCGACGTTGACTCCTTCAACGAGCGGGCCCGCGAGGGTGGCATCTCCACCAAGGGCTTCTTCGCCTCGTCCTCACCGTGGTACACCGACGTGACCCCACCGAAGACCAACCAGGAAGAAGCCAAGAAGCTTCTCAAGGATGCCATGGGCGATGGTTACAACGGTGAGATCACCTACAGCCACGGGGCTGACCCAACCTCGCAGAAGCAGGCGGTCACGCTGAAGGCAATGCTGGAGGCTGTTGGCTTCAAGGTGAAACTCGATCCGCTGCGCAGTGTTGCTGATCAGGTCCAGAAGATCTACCGGGAGCACACCTACGACATGGCGATCGCCGCCACCACGCTGTCTGACATCGACCCCTACACCCGCCTGGCCGGAGTGCTTGGCAGTCAGTCACCGTCAAATGCCGCTGGATATGCAAACCCGGAGATGGACAAGTTGCTCAGCCAGTTGCAGGCAGCGGACTCCCCTGAGACGGGCAAGTCGATCATGGCCCAGATCGAGAAGCTGTGGTTCGATGAGGTTCCCGGGATCGGGATCGCGGCAGGTGGCACCTTCCAGGCATGGAACAAGGACGTGCATGGAATCGCCCCCACCACCGAGGAAATGGTCCTCTACGACCAGGCCTGGAAGGAGTAACCCAGACTCCGTTCAGGTAACGACCCCGACGCCCCGGAACCCCCCTGGTTCCGGGGCGTCGGCTTTACCGCCAATGGCTTCCTGGATTGGTTTTGATCAGCTGATCTGGGCGATGAGCAACATCAATGCGCTGGCAGCCAGGCCAGCGATTACCACGCGATGAAAGACCGCTTCCGGGATCCGGTGGAAGAGGCGATCACCCAGCAGCCAGCCGATCGGGGCCGCCAGCAGACCCACGCCGGCTGCTGCCAGCGCCGTACCGCTTACCTGGGCCAACACCACGAATCCAATCACCGCGAAGAGGTCATGTACCGCGAAGATCACCTGCAGGGTGCCCCGGAAGCGACGCGGTTCTGGCCCCTGGGCGGTAACCCCCAACACCAACGGTGGTCCGTTCATCCCGGTTGCGGTCAACAGGGCCCCGCCCAGCAGGCCGGTTGCCCAACCAGTCAGCCAACCGTGTGGGGCGCGCACCCGGGAGGCCACCAGGATCAGCGCTGCAAGCACGGTGATGGCCATCAACACCTGGAGTTGTCCAGCGCTCGCCCGCAGTAACAGGAGCAATCCCAGGGGCATCCCGATGATGCCAGCGATGCTCATCCGGCGCGCAATGGGCACATCCACATGATCGCGTTCCCGGACCGCGGCCCATCCAGAGAGGGCCAGGCTGACCATGGTCACCGAAACCACCGCATCAGTGGGCCCCAGGGTGAGGGCCAGGATCGGTACGGCGATCAGCGCGGACCCAAATCCGCTCACTGCCTGGGCCAAACCCGCCAACAGATAGGCCAGCAGCGCAAACAGCAGCAGGCTCAGGACACCAGCCGTTGCCATGGCGCCGCCTGCTCCAATTGAGCAGCCAGGGACAACAACCTGGCCTCGCCACCAAGGTCTGCCACGAACTGAACCCCGAGCGGCATCCCAGAATCCTCGGCTCCCAGCGGAAGTGAGATCGCCGGCATCCCGGTGACATTGAAGACACTGGTCCAGGCCGAATAGGTGCTGGCGTGCTCATACATCGCCGCGGAATCGGTGGTGTCCAGCAGTCCCAGGGGAGGTGTGGGTTGGGCCAGGGTTGGGGTGAGCAGCACGTCGTACGACGTGAATGCCTGGCCAACCTCCCAGCCGATCTCCTGGGCCCGACGCAGCGCCCGGTGCACCTGGGTGCCAGTCAGGCCCCGGTAGTAGTCAAGGAGCACCGCGGTGAAGGGTTCGATGTCATCGGGCCGCAACTCCCGGCCCAGAGCAGCCAGTCGGTCCTCGATGATGACCACCAGGTCAGCACCCATCAAAACCCCAGAAGTGGCGCCCACATCGGCCACGTCGAAGTCCGGCACCATCTCCTCGACGTGATGGCCGAGACGCTCACACAGCGAAGCGGCCGCCTGCACCGCAGCTGCACAGTCAGGGTGCAGATCCACCCCTCCACGAGCCCTGGTGGCCAGGCCGATCCGCAGTCGTCCCGGGTCCCGCCCCACCGCACTCAGGAAGGTGTCCGCGCTGGTCGGGGCGGAATATGCCTCCCCGGGAAGTACTCCGCTGATCACGTCGAGCAGTGCCGCACTATCGCGGACGGTGGTGGTGACCGCATGGGGCACCGAAACCGGGGCGGCCAGAGTGCCCGGGTCTGGTGATCCGGTACTGCGCCCCCGGCTGGGTTTGAGGCCCACCAGGCCGCACATCGCAGCCGGGATCCGGATCGACCCACCCCCATCGGTGGCGTGCGCGGCTGGCACCATGCCCGTGGCCACTGCAGCTGCCGAACCACCACTGGAACCACCTGTGGAGCGGTTTGGGTCGCGGGGGTTGCGGGCAGGACCGAAGAGTTGGGATTCGGTGCTGGCGTTGAGGCCCAATTCAGGGACATTGGTGGTGCCCAGGATGACCATGCCAGCCTGCTTGTACCGGCGTACTAGCTCACTGTCGGAAGTGGGGATTGCATCAGCGAACAGGCGACTGCCACCAGTGGCTGGCAGTCCGGCAACCTCACTTCCCAGATCCTTGATCAGGAAGGGCACCCCAGTCAACGGGCCGGTCGGCAGGCCAGCATCGATCTCGGCCAGGGCTGCCTCGAAACGCCGCCCGACCACGGCGTTGAGTTCAGGGTTCAGCGCCTCGATGCGAGCGATGGAGGCCTGCGCCACCTCCCGGGCGCTGACCTCACCATTACGAATCGCCTCAGCCGTCCCCACGGCATCCATTCCGGGGATGGGGTGGTTCACGAGTACTACTCCTCCACGTGATGACAGGCCACGTAGTGCCCGGGAGCAACGCGGCGCAATTGGGGTTCCTGCTGGGCACAGACCTCCGTGGCCAGGGGGCAGCGGGTCCGAAACCGGCAGCCGGATGGCGGATCAATGGGTGAGGGCAACTCGGTACTGCGAATCGCAGCCTCGGCCTCAGCCTCACCCTTTGGTTGCCCTGGCACCGAGGCCAACAGGACCCGGGTATAGGGGTGACGCGCCTGGGTGTCGACGACCTCTGCTGGAAGAACCTCGCAGGTCTTGCCCAGATAGAGCACCATGATCCGATCACTGATCGACTTGACCACTGACACATCGTGGGCGATGAAGACCATGCTCAGGGTGTGCCGCTTCTTGGCCTCCTCCAGCAGGTTGAGGATCTGTGCCTGGACCGAGACGTCCAGGCTGGAGACTGCTTCATCACAGATCAACACCTGTGGCTTCATCAGCAAGGCCCTGGCAATGCAGATGCGCTGGCATTGGCCACCGGAGAGTTCATGGGGACGTCGATCCCAGACCACCTCTGGATCCAGGCCCACCGAGCGCAGGGTGTCACGCAATAGGGTTTCGTGACCGGCACCGTCGTAGCCCCAGATCTGCAGGCCTTCGGCCACCAGATCCTTTACCTTGCGCCGGGGATTCAGCGAGGAGATCGGGTCCTGCAGGATCATCTGCATCCGGGCCCGCGCCTTGCGCAATTCCTTCGAACGCAGCCCGGTCAGCTCCTTGTCCCCCAGTCGCACTGACCCTGACTTGGGCGGCGGCAACTGCATGATCGCTCGACCGGCGCTGGACTTGCCGCAGCCGGACTCACCGAGGATGCCCAGGGTTTCGCCCTCCAACAGGTCCAGGTTGAGGCCGGAGACTGCGTGAACGACCTGCCGGCGACCAACGGGGAACTCCACCACCAGGTCGGTGACGCTGAGCACCTGCTTCTCCTCCGAACGCAGATGCGCCTGACCACTGCCTGCCATCAGTTCACCCTCCCACCGGTTGCGACCTGGATCCGGGCTGGCAACTCCAATGGCAGGTGACAGGCAACGGCTCGCCCCGGAGCACCATCAATGGCCAGCAGTTCCGGGGATACCTCAGTGCAGTGCGCCACCGCCCGGGTGCAGCGCGGCGCAAACCGACATCCGGCTGGCGGGTTGGCCATGTCTGGCGGCTGTCCGTCAATCGCGCGTAATGGGGTATGCGGCGGCAGTTGCAACTCCGGAGCCGAGGCAATCAGCGCCTCGGTGTAGGGATGGTGTGGGTGGGCAAACAACTCCGCGGTCGGGGACTGCTCCACGACCCGCCCGGCGTACATCACCGCAACCTGGTTGCTGCGTCCAGCGATTGCGCCCAGGTCATGACTGATCAGGATGGTGGCCATCTGGCGTTCGGTGGCCAACTCAGCCAGCAGGTCCAGGATCTGCTTCTGCACGGTCACATCAAGTGCAGTGGTTGGTTCATCTGCGATCAGGATGGCTGGGTCACAGCTCAATGCAATCGCGATCATCACCCGTTGGCGCATGCCTCCGGAAAGCTCGTGTGGGTATTGGCGCAGGCGGCGCTTTGGTTCCGGGATCCCGACCCGGTCCAGCAACTCGATCGATCGCTGCTCAGTGGCCTGTCGATCCAATCCCAGTTGGCGACGTAGCGGGTCAGACAGGTGCGCGCCGATCGTGCGCACCGGATTGAGCGAGGTCATCGGGTCCTGGAAGATCATCGCGATCTGTTGGCCCCAAAGACGTCTCCGTTGGCCCGCAGAGAGTTCGTGGACCGATTGGCCGGCAATGCGTACCTCGCCACTGACCGTCGTCGTCGGGCTGCTCGTGATCAACCCCATCAGGGTGCGCCCCAGTACCGACTTCCCTGAACCGGACTCACCGACCAGGCCCAGGGTGTCACCGGCCCGGAGCTCCACGGAAACCCCATCCACGGCTCGCACGGCACCACGAGGAGTATCGAAAACTGTCTGCAGGTTGTTGACCTCAAGAACCGGAGCCGAAGTGCTCACAGCTTGCCTCCTCGTGGATCCCAGCGCTTCTGGGCCCGCTCACCAAGCAGATTGAAGGCAAATACGGTCAGGAACAAGAAGGTGCCGGGTACCAGCAACACAAAGGGATGTTCGGTCATCGTGCTGCCAGCCTGGGCCTCGGAAATCATGTTGCCCCAGGTTGGTTCCGGGGGCGGGATCCCCAGACCCAGGAAGCTCAGTGAGGCCTCCGCCACGATCAACACCGAGATCACCACCACGGCCAGGGAAAGCATCGGTGGCAGCACATTGGGCAACAACTCCCGGAGCATGATCCGGATCCTGGAGGCACCAATCGCGTGCGCCGCCAGGACGAAACCACGTTGGCTGAAGGCGATGGTGTTCGCCCGGGCCAGACGCACCATGGTCGGGATGGTCAGCAACGCCAGAGCAAAGGTCATGTTGCGGATCCTGGGTTCCAGGACGCTGGCCAGGACCACCAGCAGGATCAGTGGTGGGACGGCCAACACCGCATTGGTGACCACCCCGATCACCGAGTCGATCCCCCCGCGATAGAAGCCGGCCACGATACCGATGACGCCGCCAACGACCAGGCCGGTCAGGACCGCGCCCAGGGAGATAACCATCGAGGCGCGGGCGCCGTAGATCACCCGGGCCAGCATGTCCAATCCAGAACCGTTGGTGCCCAACGGATATTTCGCGTCGGTGAACGGTGGAACATAGGTCGGGTCCACCAGTGTCTTGGCGACATCGCTGGCCTCACCAAGAGGTAGCAAGGGCGCCAACAAGGCAGCCAGACCGAGGCCGACCACCCACACCGCACACAAGAAGACCAACAGGTCGGTACGACGCCTCCGGGCTGCCCACAACAGCCGGTCCACCCCCAGGTACAACGCGATCACCGTGGCGATGACCAGGGCCAGACGCAGCGACGGGGATACCGGCAGGGTCAGTGCCAGCACCAGCAGCAGCGCACCCACAACCAGGCCGATCAGGCCCCGGAGACTGAGTTGCCGGCGGGTCAGCCGGGTGCCCCGGACTGTTGACTCAGACATGAACACGGCGCGTCCTCGGATCCAGGTAGCCATAGGCCACATCAACCAGGGAGTTGATCAAGACGTACAGGGTCGCAATCACCAGGGCTGCACCCTGCACCATCGGGAAGTCGCCCTGGCTGGCGGCAGTCACCACCAGGCTGCCCATCCCGGGAAGCGTGAACAGATACTCAACGATCACGGTGCTGCCGATCAGGGTGCCCAGGCTGATTCCCAGGATGGTGATCAGGGAGATCGACGAGGGTCGCAGTGCCTCCACGATCAGCACGTGGCGGGCATTCATCCCCCGGGCCCGGGAGGCCAGCACGTAGTCCTCCTTGAGGGTCGTGACCAGGTCATTGCGCAGGATCCTGGTGAACAGGGCAGCTTCGGGGAGAGCGATCACGAAGGCCGGCAGGATCGCATGGTTCAGATTTCCCCCCAGGCTGTCACTGAGCCGGACCCACTGCGAGCGTGGCAACAGATCCCACTGCTCCACCACCACCATGATCAGCAACAGGCCCATCAGGAAGGAGGGCACCGACAGCACCGCGAACGTCGTACCGCTGATCACCCGGTCGACCAGGCCACCCTCACGGTAGGCGGACACCAGTGCCAACGGAATCGCCATCAACAGCGCGATCAGCATGCCCAGTGCGGCCAGTTCAAGACTGACCGGCAGCGCAGCGGTGATCCGTTCGAAGACCGGCGCCTGGGGTGGCACGATCGAATTACCGAAGTCACCAGTGAGCGCGTGTCCCAGCCAGGTTGCATAACGCTGGATCAATGGTTGGTCCAGGCCGAGTTCGGTTCGCAGCGCCACATAGTCCTGTTCGGGGTGACCAGGGCCCAGGATCGCCGAGGCCGGATCACCGGGCAGCAGGGCTACCAGTGCAAACACCCCAAAGCTGACCAGAGCCAGCACGGCGACCAATTGGCCCAGGCGGCGGATCAGGCCTCGCACAGGTCGCGCTCCCTTCTCTGGTCTCGTCCTGGCTTGGCCAGTCGCCTCAGGCTAGGTGATATGACGTCGGTCACAGTGAAGTATGTCCCGCTGATCGGGAGATGGGAAGGATTTGGCTCATCCGAAGAAGGCCTGTCCTCCATCCAACGGGATCGTGGCCCCGGTCAGGTAACGCAGGTCAGGACCAACCAACGCCACCACGGCCCGCCCGATATCGGCTTCCGGGTCACCGATCCGGCGCATTGGAATGGTGGCAATGAACTCGGCTGCCTCTTCTGGATTGGTCTCGGTCCACCACTTCAGCCCGGGAGAAAGCGCATGCGGAGCGATTGAATTCACCCGGATGCCATCAGGAGCCCATTCGACCGCAGCCGTTCGGGTCAGGGACCGGACCGCGGTCTTGGCGGCGGCGTAGGCGCCGTACGTCGTGGGGTCCCAGCGCACCATGGCCGAGGTAACGAGGTTGATGATGTGGCCATCGCCGGTGGCCTTGAGATGTGGATGTGCAGCCTTCATGAACGCGAAGGAGGCGAACGGCCCCGTGGTGAAGCCCTTGGCGAAGTCGCGATCACTGATCTCCAACAACCGGCCATGGATCCCGAACCAGGCGTTGTTGACCAGGATGTCGAGGCGACCGAAACGAGCCACCACGTCCTCAACTACTCCCGGAACACCATCCAGATCGGTGATATTGAATTCGAATGGCTCTGCTTCCACACCGCGTTCGCGGATGAGTTCGCTGGTGCTCTCCAATTTGCTGGCCGTTCGACCCAGGACGGCGATGGACACGCCCTCACTGGCCAGAGCCAGGGCGATTCCCTGACCGACCCCCTGGCCGGCACCGGTGACCAGCGCCACCTTTCCAGCCAGTGCCTTTTGCTGCAGAGTCATGATGCTCCTTTGTGCTTGGTGTCGGGTTCTTGGGTCTGGGTGACCTGGCCCAACTCCACCAGGAGCAGACGACAGGCCAACACGGTGTCGGACTCAGCCTGGTCAGGCAGGGTGAATCCGTTGAGGCGGGAAATCAGGATGCCGTACCAGGTCTGTTCGACCAGACGTACCAGGACCCGATCGTGATCACTGGGCTGATCGAGGCCGCAAACCCGCAGGAGTAGATCGGAAAAGGTGACCGAAAGAGCCAGGGATTGCAGGCCTCCAGAAACCATCAGGTTGTTCGACTGGAGCATCGCCCGGGCCAACTGAGGCGTGGCAACCAAGCGCCTGGCCGCTTCATTGAGTAGGTCAGCAACTGCCTTGGCTGGCTGTTCCGGGCTGGCGACCAGTTCAGCGATCTGCTCAAGTTGCTCGACCTGGCTGCGCATCACTGCGGCAAACAGGATTGCCTTGGAGGGGAAGTACCGGTACAGGGTGCCAATCGCCACCCCGGCATCCCTGGCGATATCAACCATCTGGACACCGTCAAAACCATGCTGGGCCCCATGTACTGCCGCAGACTGCAGGATCCTGCGAAAGCGTTCCTTTTGCAGCTGTGATGTGGGCAGCGCCGAAAGTCGGTTCGCTGCAACTCGAGCCATGTGGGGGGTGTCCCTCAGCTGACCAGGTGAGCCGGCCAGCGCGTCGTACGGCGGCTGGATTCGGGCACGAAACCATTGAATAGTTCGCGAGCGATTTCCCTGGCTCCCTCCACCACCAATGGGGCGACTGCCTCCAGCGGCGCATTGTCATCACCGACCATTGAGATGGCTGCCACTGGACCCTCAGGCCCCCGGATCGCAATCCCGACACAGGAGATCGCACTGAACAACTCCCCACGATCCATGCTCAACCCATTGCGAGCCCGGATCCGGGACAATTCGTGATGCAGGGCTGGCAATTGGTCCGGTTGGGCCAGCATCAAGGCCTCGACCTCCTCGGCTGGCAGCCACGCCAGGATTGCCTTGCCCAGAGAAGTGCGCTGAGCAGGGGCACGTCCACCGATCCGGGACGGCACGTTGGCAGCAAAGCGGCCGCCGACCTTGTCCAGGTAGTAGATCTCCGGGCCCTCCAGGACCGCAAGGTGAACCACCATCCCGGTCCGCACATGTAGGTGATGCAGGATCGGAGCAGCAACCGACCGCAACTCCATGTGGCCATCACCGCCACTCAGTCGACCCATGCCCAGGGCTCGTGGACCCAGGGCATATCCGGGCGAAACCCGCACCAGCCACTCCAGATTCACCAACTGGTCAAGGATCCGATGGGCAGTGGACCGCGGCAGCGCAGTGAGCCGGGCAATCTGCTCCAGGGTGAGCCGGGTGGTCGGTGACTCGAAAGCCGCCAGGATCAGAGTCATCCGCTCCACCATCGATTGCGGCACCATGCTGGCTGGCTTGGTTGATTCATTCGCCCGGATCGCCAGAACCGTCATCGCACACTCCCATCAGATCCAAAATTGAAATCAATTCTAAAAATGATGTTAGCACGGTCACATCGTTCTGCCAGCCCCTCTCCGACCCGGATTTTCCGAGGCGGCAGGGAATCGAATGCGACCTACTGCCGCCTCGGCAGGGGTGGGGGGTTACTGCTGCTTGATGGCAGAGATGTCGAAGACCAGGGTGACCTTGTCGCTGACCAGCACGCCGCCGGCTTCCAGTGCGGCGTTCCAGGTGAGACCGAAGTCCTTGCGATTGACCACGACCTCGCCCTCAAAGCCGATCCGCTGGTTGCCGAATGGATCAGTGGCTGCGCCAGTGAACTCGAAGGGGATCGTGACCGATGCAGTCACATCCTTGATCTTCAGGTCACCGGTGAGTTCAACCCCATCGGCGCTTTCCTTGACCGAGGTGGTGGCGAAGTTGATCGTTGGGAAGTTCTCGGCATCAAAGAAATCCGCGCTGGCCAGGTGGGCATCGCGATCCTTGCTGCGGGTATCCACGGAGGCCACGTTGATGCTCACCTCAGCGGTGGAGTCGGAGACCTCCGGAGCAATGGTGAAGGTCGATGACACGTCGCTGAAGTTGCCGCGCACCTTGGTGATCATCGCGTGTCGGGCCACGAAGCCCACGCTGCTGTGGCTTGGGTCCAGGGCGTAGGTGCCGGCATGGGTGCTCAACTCGGACATATTTCTGACTCCTGTGAAGTAGTGATTGATGTGCTGTCACAGGGTCAAACCTTGTTGAACATTAAACTATTCCCCGAATCAGGAAAACCTTTCAGGTGCCCGGTGCGACGTCCTGGTCCGATCCCGGATCGGCTTGTCGGGTTGCCTCTGGAGCAGGCGCTTCCAGGCGCGGGTCCTGGTAGGTATTGGCTTCCTTGTGGGCCTGCGCCTTCTTCAACTGCTTGCTCATGAAATAGCCGATCAGAACGAGAGCGAGGATCAGCGCCACAAAGACAATCGCCCCCAGCCCCCCAGCGGTGACCTCGTCAGCGGTGGGTGTGGGGTCCTTGAAGAACAGCATGTCCTGATTCTCCCACCCGACGCCAACCCGGGGACAACGGCCCCGGCTCAGCGGATCCCGGCGAACAGATCATCCTCAGGCAGGTTGGTTTCCACCTTGGAGTCGACCAACTCGAAGTCCTCATGGGGCCACACCCGTTCCTGCAATTCCCGGGGTACGGCGAACCAGAAGCCATCCGGATCGATCTGGGTGGCATGGGCCAACAACGCCTGATCCCGCACCCCGAAGTACTCCGCGCAGGGCACCCGGGTGGTGATCCGGGCGTCCCATTCTGGTTCGATCGGCCAGTCCTTGAGGCGTTCAGCCCAGGGTGATTCCAAGCCGTGTTCCACCATCGCATCGTGCAGCGCCTGGGTTCGCGGGCGGTTGAAGCTGTGGTGGTAGTAGAGCTTCAACGGCTGCCAGGGCTCCCCGGCCTCGGGGAAACGATTCGGGTCACCTGCCGCGTGGTAGGCCACCATCGAGACCTTGTGGCACTGGATGTGGTCTGGATGCGGGTAGCCGCCCCGCTCGTCGTACGTCGTGATCACATGCGGCTTGAACGACCGGATCAGCGCCACCAACGGCAGCGCGGCTGCTTCTGGATCCTGCAACCCAAAACAACCCTCCGGTAGCGGCGGCTTGGGGTCACCTTCGGGCCAGCCGGAGTCGACGTACCCCAGCCAGTCCTGACTGACTCCCAGGATGTCCCGGGCCCGCTCCATTTCCTGGCGCCGGATCTCGGTGATATTGGCCAGCACATCGGGACGATCCATCTTGGGGTTCAGGATCGAACCCCGCTCCCCGCCGGTACAGGTCACGACATGGACATCCACGCCCTCGGCCACATAGCGAGCGGTGGATGCCGCGCCCTTGCTGGATTCGTCGTCAGGATGAGCGTGGACATGCATCAAGCGCAGTCCAGCGCCCGGCTTGGCGGACTCCGCAGAGGTGACAGGCATGGCGATAATCCTAGGAGGGGATGAGACAATCGCTGTCGTGCCCCCGTTCAAACCAGCGCCACTGCCAGATGACGATGTCAGCACCCGGTACGGGCGCACCAACCCGGTGGCACGACGTATCTTCGCGGTCATCTCGATCCTGTTCGTGAGTCTGGCCCTGGTTTGGCTGGCCTGGGCGATGTGGTTCCAGAGCACCCCAGATGTCCAATCCGACCTCCAGGGCTTCGACATCATCAGCGACCACGCCACCCGGGCCCGGATCGTGGTCGAACTGGACAGCCCCGAAATCAAGGCGAATTGCCTGGTCAAGGCGCTTGGCGCCGATCACAGCACCGTCGGCGAGGTCAACTTCAAGGTCACCGGCACCACCAAACGAATGGTGCACACTATCGACATCCGCACCGAGCGTCGTACCAACGCAGTCGAGTTGGTCGGGTGCAGTACCGAGCGGCAGCAGCGGCCGAGGTAGTAGGTCCGGCAGTTTCCCACGGGCCCATGGGCAACATCCACAAACAACGGGGTGTATACCGTTGAACGTGCCAGGTTCCCATGGGCCCGTGGGAAACTGCGCAACTCCCATTCCAGACAATTGGGAAGTACGTCGACAGGCTGGCGGGGGGCTTGTAGACTGGGAGTCGTATCCGCCTCTTCCATCCGGTAGGGGCGGTGAATTTTTTATGTCAAAGAGGAGTTCTTCGATGTCGCAGTCCGCACCGGACAAGAATGTGATCTGGTTGACCCAGACTTCCTTCGATGAGCTGACCGCCGAGCTCACTGAGCTCAAGGAGGTCAAGCGCGTGGAGGTCGTCAAGCGGGTCAGTGAGGCTCGCGATGAGGGCGATCTGAAGGAGAACGCCGGATATCACGCGGCCCGCGACGAACTCGGCAAGATCGACGGTCGGATTGCCCAACTCCAGGACATGTTGCAGCGCGCCAAGGTTGGCGAGACCCCTCCCGATGACGGGATCGTCGAGCCCGGCATGAAGGTGACCGTACGATTCCCGGCCCTGGGGCAGGAGCAGACCTTCCTGCTCGGCGCCCGCGAGATGGCTGGCGATGACCTGGAGGTGTTCTCGCCCCAGTCAGCACTGGGCGAGGCGATCAACGGCAGCCGCAAGGGCGACACCGTCTCCTACAAGGCTCCCAGCGGCAAGCTGATCGACGTCGAGATCCTCGACGCGGTCCCCTACGTCGACTGATCCAGGCCCAACCGATCCAGTACGGCGCGGGCATGCTCGCTGCCCCGCGTCTCCAGTTGCAGGGACACATCGACCTCACCCACCCGCAGCGAGTTGGAGGTGCGGTCATGGCCCACCTCCAGCACGTTGACCCCGGCTGCGGCCAACTCACCCAGTAGTTGCGCCAACCCACCCGGTACGTCGGGAATTCGCACGGTCAGATGCAGATAGCGCCCACTGGCGGCCATGCCCTGACGGATCAGTTTGCCCATCAGCAACGGGTCGATGTTCCCGCCGGAAAGCAAACAAACCGTCGGGGTCGCGAAGCGTTCCGGGTGATCAAGCACCGCAGCCACTGCGGTCGCCCCGGCCGGTTCGACGACCATCTTGGCCCGTTCGAGGAGTTGCACCAGGGCTCTGGCGATCAGGTCCTCACTGACGGTGATGATGTCGTCCACATGCCGCTCGACCGGCTCGAAGCAGGCGTCCCCCGGTAGCGCCACCGCGATGCCATCAGCCATGGTGGCCATCGACTGGAGTTGCACTGGGTGACCCTTGGCCAGTGAGGTGGGCCAGGCTGCAGCCATTTCGGCCTGCACCCCGATCACCTTGATGTCCGGGCGCTGGGACTTGATCGCCACCGCGACCCCGGAGAGTAATCCGCCACCGCCAGTGGGCACCAGGACGCTGGCGGCCTGGGGTGCCTGTTCGAGGATCTCCAGACCCAGGGTTCCCTGCCCCAGGATCACATCGGAGTTGTCATAGGGATGGATCATCACCGCGCCGGTGCGCTCGGCGAAGTCGATAGCGGCCTCGATCGTCTGGGTGAGGTCGGAGCCGACCAGCTCGACGTGGGCGCCGTACCCAATCGTGGCGTTGTATTTGGGGATTGGTGCTCCCTCGGGCATGAACACCGTTGCTCTGATGCCCAGCATCGATGCGGCCAGGGCCACCCCCTGGGCATGATTACCGGCCGAGGCGGCCACCACTCCCCTGGCCCGCTCCTCCGGGCTGAGCCGGGAGATCCGGACGTAGGCCCCGCGGATCTTGAATGACCCGGTGCGCTGCAGGTTTTCGCACTTCAGCAGCACCGGCCCCTTCTCGATGGCCGACAACCAGCGGGTTTCCTCCATCGGGGTGCGGATGGCTATCCCCTCGAGCTCACCAGCAGCCCGTTGGATCCCAGCCAGCGACACCTCAGTCATCGGCGTCGCTCGGCTCCGGGGTATCCACGGGTTCGCTATCCGGCGGCTCCTCAGCAGTTGGTGGTTCGGCAAGGTGCAGCCCGACTGCGTTCAACGACGCCACCAGGGGTACGGCGATCAGCGCGCCCGGAATGCCGGCGACCAGTACGCCGATCGCGATCGCCACGATGACCCCGAGCGGATGCACCGAGACGAACCGGCCCATCAGGAAGGGCTGCAACACGTGGGCCTCGATCTGCTGCACCAGGATCACCCCGCCAAACATGATCAGCGCCACCACCGGCCCCTTGGCCACCAGCGCCACCAGCACCGCCGCCGTACCGGAGATGAACGCGCCGACCATCGGCACGAAGGCGCCCAGGAAGACCAGCACACCGATAGGCCAGACCAGGGGCAACCCGAGGCTGGCGGCCACGATCATGATGCCGATCGCATCGGTGGCCGCGACCAGGACCGTGGCCCGGACGAACTGGGTCAACGACCTCCAGGCCACCCGCCCCGATGAGTCGGCCCGCATCCGACCGGCGCGGGGGAACAGGCGGACCACCCAGTTCCAGATCAGGGCGCCATCAGCCATGAAGAAGTAGCTGGCGAACAGGATGATGAAGGCTCCCGCGACGGTGTGACCCACGGCGGTGCCGACCTCGGTCGCCTGGATGAGCGCCTCGCGGCTGCTCTCGCTGATCATCTTCTGGATCGTGGCGATCGCCTGGTTGATCTCCTTGTCGGTGATGTGCAGCGGACCGGTGCGCAGCCAGTCCTGGATCTGCTCGATCCCATCGACGACCTTGGTCGACAGACCAGTGAATCCGGTGGACAACTGGGCACCCACGAAGGCTCCAGTCAGGCCGACCAATGCCAGCCCCAGCACCACGACCAGCAGCGCGGATGCCTTGCGTGGCAGCCATCTGGACAGCCAACTCACCAGGGGCTCACACAGCGCCGCGATGAACAAGGCGATGGCCAGTGGCAGCACCACGATCATGAAGGCATCGAGCAGGTAAAGCAGGATCGCGAGGGCACCAGCGATTACCAGCAGCCGCCACGACCAGGCAGCGGCCAGGTCCACGCCGTACGGCACCCTGGGGATGCGGTACTCGGTGGGCACCGGTTCGGGGATCGCCTTCAACTCCAGGGACTCGCGGCGAGCTGCGCGGCCTTCCTCCCACTGGGCGCGCAACCGCGCGGCCAGCTCACGTTCCGAGGCAGCCTCTCGCTCGGACCGGGCTGCGGCCCGGGCTGCCCGGCGCTGTTGAAAACCCTTCAGTGAGAAGCCCACGACCCTAGCTTGTCAGAGCCTGGTCCAGATCGGCGATCAAATCGGCGGCGGTTTCGATGCCAACGCTGAGCCGGATCAGGTCATTGGGCACCTCCAGTTCGGTGCCGGCCACTGAGGCATGGGTCATCCGACCCGGGTGCTCGATCAGCGACTCCACCCCACCCAGGGACTCACCCAGGGTGAACACCCTGGCCCGGGCACATGCATCCAGCGCCCGTTGTTCACTGCCCACCCGGAAACTGACGATGCCACCAAAGCGACGCATCTGCCGGGCTGCGACCTCATGGCCCGGATGGCTGCTCAGCCCGGGATAGTAGATCTGCTCAACGTCATCGCGCCCCTCCAGATAGGACACGACAGCCTCGGCGTTGTCGCAGTGACGTTCCATCCGCAACGCCAGGGTCTTCAACCCACGCAGGGTCAACCAGGCGTCGAAGGGACCAGCCACCCCACCGATGGAGTTCTGATGAAAAGCCAGCGCCTCAGCCAGAGTCGGGTCATTGACCACCAGCGCGCCGCCGACCACATCGGAGTGCCCACCGCAGTACTTCGTGGTGGAATGCACCACCACATCGGCGCCCAGCCTCAGGGGTTGTTGCAGGTACGGCGAGGCGAAGGTGTTGTCCACGACCAGCATGGCACCCGCTTCGTGGCTGATCGTCGCCAGCAACTCGATGTCACCGATATTGAGCAGTGGATTGGTGGGGGTCTCGACCCACACCAGCTTGGTGCGACCTGGCTGGATCGCGGCCCGGACCGCCTCTGGGTCGCTGACCTGAGCGGTGGTGTACTCGATCCCCCAGGGCACACACACCTTGTCGATCAGCCGAAAAGTGCCGCCATAAGCATCGTTGGGGATGACCAGGTGATCCCCCGGTTTCAGCAGCGACCGGATCAGGGTGTCCTCGGCTGCCAGTCCGCTGGCGAAGGCGAAACCATGAGCCCCCTCCTCCAGGGCTGCGATGGTCTCCTCCAGCGCGGTCCGGGTCGGATTGGCGCTGCGGCTGTATTCATAACCACTGCGAAGGCCGCCGACCCCGTCCTGTTTGTAGGTGGAGGTGGCGAAGATCGGTGGGATCACCGCTCCGGTGGTTGGGTCGGGTTCATAGCCGGCGTGGATGGCCCGGGTCTCAAAACCGGAGCCCGGATGACGCTGCCTGGATTCTGCACTCACGGGTTGGAGCCTAGCCAGCCCTGACCAACCGGGGTGAAACGATGTGCGGATGGATCAACTGAACCGGATGCCCGAGCGGGCTCGGCATGACCTGCCCACCCTGCATCAGATCCTGGCCGCGACCCGGGTAGGAGTCCTTTCCACCGTCCATGAAGCCCGGCCCTGGTCGGTGCCGCTACTGCATGCCCGGGTTGGCGATCAGTTGATCCTGCATGGCTCCACCGGGGCGGGTGCCCTGCGGCAGGCGGCCGCGGGGACCGAGGCGTCGTACTGCGTGTGGGTGCTGGATGGGATCGTTGTTGCTGACACCTTGTTTGACTCATCAGCCACCTATCGCTCCGCCGTACTGCGTGGACCATTGCAGATTCTGCAGGGTGCTGAAGCTCAGGATGCACTGGTCGCGATGAGTGATGTGTTGATCCCCGGTCGCAGCCGGGAGGTGCCGGTCCCGACCCGCAAGGAACTGGCTGCCACGATGACGCTGGCCCTTCGGATCGGGCCAGACAACTGGACAGCCGCCGTACAGACCGATGGGGTGGAGGAACCGGCTGACCCCAGCATCTGGACCGGTCTGGTGCCGGTGCAAACCAACTATGGACCACCACTGCCCTCACAATGGGCCAGCGGTGTCCAGATCCCTGATTCCGTGCGTGCGCTGTGCGCTGAGCCGGAGTAGCCTCGATCCATGTTTGGCACCAACCCCACGATGGTCGAACCCGATCAGGCGCTGCCCGGCCGCACCGAGTCGCCATTCGTGTTGGCAGACCGCCATCAGGTGCTGGATGCACCCCTGGTCACCGACCAGGTCCCCGATGGTTATGAGGTGGCGATCTTTGGTCTGGGGTGTTTCTGGGGTGCCGAGGAGATCTACTGGCAGACCCCCGGAGTTTGGTCCACCAGCGTCGGGTACGCCGGCGGCTTCACCCAGCATCCGACCTATGAGGAGGTGTGCAGCGGGAGGACCGGCCACACCGAGGCTGTTCGGGTGGTCTTCGATCCCAGCCGGGTCGGCTATGAGGATCTGGTCCGCATCTTCTACGAGGTGCACGACCCGACTCAGGGGATGCGTCAGGGCAATGACCGCGGCACCCAGTACCGCTCCGCGATCTACTACACCACCCCAGATCAGGAGCGGGTCGCCCGCGCGGTCACCGAGCGCTACCAACCGGAGTTGACCAAGCGGGGGTTCGGTCCGATCACCACCGAGATCAAGGTGGCACCGACGTACTACTACGCCGAGGACCACCACCAGCAGTACCTGCACAAGAACCCATTCGGATATCGCTGTCACGCCAAGACCGGTGTCCCTGTGCCCGGCCGGTGATCACCCGCTGGGGCAGATTGGTCGACCCCGACGCCCCGCTCCCGGAGTACCCGCGCCCGCAAATGGTGCGCGCTGATTGGCGAAACCTCAATGGACGCTGGGATTACGCTTTCACCAGCACCGAGGCCCGACCCGAAAGCTGGCAGGGGCAGATAGTGGTGCCCTTCTCCCCCGAGACCAGGTTGTCAGGGGTGGGTCGCCAACTCCTGCCGGAGGAGTGGCTCTGGTATCGACGCAGCCTTGACCTGGATCAAGTGCCCAACGGAAAACGGTTGCTGCTGCATTTCGGAGCGGTCGACCAGGTCTGCACGGTCTGGGTCAATGAGGTGGAGGTCGGTTCCCACACCGGTGGCTACCTGCCGTTCAGCTTTGACATCACCGATCAGGTCCGAACCGGAAGAAATGTGATCACGGTGCGCGTGCAGGACTTCTCCGAGACCCACTTCCACGCTCGTGGCAAGCAACGCCTGGACCGGGGGCAGATCTGGTACACCGCTCAATCCGGGATCTGGCAGACCGTCTGGACCGAATGGGTGCCGCAGGTGCATGTGACCAGGCTGCGGTTCCGGCCCCGGCTGGCCCAGAGCGCGGTCGAGGTGACCGTGACCACCAATCAACCCACCACGGTGAGCCTGGAGCTGGAGGGTGCCACCCACAACTTCCCGAGCAACACCCCAACCCTGGTGCCGATCCGCCAACTGCGGCCGTGGACCCCCGCCACCCCCCACCTGTACGACGTGCACCTCACGGTGGGCGAGCCGGGTGCGTACGACGAGCTGGCGTCGTACTTCGCGATGCGCGAGGTGGGCGTGGACACCAGCGTGCAGCCTCCGACATTCACCCTGAACGGAAGCCCGATCATCCACGTGGGGCTGCTGGATCAGGGTTACTGGCCCGAAAGCCTGCTCACCCCACCAAGTGATGAGGCGATGGTCTTCGACATCGAGACCGCCAGGGATCTGGGTTTCAATATGTTGCGCAAGCACGTGAAGATCGAGCCGCTGCGTTGGTATCACCACTGCGATCGGCTCGGGATGCTGGTCTGGCAGGACTTCGTCAACGGCGGTGGTCGGTATCGGCATCTGGTGACCCAGGCGCCGGCCCGGTTGCCGATCCGGGTCAGTGACCGCAGACCCCGACCGCTGGCCGGCAGCCCCAATGGTTCCCGGCTGTTTGGTCGCGAGGACGAGGCCGGTCGCGCTGAGTTCCTCGATGAGGTGCGGGCCACCATCGAGCATCTGGGCAATGTGCCCAGCATCTGCACCTGGGTGCCCTTCAACGAGGGTTGGGGGCAGTTCGACGCGAACGCCGTGGCCGCGTTGGTCGCCCAACTCGACCCCACCCGTCCGGTCAACCACGTCTCGGGTTGGGTGGACCAGGGTGGCGGTGACATCCGCAGTTTTCACCAGTATCTGCGGCGCTTCACGATGCCCCGCAAGCCGGATCGAAACCGGGTCACCGCACTCACCGAGTACGGCGGTTACAGCGTCAGGGTGCCGGGCCATGACTGGAGTGGGCATGAGTTCGGCTACCAGCACTACGAGGACCTGAACGCTTTCACCGAGGCATTCGTGGATCTGCATGAACAGCTCCGGGATGAAATCGCAGCCGGCCTGGGGGCGCTGGTGTACACCCAACTCAGCGACGTCGAGGACGAGCTAAACGGTCTGCTCACCTACGACCGGGAGGTTGTGAAGCTCTCAGTCGATGCCCGCACAGGTGTACGGCGGCTCATAGGTGGGCTTGGCGCTGGGTTTGGGCGAGGCTGACGTACCGGCGCTTGGTGCCGTCGAGCTGCTGGCGATTGGGGTGGCCGGTTGCGGCCGCTCCAGCTCCCTGATCTGGTCCTGGATGTAATCAGCCACCGACCGGAAGTTCCCCTGGCCTGCGGTCGGGATCACCACCGACTGGTCCGAGACCCGCCCTGTCGTCAGCACTGGCCGCTTTGGATCCACCAGGCTGATCGGTTTCATCTCCCCCATCGAGTTGCCCAGTTCAATCGCGGTCCGGCCCTCAGAGGCAGTCAGGTTGGTGATGATGTTGTTGCCCATGGCGTTCATCAACTTGTTCAACTTGATCGGATTGACCAAAGTGCCCGCGGAGACCGCGCTCACCTTGAGTGCATTCATGATTTTCTGCTGATTGGCGGCCCGGTCGAACTCGCCGCGATCCAGACCGAATTGCATGCAGGCATAGGGGTTGGTCTCCGAGGTGCCATCACCGCGCGCCCGGGCCAGGTTGAGCGCTTGGGTGCCGTTCAATTCGTAGACCCCATCGCGCGGGTAGTAGACCCGGCGACAGGACTTGCGCTCCTGCGGGCAGGGATAGTCGAGATTGGTGTCGAAGATGCCCTCGTGGCCAGAGCCCACGATATTGACCTTCACCCCGCCAACGGCGTTGACGCTGTCGCGAACCACTGAATAGTTGACGTGCACGTAGTACGCCGGTTTCAGGCCAGTGACCTGCCCAACCACCTTCATCAGGGCGGCCGCACCAGCAGCCTCCCGCTTCTTGTACTGCTTGACTTCCTTCTGCAGGGAACTGAAGAAGTGCGGGTCATAGTCAGGGGCATCACGATCACCAGCAGCTGCGCACTCAAAAACTGCATTGATCTTGGATTGGTAACCCACCACGCAGGGCTTCGGCAGGGTGACCCAGGTGTCGCGAGGGATCGCGATCATCTCCGCCTGCTTGGTCCTGGCATTGATGCTGACCAGTTGGATCGAATCAGTGAGCCACATGCCCTGGCCACCTGAACCACCTGAATGAGCGGGGTCATCCTGGGAGGTGCCGAAGACCAGCACATTGATCCGGCCATTGCGATCCTGCTTCAAGGGGGCCCCGACCAGCAGGTCGCCCACCCCGCCACCTCGGCTGAAAACCTTGCTACTGACCTGATTGCCCTTGTAGACGAACCAGCCAACACCGACCCCGACGACCAGGCCAACCACCAGAAATCCAGACAGCAGAATGCGCACCAACGGGCTGCGCTTCTTAACTGCCCGACGTTTGCCCTTGGCCATGGATGGCTTTCCCTCTAGATCTCCTCGACCACCACGTCGAGTTGCACTCCGGTCGGTTGGGCCGAGGTCTCCACGAGCCAGCCCAGGTCTCTCAGGGTAGCGGCCAGCGCCAAGGGAGTGCGCGGGTTGGCCGCCGACTCCAGCAGCGCCCGGGTCAACTGACCCTTGGTGGCCTTGTTGAAATGGCTGACCACCTTGCGCTGCCCATGGCTCTCATGCAGCACCCGAACGGTCGCAGTGTTGGGGTTGGTTGGCTTCCAGAAACCCGCATACACCGAGGAGCGCAGGTCCAGGACGAGGCCAGAGCCAGCCAGCTCGGATAACGGATCAGCCAGATGTTGGCGCCAGTACGCCGCCACCCCGCCCAGGTGGGGCAGGCGCACCCCACCACTGAGTCGATAACTGGGGATCCGATCCGTGGGCCGCACCATCCCGAACAGCGATGAGGCAATCAAAAGCCTGCGGGTGGCACGGGTCCGGGCCGCACTGGACAGAGTGGGCAGGTCCAGGGCGTCGTACAGGACCCCGGTGTAGATCTGGTCAGCCCTGGCAGTGGGTGCTGTCGACAGCGCTGCGTTGGCCTCGATCAACTCCATCTGGGTGGCCCCGATGCCGAGCACTTTGGCGGCAGAGGTTGGTTCGCCTGAACACAGGTCGACCAACTCCTGCAGCATCCGCACCCGCGCAGCACTCAGTTGGGGCAGGCACAAGGTGTCGAGGTCCAACGGCTTGCCACGTTTGGGCAGCGCCTTGCCCTCTGAAGGAGGGAGCAGGATCAGCACGGGAC
Source organism: uncultured Marmoricola sp. (assembly GCA_964600765.1). GTDB lineage: Bacteria > Actinomycetota > Actinomycetes > Propionibacteriales > Nocardioidaceae > Marmoricola. Next base: position 24,626 of record CAZRKI010000025.1, read on the forward strand.
GCTGTCCACCCACTCGCTACCCAGGACGGTGAGTTGTCCCTGACCGCTGGTGAGCTGGGAGACACTCTCGATCGTCCGGACCAACTCTGATGACGGGACCACAAAGTTGAGCAACGCGGTGCTCTGGTAATCCACACCCATCACGTGGGTGCCCCGGGAGCGCAGCGCATTTTCCACTCGCCCGGCATCCAGAATGTCGAGCTCGACCTGGCAAACCTGTTGCAGGGACCGCTCCACGATCTGAGCCTGCTCCAGCGCCTGGCGAGCCGCATCGGCGTACGCCCTGGCCAGGCCACCGGTGCCGAGCAGAGTCCCGCCGAACCAACGGGACACCACGCAAACCACGTCACTGATGCCAGCCCCCTTGAGCACATCGAGGATGGGTGGTCCTGCAGTGCCAGCCGGTTCCCCATCGTCGTTGGCGTGTTGCAATGAACGGTCTGGCCCGATGATGAATGCAGAACTGTGGTGGGCGGCTTCCCAGTGCTTGCTGCGTAGGCCACTGATCACATTGCGCGCGTCATTTTCGCTGGAGACGCGTTCGAGGGTGCACAAAAAACGGGAGCGGCTCACGATTATCTCGTGACTGCACCCCCCGGCAAGAGCACGATAGTTGGCTGCTGACATCGCAGCTACACCTTACGTGCGAGCACCGACGGAGTGAACTTGGGAGACCCACTCCGCCGGCGCTCATGACGAAACAGTGGATTGATGGAGGGAGTCCCCGAGGGGAGACACTGCTTCGCCCTGCCGCGTTGGCCTGACGCGACAAGGCCCAATTTATTGGGTTTCAAGGCTCAGCGGGAGAGTTTTTCAGATCAATTCCGGGCCAGGAAGTGCAACAAGTCCTGACGAGTCAGAACTCCGATCGGCCGGCCGTCCTCCTGGACTAGAAGGGCATCCGCCTCAGCAAGCGCACCTACCGCATCATGCACATCAGTCCCACTACCAACATTTGGCAGTGGATCACTCATATGCTGTTCCACTTGGTCTGAAAGTCGCGCGGTGCCGCTGTACAACGCATCCAGCAACACCCGCTCCGAGATCGAGCCCGCCACCTCCGCCGCCATGATCGGTGGTTCGGCCCGGACCACCGGCAGCTGGGACACGCCGTACTCCTGCATGATCGCGATGGCTTCAGCAATGGTTTCGGTCGGATGGGTGTGCACCAGAGCAGGCAGATCGCCGGCCTTGGCGTGCAGGATCTCGCCGATGGTCTGGCTGGACGTCTCGCCACTGGCGAAGCCATAGGTGGCCAGCCAGTCGTCGTTGAAGATCTTGGTCAGGTAGCCGCGGCCTGAATCCGGCAGGAGTACGACGATCACCGCGTCGGGATCATTTAGTTCGCGGGCCACCTGCACCGCCGCGAACGCAGCCATACCGGCCGAGCCACCCACCAGCAGACCCTCGCTGCGGGCCAGCTCGCGGGTCATCGCAAAGGAATCGGCATCGCTCACCTCGATCACCCGATCGGCGATGTCGCGGTCATAGGTCTCGGGCCAGAAATCCTCACCCACCCCCTCAACCAGGTAGGGACGGCCGGTGCCTCCGGAGTACACCGAACCCGCCGGATCGGCCCCGATGATCTGGATGTCTGGGTTCTGTTCCTTCAGATAGCGGCCGATCCCGCTGATCGTGCCACCGGTGCCCATGCCGGTGACGAAGTGGGTGATCCGACCCTGGGTCTGGCGCCAGATCTCCGGGCCGGTGGACTCATAGTGGGAGGCCGGATTGTTTGGATTCGAGTACTGATCCGGCTTCCAGGCATCCGGGGTTTCGCGGACCAGGCGATCCGAGACGTTGTAGTAGCTGTCGGGATGCTCGGGGGGTACGGCGGTTGGGCAGACGACGACCTTGGCGCCATACGCCTTGAGGACATTTCTCTTGTCCTCACTGACCTTGTCGGGGCACACGAAGATGCACTTGTAGCCGCGCTGCTGGGCGACCAGCGCCAGGCCGACGCCGGTATTGCCACTGGTGGGCTCGACGATGGTGCCACCGGGCTTCAGGGCGCCGGATTTCTCAGCCGCGTCGATCATCCGGATCGCGATCCGGTCCTTCACCGAGCCTCCGGGGTTGAGGTACTCGACCTTGGCCAGAACCAGGCCGGGAGCATCCCCGACCACCCGATTCAACTTGACCAGCGGGGTGTTGCCAACCAACTCCAGCAGCGAATTCGCGTACTCCATGCCCCCAGCCTAGGCCCCGCCCACCCCCTCGCCGAGGCGGCACTAATTAACATGCCGAGGCGGCAGTAATTAACACCAGCCCGTACGCCGAGGCGGCAGTAATTAACACCAGGGCCAAGCCAACCGCGCGGTGAGGCACGGCGTACACCTTGCTGAAGCGGTGTTAAGTACTGCCGCCTCGCGGTGTTAAGTACTCCCGCCTCGGCATGTTAATTAGTGCCGCCTCGGCATGTTAATTAGTGCCGCCTCGGCGTGTTTAGGGGAAGGGTGGTCGTGGTCAGTCGCCGCGGAGGATGGCCAGGATGCGCAGCAGGTTGATGTAGATCCAGACCAGGGAGACGGTCAGGCCGAAGGCGGCTCGCCAGGACTCGTTATCAGGCAGGCCGACCGCGATGCCGCGCTCGACGAAGTCGAAGTCGAGGATCAGCATCAGTACGCCGAGCCCGAGGCCGATCGCGCTGGCGATCAGGCCCATGGTGCCGAAGCCGTTGAAGCCGAAGTCGGCGCCGAAGAAGCCCAGCACCATGTTCAGCAGTGAGACACCCACAAATCCGAACATCGCGCCAACGACCCACATCCGGAACTTGTCGCCCACCTTGATGTGGAAGAAGCGGTAGGCGATCAGGGTGCCGGCGAAGGCGCCTATCGTGCCGACCACGGCACCCGGTACGACGCCCGGGCCGAAGGCAAGCTGGAAGACCTTGCTGGTCGCCCCCAGGAAGACACCCTCAAGGGCAGCGAAGGCCAGCACCAGAGCCGGGCTGACCACCTTCTTGAAGGAGTTCACCAGCGAGAGGATGAAGGCTCCAAAGGCACCCACCATGGACAGGACGTAGAGGTTGCGGGCGGCAGCCTCGGCATTCACACCGAAACCGGTCGGGTCTCCGGAGAACATCCAGGTCGCTGCAGCAGCAATGACCAGCACGCCCAGGGTGATGCCGGTCTTCTGCACAACAGAGTCCAGGCTCATTGCGCCTGGCGCCACGGCACCGGGCACCTGGTGGGTCGCTGGGGCATCGCCGAAACCGGCGTAGCCACCAACAGGATTGGGGTAGGCATTGGGATCAACGCGCCCGTTGAAGCCCTCCGATCGGGCGAACACCGGGTTGCTGCTCTTCATGGGATGAATCCTCCTCAGGATTTCCGGGACCTCTGTCCAGATGCGCAAAGTGTAGCCAGTTACCCAACCCATTCCCGGGCAGAACCGAAGGTTCCCTCCGTACGACGCGCCCAACCGCCCCAAAAACCATCCCACTGCTGAGAGGATGAGGCCCGTGACCTCACAACCCGTCGGCATCGTTGACACCCGCAAGCCAGTCAGCAAATCCTGGATCAGTCGGTACGGGTTGATGTATCTGGGCCAGAACATCGCCTGGGCGACGCCGTCCCAGCTCCTGATCGCCAACCAGATCCTGATCTGGCATCCGGGTGAGAAGGAGAAACTGCTCGGCTGGATCATGGGCCTGGGCGGGTTGGCCTCGATGATCGCATCACCTCTGGTCGGCGTACTTTCTGATCGCACCCGGACCCGGTTCGGGAAGCGCGCCCCCTGGGTGCTGGGTGGGGCCCTGGCCGCCGCAGCCGCCCTGGTTGCCGCGGCGTTCGCGCCAGGCTACTACTACCTGATGGCCGCCTGGATCTTCTTCCAGATGGTGCTGGCGTTCAGCATCACCACTGCTCAGACGATCCCGCCGGATCGGGTGCCGATCCGCCAGTTCGGGATCATCTCCGGGGTGATGGGGATGACCTACACCGCCGCTGTCGTGCTCGGCAGTGTCGTGGGCGCGATGTTCCCGATCAAAGTGGCCTACCTGATCACCGCTGGGGTGCTGGTGATCGGCGTACTCCCGTTCCTGCTGATCGACCGGGAACCAGCCGTGGTCCAGGAGAAAACGAAGGCAGAGCGTGGCCCACTGCTACCCCGTTGGTCGCAAGCCACTGACTTCTGGTGGGTGTTCATCACCCGGCTGCTGGTCACCCTGGCCCAGGCGATCGCCCTGTTCTACCTGCTCTACTACCTGCGCGACCGCGTGGGCATGACCACCAATGAAGCCAACCAGGGCGTGATGATTCTCTCGATCATTTACGCCGTGTGCGTGGTGATCACCGCGATCTGGTCCGGTCGCGCCTCTGATCGGGCCGGGAAGCGCAAGATTTTCGTGGGACTCTCCTCTGCAGGAGTTGCCGTCGCCTGCCTGTTGTTGGTCTTTGCGCATGGCTTCACCGCGGTGATTGTGGCGGCGGTGATCCTGGGAATCAGTTGGGGTGTCTATCAGGCGATCGATCAGGCCCTGGTCAACCAGGTGTTGCCCTCTGCTGATGACCGGGCCAAGGACATGGGCCTGGTCAACCTGGCTGTGGCCATCCCCAATGCCGTGGCGCCCGTGATCGCGGCCCAGATCGTGACCACCCAACTCGGTTACTCAGGTCTCTACTCGGTGGCGGCGGCGCTGACCCTGATCGGCTCAGTGTTGATCGTGAAGGTCAAGGGTGTGAGGTAACCGGTGCTGAGCACCAGACGCACCCCACCGATGGGGTGGAACTCCTGGAATGCCTTCCACACCCGGATCGACCAAAAGTGCATGGTCGAGAATGCCGCCGCGATGGTCGACAAGGGACTGCTGGACGCAGGTTATGAGTACTTCGTGGTCGACGACGGCTGGCAGGCACCGGCCCGGGTCGATGGGCGGCTCCAGTCCGATCCGGATCGATTCCCCGACGGCATGGGTTGGCTGGGTGAACAGGTGCGTGACCTGGGACTGCGCTTTGGCATGTATCTCACGCCCGGGCGGCGTACCTGCGCGGAGATCTTCGACAACTACGGCGATGGCTCCGGACTGGGCAGCTTCGGCCACGAGGCCCAGGATCTGGCCCAGCTGATCGACTGGGGAGTTGAATTCCTCAAGTACGACTGGTGTCGGGGCGACTCCTGCGGCACCGGGCTGAACGAGCGGCTCGCCTTCACCCGGATGTCTGAACTCATCGTCCAGTCCCCCGGCGAGTTGGTCTATTCAATCAGCGAGTACGGCGTTAGTCAGCCCTGGGACTGGGCGCCGGGGGTCGCGCACATGTGGCGCACCACCAAGGACATCACCCCGCACTGGTGGCATGTGCTGTGGTGTGCGCGGCGTACCGAACGCCGGGTTGCCGCTACCGCACCCGGTGGGGTCAATGATCCGGACATGTTGGTGGCGGGGATCGGCAATGTGACCGGCGCCGCGGCCTGGTCGCATGTGGCCATCTGGGCCATGCTGGCGGCTCCGCTCATGGCCGGCAACGACCTGCGCACGATGGACGCGGAAACCACCCGGGCGCTGTGTGACCCGGTCCTGGTGGGCCTGTCCCAGGACCCTTTGGTCAGCGCCGGTCGGCTCATCCTCCGCCGACCGGGATTGGACGTCTGGGAGCGGCGTACGACGACGGGCTCGGCCCGGCTGGTGGTGAACACGTGGCCGTTCCCGCGCTCGGTTTCGCTGAGCAGGTGGGCCACCGCCAGCACCGCGCTGCACACTGCCGAAGGCGCGGGCGCCTATTCACCCAGGATCGGGCTGCCCGCCCGGGGTAGCGTGCTGTTGTTGTCCGAGGAGGCCAGCCCATGACCAACCAGTCGTACGACGCCCACGCGCACCGCTCGTGGTGGGGATGGGGCGCCACGTCCGCCCAACTGGATCAGGCCGAAGTGGCCGAACTGATCGATCGAGTGCGCCTGCTGGCTCCCGATCATGACTTCACCGATCACCCTCCCCCGGAGCCCACCGCGCTGCCGGTGGCTGCTGCGCGGGTACGCCCACCGGGGAGCCTGGCGGCGATCTGCACCGATGCGGTGACCAGCCGACTGGGCCATGCCCGCGGCAAGGCCTACCGCGATGTGGTGCGCAACCTGCACGGCGATGTTGAGCAGGTCCCCGATCTGGTTGCCTTCCCGCGCACCGAGACGGAGATCATCGACCTGCTCGACTGGTGCAGCCGTGATGGGATCGCGGTGATCCCCTATGGCGGTGGCAGTTCGGTGGTCGGCGGAGTGGAGGCCAGGTTCGATGGTCCCGCGATCAGCCTGGACACCTCCCAGCTCAACCGGGTCCTGGTGGTCGAGCCGACCAGTCGGACGGCGTTGATCCAGGCCGGGGTCTACGGACCGGCCCTGGAGGACCAGTTGCGCCCGCATGACCTGACCCTGCGCCATTTCCCGCAGTCCTTTGAGTTCTCCACCCTGGGTGGCTGGTTGGCCACCCGGGCCGGTGGCCATTTCGCCACTCTCTACACCCACATTGATGACCTGACCGAGTCGATCCGGATGGTCACCCCGGTTGGGGTCAGCGAGTCCCGTCGGTTGCCCGGTTCGGGTGCCGGTCCCTCCCCGGACCGGATGGTGCTCGGCTCCGAGGGCATCCTGGGCGTGATCACCCAGGCCTGGATGCGGCTTCAGGAACGCCCCCGCTGGCAGGAGACCGCGACCGTCACCTTCGAGTCCCACGACGCCGCGGTCGCCGCCACCCGGGCCCTGGCCCAGTCGGGTCTTTACCCGACCAACGCCCGGCTGCTCGATGCCACCGAGGCGTTACTGAGCACGGGCACCGTGGTCGCCGGCGGGATGTTGATCGTGGCCTTCGAGTCCGCCGATCACCCGGTCACTGCCTGGCTTGATCGCGCCCTGGAGATCGTCGGCGACCACCAGGGAGTGGTGGTGTCGGTGGCGCGGCGTACCGAGGGAGAGTCCAGCCAGAGCAACGATGGCGCGGGCGCCTGGAAGTCGGCCTTCATCAGGATGCCCTACCAGCGCGATGCCCTGGCCCGCCGCAGCATGATCGCGGAGACCTTCGAGACCGCCTGCACCTGGGACCAGTTCCCCACCCTGCATGCGGCGATCACCACCGCCGCCCAGGACGCGCTCGACCGGGTGTGTGGCGGCGGGTTGATCACCTGCCGGTTCACCCATGTCTACCCCGACGGCCCCGCGCCGTACTACGGCATCTACGCGCCGGGCCGCTGGGGCAGCACCCTCGCCCAGTGGGATGAGATCAAGGCGGCAGTGTCGGCAACGATCAACGAGTCCGGAGGAACCATCACCCACCACCACGCGGTCGGGCGCGACCACCGCCCGTGGTACGACGCACAGCGCCCCGACCCGTTCGCAGCTGCCCTGCGCGGGGCCAAGCAGGCTCTCGATCCGGCCGGGATCCTCAACCCCGGAGTCCTGTTGCCATGAGTACTCCCCGCTTCGACGTCTCCTTCCATGGCACCCCCGAC
>CAZRKI010000026.1:0-32001 GCA_964600765.1 uncultured Marmoricola sp.
GATCCACGCCAGATCCCGAAGTTCGATGCCCAGGGTGAACCCATCACGCCCGCTCCAGGGCATATCGAAGCTGCCTCGTCGGCAGCGACCAGCACAGACATCACCGCCGTCCGAATCACCAAGTCCGAACCCAGCCCAGAGCATGAGCTGGTTCGCGGAATACACGACAACACCACCGTCTACACCTTGCAGGTCACCAACAACGACGCGAACCCCACCAATGCCCTGACCGTGGTCGACTATCTGCCCGCTCAGCTGGAGTTCCTGGGGTGTGGCGGCGTGGACAACACCAGCCCCGGCAACCTGGAGTACGGTGGACGCACCCTGTCCAGTACCCCGGATCCGGGCAGTTGTCAGGCCCCCGACGCAGTGGAGACGGTCTATCTGGGGATGGGGAACCCACAGGCCCTGGCTCCAGGGGTCTACACGATGATCACCTGGCAGATCGGAAACCTGCCTGCCAGTGGATCCATGACCTTGAAGTACGCCGCTGGCATCCCGCAACGCGCCAATGTGCTGAGCTTTGGTGGCACCACACCGACCCCAGCCAGTCTGAATCAGGCCAGCAACCTGGACAACAACACCGGGGCACCGACCAGGGAGGTTTCTGGCGTCAGCGGAGAGCAGGGCCTGACCAATCTGGCAACTGTGGGTGGCACCTACACCGGTAACGACATCAACGGCGTCCCAAATATCACCGTGGTGGACAGTGACACCGAGACTGTCACTTCAGAGGATCTGGCACTGCACAAGTCAGTAACCACGCAAACCGAGGACGGCACCAACAACGGTGGCCAGTTCTCCGCTGGTGGTATCGCCACCTACACTTTGACCCTGCGCACTGGCGAGTATGCCGACGCCAGCAATATTGTCCTCACCGATGTGATCCCCGATGGATTGTGCCCACTCGATGACGTGACCAACCACGCGGGAACCCCAGAATGTGCGCCAGCCCCAGAATTCGCTCCAGTGAATGGCAATTTCGCCAGCGTCACACCCAACCCAGGCGATGGCACTTTCACGATCGAATTCAACCCAGTCAATGTGCCGCATAACGACACCCTGAACATCACCTACTTCGCCCGGATGCGGGCGAACTATGTGGTTCATGATGGGGACCCCACGGTTTCTGGTGATGACTACACCAACAACGTGGATCTCACCGGCACCACAACCACGCTTACCGATGTGAATGCGCCCGAGGGACCGGGCAATGTGCTCAACGATATTCTTGATGATTCCTCGGCCACCATCACCTCTGATGGCCCTGCTCTGGACAAGTCCCTGGGCACGAATACTGGGGTGGCCTGTACTGCAGACACTTATGACAGCGATCCGGATCCGAGCCTGCCGGCCAATACGTATTCAACGGGTGACCGGATTTGCTTCAAGGTGCGAGTCGACTTCTCACTGTCCAACTCGACCAGGAATCCGGTCCTGGCAGACCTGCTACCAGCGAATGTTGACTACGTGTCCTCCACGGTCAGCCCCGGAAGCCAGCCATTTGAACTCAGCGGCGAATCCACGAATGCCCCGGTTTGGGAGATCGGAACGCCGAGTGGGTCCAATTGGTTCGTACCCAAGGGTGGATTCTTTGAGGTGATCATCGAGGGCCAGGTGACTGCTCCGGCCTCCGGTCCGGCCCCGGATATCACTGGCAACCTGGCCAAACTGGTCTGGGTGGACACAGATGGGACGGTCGGCTTCCTTCGGGACCAGGTTGATTTCTCGGTGGCAGCCATTCCCCCGGTTTCGCTGAGTAAGGCCGCGGAGCGGATCAGTGGAGCCCCCACGGGACCACTCAGTGACGGGGCCTTGGTCGCTAGTGGAGAGGTACTCAAGTACACCGTCTCGGTCACCAATGACGGTACTGCTGCCAATCGCAACGATGAGAACGTGGTTGCTCCAGATGTGTGGGATGTGCTTCCCCACGGGATCACCTGCACCGATATCTCTGCTATCGCCAGTGGGGGCCTTTGCTATGACCCGGGAGACAGCGGACAACCCAACTATTCAACTGCCGCAACCCAAAGCGCCATCCGCTGGCAACTGCCGAGCACGGAGACGATCGCAGCTGGCAGCAGTCTGGATCTGACCTATGAACTGACCATCCCCACTGACCCGAGGATCAACTTCACCTATCTGAACCACGCAGCTGTGGCGTCCTACCAGACCGAGGACAACCTCGGTACGCCAACCACCCACTACCCAGAAAACAACGTTGACCAGGGTATCGACGTGGACGATCAGGATGTCCCGGCAGCAGCAGCTGACTTCTCGGTCAGGACCCCAACTGTGACAATGGCCAAGTCCAATGAAACCGGAGTGGATGAGACCAACAACGCACTGGTTGGGCGGGCCACCATTGGTGAAACCATCAACTACACGGTGTCCCTTCGCGTGCCGGCGCACAGCAGGATCCATAACGGATCTGTTACTGATCCGCTGCCAACGGGGATCGTGCTGATCGGCGCCACCAATCCACCCACGGCCACTTTTGATGCTGACGGAAGTGACGATGGTCCCTGGGCTCCTCTCCCGGGCGGGGTGACCCTTAATCCCACCACTGGCACCCTTTCCCTGGGGACCACCTATGTGAACAACAGCGCCACCGAACAGGTCTTCAGAATCACGCTCCCGGCACGGGTGAACACCACTGGTTCCAGTCATGGGAATAACAAGACCAACACCGCGACCTTCAGCAGCACCAGCACCTCCGCACCGGGCAGCGATGCTCTGACGCCAGTCTCCGCGCAGACCTCGGTGCAGATCACAGAACCCAGCCCCACCCTGACCAAGTCAGATGGAACCGGGCACAACGCGGTAGCTGGCGAGGTCGTTACCTACACCGTGACTGCTGGCAATGCCAATGGTCGGCTACCACTGCACGATGCCCAGGTGATCGATTGTGTACCGGACGCTCTGACCTTTGGGTCCTACGGCTCCCTTCCACCCGGTGTCACCACAGACCCAGCCGTGCCGGGTGATGGCAACAATGGCTGCGCCACAGGTACGACGCGGCTGCGCTGGACCGTGGGCACGGTGGCGCCGGGAGCAGCCATCGCACTCATCTACACCGCTCAGGTCGACTCGGGTGCCGCCGGCGGGGAGAGCTATGTGAACACTGCAGTGATCTCCGGTTCGAGCATCGACGATGGCACCACCACGCCAACTGCCACTGAGGGCAACTACACGGCCAACACCAGCAACACCCTGGCCGTGGAGGGCAGCACGCTATCCAAGACCACGTCCACCCCGAGTAGGACGATTGGCGAAACCGCGGAGTTCACCGTCACTATGACAATCCCCGCGTTGATCAATTTCTACAACTCTGCTCTGTTCGATACCCTGCCCAGCGGTTTTGATCCAACTTCGGTGAACCTGTCATCGTCATCCTGTTCACCGAGTTGCTCGATTTCCCCGGTAGCGTTGAACAGTGTCGGTCAGCAGATCGGTTGGTCGGTTGGCGATCTGACCTCGGCACCAACTGTGCGCACCCTCACCATCACCTACACAGCAAAGGTCAGGGACTCGGGAGGTCCGGTCGCCGGAAACACCCTGATCAACTCAGCCACCTTCGGCTGGGACCAGACACCGGGTACAGACCACACCGATGCTGATGACTCCACCGACCTGGTGACCAATCCGGCCACGGCGACGGTCTCGATCACCGAACCAGCACTGGCCATCACCAAGGGCACCAGCACGGCCACCCCAGCACCTGGAGACACCTACACCTACACGGTGAGTGTCACCAACGCCAGCGGCAGCACCAGGTCGGCTGCTCATGATCTCACCGTCATCGACACCATCCCAACTGGCGTGGTGGTCAACTCCACAACGATCAGCCACGGCGGCACCCTCACTGGAGCCACTCCATCAGGGGGTGGGGTGATCACCTGGAATCTCACCGGGCCGATAAACCCGGGGGCCACGGTCAATCTGACCTACGACGCCGAGTTGGCCACTCCAACCCCACCACAACAATTGACCAACACCGCAGAAGTGACCGACTACTACTCAGCAGACTCAAGCACCTCAGGGCGGAGGCATTATGACGGCCCAAGTGATACCGCAGATGTGACCGCTGCCCTCCCCCACGTGGTGATTGCGAAGAGCCCAGTCGGCGGATCACTGGCCTATCTAAATGAGTCCAAAACCTGGCAACTAACGGTCACCAATGACGGACTGGTCACGGCTTATGGCATTGATGTCGAGGACGTACTCCCCCCGAATTGGACCTACGACGCCAATAGCGCTCAGGTCTCAGTGGCTGGTGGCGCCAGCAACCAGATCAACCCGGTAACCTCCCAGTCGGGGGACGTGCAGTCCCTCACCTGGACGGACCTGGGCAACCTGCCCAACACCGGTGACACCGTCGTGATTACCTTCACTGCCACTCCTGGCAATGGAGTCCTGAGCAACCCGGGAGTGGGTCATACCAACCCACAGGTAAACCAGGCCACCACCACCGCAGAGGACAGCCATGGTGAAACCGAAGCGGCAAATGGGGACCCCTATAACGGCGGTCCGGTCTCAGCCTCGGCCTACATCGACCAGGCCGATGTGCAGGTGACCAAGTCACCAGTGGGCACCGCAATCGCCGGAGCACCGTTCTCCTGGCAACTCACCGTCAAAAACAACGGGCCGGACACCGCAACCGGCGTCTTCACCGTGACTGACACCCTGCCCAGCGAATTGACCGGCCCCTTCTCGGCAACGGGTACCGGATGGACCTGTTCGGTCAGTGCTCCAACCGTGACCTGCAACCGTACCGTTGCTGGAAATACCCTGGCATCTGGAGCGAGTTTCCCAGTCATCACGGTGACCGGCACCATCCCGGCGACCACCACCGATGGCAGCAACCTGACCAACGGCGTACAGGTGACCAGCCACACCTATGACGACAACCTGACCAACAACCAGCACTCCAGCACGGTCACGGTGTCCACAAGGGCGGACCTGGAAGTGGAGAAAAACCTGTCCGGATCCATGACTTCGGGACAGGTCGCAACCTACACCCTCGATGTAACCAATCACGGCCCATCTGTGCATACCGGGACCATCAGCATCAGTGATGCAGTCCCAGCCGGCACCACGTTCTCAGCGATTTCCGCTGGCTCCGGGTGGACTTGCTCCCCCCCAGCAGTGGGTGCCACCGGCACCATCACCTGTTCCCGGGCCAATGGCACCACTGCTGTGGGTGCGCTGCCCCAGATCGTGGTTCAGGTACTGGTGGATTCCGGACGCACCGCAGATGTCACCAACTCGGCAACTGTCACCAGCACCGGGACCACCGACCCGGTGCCGGGCAACAACACTGATGAGGTGACCACGACTCCGAACACCTCGGCTGACCTGGAATTGTCCAAGACCTCCCTGGGTACTCCGTGGACGGCCGGAGAGACCGGGACCTATCAGTTCCAGATCCACAATCATGGCCCATCAGATGCCACCAACGTGGAGGTCACCGACACCCTGCCCGCATCGCTGACCTATGTCAGTGCTTCGGGAGACCTCAACTGCAGCACCACTGGACAAGTGGTTACCTGCACACTGTCCGGCAACCTCGCCGCTGGCGACTCGGCAACCGGAACCATCACTGTCGACATTGATCCCGGCCAGACCGGCAATATCAACAACGAAGCCACCGTGGGCTCCGATACCAGCGATCCGGCGCCCGGGAACAACACCGACAGTGACGACACCGATCCGGGAGCCACAGTGGATCTCGGTATCGTCAAATCGCACTCCCCGGCAACGGTCAATGCTGGCGAGGATGTGACCTACACCCTCCGGGTGACCAACCATGGTCCTTCCACCAGCGCTGGTCCAATCGTGGTTACCGACACACTGCCAACTGGCCTGACCTGCCAGACCATCAATGGCAGCGCCTGCTCGGGCACCTCGGTGTCGTTCAGCCGGCCGGGCAGCCTGGCTCCAGGTGCACATTTCGATGTCACCGTGGTCGCCCAGGTGGATCCGGGAGCCGGTCCAGCAACTCTCGTGAACAGCGCAGGCGTGGCCGGGCCAAGTGGGCAAACCGACCCAGAGTTGACCAACAACTCTGACTCCGACCCCGTTGATGTGGTTGATGAGGCCAACCTGGTGATCAACAAGTCCACTACCGGAAACAACCCGGTTTCTGCTGGCGCTGCGACCGAGTTCACCATCTCGGTACACAATGACGGCCCCTCCGATGCGGACAACATCAACGTCACAGACCTATTGCCAACTGGCATGGAACTGGTCGAGATGACAGGAGCCGGTTGGAGTTGTTCCGATGTCACCCTCACCTGCAACAGAACAACCCTGGGTGCCGGAGCAACTGCAACCATCACGGTCAAGGCCCGGGTTGGCAGTGGTGTCACCGCCGGTGCCCTCACCAATACCGCCAGTGTGTCCACCAGCACCCCAGGAGATGATCCAGACGACAACAGCGATTCGACCAGTGTCACGGTGAACACCCGAGCCGACCTGGAACTCACCAAGGTTCATGACGGGGATGGGACTGTGATCGCGGGCCAGAACACAAGTTATCGGCTCACCGTAAAGAACACCGGGCCCTCTGATGCCCAGGGGCCGATCACCATCACCGACACCCTACCGACCGATTTCAGTTTCGTGTCGTCAAGTTCGCCATGGTCGTGCACCCCGAGTGGCAGCGCGGTTACTTGTGAGTACGCGGACACTCTCGTGGCCGGGACCACCGCACCGGAACTGATTATGACCGTGCTGGTCGCGGCTAACGCGGACACCGCGACACCTGCGGTCAATTCAGCAGTTGTTTCCAGCAGCACCACCGATCCGGACGTCACCAACAACGACGCCAACGCTGAGGTGGATGTCAACCGAGCCACAAATCTGTCGATCTCAAAGTCGCATGTGGGCAATCCACCAATCGGCAGCCAGGTGAGCTTCAACATCACTGCGCACAACGACGGGCCATCCACGGCCCGTGACGTGCAGGTGACCGACACTCTGCCGAGTGGACTCACCTATGTCTCGGCCAGCGGCACCGGATGGAGTTGCACCTTCACCGACCCAACTATCACCTGTGATCTGAGTAACCCCCTGGCTGCGGAAAGCGACTCCACTGTGATCACCGTTGTGGCGGAGGTCGAGTTGGCGGCCTACCCATGGGTCAATAATCTCGCTGAGGTCTCTACTTCAACCTCAGATACCGATCCCTCGGACAACCAGGTGACCGATCGGGTCAATGTGCCGGCCCGCACAGACCTGAGCATCACCAAGCAGCATGAGGGTGCCTTCCGGGTTGGTAGCAACGGAACCTACACCCTGGCCGTACACAACGACGGACCAACTGAGGCTCCCGGCTCGATTACGGTGACCGATGTCCTGCCCAGCGGACTCAGCTTCATCTCCGGGTCAGGCCCTGGTTGGACCTGTGGGGCGACAGGGCAACAGGTCACCTGCAACCGGGACGGACTGGCTGCTGGGGCAACCAGTCAGATCAGCCTGACCGTGGGTATCGGTGGGGCTGCCTATCCATTGGTTACCAACACAGCTGTGGTCAACAGCACTGCCGAGGACACCGATCTGGACAACAACACCTCCAGCGACAGCGTGAGCGTGATTCCGTTGGCCACCCTGGCTCTTGACAAATCCATCGCTTCTCAGCGCCGGGGGCGGATCACCTGGGCTCTAAAGGTGACCAATGATGGGCCAAACGACACCATCGACCCGGTCACGGTCACAGATCCGCTTCCCCGGAGCTTGAAGTTCCTCTCGGCATCTGGTGAGGGCTGGAATTGCCTGGCCGCGGGAGGTCTGGTGACCTGCACCCGAGTTGTCCCAATCCCAACCGGTACCAGCACCACGATCAAACTGGTAACCCAGGCCACAAGCCGGGCCGGGGCACCAATTCGCAACACCGCTGAAGTGACTGGCGGGGTGGTGGCAGCTCCAAGTAGCGCTGTCAGTTCTGCAACCGCAAGGAACAAACTGCCCAAGGCCCTGCCAGCAACCGGTGGCCCCTCTGGATGGTGGGCTCCCCTCGGGACCCTGCTGGTGCTCCTGGGAGCCGTGGTTCTCTGGCGGTCACGACGCCTGGAATCCAGGCACCGTTTCTAGTTGAGGTGCCCTGGATGTGGTTCGGAGGGAATCACACCCAGGCGTCCCTTCTGGAAGTCCTCGAAGGCCTGAACCAATTCCGCGCGGGTGTTCATCACAAAGGGTCCGTACGCCGCCACGGGTTCCCGGATCGGGAGCCCGCCCAGCAGGTAGACCTCAAGGTCCGGTGATCGGGACTCCTGACTGGTGGCCGCCGCCAGTTCCAGGGCGGAACCGGAGCCGAAAACGGCCAGTTGGCCCATCTCGATGGGCCGCTGCTCAGGACCCACTGTGCCCCGCCCGGACAGCACATAGGCAAGGGCATTGAACTCCCTGGGCCACGGCAACCGCACCGATGCGCCCGGGGAGATGCTGGCATGGATCGCGGTGATCGGGGTGTGGGTGATCCCCGGCCCCTGATGTCCATCGAGTTCCCCGGCAATGACCCGCAACAGCGCGCCGCCATCGGCCGAACTGAGCAGCGCCACCTGGCCGCCGGAGATGTCCTGATAGCGCGGCGGCGCCATCTTCAGATGGGAGGGCAGATTGACCCACAGTTGCATTCCATGGAAGAGGCCTCCCCGAACCACCACTTCCTCAGGTGGCGCCTCGATGTGCAGGAGCCCGGATCCGGCAGTCATCCACTGGGTGTCACCATCGCTGATCAGACCGCCACCACCATGGGAATCCTGGTGCTGCATGGTGCCGTCGATCATGTAGGTGACGGTTTCAAAACCTCGATGGGGATGCCAGGACGTGCCCTTGGGTTCACCGGGCGCGTACTCCACCTCACCCATCTGATCCATGTGGATGAATGGGTCCAGTTTCGCCAGGTCCACCCCGGCGAAGGCGCGGCGTACCGGGAATCCCTCCCCCTCAAAACCACGCGGCGCCGTGGTCACCGAGGCCACCGGCCGGGTGGGCACCTTGGCATCAGGTTCACTGACCCTGGGCAACACCAGGATGTCATCGACGGTTACAGCTGGCATAACTACTCATCCCCAACTCAGAAGATTGATTGTTGATGATTCAACAATCCTGGTGGCCAGGTATTCCCCGATGACAGATCCCGATCGGGGTGGGCTAGGATCCTGGCATGTCCGCTCGAATCCAAGCATCTGTGCTGCAGCGTATTCGAACGGCCAGGGGTTTCACGCAGACCGAGTTGGCCCAACGCTCCGGGGTGACCCGCCAACTGATCGGCGCCATCGAGGCCGGACGTCAGGTGCCCAATGTGGCCGCAGCCCTGGCCCTGGCTGATGCCCTGGACACCACCGTTGAGGCGCTCTTCCGGCCCCAACCAAAGGCACCCATCACCCTGGATGGCCAAGCCCTGGCCGCAGGGATTCCGGTCAATTGTGCGCGGGTCGGGGACCAACTGATCGCCATTCCGCTCACTGTCCCGGACGCCAGTGGCTGGGGTCTGACCACCACGATCACCACGAAGGATGGTGTCGAGAAGTTACTCTCCGCCAGCCAACCGGAGTTGTTGATCGCTGGTTGTGATCCCATCCTGGGCACGATCAGCGAGTTGTTGGCCGGCACCGGGCACCAACTACTCAGCGCCAGCGCTTCCACGGGTCGGGCCATCCGGGCGTTGGCTGCAGGTCGCGCGCACGGTGTCGTCGTACACGCACCAGCTGGCGAGTTGCCCACCCCATCTGTGCCGGTACGCCGCTGGCAACTGACCAACTGGCAGGTCGGGCTGGCCGGGATCGCCACTCCCCCATCCCTGGATCAATTGGCCAGCAGGGCCGAACAGGTGGTCCAGCGGGACTCCGACGCCGGAGCCCAGAAAGCTCTTGAGCGAGCCCTGCAGAGCATCGGAGCCAGGCCCGGGCTCCCCGGACCGATCGCATCCGGTCACATCGATGCCGCCCGTCGGGTGGCCTATGGGATCGGCAGCGCCGGGTTGGTCATGGAGGCCGCTGCCCGACACTTCGAACTGGCCTTCACCCCGCTGGAACACCACCGGGTCGAGCTCTGGCTGGCCGAGGAATGGCTGGACCTACCCGCCAGCCAGGCCCTGGTCGGGATCCTGACCAGCACCTCACTGCGCACCCAACTCCAACTAATACCCGGATATGACCATCACCAAACAGGAACGGAAATCAAATGAGAATCCACAACACCCGGAGTCCGCGACGCATCCTGGGGATCGCTCTGATCATGGCCCTGGCCATCGGCTGGCTGGCTGGCTGTGGCAGGTCAGCGGAGAAGACCCTGACCGTGTTTGCGGCAGCCTCACTCAGCAAGACCTTCCCCACCATCGCTGAGAAATTCGAGGCCAAACACGAGGGGGTAAAGGTGCGGTTCAGTTTCGGCGGCTCCTCGGATCTGGTCGAGCAGATCAAGGCCGGTTCACCGGCAGATGTATTCGCATCGGCAGACACCGCGAACATGGACAAGCTCAGCGACCTGGCCCAGAAGCCAGCCACCTTCGCCACCAATACCCTGCAGATCGTGGTACCAGCCGGAAACCCAGCCGGGATCAGTACTTTTGCGGACCTGGCCAAGCCCGGTCTCAAACTGGTCATCTGTGCACCAGAGGTGCCCTGTGGCAGCGCCAGCCAGACCGCAGCTACTGCAGCTGGGGTGAAACTCAAGCCGGTGAGTGAGGAACAGTCGGTGACCGACGTGCTTGGCAAGGTCACCTCAGGTGAGGCAGATGCCGGTCTGGTGTATGTCACCGATGTACGCAGCGCTGGCGATGCCGTTGAGGGGATCTCCTTCCCGGAGTCAGCAGCAGCCGTGAACAGCTACCCGATCACCGCACTCGCCGATGCCAAGCACCCCGAGTTGGCCCAGCAGTTCGCCGACTTCGTGGTCAGCCCCGCTGGCCTGAAGGTGCTGCAGGAAGCCGGGTTCGGGCGTCCATGAGTCAATCCGGGGACAGCAGCACCGGGTGGGTTGGCCTTCCCCGGTGGCTGCTGTTCCCTGCGCTCCTCGGAGCTGCGTTCGTGGTGTTGCCGCTGGTGGCCATGTTCACCCGGGTCAACTGGGCGGACTCCTGGAGCCTGCTCACCTCACCATCGGCACTGGACGCCCTCTGGTTGAGCCTGCGCACCAGCACCGCCAGCACCCTGGCCTGCCTGGTGCTCGGCGTACCGATGGCGATGGTGCTGGCCCGAACCTCATTCCCCGGGCAGGGTCTGGCCCGGTCGGTGGTCCTGCTGCCGCTGGTGCTGCCTCCGGTGGTCAGTGGCATCGCCCTGCTCTACACCTTCGGTCGTCGCGGGCTGCTCGGGCATGGTCTGGAAGTGCTCGGTATCGAGATCGCCTTTTCCACCCTGGCCGTGGTGCTGGCGCAAACCTTCGTCGCGCTGCCCTTCCTGGTGATCTCCCTGGAGGGGGCGCAACGCACCGCTGGTGAGCGCTATGAGGTGGTGGCTGCCACCCTGGGCGCTCCCCCGGGCACCGTCTTTCGCCGGATCACCCTGCCCCTGGTGCTGCCGGGCCTGATCAGCGGCTCAGTCCTTTGTTTCGCCCGGGCACTTGGCGAGTTCGGGGCCACCATCACCTTCGCCGGGGCGCTGCAGGGCACCACCGCCACGATGCCGATCCAGATCTACCTGGAACGGGTCAGCGACCCCGATGCCGCCATCGCGCTGTCGATGGTGCTGGTGGTGGTCGCGGTCGCGGTGATCGGCCTGGCCAGGCAGGGGCGCAGCGCACTGTGACCCTCCTTGAGTACGACGCCCAGGTGCGCGGCAACCGCACCAAACTCGACCTTGCCGAGGGCGAAACCATCGCCCTGCTGGGCGAGAACGGCGCCGGCAAATCGACGGTACTACGGGTGATTGCAGGCCTGCTCCGACCTGAGCTGGGTCAGGTACGGCTGGCTGGTCGCGACGTGACCCAGCTACCACCACATCGCCGCGAAGTGGGCCTGTTGGCCCAGGATCCGCTGCTCTTCCCGCACCTGAGCTCCGTACAGAACGTGGCCTTCGGGCCTCAGGTGCGGGGCTCCTCGGCCAAGCAGGCCCGGGAGCGGGCCCAGCAGTGGCTGGAGCGCACCGGTGTGGCTGCCCTGGCCGATCGGAAACCCGATCAGCTCAGTGGCGGGCAGGCCCAGCGGGTGGCGATTGCCCGGGCCCTGGCCACCTCGCCCAGGTTGTTGCTGCTGGATGAGCCCCTGGCCGCCCTCGATGTCAATGCCGCACCGGAGATCCGGTCGTTGCTGCGCGAAGTACTACGCGATCAGAGCGCCATCGTCGTCACCCACGACGCCCTGGATGCCCTGTTGCTGGCGGACCGGGTGGTGGTGCTCGAACACGGGCAGGTCGTGGAGTCCGGCCCCACCCAGGAAGTACTCCGCCAACCCCGCAGCGCCTTTGCGGCCCAGATCGCGGGCCTGAACCTGATCCCCGGCAGGTGGCAGCACGGCACCGTGGTCGCTGATGCCCTGAGCATTCACGGGATCTGTCCGGATCAGGCTCCAGCGGAAAGAGCAGCGGCAGTGGCAGTGTTCTCCCCCACCGCAGTCTCGGTGTACGACGACCCACCACACGGCAGCCCACGGAACCTGTTGCCAGCGGTGGTGTCCGCGCTTGAGCCAATGGGCGAGCGGATCCGGGTGCGAGCCCATGCGGGCGTGGTTCCGGTCACCGCAGAGATCACCACTGCGGCACTCACGGAGTTGCAGTTGCAACCCGGGACTGGCATTTTCCTCTCGGTCAAGGCGACCGAGGTCAGGGTCCATCCAGCCAGGTGATCCTCAGTGGGCAGCGCGGCGCCACTGCTCCTCTTCCCAACGCCGTGCCCGCGACTGGGACACGATGCCGGCAATCGCCAGGGCGAAGTAGATGGCATACCACCACCAGTCGTGCGGCACGTCCACGGTGACCTTTGGATCAGCGAAATCAGCGCTGTCCACCTTGCCGATGACCAGCAGCAAACCGGTCAGGGTGACCGAGGCGCCGCCCATGCTGGAGAGTACGACGAGCAACAGGTGCGGCAGATCGGCCATGATCGCGGCAACGCCGACCACGATGCCGACCAGCACTGAAACCAGGATCACCAGCCAGTTCCAGTTGATCCCAATCGCGCCCATCACCGCAGTACCGATCGCAAAGCCCAGGGAACCGGTCGCCAGCAGCACCGCGATGGCGTAGTAGAGGTAGGCCAGCGCAGCAAACACCAAGGCGAACCCGAAGCCGACGAACCAGCCCGTGGCCTGGGACAGGAAGCCCTGGTCCCAGATCGCGGCCACCAGCCCGGCACCCACCGCGAAGCCAACGAAGGCGCCCCAGATGGTGATCACGATCCGCAGCGCCCAGGCGCCGTAGAAGCAGAACAACAGGCCTACCGCGATCGCGGCACCACCGAGCAGGAAATCTTGCATGCACCCAGACTAGGGCTGCTCGGATCCCTGACTCGTGACTCCACCCCCGTGGGCGCGCCGATCCCGGTCTCGCGGGCCACGACCTGACCCAGAAGTTGCCCGCCGTTGGTCAACAACGCCCGCCGCCAGGGCAGCACTCCCTCAATCTCGATCTGGATGGAGATCGACAACACAGTTCGGATCAACACGATCAGAGCCAGGATCAGGGCCTCGTCGATCGATGGCTTGGAGGTGATGGTGCGGATCAGGTCAGCAGCCACCAGGATCTCCAGGCCGAGCAGGATCGCCGAGCCCAGCGTCGTACGCAGGACCTGGAAGGCCACCTGGCCGCCATCCCCGCGAGTCAGGCGACGGATGCCCAGCAGGACTGCCACCAGGAATCCCAGGCACATGGCAATCGCACCGATCACCTCAAAGACCACGGCGACTGTGGTGAACACGGATTCGACGTCCATGCCGTCACCCTAGGACGAATCGCCCTGGAGGATGGGTAGGTTGCCCATGTGAGCTTTGTCGAAGTCACCCGCCCGGATCCACGCGTCGCCGTGATCACGCTGAACCGCCCCGAGCGGATGAATGCAATGGCCTTCGATGTGATGGTGCCCTTCCGCGAGCACCTGATCGACCTGGGGCATGACAACTCGATCCGGGCAATCGTGTTGACCGGCGCCGGGCGTGGCTTCTGCTCCGGTGCTGACCAGGAGTCGGCTGGAAAGCCACCCCACG
Organism: uncultured Marmoricola sp.; assembly: GCA_964600765.1. Taxonomy (GTDB): domain Bacteria; phylum Actinomycetota; class Actinomycetes; order Propionibacteriales; family Nocardioidaceae; genus Marmoricola. Next base: position 14,144 of record CAZRKI010000026.1, read on the forward strand.
TCGAGGGGTTGACCCGACCGACGTACGCCCTGCGCTCCATGGAGGCTCTCGATGCGATCGTGCTGACCCTGCGCCGATTGCACCAACCGGTGATCGCCGCGGTCAATGGCGCTGCGATCGGTGGTGGCTTGTGTCTGGCGCTGGCCTGCGATATCCGGGTGGCTGGACCACAGGCCTACTTCCGGGCGGCCGGCATCAACAACGGACTTACCGCCAGTGAACTCGGCCTGTCCTACCTGCTCCCCCGGGCCATCGGTTCCTCGCGGGCCGCGGAGATCATGCTGACCGGGCGGGATGTGGCTGCAGCTGAGGCAGAGCGGATCGGGTTGGTCAGTGAGGTGGCTGATGATGTGGTGGCCCGCGCGGTGGAGATCGGTCAGCGGATCGCGAAGTTCTCCCAACCCGGCGTGGAGTTGACCAAACGCACCCTGGTCAATGGGCTGGACGCCTCCTCCATCGAGGGCCACATGGCCGCCGAGGGTCTGGGCCAGTTGTACCTGCGGATCCTCACCGACAACTTCGAGGAAGCCACCCGCGCCCGCAAGGAGAAGCGCGAACCCCGCTTCACCGACACCCGCTGACTTCTGCTTGCGTCATACGTTCCGTGAGGTTTCGTCGGGACGTCATACGAATTGAGGGTTATAGGCCACAAAACGTATGACGTACTGGGAGGTAATCACGAAATGTATGACGCAACCGAAGGTGAACTACTGCCGCCTCGGCGAGGCCCCGGGAGGACACGCCGGGCCCTGCCGATTTCGCGATCCGGCGTCTGGCAATATCGAACGAATGAGTACCAAGGGGGGCACCACGAAAGCGACGCCGTTACCGGCGGTGGTTGAGACCGTGGTGGAATGTCGCTCCAAACCCAGGGAGCGGTCAAAGGCCAGGCACCCGATCACCATCCATCCCGATTGGAGCGTGGAGACACCGCATGATCTGGCCGCCGAGCGGGTTGCGGTGGCCTTCGGTGGGTACTCCTCCTGTCTGGATCTGGTCGAGAAGACGATCCCGGCGCTGAGCCAGTTGCAGGTCTGGCAGACCCGTGCCGAGCGGCCCGCCCTGCGCCGCAACCAGTCAGACCAGTGGCTACTGCCCGCGAAGCTGACCCAGCAGCAGTGCTGCGAATCCACAACATTTCCCAGTCCGCAGTTGGCGTTCAAACACCTGCTCAGCAGCGCCCACGTGTCCAGGGCATCCGGAGCGCCGCGCTGGCAACTGACCGCGCTCACCAAAGCCCTCGGTACGACGAGCTGGAGCCGCGCCCCGAAAGCAGACCCGCAGGTCACCCAACTGATCTGGGACCCCGCCGGGATCCGCGAGCTGTGGCAGGCCGGCATCCACCCGAGCGCCGTACCCGGCCTTGCTGAAGTGGCCAGTCAGGTGTCAGCCCCGCTCCCGGTCAGTTACTACGAGAACCTCGCCTACAGCAAGACCCCGATTGTCTGGTTTCGCCAGGTGCTCGGACAGGTCACCGATGCCAGCATCGCCACCTGGTTGGTCTCCCTGTACCGCCCGGAGAAGATGGCCACTGCGGAGGAGTGGCAGGCCTGGCTTGGCTATGGCATCCCACGACACGAGGTCGGAATCGGGATCCGGCATCAGGTCACGGCCGCGGTCGTGCAGGAGGTGGCCGGGCTGGTGGGTTGGACCCCACGCGCTGCCGCCCGACGTCTCACTGCCTGGCTTGAGGCCAACTGCCACCCGACCACCGATGACTTCCAGCTCATGATCAAGTACGACGCCACCGGCGAACGCCCGGCGCTCGGGGTGATCAACTCGCTGGAGGATCAGACCCGATTTGTGGAGAAGGCACCCACACGCACCGAACTCGCGGTGATGATGTCGATCCTGGGCTCACAGCAAGCGGTGCTGCGCGCCGTACAAAACGGGGTCACGGATTTGTCGGTGCTCGATGCCAGACTCAGCGCACACCGCAACCAGGAGAGCTGATGAGCATCAATACCCGAGCCGAATACGAAAACGCCCTGGCCGCGCTGGGCATCTGTGTCAGCGCCCGGATCCCGGCGCTGCTGTGGGGCAATCCCGGGGAGGGCAAGACCGCGGTGGTGGAGTCCGCGGCCAATCAGGGCTGGTTGGTGGAGACAGTGATCATCACCCATTCCGAACCCTCCGATTTCGCGGGCCTGCCCGTGGTCACCCCCGACGGCTCGGTCAACCTGGCTCCGCCCGGTTGGGCCCGTCGGTTGGCCGATCACGAAGGCCCCTCGATCGCCTTCTTCGATGAGTTCTCCACCGCCTCCCCCTCGTTGCAGGCAGCGGCGCTGCGTCCCCTGACCCACTATGAGGTGGGTTCCCTGCAACTGCCCGAGACCGTCTCCTTCGTCGCGGCCGCCAACCCTGCCGACGTGGCCGCAGCTGGCTGGGAGTTGGCCGCTCCGACCGCCTCCCGGTTCGTGCACATCGACTGGGCCATGCCCGGTGAGGTGTACGTCGATGGGCTGGTCACCGATCGTTGGCCAGCGCTGCCGGTCCACGACGTACCCTCGGACTACCCGAGGTTCCTGGCGCAGGAGTTCGCCCTGGTTTCTGGTTTCCTGCGGGCCCGGGAGTCCCTGCTCAGTTCGATTCCCAAGGACGCCGGCGCCCGGGGCAGGGCTTTCCCCACTCCGCGCACCTGGGATTACGCCGCCCGACTGGCCGCATTCGCCAAGGCTGTCGACACCAACGATGAGGTGCGTCAGATCCTGTTAAGTGGCTGCATCGGGCCGGCTGCGGCTCACGAATACCTGCGCTGGGTGGCGGCCAATGACCTGGTGGATCCAGAAAAGCTCCTACTCGATCCCGACTCGGTTGACTTCACCGATTGGCGGGCGGATCGGGTGTTCGTGGCTCTGCAGGCAGTGCTGGGTTCGGTTTCGCGCCAACCAGATGTCGATCGGTGGACCGCCGCGATCGAGATCTGCGCAAATGCTGCCGCGCAGGTGGGAGTCGACCCGGCGGTGCCCGTCGTACGTGCCCTGATGCGCCCTGATCTGCGGCCTGATGGGGCGATGGTCCCGCCCCAGATCTCGGTTTTCGCTCCGACCCTGGCATTGGCCGGCATCCTGAAGTAGTGGGCAGCCATGGACCTCAACAAACTGGCTGCCGCGAAACTGTGGCTGATCAGCCCGACTCCCAACAAAGCCGGGCCGGACGCTCCCCGTGATCTGCCCTATCTCGCCCAGGCCCTGTATGCGCTGATCCCGGTGCCCAGCGAGGAGGTGAGCAAGATGACCTGCGATGAGCAGTGGCGGATCTACCTGAATCCCACCTGGTTGGCCGGGGCCTCCGTGCCCCGGGTGGGAGCTGAGTTGGCGCACATGGTGTGGCATCTACTGGGCGAGCACGCCACCCGGGCCCGGGCCATGGACGTTGATCATCAGTCAGTTGCTCATTGGAAGCAGGCCACCGACGTGACCATCAATGACACCCTGACCCGGGCTGATCTGGACACCGGAGAGCTGCCATCGGCGGCCGGGATCCAGATGCCTCCCGGCCAATCGGCCGAGATCTACTACGCGCACCTGTCCCGACTACCCGCCGCCAGCGGTGACTCCCCGGGGACCCTCGACCCTGACGAGGGCTGTGGCAGTGGAGCCGACGGCATCCCCCGAAGACATGAGCACGGCCCCAACCAGGACATCGGTGAGGTCTCCCGGTTCGAGGCCAGCGAGATCCGGCGCCGGGTGGCGATCGACTATCGCGACCATCTGATGGCTCGTGGCGAGGAGCCCGGTGAGGCGATGCGCTGGATCAAACAGATCCTGCAACCCAGGATCGCCTGGGAGCCGCTGCTGAGCGGCGCCGTACGCCGCGCGATTGGGTGGGCGGCCGGGCGCGGTGACTACAGCTACACCCGCCCCTCGCGGCGGCGGCTGCCGGGCGTCGTACTCCCTGGGCAACAACGACCGGTCCCCAGGGTTTCGGTCCTGGTGGACACCTCCGCCAGCATGGATGACGAACTGCTCACCCGGGCGCTCAGCGAGGTTGATGGCGCGCTCCAGGCGCTTGGGGCCAGTGACCGGTTCGTACACGTCTATTCGGTGGATGCCTCCGTACACACCGTCCAGAAGGTACGCCGCGCCCAGGACGCCGTACTCGTTGGTGCCGGAGGCACCGATCTGCGGATCGGGTTCCGCGCCATCGAGCTCGAACGCCCGCGCCCCGAGGTGGTGATCGTGTTCACCGATGGCTACACCCCCTGGCCCACCGCTCCGCCTCCGGCAGCCGCGGTGATCATCGGCTTGATCGGCCATGAGCAGCATGCGTTTCCGCCCACTCCAGAGTGGGCCACTCGGGTTGAGTGCGTGGCGTCGTGACTGCACCACTCACTTGAACTCGAAGCTCACCTCGGCTTCTGGATCCACCGCCTTGATGAGATTGCCGTAGAAGCGTTCGGCCTGACTCTCCAACAGGTCGCGATGGTCGTCGACGTATCCATCCTTGGTGGAGTTGTTGAGGATCTCATTGACCAACTCCACCTGGTCGATCTCGGGGGTGAGGAAGCTCAGGAGGCCCCCATCCTCGACCACCAACTTGACATGCTGGCGGTCCTGCCCGATGAAGGTGAACTCCGGGATGGTGATCTGGAACTTGTTGCCGGGCAGATCCTTGATCTGCACGTCCTTGCCATCGATCCCGAGCTTTGCCACGAAGCCGAAGCGGATAAAGGTGGCCCGCTCGCTGCCGGGGATCTCGATGTCTCCCCACAGGTGGCTGGCGTCACGGGCTTCGGTGATGTCCTCGATCGCCAGGCTGAGTAGCACCACCTGCTCCTCCCGGGTCACCTGCTTGATCACCTGGGTGCTGTCGATCTGACGATCGTGACCAAACAGCGACATCCCTTCGAACTTGCTGTCCGCATAGAGCAGCAGTGCCGCGAGTACCAGAAGAGTCATCAGTGCGGTGTATCCGATTTTCTTCATCAAACCCCCTCGATCGAAGCCATCAGATCACAGTGATCAACCCGGTTTGGCCACGACCACACCCGAATCAGATCTGCCGGTGACTATGGTGGCGTGGTGAGCGATGATCGTCGTCAACTAGTGCTGGATGCCCTGCAGCAACGGCCGGTTCCCCGGGTACCGGTGGGCTTCTGGTGGCACTACTACACGGTTCCGGCCCCGCTTCAATATGTGCAGAACCAGATGAAGGGGCCCTCAAAAGTGCCGCCCCGGTTGATCTGGAAGATCCTGCCGAACAATCCCTTCAAGGGATATGAGTCCGAGCGGATCTGGCGCACCAACCTCGAGGGGCACCAACGCGACTACACGGCACTGCAGCCTGACTTCGTCAAGATCATGTCGGATGGCTTCTTCAGCCACCCCTCAATCGTGGAGAACGAGGTGTCTTCTGGGGCCGACCTGGCCTCGATCAAGCGCATTGATCCCGATCATCCCTGGATCAGCCGGCAGGTGGAACTGGTTCGTGATCTTGTGGATTTCTACAACGGCGAGGTGCTGGCGTTCTACAACATCTTTGCGCCGATCCAACAGTTCCGTCTGTTCGTGGAATACATCATCAAGGACGTGGCGGGATTTCAGGATCTGATGTTCACCCACAGGGAACAACTGGCCCATGCAGCTGAGGTAATCGCCGCCGACACCATCGTGCTTCTGGAGCGCCTCCATGCCGAGACAGCCGTTGACGGCATCTTCTACTCGGTGCAATCGGCCCAACGGACCGAATGCGATCGGGCACACCACGATCGCTATATCAAGCCCAGTGACCTGCAGGTGCTGAACCGGATCAACGAACTGTGGCCACACAACATCCTGCACATCTGCGGTTATGAGCACTATCAGAATGATCTTGAGTACTACGCCGGCTATCCAGCCGCGGCGTACAACTGGGCGGTGCATACCGAGGGAGTTTCCCTGGCCCGGGGTCGGGAAATCTTTCCCGGTGCACTGCTCGGTGGTTTCGACAACAACCCCGGTGCCCTGCTCGATTCCGGCAGCACCAGCGAGGTGGCGTCGTACACCCAGGGCCTGGTGACGGAGGTAGGCCCCAAGGGTCTGATCATCGGGGCCGACTGCACCATCCCCAGGACCGTGAGCCTGGACCGGATCAACCTGATCCGCTACGCCGCCGAGGTGGCAATTTGCCGAGGCGGCAGTAATTAACAACCCCGCCGAGTTAACTACCCCGCCGAGGCGGCACTAATTAACAGCTGCGTAGCCAGCCATCTGTCCCTTTTGGCATCAAACACCGCCAAATTTAGGTCGTGAGGGCTGGGTGCAGTCAACGTTGAGTGCTGATATCTCCCTTTTGAGGGCAATCAGGCGCCACGAAGCTTTGTTAACTACTGCCGCCTCGGCGAGGTTGGGAGGATGAGGGTGGGAGCTGGGCGGCTCCATCAAGGAAGGGGTCATCAGGGTCGATCTGGTGCAACACCCGTTCGCCGACCCGATGCAATGCAGCCAGATCCTCGCTCGCAACCGCATCGATCAGGAGGTCCCGAACCATTTGCACATGCCCGGGCGCAGCCTGCTGGATCTTCTCCATGCCTGCATCAGTGATGATCGCCCTGGTACGACGCCCAGCTCCGGGCAGGCGCTCGCGACGCACGAAGCCGTTGCCCTCCAATCTCTTCACCGCATGGGACAACCGGGACAACGAAGCGGAAGTGGCCGCTGCCAGATCGCTCATCTGCAGACTGCGATCCGATCGCTCCGAGAGCATCGCCAGGATCATGTATTCGAAGAAACACAGATCATGATCGCGCTGCAGTTGCGCATCCAGGGCACCGGGGAGTCGCACGATCAACGCCGCCGTGGCCATCCACGCAGCCCGCTCATCCGGCGACAGCCACTGCACCTCGGGTTCAGCCATGGAAATAGCTTAACACCCATACTTGAAGGTTCAACATATGCGTGATTTACTTGAACCGTAAACCAAGGAGCCCTCATGAACCAGACCATCAGCGACTATGAGCTCTTCAATCCCAAGGCCCCTGCCGCTGCGTACGACGCGCTGCTCGCCCGCACCCTGCCCGCGGAGGCCGAGCGTCGTACCTGGACGCCTGCTGATGGCCCGATGCCGGCCCTCTTCGTCAGCCATGGAGCTCCACCCACACTCGACCACGAGGCCTGGCTGGCCGACCTGCACACCTGGAGCACCTCGCTGCCCAAACCCCGGGCGATCGTGGTGGTCTCCGCCCATTGGGAGAACGCTCCCCTTGCCATTTCGGCCTCGACAGCAGGCACGCCGCTGTACTACGACTTCGGCGGCTTCCATCCTCGCTACTACACCCTGCAGTACGCCATCCCGGACGCCACCACACTCGCCCATCAAGTGGCTGGCACCCTGGCTGATGGCACTCCCCTGCATCAGTTCACCAATCGTGGGCTCGACCATGGCGCCTTCATCCCGCTGATGGCAATGTATCCCGCAGCCGACGTACCGGTGATCCAACTCAGCATGCCGGGGATGGATCCGGAACAACTGTTCCGGCTGGGGCAGCGCCTACGCAGCCTTCGTGAGGAAGGCGTGCTGATCATGGGGTCTGGCTTCATGACCCACAGCTTCGAGGTAATGCATCGCCCCGACCTTGGGCAGCCAGTTCGCGCTTTTGATGATTGGGTCGTCGATGCCCTTACCCGTGGCGACGTGGATGAGTTGGCCGACTATCGGACCAAGGCCCCTGCGTCCCGGATCGCACATCCCACCGATGAGCACTTCGTGCCATTACTGCTCACCCTGGGGGCAGCCGACAATCCGGCAAGCGCACAGACCACCATCGAGCGCTTCGTCTTCGGCAACTCCACCCGCTCCCTACAAGTAGCCTGAAGGCTGGACAGGAGAGCCGAAAGCCACCCATGGGGCAGCCGAGTGGCAACATACCCGGGTGCGGATATCCGACCTCGGCCCATTCTTCGACCTCCAGGACCGATCTGATCCGGGCGAATGGCGCCCACTCGCCGATCTCCATGACGGCCAGGTGCTCGATGAGCGGGTGGAGTACGTCGCGGACTTCCTCAACAAGCTGGCCAACTCCGAGGTGGACACCCGGGTCTGCGCCTCAACCATGTCCCTGGGCCTGTTTGCCCGACTGGTCTCTCCGCTGCTGGGTGGCGCCGTACTGGGGCAGCACCTACCCCGACTGACCCGCACCGAAACCTTCTGGCAACCGACCGTGGGTGGACCGTGGCTACTTGCCCTCACCGGCTCCCCAACAAAACCTGATCCAGGACTGGCAATCAGGGAGATCCTCAATCCGCTGGCGGAAACGATCAGCACCCGTTATTCAGTCTCGATAAAAGTACTACGCGGCAATATCGCCTCTGGCGTATTCGGCGCCATCCGAATGATCAGTCAACAGCGACCAGACCTCACTGAGCCGGCCCAGGAAATCGGCCGAGTCCTGTTGGCAGATCAGTTGCTCGACACCGGGGCCCTCGCCCCCGAGTTCCGCCGCACCTCCTGCTGCCTCTACTACCGGATCCCCGGGGGTGGCTACTGTGGCGATTGCGTGTTGACCACAGCATCGCAACCCGGGCCAGTCCTCAACTCCTGAGCCCAGGCCATGTCTTAAATCACCCCCGTGCCCGCAGGGATCCTCTAGGATCTCCTGAAAATCGGCTACCACTTGGAGGAGTCCCCGATGTCACTGCATGACCTTCGCTTCAAAGCAGGGATCGCTGCGATCGCCCTGTCACTAACCTTCGCCCTGACTGGCTGCGGCACTGACACCCTCTCCGAGAAGGCCGCCGAAAAGGCCGCCGAGAAGGCCACCGGCGGCAAGGTGGACATCGACAACGACGGCAATGACGTCACGGTGAAGACCGATGAGGGCGAGTTCAGCACCTCATCGAAGCTCCCCGACAACTTCCCCAAGGAAGTCCCGCTCATCGATGGCACCATCCAACAAGCCGCCAGCGTCAATCAAGCGGCTGGCGCCGGCTTCTCGGTGATGATCAAGCCCAAGGACAGTTCCGGTGATCTCGCCGCAGAGATCCGTTCCCAGTTGACTGGCGCCGGGTTCCGGTCGACTGCGGATGCCAATGCTGGTGGCTACCAGGCGATCAACTTCGAGGGGCCAAAATGGAACGTCGCCGTACAGATCTACAAGGCTGATGACCTGCTCGTTAATTACCTGGTCACTGAAAATAGAAACTGACCAGCCCGTTCTGCTCCGTACGGAAAGGTAGTACAGTATTTATTACTAGTTGTTAGTAATAAATGGAGGCTACCGATGAGCACCTCGGCCAGCGAGTTGAACCCAAGTGCCCAGGCGCGAGTGGAAACCCTTCAGGTGATCGTGAAGGAAGAGACCCCATTCCTCCCCAAGGTCGCCTTCACGCTGATCACCCTGGCTTCGCTGGGCGGCGCCACCTTCACCGGTCTGGGGCTCGGGCTGGATTGGGTCGGGATCGTCCTGCGCTGGTTAACCCTCTGGTCATTGGCGCTGGCCGGAGGGTTCCTGACCTGGCGGGTTGGCTACCTGCGCTTCCATGAGGCCCAGGTGGAACAACGCCGACTCGACGACCTCAACCAAAGTGCCCTGGATCGTGCGGATCAGGTGGCGCGTTACACCGCGCCGTTCGTCCTCGCCGGCGCTGGTGGGGCGCTCGTCGTACCCACACTGCAGGTGCAACCCGCCCTGATGTGGGCACTGGTGGTTGGTTCTCTGCTGCTCGGGGCCCTGCTGTTGATCGGGGTACGCCGCACTGCAGTCGCCCTGGTCGGCACCGGGTTGACCGCCCTGCTCATCGTGGGTTGGGCCTTCGCCGATGTCGGTGGCCACTGGCTGATGCCGATCCGGGCCCTGCACCTGGCCGCGTTCACCCTGTGGCTGGGTGGCGCCCTGTGGAATATCGCAGTCGCGATGCCGGTCGGGCGCCAGCACCCGAACGTGGACGCCGTACTGGCTGGCGCCAATCAGTTGGATCGGTTCCGCTGGGTGGTGCGTTTCGCCCTGCCCACCATCATCATCACCGGGGTGATCATGGCCAGCATGTATCGCGGGGTGCCCCTTGAGTGGTGGGTAAGTTTCCCCGGCGTCCTGATCCCATTGAAGGTGCTGGCCATCATCGCCCTGGTGGTCGTCTTCATCACCTGCCCGCTGTTCCGGCACTGCTCTCCAGTGCAGGGAGTGTGCAATATCAATGATCTGGACAACCCCCGGGACAACTAGGCGATGGATGCCCAACGGGTCCTGTTGGACAACCGCAAAACCCCCTGCGCCGTGGGGCTGATCCTGGCCGCGCGGAGGATCGCTGAGTTGCCCCCGGGCAGCATCCTGGAGATCTGGAGCCGGGACCGATTCGCCCCCATGGAAGTGCCCCTTTGGGCGGAGCGCGATGGCCATCAGGTGCACGCTCTGGGCCGTCAGGGCACCAAACCGTTTCGCTATTACGTCTTCGAGGTCACCAAGGGCAGCGTCAATTAGGGGGTACGCCGCCGCAGCGTGGCCGCCCCGAAGGCCAGGAAGCCGACGCTGAAACCGACCAGGATCAGCAGATCCCACCAGACCCCACTGGCGATGCCATCGGCATGGGTGGTCACTGACTGGGTGGCGTCCACGGCGTAGGACAAGGGCAGCAGATCCGAGATCCAGCTGAGTATGTCGGGCAGCCGATCACGGGGTACGAACAAGCCACACAGCAGGAATTGTGGAGTAATCAGAGCCGGCATGAACTGCACCGCCTGAAACTCGGTACGCGCGAAGGCACTGACGAAAAGGCCCATGGCGGTGCCGAGCACGGCGACCACCACCGCGACCAGCAGCAGCATCCAGATCGGCCCGGCAACCTGGAGATCGAACCAGTACACCGAGACCAGCACCGCCAGAACGGATTGCAGGGTGGCCATCAGCCCGAAGGCGATGGCATAACCGAGCAGCAGATCGAGCCTGCCCATCGGCATTGAAAGCAGTCGCTCCAGGGTGCCGCTGGTGCGCTCGCGCAGCATCGTCACCGAGGTCACCAAAAACATCACGATCACCGGGATCAGCGCCAGAAGGGATGGTCCGAGCGTGTCGAAGCCAACCCCGCCGGTGTCCTGGAACATCCACCAGAGCAGGGTCAACATCACCGTGGGCAGCACCAGCAGCATCATCAGGGTGCGGTGGTCGTGCCTGATCTGCAGGAGCACCCGCCTGGCCATGGCGATGGTGATTCGTGGTGTCATCCGCACCCCTCCTCGACCAGGCTCAGGAAGGCCTCATCCATGCTGGCTGCGCCGGTCTGGTTCAGGATCCCTTCTGGGGTGTCATCGGCCAGCAGTCGTCCCTCGCGCATCAGCAGGAGGCGGTCACAGCGCACCGCTTCATCCATCACGTGGCTGCTGACCAGCAGCGAACGTCCCTGTGCAGCGAGTTCCCCGAACAACTCCCACAGGTCTCGGCGCAGGACCGGATCCAGGCCAACGGTGGGTTCATCAAGCACCAGCAGTTTGGGATCTCCCAGCAGCGCGACGGCGAGCGAGACCCGGTTACGCTGGCCGCCGCTTAGCCGATCGACGCTTCGTCGGGTCAGGCTGGTCAGGTCAACCGCATCCAGGGCGCGGTCGATTGATTCCTGGTCCGCACCGAGTACGTCGGCGAAGAAGCGCAGGTTCTCCCCGACGCTGAGGTCGGCGTACACGCTGGGTGCCTGGGTGACGTAGCCAACCTGTTTGCGCAGCGCTGGTGAACCCGCCGGCTGACCCAGCACGGTCACCGAACCGGAAGTGATCATCTGGGTGCCCACGATCGAGCGCAGCAGGGTGGATTTGCCGCATCCTGATGGCCCCAGCAGTCCGGTGATCTGCCCCGGCTGAGTCTGGAAACTGACCCCATCGACTGCCCGGGTGGTTGCGCGCACGACGACGAGGTCGGTTACCCGCACCGCTTCAGTCATGCCTCCTCCACCTCCACCCTCTCGCCGAGGCGGCAGTAGGTCGCAAACCCATAAGACATGACTACCACTGATCTGCCTCGACCACTCGCATGGATTGAGTACTTATGGGCGATTGATTCAGCGCAAATCCCGTGCTTTCCAGACGTCAACAGCCTGGTCACAATGCGACCTACTGCCTCCTCGGCGTGGTCCGGGGGGGGCGGTCAGGTGAGCAGGGGGTGGAAGTAGTCATACAGGGCGGCCTCGATCGGGTTGGCGAAGCGGAGCAGCATCGTCACCACGTCGAGATCAACCCCGGGCATCCGGGCCGGTTCGGCCTGAGCAGCGCTGGCCTGCCCGAGGTAGAAGAAGTCATCGGCATTGTCCTTCTGCACGAATACGTGCAGTTCCACCTGACCGGACACGATTGCGGCGACCTCAGGGCTCTGCAGCGTACGCCGACTCCGGGTGAACCAGCGCATCGTGGAGTTGTCCAGCAACGCATCCTCATAGGCGGTGCTGTGCGCAGTGTCCTCGGGTTTGTGCAGGGTCACAAAGATCGGGCAATAGCCGGTGCTCGGGTCAGCCCGGTAGCCATACAGGGTGCTCGCCCAGGCGCGCGGCCAACTCAGCAATCGGGTGACGTCCTTGCGGGTGTACTGCCGCCCCTGGTTGAACAGCTCCTGGTTGCCATAGCGATCCAGAGTGAGGTGTTGTCCGGTATGCAACAGGTCGGCCACTGCGGTTTGCAACTCCTGGCTGGACCCCATCGCGGCAGCAAAGCCCGGGTCGATCCGCAGCTTCCCGGATTGATCGCGGGAGGCGATCGGAGCGGCGTACTTCTTGGTCAGTTGTTGTGGGAAATCAGTAACCGTCAGGGTGTCAAAGACACTGTGCACCTGCCGCTCGGTCGCGGCCACCCCGGCACCGACCAACAGCTCCAGCCCCTGCTCGGCCGTGAGCTCTCCACGCTCCAGCAGCGCGGAGAGCATCACGAACTCATGGAGGCGTTTGGCCGGAAGCACCTCATGCGAGAGCAGTTGGAGGTATTTGTGCTCGGTTTCGGTCAGCGTCGATTCCTGAACCCTGAGCCGGGACAGCAACTGCGGATAGTGATCAACCTTGGTGGCCAGGATGATCGGATCCACTGACTCAAAGCGATAGCTGTCCCACAACAGCGGCGCCCTGCCCAGCCGTTGGCGCAGATCCAGGATCGCGGACTTGAGCCGGCTCATGCTGTCGAGCCTGGTCTGCGCCAGGGACTCCAGCACCCGCGCCTGCGCGATCCGATCAAAGCGGATGCTCGACAACCCCGGCAGTACGCCGATCTCCTCGGCCGCGATCAGGTTCTTGCGCAGTGACTCCTTGTTCAGCGAGCTGTCCCCGAAGAGCGCGATCGGGATCAGGTAGTTGTTGGCGTAGTTGCCGATGAAGTCGATCACGACCAGGTAATCCTTGCCGCTCGCCTTGCGCAGGCCCCGACCGAGCTGTTGGACGAAGACGATCGCCGACTGGGTCTGGCGCAGCATGATCACCTGATTGATGCTGGGGATGTCGACGCCCTCGTTGAAGATGTCCACGGTCAGCAGGTAGTCCAGCTCCCCTGCCTCCAGTCGGGCCACGGCCTCACGGCGTACCTCCACGCTGTCACTACCGGCCAGTGCCTGGGTCCGCAGCTCTCGGCCCCGCAGGGTGCGGGTGTTGAGGGCATCAGCCAGGAGTCTGGCCTCCTCGATCCGGGCGCAGAAGATCAACCCGCATGGAGCAACCCCGGCCTGGCCGTAGGTCTCGATCGCCCGGATCACATGATCGACCCGCTCGGGGGTGACCAGGCGACTCAGATCCGCATCCGCAGTGACCGATTCCCCGTCGGCGTAGGTGACATCGGTGACCCCGTAGTAATGGAAGGGGCTGAGCATGTCGTGCTCCAGGGCATGATTCAGCCGGATCTCATAGGGCACGTTGTAGTCGAAGATCTCAAAGACATTTGACTCATCAGTGCGCTCCGGGGTGGCGGTCATCCCGAGCAGGAACTTCGGTTGCAGGTGGTTCAACACCCGTTGGTACGTCGGAGCGGCTGCCCGGTGGGCCTCATCGATGATCACGTGATCGAAGGCAGCTGGGGCAAAGTCGCCGAGCACCTCGGGGCGGGAGAAGGATTGGATGGTGGCAAACAGGTATTTCGCGTTGGTTTCCCGGGTTGATCCGGCGAGCTTGCCGAAGTCCGAGGCGGGGCCACCAAGGACATCGCGGTATTCGGAGATGGTGCGGTCGAGGATCTGTTCGCGATGCACCAGGAAGAGCATCCGCTCTGGCTGCACCTCCCGCACATCCAGGGCCGACAGGATCGTCTTGCCGGTGCCGGTCGCGGAGATCACCACTGCCCGCCTCTCTCCACTTTCCCGGACCAACTTCAGCGCCTCCAGGGCATCAGCCTGCATCGCATTCGGGGTGATCACCCGGGTTGATGCGCCATCCTCCCGAACTCTCGGCCCAGCACCAACCGGCGTGATGCTGCGCGGCGGGTGATAGTTCGCGGCGTACTGATCGATCCACTCGGGCGTCAGTGGCTGGGATTCCTCGACCTGCTGGTTGATCAAATTGGTCAACTGTCGGGCCAGATCACTGCCCCTGGCCGCGGACACCTTCAAATTCCACTCGGTGTTTCGGGCCAGAGCATTCTCGGTCAGATTTGAGCTGCCGATCATTGCGGTCACGGTGTGTACGTGGGAGAAGACATAGCCCTTGGGGTGGAAGGCCGTTGATGAGTGCACCCGTACGTCAATCCCCAGCCGCCGCAGGTTCCACAACTCCGCGAATGCGGCTGGTGAGTTGAAGGACAGATAGTCGGAGGTGATGATCCGACCGGTGCCACCGAACTCGACCAGCTCCTGCTTGAGCAGCGCGATCGCCCTGGGTGTCACGAAGGCAACCGAGAAGGCAAACTCGGTGCAGCGTTTGAGCTCATCGCGCAGGGCGCGTAGTACCGAATCAGGGTCACTGTTCAACACGATCTGCGGGTGAAAACGCCGCGGGGCACCCTCAAACGCCTTCTTGAACCCGAAGTCGAGGTCGACGTCGAGTTGGTCCTGCCAGCGGTAATCGGTGTTCATGAAGCCAGATCGTGGCTGATCCGGTCGATGGCCGGGATATCCGCTGGTGCCCACTCCAGAGCCGCGAGCTGCGAGGGGGCCACCCAGCGCAACTCGGCATGCTCGGTCAGTTGTGGGTCACCGGAGCGCAACTGGCAGTAGTACGTCGTCAACGTCACCACACCGAAGTCGTACTCGTGAGTGGTGGTGGCCACCTCTTCACCGACGACCACCTCGCAGTGGAGTTCTTCGATGATCTCGCGGCTCAGGGCAACTTGTGGGCTCTCCCCCGGCTCGATCTTGCCTCCGGGGAACTCCCACATCCCCGGCAGCGAACCATCCGGACCACGCTGGGCGCACAGCACCAGTCCATCCCGAAGGATCACCGCACCGACCACGCGGATCTGCCGCTTCTGCTCAGTCACGGGCCCAGCATGCCAGGTTTGGGGCTATCGCATGCTCAGCAGCGGTGCTAATTTTCCAACTACGAGCAGCATCTCCTTGAGGAAGTGATTCCCATGGCCCTGCACAACATCCTCATCCTCATTCACCTGATCGGGATCTCACTGTTGTCTGTGGGCATCGGATCCATCGTGATGGTAGTCCTGGTCTCGGGTCGGGTTGAGACCAATCAGGATGCAGTCAACACGATCGGCTGGCTGCTGCGGATCAGTCCGGTTTTCGGAATCGCCAGCCTGCTGATCCTGGGCAGTGGCATCTGGCTGGGCATCCGTAATGACCTGTTCGGAGAGGCCTGGTTGATCGGATCCTTGCTGGTGTTCATCTCCACAGCCATAACCGGAAATCTGATCCATTCACGTCGATTGGTAAACGCTGCCAAACTGGCTGGCGAACAACCAGTCGGCCCGATCTCCCCAGAGGTTCGCGCTGCGCTGCATGACCGGGTGTTGCGTACGTCCTTGTTCATCGACACCTGCCTCTTTGTGGCATTGCTCTTCTTGATGTCCAGCAGACCTGAGTTGGTCGGAGTGATCATCACCATCGTCGCAGCGATAGTGGTCGGAGCACTCCTCTCCCTGGTGCTGGAGCCCAGGAGCAGTGTCACTGCGGTGAGTAGCTGAGCAACCAACGAATCGGAACGATCTGTCGGCAGCAGCAACTAGGCTCGCTGCATGTCCCGCTTTACCAAGGTCAAGGATGCCTCCGGAGTCAATGCACTTGCCGACCTGCTGAATGGAAACACCCGAAGACTTCCGGTTGCCGTCATCTCCATTCCTGCTGGACGCCAGAGCCCCTGGATAGATGCCGACGAGGTGGCCCGCGAAGTCGGCAATCTGGCTGATGTTTATGTGATCCAGACCGGCAAACTCACCTGGGAGCTGGCTGCCAGGCTCCCTGAGGGCACCCAGGTTTTCGGAGGCGCTGGTCGTGTCTATCCAACAGGCCATCAATGGTCAGCAAACCTGGCCAGTTCCCCATTGCGCTTCGCCTTCAACAAGAGTGATGGGCAAACTGCCACCAAGGACCTGATCTCCGATTGTCTGCGGATGGCTGCTGCCGCGGGGCTGCTGCAAACTCAGAGCACTTCAAACCTGACCGAGGTCACCGCCATCGTGCGCAACACGATCGCCGGTCGCGGTGTGGTTGAGCTACCCAACCGAGTCCTGGGCTCGGTCGCAGAGGAACTCACCGTCCCTGATGTTCGGATTGAGCGGATTCTGCAGCCCGGGCAGCAGATCTCCGGAAGGTACGACGCCAACTCCGGCCGCGTGGACATCACTGCGAGTCTGATATCCAGCTCAACGGCACTGGCTGATTACGCCGTGGGAGATGTGGTCCTGACCCGGGTGGCGATGGTTCGCAAACGCAAGGCCGAACTCGTGCTCTACCCAAAGACTGATGCTGAGCCGGTGACGGTCGCCGTACTTCAGGAGGAGGTGACCCTCAATCCCTACGATGACCTCCGGGATCTGATGACCGTGGGTGAGGTGATCCCCGCTCGGGTGGTGGCCACCGGCCCGGACTGGAAACTGGTTCTCAATGATGTTGATGACGATGAGGAGATCGTCCCGGCTCCCTCCCTGCTGATTGGTGGCCCTCCCTGGTTGGTTGAGGAGCCCCTCCAACCAGAAGTCGAAGAGCCCGAGCCTCTGGCGCCACCGTTGCTGCAACAGCAGGCACCAGAGTCACCTGCGCCACCTGAACCAACCCGTACCGAGTCGGTGGAAGAACCAGCGCCGAAGCCCAGGCCAACGCCGATGGTCCTGGATCGAAATCGACCCCGCACCACCCCCGCACCCATAGTGGCCAAGGATCTCGATTCCGCGCCGAAGGTCACACCCAACACCAAAACACTCCTGCTGACCATCGATGGGCTGAAGGCAGAGATCGCCCAACTCAAACGAGGCCAGGACTCCATTCAGGAGCAGCTCACCGCTGCCCAACACAACGCTGAACAGTTGCGTTATCTGCTCGACCAGGCTGAGCGCAGAGCAAATCGAGCTGAGCACGATCTCAAGGCATCCCGGTCCCGACTGCGGCGCGCAGGCAGCGCGAAATCAAACCCGGGTGAGGCACGGGTACCAGTGTTCGCTGACCCTGAGCGTCAGTTCCGATATCTCGTCGAGACCCAATGGGCAATCCGTACGCTGCCCAGCGAACAAGCCAGTCGTCCGTTACCGGACTACCAATTGGGCCCGAATTTCCTGGCCTCGCTGTCAATCCTGGAAGGCATCAAGACTGAGAAAGTTGCTGATGTTGCCTTTGAGATCCTCACCGGAGTGGCCCATGATCAGGCCGGACGGGAAGTGCACAGATTGCGCAGCGGGCCGGGTGGGGACGACCCGATTCGGGTTCGCGATGATGGCGCCGTTGCCTGGCGAGCCAGTCTTCAGGTGAAAACTCCATCAGCGAGAAGGATCCATTACTGGGTACTGCCCAACGGTCAGATAGAGCTGGCGCGGGTTACCACCCACGACGA
>CAZRKI010000027.1:0-4126 GCA_964600765.1 uncultured Marmoricola sp.
GCGACTACGCCGTCGGGCTGTCACGCCAACTGTTCGGGTTGACGATGCCTTCGGAGCGACCCGGCCATCGCCTGATGGAGACCTGGCATCCACTCGGCGTGGTGGGAGTGATCTCCGCCTTCAACTTCCCGGTGGCCGTGTGGGCCTGGAACACCGCAATCGCCCTGGCGGCTGGTGACGCGGTGATCTGGAAGCCGTCGGAATCCGCACCACTTTGCGCCCTGGCCAGCAACGCCCTGCTGCAGCAAGCCCTGGCCGAGGCCGGCTACTCGCAGGATCTCTCCCAGGTGCTGATCGGGGATGCTGCCGTGGGCCAGAGCCTGGTGGCCCATCGTGGGGTCGCGCTGGTCTCTGCCACTGGTTCCACCCGGATGGGTGCTGCTGTCGGACCCGCCGTGGCGGCCCGTTTCGGCCGCTGCCTGCTCGAACTCGGCGGCAACAACGCCGCCATCGTGGCTCCCTCGGCTGATCTGGACCTGACCGCCCGCGGCATCGTCTTCGCCGCAGCCGGCACCGCCGGCCAACGCTGTACGACGATGCGCCGCGTGATCGCGCACAGCTCAGTGGCTGACCAGATCACCGCCCGACTGGCCGAGGTCTACGCCAAACTTCCGGTGGGCGACCCCACCGCAGAGGGCACCCTGGTCGGTCCGCTGATCAACCGGGCCGCCTACGAGAAGTACGACGCTGCCATCAAGAACGCGGTCGCCGCCGGTGGCGAGGTGATCGTCGGGGGCGGACGCCGCCTGGCCGAGGAATACCCCAACGCCTACTACGTCGAGCCCACCGTGATCCGGATGCCCAAGCAGAGCGAGGTCGTGGAGACCGAGACCTTCGCGCCGATCCTGTACGTGCTCAACTATGACGAACTCGATGAGGCCATCGCGACCAACAACGCCGTACCCCAGGGGCTTTCGTCATCCATCTTCACCCAGGACCAGGCCGAGGCCGAACGCTTCATGTCGGCAAGCGGATCAGATTGCGGCATCGTCAACGTCAACATCGGCACCTCCGGCGCCGAGATCGGCGGTGCCTTCGGTGGTGAGAAGGAAACCGGCGGTGGCCGCGAGTCCGGATCCGATGCCTGGAAGGCCTACATGCGCCGGGCCACCAACACCATCAACTACTCCGGGGAATTGCCACTCGCCCAGGGCGTAAATTTCGATGTGTGAGAGTGGCCCGGACAAACCCGGTCCTGACTGGCTAGGTTGAGCGGGACAGCACCGTCAGCAGAGGAGATCAAGCATGCGCCTGGGACTAGGCACCCCGATCGTGTTGGGGCTTCCCGGCCTGACCCCGGAGTGGGAGACCACCGCAGGGCCAGAAGAGTTGGCGCAGATCGCCTCGGTGGCCGACGAACTCGGCTTTGACCACCTGATCTGTTCCGAACATGTCGGGGTGCCTCCGGGCACCGACGGGATGCGGGGTACTACGTACTGGGATCCGCTGGCCACCCTGTCCTTCCTGGCCGCGCACACCAAGCAGATCCGGTTGACCACCTCGGTGCTGGTGCTGCCCTACCACCACCCGGTTGCGATCGCGAAACGTTACGGCACCCTGGACCGGATCAGCGGTGGCCGACTCACCCTCGGGGTCGGAGTCGGCTCGCTGAAGGAGGAGTTCGAACTCCTCGGCGCTCCCTGGGCGGGCCGAGGTGCGCTGGTCGATGACACCCTGCGGGCGTTGCGGGCCATCTGGGGACGGCGGGAGGCGTCGTACTCCGGGAGTCACCACGACTTCTCCGACTGGGTAATCGACCCGCACGGCGTGCAGCCGCACTTGCCGATCTGGGTGGGTGGGCAGTCCCGCAAGTCCCTGGAACGCGCCGTGGAGTTGGGCGATGGCTGGATGCCCTTCGGGCTGACCGGCGACCAACTGCGTGAATTGTTGGACTCGGTGCCCACCCCGGATGGTTTCGAGGTGGTGCTGGCTCCGGGTCGTCCGCTGGATCCGTTGGGTGATCCAGAGGCCACCCAACGACGGCTCGAGCGGTCGTTCTCGGTTGGGGCGACCGTTTGCCAGATCAAGATCCAGGCCACCTCGGCCACCCATTACGTCGAGCAGTTGCGCGCCCTGGGCGAGCAGGTAGAGATCGGAGCCTGAGTATGACCGAACAGATCGAGGCCAGACTGGTTGCCCTTGAGGAGCGTCTGCAGCGCGTCGAGGACGAGTTGGCCATCACCCAGATGCTGGCGGCGTACGGGCCGCTGGTCGATGCCGGCGAACCAGATCCAGTCGCCGCACTGTGGGCCAAGGACGGCAGTTACTCGGTCGAGGGTTGGACCATGCTCAGCCGGGCTGACGTACACGCCATGGTCACCTCGGATGCGCACCAGGGGCTGATCGCCAACGGCTCCTGCCACTTCCTGGGCCCGGCGCGGGTGCAGGTCAGCGGTGATTCCGCCGTTGCGGTTTGCCCCTCAATCCTGGTGGTCCACCACGAGGGCCGCTACCACGCCTACCGGGCCGGCGCCAACCACTTCCGACTGGCCCGGCACAGCTCCGGTTGGGAGATCACTGAGCGCACCACACTGGCCCTGGATGGTTCCCCAGGCGCCCGGGAGTTGTTCTCCGACAGCATGTTTGAGTAATCCTCCTCAGAATTTCTGGCCATTTGCGGTGTTTTGCTGCAAGGTCAGCTCACTGGAGCCTGTCAGATGGTCGGTGTAAGGGGTGAGGTCTCATCTCGAAGGAGACACTGATGACCATGAGTGCTGTTAGTCCGGAGCGAGGAGCGTCGTCGCCGGCAGAAGCAGTTCGCCGACCAGTTGAAGGCGTCGGGCGCGATGGATGAAATTTTCGCGAAGATTGATGCGGGAGAGCCGATCACGGGTGAGCAGGGTCTGCTTGGCGGGATGCTCAAGGCTGTGTTGGAGCGAGGGTTGGACGCTGAGCTGACCGAGCATGTCGGCTATGACCGCGGTGATGTGGAGGCATCGCTGTATCCGAACTCCCGCAACGGGACCACGCCGAATACGGTCTCAACCTAGATCGGTGACATCGAGCTCGCTGTCCCGCGGGATCGGAACGGGTCGTTCACGCCGATGCTGGTCCCCAAAGGCGTGCGGCGCCTGGACGGTCTGGACGCGATGATCATCTCGCAATACGCGGGTGGGATGACGATCCGCGATATTCAACATCACCTGGCCTCGACGATCGGCACCGATCTCAGCCACGAGACGATCTCGAAGATCACCGACCAGGTCGCCGACGAGGTCCTCCACTGGCAGCCGCGACCACTCGAAGCGCTTTACCCGGTGATCTACCTGGATGCGCTCATCGTGAAGATCCGCGACGGTGGGCATGTCCGCAATAGGGCCGCGCATATCGCCGTAGGCGTGGACATGGACGGCATCAAGCATGTCCTGGGTATCTGGGTGCAGGCCACTGAGGGTGCGAAGCTCTGGGCGTCAGAATCTGCTGAACTCGCCAACCGTGGCATCCGTGACGTGCTCATCGTCTGCTGCGACGGGTTGACCGGATTCCCAGAAGCGGTCGCCGCGACGTGGCCTGAAGCGACCGTGCAAACATGCGTCGTGCACCTGATCCGGGCGGCGATGAGGTTCGTGAACTACAAGGACCGCAAGGCCGTCGCCGCCGCGCTGCGGCCTATCTATCAGGCCGCTAACGAGGACGCCGCTCTCGAGGCGCTCGACACGTTCGCGGCATCCGAGCTGGGGCGCCGCCACCGCTCAGCAGTGAAATCGTTCCAGAACGCGTGGGACCGGTTCACCCCGTTCCTGGCGTTCCCGCCCGAACTGCGTCGGGTGATCTATACGACCAACGCGATCGAATCACTGAACTACCAGCTACGGAAGACCACGAAAAACCGCGGCCACTTCCCCAACGACACCGCCGCCGTGAAACCACTCTGGCTGGCAATCTGCAACATCGAAGACAAACGCGCCAAAGACCGCGAGAAGGAACGCGGGCTCCCCACAGGTCGTCGAAAGGCCAGCGGACGACTCATCGGGGGCAACCAAACCACGAACTGGAAACAAGCACTCGAACAACTCGCCCTCGCCTACCCCGACCGAATCAACCCCCACCTCACATGACCGGCCCTTACACAGAAAACTTGACAGGCCCCCGGGATGCGATCAGCACCGCCCGCCGCTGCGGAGCC
>CAZRKI010000027.1:4136-15645 GCA_964600765.1 uncultured Marmoricola sp.
CCTCGCCTACCCCGACCGAATCAACCCCCACCTCTAACCCCCCCGACCAATACCCACTTACACAAAAAAGTTGACAAGCCCGTTCACTGCGCAATAGTTTTCCAGAACTGCAGTTTTCGGTGCCCATTCAACGCCGTACACGGAAGGAACCTGCGATGACAACTGAGCCGACGCGAACCGACTTGGCTCTCAGCCGCGCCCTACACGTCGTACCGACTCGCCCATGACCCCCGCCAGCACCCGCCATCCCTGTCCCGAATTTCTGGGTTTGGTGAGCGTTGGTTTCCCAAGTGCACTTGGGAAACTGGAACCAACAACGGTCTGCAGACCATTGGTAGCCACGGTTTCCCAAGTGCACTTGGGAAACCGACTGGCAGTTCACACAAACTTCCCCGAGGGCCAGGAGCTCCTGCGCCTGCATCACCACACCAATCAGGAGAGAGTATGAGAAATAGATTCATGCGGGGATTGGCGACACTAGTCGCCGGGGTCCTCATTGCGGTGGGCTTCAGTTCGATGGCCCCGGCAAGCGCAGCAATGTATCCGTTGACCATCAAGGTCCTGCAAAACGGCGTTGGCACTACCCAAGCTCACGCATGGCTTCACGAATACGATCCAGTGTCCAAGTCCTGGGAGGAGACTGAGGATGAGTATTCTGACGCCGGCGGAGTAATCACCTTTTCTGCCGACTCCACCAAGCAGTACCGCTTGTGCTACCACTCCGACGGACCTAGTGCTCTGGAAGTGTTGTGCTACGGCGGCGACACGGTCGCTGAGGCAACCACAATCCAGGTCACCGGCCCCACTAACCTCGGCACGGTAAATCTGGCACCCCAGAAGGTCGTGGACATGTCCCGGGTGCGAATCATCGGAAAACCAGTGGTTGGCCAGCGTCTCACCATTGACCTGAGCTCACTACCAGACGGTATCGACTACGTTAGCAGGAGCTGGTACCAGGATCCTTCACACTCTGCTGGAGGCGACGTTCAGGGCCAATATCTTGGCAGCGCGCCATTCTATGTGATCAAGCCGTCAGATGCAGGGCACACCATCTCAGTGCAGCTCTGCCCATCTGGCCCTCGGTGGCGCTGCCCGGGCTCAGCGTCCGGCGAAAGCGAATTCATGGCACCGGTCCTGGGTCCGATCGTGAAGCCAATGGCACTTTCCAACGCCCCCAGGATCACGGCTCCCAAGTGGCGTAAGGGACGTACTGCCTCCTACGTCGCCCCGACTGTCACTCCTGCAGGCGCCGCCACAGCGTTCCAGTGGTTGCGCAATGGCAAGGTGATCAAGGGTGCCACCAGCAGCACCCACAAGATCGTCCGGAAGGACCGGCGCAAGCGCCTCACCCTTCAGGTCACCTACTCCATGTCGGGATATGAGACCACCACCGTGGTCTCACCAAGGTCGCCACGGATCAGGTAGCCATCCAGCACCATTGGCTGTGGGCCGTCCCAATTGGGCGGCCCACAGTCATTTCTGCTGTAGCGTCACGCAGCACCTTCCGGGGTACGGCGTGAGGCAGGCCCGGAGGTTGGTGCTACCCACACCGTCGATGACTCCCTGGACATAATCGACGTTCAGCCCACACACCAACTGGGTGTGTTTGTGGGCCAGGGCGTCGAAGGGGCAGTTGTTGAGGACCAGTTCCTCGCCCTCGACAGCAGGCTCAAACCCCTGAGTGCGCAAGACCCCGGCTACGGGCTCAAAACCTTCAACTGCATCGGAGTCACTGCGCTGATCACGGCCTGCCGAGGCGGCAAGCCCCTCCTCATGAGCTGACTGGCGTAGGGCCTCAGCCAACTCCTCACCAGCACCCACCCGGGTCACCGCAGCGGCCAGGATGTCGCCCACCAGATCATACTGACGCGGCGGCAGGGACACCGCGAACTCCCGCTGCCCGCGCTTGTACAACTTGCTGGGCCGACCAGCGCCGGGCCCGGTACGACCGCTCAACCGGCGGTACTCAACCTCCAGCAACCCCTCGGTGACCAGCCGGTCCAGGTGAAAACTGGCGGTGTGCAGCGCCAGACCCAGATCACGGGCCACCTGTTCGCGCCCCACCGGTTCGGCCGCGGCGACGACGTACTCATAGAGCCGACTGCGGGTGGCATCGGCAAGGGCTGCGATGCCGGCAGCCTGGGCTTGCAAATCCATGTTCAAAGTCTAAAACAGAATTCTCTTGACACAAGAGTTTTGGCTTTCTAATCTAGAAATAGATCTTGTTTAGAAGGAGAGACATGAGCACTGCAGTCGTGATCCCGCCAGAACTACACGCCGTACGACCCCACCGAGCGCTGATCTCACCCGATCATTCCCAGACCGATGCAGTGGCCGCCGAGCAGGCAGCCGCTGACCTGCTCAGAGCGCTGGGCCTTGACCTGAACGATGAGAGCCTCGCCGACACCCCCCGCCGAATGGCTCACGCCCTGCTGGAGATGACCACACCAAGGGAGTTCGAGTTCACCACCTTTCCCAACGATGAGGAGTACGACGAGCTGGTCCTGGTCCAGGACATCCCCTTCCAGTCGCTGTGCGAGCATCACATGCTCCCCTTCGTCGGCACCGCCCACGTGGGCTACCTGCCGGGCAGCCGGATCCTGGGCTTGTCCAAGTTCGCGCGCATGGTGGAGTTGCATTCGCGCCGCCCACAAACCCAGGAGCGCCTCACCCGCCAGATCGCCAACCACCTGCAGGAGCTGCTGCAACCCAAGGGAGTGGGCGTTGTGCTGGAGGCCGAACACACCTGCATGAGCCTGCGCGGTGCCCGCGCTGGCGGCGCCCGCACCACCACTTCCACTCTCCTCGGCCAGTTGCGTGAGGACCCACGCAGCCGGGCTGAGTTCCTATCCCTGACAAGGAGCAACAAATGAACATGGTGATCATCGGCGGCGGGCTGGCCAGTGCCCACGCTGCCCAGGAACTACGCGAACAGGGCTACCAGGGCGCAGTCACCCTGATCAGCGCCGAGTCACATCTCCCCTACGAACGCCCACCGTTGTCCAAGGGGATCCTGCTCGGTACCAGCGATCCGGAGGCAGCGGCAGTCCACAACCAGCAGTGGTACGACGACAATGCCGTCACTTTGCGCCTGAGTAGCAAAGTGACCACAATCGACCCAGCCGCACAGCAGGTGCAGATCGGGAAGGAACAGATCCCCTATGACCGGTTGTTACTGGCCACCGGCTCCTCGCCACGTCACCTGGCTGCCTTTGATGACAGCGATCTTGAGGTGCTCTACCTGCGCACCCTGGATGACTCACTGCGGTTGAGGAACCAGCTTTCTGGCCGGATCCTGTTGATCGGCGCTGGTTGGATCGGCCTGGAGGTCGCCGCCGCGGCCCGCGAGGCGGGCGCCGAGGTGACCATCGTGGAGCCAGAACCCCTGCCCCTGCACCGGGTGCTGGGCGATGACTTGGCCGCCGTGATCGCGGATCTGCATCGCGGTCACGGAGTTGATCTGCGACTGTCCACATCCGTGTCGGGTATCGAGGGGCGCGAGGTAGTCCTCAGCGACGGCACTCGCATCCAACCGGATCTGGTGATCGTTGGCATTGGCGCCATCCCCAACACCGAGCTGGCCGAGCAGGCCGGTCTGAGCACCGACAACGGGATCCTGGTCGATGCCGCCCTGCAAACCAGTGATCCCAATATCTTCGCCGCCGGCGATGTCGCCAACCAGGACCACCCGGTCCTGGGCCGGGTCCGGGTGGAGCACTGGGACAACGCCATCGCCCAGGGCAACCATGCAGCCCGATCGATGCTCGGCGAGTTGGCGCCGTACACGCGGATGCCGTACTTCTTCACCGATCAGTACGACCTGGGCATGGAGTACTACGGCCACTCCGGTCCCGGTAACGACACTGAGTTGATCATTCGTGGCGACCGGGACACCCGACTGCTGACCGCGCTCTGGGTCCAGGACGGGCAGGTGGTGGCCGGCATGCACTTCAACGACTGGGATGCGATCAAGTCGATCCGCCACCTGGTGGACTCCGACTTCAGCGACATCACCGCGTTAAGGGACTCCAGCCAACCACTGCCCACGCCCGCGGAGTGACTACCGGGCCCAGCTCTCCTAGGTGAAGATCCGGGTCAGCGGGTGGATGGTGAAGAAGAGCACGAACAGAGCCGCAATCACCCACATCAGCGGGTGCACCTTGGCTGCCTTGCCGACCACGATCTTGATCAGCACGTAGGCCAGGAAGCCCGCGCCGATGCCCACGGTGATCGAGTAGGTGAAGGGCATCAGCACGATGGTCAGGAAGGCTGGGATCGCGATCTCCAGGTCATCCCATTCAATGCCCTTGACCTGCTGCATCATCAAGAATCCGACCAGCACCAGCGCAGGTACTGCTGCCTCGCTGGGGATCATCTTCACGATCGGGGCCAGGAAAATGGAGAACAAGAAGAGTACGCCGGTCACCACCGAAGCCAGACCGGTGCGGGCACCCTCACCAACACCGGAAGCGGACTCGATGTAGGAGGTGTTTGAGGAGACACCGGCCATGCCACCAGCAGCAGCGGCGATCGAGTCGACCATCAGGATCTGCTGGGACTTGGGCGGCACGCCTTCCTTGTCCAGCAGGCCGGCCTCAGCGCCGATCGCGGTCATGGTGCCCATGGTGTCGAAGAAGTCAGACAACATCAGGGTGAAGATCAACAGCAGGGTGGCGACCAGGCCGATGTTCTGGAAGGACCCCAGCAGGTTGAACTCCCCCAGCGTGCCAAAGTCGGGCTTGGCGATGATGTCGTCGGGGAAGGCAGGCAGGTTCAGTCCCCAACCGTTGGGGTTGAACTTCTCCCCAAACATCGGCCCGATCTTGAGAGTGGCTTCCAGGATGACCGCCAGGATGGTGGCCGCGATGATCGAGATCAGGATGGCACCACGCACCTTCTTCACCCACAGCAGGATCACCATGATCAGGCCGAAGGCAAACACCGCAGCAGGCCAGCCGGACAACTGGCCATTGCTACCCAGTTGCACCGGCACGGTGGTGTTGGCGATGTCCGGGATGCGACGTACCCAACCGGCGTCCACAAAGCCGATCAGCGCAATGAACAGGCCGATACCGACCGAGATGGCCACCTTGAGCTGTGCCGGGATCGCGTGGAAGACCGCCGTTCGGAATCCAGTGAGCACCAGCACCAGGATGATCACACCCTCGATCACCACCAGGCCCATGGCGTCAGCCCAGGTTGCCTTGGCCGCGATCGAAGTAGCCACGAAGGCGTTGAGTCCCAGGCCGGACGCAATGGCCATCGGATAGTTGGCGACCAGGCCCATCAGGATGGTCATGATGCCGGCCACGAGCGCCGTACCAGCGGCGATCGCCACGAACCCGGAGCCGGGTTCGGTGCCGCCACCCAGGTAGTGCCCGGAGGTGTCCTTGACATTGCTGAGAATGATCGGGTTCAGCACGATGATGTAGGCCATCGTGAAGAAGGTGACCACGCCACCCCTGATCTCCTGACCAACTGTTGATCCGCGTTCGGTGATCCTGAAGAGTTTTTCCACGGCAGACATCCAACCACAAGGCCTGGGCTACCGGTTTCCCAAGTGCACTGGGGAAACTCGAACCAACAACGGTTTGCAGACCTTTGGCAGTTACAGTTTCCCAAGTGCACTTGGGAAACCGAGAGGCCCAACCGCACCCCCAAGCTGACCTCCCAGCAAGTAGATTGGGTGTGTGAGTGAGCAACCCGAGCCGCAGGTTCATGAGATTGGCAAGCGCAAGTACATCGTTGCGCCGGTGGCTCCTTTGGATGTTGGTGGGGTCCGCACCATGTTGACCGGGACCATCATCTGGGCTGTTGCCTTCATTGCCCTGCTGCCCTTCATTCCCACCCTCAAGGCAAATGGGGACCTGTGGTGGCTCTACACCTGCGGCGCTGGTTTTGGCCTGGGTCTACTGGGTTGGGACGTATGCCGCAGGCGCGAGCACAGGGCCCAACGGAGGAACGCCGAGTGAATCGTCGCTGATCTGTATGGCTCAGAACTCGTCCAGGTCGTCCTCAGTGAGGGTGTCCAGGATCGGGTCCGGCAACGGCTGGGGCAACTGACGCCGCTTGAGTTGGGCACCCGAATGAGCGCCACAACCATGGTCCAGGGAAACGACGCGGGCGTCATCATTGGCGTACTCGTTGGCGCACACCCCGAACCTGGTTGACAACGGGCCGGTCAGGCGGACCATGAATCCACAACTGCCACACCGGCCGGGAGCTGACTGAGCCAGCGGCACACTGGGGCCGCTTGGCCCGGCGTACCAGCGCTCGGAAGCCAGATTTCGACCCTCCAGTGAGAGTACTCGCGAGCGGCCCAGGCCTACTTCCTTGGCGATGGCACGCTCAGCAGCCGGGTCCTCAGTGTCCTCACCAGCCAGATAGCTCGGGACCAACCTGGGGTCGTCCTCGTCGGGTGGCAACAGGTCCCCCGGGCTGAGATCGCCAGCCTTCAGTCGATTGCGATATGGGACCCAGTCAGGGGCAATGATTGCCTGATCAGTGGGCAACAGGACGATCTCATCAAGGGTCACCGGCGAGGCTGCATCTGCCTGCACCACCGTGACCGACCAGCGCCACCCCGGGTATCCAGAAAGCGCGCAGCCGAACAGGTAACTGGTCACCCCAGCGCCCTCGTCGAGGGCATCAGCGAACTCACCAATTGCCGCTGCACCGACTTGCTCAACCAGCCACTGGTGGGCCTGATCGCGCGAGGTGGCGTCGAGAGTTTGCGAAGTATTGCCTGATGTCACCCATAGATTGTCCCTCATTCGTGCCGCGCTGTCCGCAGCAAGGGTCCGCTTGGCAAGATAGGGCCAACAATGAGCGAGAACCACCATCCGAGTGACACCGAGCCCGACTCGGCCAACACCGCATCCCCGACCCCGGGTCTGGCCGGTCGCGGCGCCCGGGCCGCGGGTCGCGGGATCGCGGCTGCTGGGCGTGGCACGAGGCGAGCCGCTTCCTGGGTGGTCCGAGCGACCCGCAGCGCAACCGGAGCAGAGGGAGCCCGCGAATCAGGCCTGTCCAGACTGATCGAGTTGCACGCCTTCAATGCGGCTGGGGATGCTGCGGTGGCGATCTCATTGGCCGGCACCTTGTTTTTCGCCCAACCCGGCGAGGCCCGGGACCGGGTAGCCCTGTTCCTGGCCTTGACCATGCTGCCCTTCGTACTGGTTGCCCCACTACTGGGCCCCTTCCTGGACCGATTCAGCCACGGGCGCCGCTGGGCGATCGGCGGCACCATGGCGATCCGCGGCCTGCTGTGTCTGTGGCTGGCTGATTCGATCGCATCCGATTCGATCCAGATGTATCCCGCTGCCCTCGGTTGTCTGGTCACCTCAAAGACGTACGGCGTGGCTCGAGCCGCGACCGTACCGAGGCTGCTACCCCCAGCACTAACCCTGGTCAAGGCAAACGGGCGCATCTCATTGGCTGGGGTGGTTGGGGCCGCAATCAGCGGTCCGCTTGCGGCTGGCGCAGCCACGTTCGGCCCGCAGTGGTCACTGCGCTATGCCTTCGTGGTCTTCACGATCGCCACGATCCTCTCGATCCTGCTACCCGCGAAAGTGGACTCCAATGTGGGTGAGCAACCGGCCTCAATCCTCGGTCGCGGCCAGAAACTACGACTCCCCCCGGCAACAGTTTTCGCCCTCCGCAGCAACGTCGGACTGCGCATCCTCTCCGGCTTCCTGACCATGTACATGGCCTTCCTGCTGAAGCAGAACCCGTTGCCCGGCTGGGAGAAACACACCCTGTTGTTGATGGGCCTGGTGATTGGCGCGGCGGGACTGGGTAACACCCTGGGCATCGCTCTGGGGTCCCTGGCCCGGCGGATCGATCCAAAGATCACCCTGATCGCAGCACTCCTGGCTGACTGCATCGCCGCGGCCGTGGCCGCCATCTTCTACGGCTTACTGCCCGCGATCGCCCTGGGCCTCACCGCCGGCATCGCCCAGGCCCTCGGAAAGCTGGCCCTGGATTCCACGATTCAACTCCAGGTGCCCGAACAACAACGCACTTCGGCCTTCGGCCGCTCCGAGACCGTGCTCCAGTTGTCCTGGGTGATCGGCGGTTTCATCGGGATCGCCCTGCCGCTGATCCCTCAACTGGGTCTGGGAATCCTGGCCGGCCTGATCGCCACCTGGACCAGTTTCGTTCTGATCAAACGGCCGGTCGATCGGTCACCGGCCCTCAATCACAGTGAGGTCGGATGACGCCAGAACTAGGAGGCCTGACCTGGCGCCCCACCAGGGAGTGCCCTGAGCTGCTCGCCCCCGTAGTGGCTGCTGCAGCTGAGGGACTCAACGCCTATGCCAGCGCCATCAACCCCGCGCTGGCTGATACTGAGGCCTGCTCACATGCCTACGACATCCCCCTGGAGTCAGGCGCCAACTGCGTGATCATCCAGGGACGTCGCGGGGACCGGACCACGACCGCCGCAGTGGTGATCCTGGCTACCGATCGCGCCGACATCAACAATGTGGTCCGCCGCGAACTCGACGTACGCAAGGCATCCTTTCTGTCCCTTGATCAGGCCACGACACTGACCTCGATGGAGTACGGCGGAATCTCCCCGATCGGGCTGCCAACTGACTGGCCGATCCTGATTGACACCGCCGTCACCATGGCGGGATGGGTGGTCATTGGTTCTGGGGTCAGGAGCAGCAAGATTGTGATCGATGGTGCCGACCTGGCGACGCTGCCGAACGCGCGAGTGTTGCCGCTTGCCGTGGCTGATTAGCCGGGATCAACACCAGACAGATACCCCAATCGCTGAGGGACTCAGTCGAGGGTCATTGCCCGAGAGCTGATTTGGTTCTAGCGTGAGCGACTCAGCATCCGGGTGCAGATCCGGTGACAAGGAGAGCCAATGAGTCAACCAGGAATCCTGCCCGGAGACCCAGCCCAGAAGCACCAGATCACCGTGGACACCCAGGATTTCCAGTCGATCCGCCCGGGTCTGGAGAGTTGGCTTGGCCAGCAATTGGGTGAGCCGGTCCTCGAATTGGCGGCCGATGAGAGCGGCCTGGGCAATGGCATGTCGAGTGTGACCGTGATCTGTACGGCGCAGACCGCGTCCGGGGCGCGGCCACTCGTCGTACGGTTGCCGCCGAATGAATCAAATGTGCCGATCTTTCCCGGCTATGACTTCGGCCTGCAGTACGACGTGATGGCCGCGGTCGCGGCGGGGAGCGACGTACCGGTGCCGCCGCTGGTTGGCTGCGAGGCCACCGGTTCGGTGCTCGGGGCGCCCTTCCTGGTGATGGAGCAGGTGACCGGCCAGGTACCCACCGACAACCCGCCCTATGTCTTCGGGGGTTGGTTGCTGGAGGCGAGTGCTGAGCAGCAGCGGCGGTTGCAGCAGGCCACCATCGAGGTGATCGCGGGCGTGCACTCGGTTGCTGATCCCGGGGCTGCCCTACCGAAGCTGGCGGCCCGGGCCGGTCTGCGAAACCACGTGGATGACCAGCGAGCCTTCTACGAATGGACCTGCGAGCAGGCCGGCGGCACGCGTCTGCCACTGGTGGACCGGGCCTTTGAGTGGATCGAGGCGCACTGGCCAGCCCGGGTCAGCCCAGATGTGCTGTGTTGGGGGGATGCCCGGATCGGGAACATCCTGTTCTGCGACTTTGCCCCTGCCGCGGTACTCGATTGGGAGATGGCGCTGATCGGGCCACCCGAACTGGATCTGGGTTGGGCCATCTTCATGCACCGCTTTTTCCAGGACATCGCCGAGGTCTTCGAGATGCCCGGTATTCCGGGGTTCCTGCAGGCTGAGGATGTGGCTGCGTCGTACGCCGCGGCGACCGGCAGCTCTGTGGCCGACCTGGATTGGTTTCTCACCTGGGCCGCGATCCGGCATGCCATCGTGATGCGTCAGGCCAAGCGCCGGATGATCCACTTCGGCGAGGACACCACTCCTGACGATCCCGACGACTACATCCTGCACCGGGCTGCTCTGGAGGAGTTGATCAGCCGATGAAACCCACCCCGCTCGATGAGTATCCGATCCACCAGGCGCCACTGCCAATGGCGCGGGTTGCCTCCAGCGACCGCAACTTCTATGACCGCTGCTATTTCAACGCCCACAACGGCACCGATGAGTTCATGCTGATCGCCGGAGCCGGCATCTACCCCAACCTCGGGGTGCAGGACGCCTTCTTGCTGGCCCGCCGCGGTGACCGGCAGTACGCCGTACGCAAGTCCACCGCGCTGGATGAACGGCCGCTGGGCCACCAGGTGGGGAGTTTCCGGGTCGAGGTGATCGAGCCACTGCACCGGATCCGGCTGCTCAACGATGGGCCTGATGACCTGGTGCGTTGTGACCTGACCTGGACCGGGAGCTTCCCCGCCGTACTGGAGCAGCCGCATCAACTGATCCACCGCAATCGGCCCACCCTGGATGCGCAGCGCTTTGCCCAGGTCGGGGCCTGGGAGGGGGTCGTCGTACTGGATGGGGAGGAGCTGCGACTGGATCCCGAACAGGCCACCGGCAGCCGTGACCGGTCCTGGGGGGTGCGACCCTCCGGGGACGCCGAGCCGCCCGGTCGCAATGCTGATGAGCCCGCAGCAGAGGGCTTCTGGTGGCTCTATGTGCCCTTCCGGTTCGAGACCTTCGCAGTGATCGTGATCATCCAGGAGGATCCCGATGGGTTCCGCACCCTCAACGACGCCACCCGAGTGTTCGCCGATGGGCGGATCGAGCAGTTGGGGTGGCCGCGGGCCGAGTTTGAGTATCGGCCCGGCTCCCGCCACCCTGAGCGTTGCCGCCTCCATCTGACCACTCCCAGCGGGGAGCCCCTGACCATGGAGATCGAGACCCTGACCGGGATCGCCCTGCACATCGGCGGCGGATACGGCGGTGACAGCGAGTGGTCACACGGTCAATGGCTCGGCCGCGACTTCACCAGGTCCACCAGCTACGACCTGAGCGACCCCGAGACCGCGGGGAAGATCCCCTGGGGAGTCAGCGACCACGTCGCAGTAGCCACCTGCGCCGGCGAGCGTGGTACCGGACTGTTCGAGCATGCCTCCCTGGGGCGCCATGATCCTTCTGGGTTTGGTGGTTACCTGGACGTGGCTTCGGATTCCCAAGTGCACTTGGGAAACTGGAACTAACAATGGGTTGCAACCCGTTGTTAGTTCCAGTTTCCCGTTGGCACCCAGGGCTCTTGTAAGAGTTATCGGCGCCAAACCCCATTGGTCACAGGTTTCCCAAGTGCACTTGGGAAACCTGGAGCCATCCACCAGACCACCCGTACGACGCGCAACTGCGCGCAGGCGGGCACCCACTCAGGTACGACGCTGGCGGGACTTCCCGCGTAATACCACCCTAGTGTGGCAGCGGCTCAATCAGTAGGAATCAGAGTTCGAGCTCATCAGCCAGACCGCGTAGCAGTTTGGCAGTCGGACGGGCGGTCTTGGGGTCCGGGTGACGCCCATGCCGATATGCCTGCTCCACGCCCTCAAGCAGCCGGATCAGGTCCTCGACGATGTTGACCAT
>CAZRKI010000027.1:15745-31178 GCA_964600765.1 uncultured Marmoricola sp.
ATGCCTGCTCCACGCCCTCAAGCAGCCGGATCAGGTCCTCGACGATGTTGACCATGTCCTCGGGCTTCTTGCGCATCGCCTTGGCCACCGAGGGCGGCACGTCGAGGATCCGCAACTGGTGAGCCTGGTCGCCCTTGCGTCCGGACAGGATGCCGAACTCGACCCGCATACCGGCCTTCAGCGTGGACACGCCGGCAGGTAGGGACGACGAGCGCACGAAGACATCCTCGCCATCCTCGCGGGAGAGGAAGCCGAATCCCTTCTCCGCGTCGTACCACTTGACCTTTCCGGTGGGCACCTTCTCGACCTTTCTGCTCACTGAATGCTGCTGCCCTGCGTCAGGGCAATGAGGGAAATCCTACGACGTGGCCCAAGCGTGGTGCCAATCAGCCAGAGACTCGGATCAGAAGTTGCGACCCAACCACTCCGGAAACGCGGTCAGGTCATCCAGTACGACGTGGGTGCCGGCCCCCAGCAACTCCTCCCGACTGCACCCCCCGGTCAGCACCGATACGCTGGTGACTCCCGCGGCCAGGGCCCCCTCTACGTCGTGCACATGGTCCCCGACGTACACCGCGGCCTGGTGCTCACGCAGCACCTCGGCCTTGCCCAGACCCCAGACCTCACCATGCACCAGGTCGATGTCGAAACCCAGATAGTCAACGTGGCGGTGGGCGTTTGGGGTGTACTTGCCGGTCACCAGCAACACCCGCCCACCGAGGCTTCGTACGGCGGCCAGCGCCTCGTGGGCTCCCGGGAAAGCCGGAGTTGGTGGTACTGCTGCAACCGGGTACAACTCCCGGAACCGGTCCACCGCAGCCGGGATCTCCACGGTGGGCAGATGCGGCTCAAGCATCTGATCCAGAGGTGGCCCCAGACGATCGGCGATATCGCGGGGGAAAGTGATGTCCAGCTCGGCCGCCAACACATCCAGGGTGGCCAGGAAGCCGATCCGGGTGTCGATCAGGGTCATGTCGAGGTCGAAGCCGACCACGAGAGGGCTCATGGCAGTCGCCGTCGGACCACGTCCGCCAGCACGTCCAACGGCAGAGTACCGGAGTCGAGCACTGCTGAGTGGAACTTCTTGATGTCGAAGTTTTCGCCCTGCCGCTCCCGCGCCTCCTGGCGCATCCGCAGGATCTCCAGGCGGCCGATCATGTAAGCAGTAGCCTGGCCCGGCGTCACGATGTAACGGTCGACCTCCGGCCGCACCACTCCCTCATGCAGGGGTGAGTTGGCCAGCATGTAGTCAACCGCCTGCTGCCGACTCCACCCCAGTGCGTGTAGCCCGGTGTCCAACACCAGACGGCAAGCCCGCATCGAGTCCGCAGCCAACATCCCCAACCGGTCGATGTCGGTGGAGTACAGACCCATCTCATCAGCCAGCCGCTCGGTGTAGAGGCCCCAGCCCTCGGCGTACGCCGCGGTCTCAGCATGCTTGCGGATCATCGGCACCGAATCGGGTAGTTCACCGGCAATCGCCAACTGCAGGTGGTGACCGGGGATCCCCTCATGGAAAGCCATCGCCTCCAACTCGAAGGTGCCCCAGGAGGTGGGGTCATCGATATTGATGAAGAAGGTGCCACCACGCGAACCATCAGCGGCTGGCGGGAAATAGAAGGCCTTGGCCCCGCCCATGACACCCTCAACCGCGCACGGCGCCTGAGGGAGCACCTCGAACCAGTCCCCCATCGCATCCCAGGCTCGTTGCAGGGCCACCCGACTGGCCTCGACCAACTGGTTGCCCTCGGTGAAGTGCAGCTTTGGATCAGTGCGCATCAACTCGAAGATCTGCTGCAGATCATCGGTGCCCAGCACCCGAGCCCCGAGCTCGCGGTACTCCTGCTCCAGCTTGGCCACCTGCGCCAGGCCGATCTCGTGGATCTCCCGGGCGGTGTGGCCGGTGGTGGTGTAGTACCGCAACAACGCGTCGTACGCCTCAGGGCCACCGGCGAGACTGGCCAGTCCCGGAGCCTCATCGCCCCTGGCGATGGGCAGGGCCTGATCCCGCAGGGCATCCCGGTACGCCGCCATCCCCGGCCGCAGCGAGGACGCCACAACTTCGGCACACCTGGCTCGCCACGCATCCTGGTCAACGTCGTCGGGGAGTTGGAAGGCAGCCACAAGTGGATCGGTCGTTGGATCGGCGGCCAACAATCGTTCGAGTTCCTCAATCACACCCGCTACGGCAAACCGTGCCGGAGCCCGGCCCGCACTCGCGCCTTGACTGATCCGTTCAGCCAGTTGCGCATAGTTGGCACCCATCGCAGCGACCTTGGCCAGCATCGCCTCGGCAACCTCGGCGTTGGGGATGCCGAGCATCCCGGCCACGATGGGCAGGGTGGCCTGCGGCCCGAAGATCGGATCGGCAGTGATTTCGGTCAGGCGCTGGCTGAGCACGTCGAGGTTTGTCTGGGCGTGGGCAATCAGGACCTGTTGGGTCACCAGGTCGTCACCGGAAAGATCCGTGATCCCACGAGCCCGGGTCAGGAAGGATTCCAACTCCAGCAGTTGCCGATCCTCCTCAGGCCTGCTGGCATCCTCAAATGCTGCGACATTGGTGAAGTCACCCAACAGATGTGCCCAGGTCGGCTGGGCTCGCATCACTGAATCCCAGTACTCAGCAGCCAACTCGCTGATCCGTGCAGCAGCATCCTTGTGGTTACCGATTCCCATGTCCGCGACCCTACCTGTCTGCACCCACGCTCCTACCCCCTCGCGCCGAGGCGGCAGCACTTCACATCTGCTCCGGTACGCCGAGGCGGCAGTAGTTAACACGCCGAGGCGGCAGTAGTTCACATCTGCTGCGGTGGA
Organism: uncultured Marmoricola sp.; assembly: GCA_964600765.1. Taxonomy (GTDB): domain Bacteria; phylum Actinomycetota; class Actinomycetes; order Propionibacteriales; family Nocardioidaceae; genus Marmoricola. The sequence continues at coordinate 18,560 of CAZRKI010000027.1, forward strand.
TTGGCGTCATACGAATCGTGACAACTTGCAGAACGTCATACGTTTTGTGGCTGATAACCCTCAATCCGTACGACGTCCCGGCTCAATCCCACGGTTCGTATGACGCAAGCACCGAACCACTCTGTGATTTTCTGCCGCCTCGGCCTGTTAACTACTGCCGCCTCGGCGTGAGGGCGGTGCCGGGATCAGAGGCCGGCGACGCCGACGTACTTGACCTCAAGGAACTCATCGATGCCCTCGAAGCCACCTTCCCGGCCGAAGCCGGAATGCTTGACCCCACCGAAAGGCGCCGCTGGGTTGGACACGATGCCGGTGTTGACCCCGACCATGCCGTACTCAAGCTCTTCACTGACCCGTACGACGCGCGCATTGTCGCGGGTGAAGAAGTAGGCCACCAGACCAAACTCGGTGTCATTGGCCCGCTCGATCACCTCATCCTCATCGACGAAAGTGGTGATCGGAGCCACCGGCCCGAAGATCTCCTCCCGGAACACCCGCGCATCAGCAGGTACGTCGCCCAGCACCGTCGGCGGATAGAAGTTGCCAGCGCCTTCTGGGATGGTCCCTCCCGTGAGCACCTTCGCGCCCTTGGCGATGGCATCCTGCACCAGTTCATCAACACCCGTGCGCGCCTTCTGGGTGATCAACGGGCCCACCTGGGAGCCTTCCTGATCACCGGGCGCCACCCGGAGTTCGCTCATCCGAGCAGCCATCCGGCTGGAGAACTCAGCTGCCACCGATTCATGCACATAGAAGCGGTTCGCCGAGGTGCAGGCCTCCCCGATATTGCGCATCTTCGCCAACATCGCACCCTCCACCGCAGCATCCAGATCAGCGTCGGCGAAAACGATGAAGGGCGCATTTCCGCCCAACTCCATCGAGGTGCGCAGGAGTTGCTCAGAAGACTGCTCGACCAGCATCCTCCCCACGGGAGTGGAACCGGTGAAGGTCATCTTGCGCAGCCGCGGATCCCGGATCAACGGCTCACAAACCGCTCCCGAGGTCGAGGTGGTGACCAGATTGACCACCCCGGCAGGTACTCCGACCTCCTCCAGCAGCGCGACCAGAGCCAGCATCGTCAACGGGGTCTCGTGAGCCGGCTTGACCACCATGGTGCAACCGGCTGCGATGGCCGGACCGATCTTGCGGGTGCCCATCGCCAGCGGGAAGTTCCACGGCGTGATCATCAAGCAGGGACCCACCGGTTGCTTCATGGTGACCAGGCGGGTGTTGCCAGCCGGGGCGGTGGCATAGCGGCCATGGATTCGCACGGCCTCCTCGGCAAACCACCGGAAGAACTCAGCGGCGTACACAACCTCACCCCTGGCCTCAGCCAGAGGCTTACCCATCTCCAGGGTCATCAACATCGCGAAGTCATCGGCCCGCTCGATCAACAACTCAAAAGCCTTGCGCAACATCTCACTGCGTACCCGGGGCTCGGTACGAGCCCACTCCCGCTGAGCCGCAGCTGCTGCATCGAGGGCTCGCTTGCCGTCGGCTGGGGAACCATCCGCCACCGAGCACAGTACGGACCCATCGGCTGGATTGCTCACCTCCAGGGTTTTTCCACCCTCGGCGTCCACCCACTCGCCGTTGATGTAGAGGGACTTCCTGACTCCTTGGATCAACTCAGACACCAGCAACCGCCTTCTCAAATGACTTCTCGAAAATGTTCAGCCCCTCCTGGAGGAGGTCATCGCTGATCGACAACGGCGGCAGGAACCGGAACACGTTGCCGTAGGTGCCGCAGGTCAGGGTGACCAGACCCTCATCAGCACATGCCTTCTGGATCGCTGCGGTCAATTGTGGATGCGGCTCCTTGTCATCCCCGGTGACCAGTTCGACAGCCAACATGGCACCGCGTCCACGGATGTCACCGACCAACGAGCCATGCCGTAACCGAAGCGACTCAAGCAGGGGCAGGAATTGTGCCTCGATCTCCCTGGCCCGGGCACACAGGTCATCAGCCCGCATGGTCTCAATTGCAGCCAGTGCCGCAGCGCAGGCAACCGGGTTGCCGCCATAAGTGCCACCCAGACCGCCACCGTGGATCTCGTCCATCACCTCAGCGCGACCAGTCACCCCAGCAAGTGGCATCCCACCAGCCATCCCCTTGGCGGTGGTGATCAGGTCAGGTACGACGCCCTCATAATCGCAGGCGAACCAGTCACCCGTACGAGCGAAACCGGTCTGCACCTCATCGGCGATGAACAGGATCCCGTGCTTTTGGCACCACTCCGAGACCCGCGCCAACCAGCCCTGTGGCGGCACGATGAAGCCGCCCTCGCCCTGGATCGGTTCGATGAGTACGGCGGCCACGTTGTCGGCACCGATTCGGGCCTGCACCCCGAGCGCGAATGCATCAAAGGCCTCGTCCAGACACTTTTCCGGGCCGGTTGGCCAACGGTAGGGGTAGGCCATCGGCATCCGATGGATGGAGCCGGCAAACGGACCGAAGCGATGTTTGTAGGGCATGTTCTTCGAGGTCAGAGCCATGGTCAGGTTGGTCCGTCCGTGATAGGCGTGATCGAAGACGACCACGTCATCGCGACCGGTGTAGTGCCGGGCGATCTTTACGGCATTCTCCACTGCCTCAGCACCGGAGTTGAACAGCGCGGATCGCTTCTCGTGGTCCCCGGGCGTCAGTTGGTTCAGCGCCTCGCACACCTCGACGTACTCCTCGTAGGGAGTGACCATGAAGCAGGTGTGGGTGAAATCCTCGATCTGGCGTTGAACCGCCTCGATGATCCGCGGGTTTCCATTTCCGACCGTGGTTACGGCGATGCCGGAGCCGAAGTCAATCAACCGGTTGCCATCCGCATCAGCCAGGATGCCACCAGCTGCCTCAGTGACATACACGGGTAGGGCGGTACCGATCCCCGCGGACACCGCTGCCACCTTGCGCTGCTGCAACGCCCGGGACGCCGGCCCCGGAATCTCAGTGGCCAGGTGGCGTGATTGTTCAACCGACATTTGTTTCCTCCCAGTTAAGGATCGGGATTTGTTGGCGGACCCGGGTCACCGTGTCCAGTTCGATCTCCTGCACGAGCAGGGCCGGTTCCCGGTCAGCTCGTATCAGAACTTCTCCCACTGGGTCTATCACGGCGCTGCGTCCGGTGCCCAGTGGTTTTGGGGAATCCTGGAATGCCTGACCAGCCGCAATCAGGAAGGCCTGGGCGTCCGCCGCCCGGGCTCGGGTCAGCAGGTCCCATTGCTCATCCTTGCCGGGCCCGGCAGCCCATGAGGCCGGAAGCGCAATCACCTGGGCTCCACGCCGGCCCAACTCGGTGAACTGAGCCGCGAAGCGGACGTCGTAACAAGTGGCCAGGCCCAGTTTCACCCCGGCCGCCTCGACCACGACGTACTCGTTGCCGGGGGAAACGGTGGCAGATTCAGTGGTGCTGAACGCGTCGAAAAGGTGGACCTTCCGGTAGCTGGCCTCCACGCCGGGGCCAGTGACCAGGAGGGTGTTGTACACCCGCCCATCTGGGGCTGGTTCGAACAGGCCAACCACGACCACCACACCGGCAGCAGCGGCTGCCCTGCGGATGGCGGAAGCAAATGGGCCATCGAGAGGTTCGGCCCCTGACTGTGGATTGACGGCAAACGAGGTGGAGGTGGCCTCTGGGAGAACCACCAGTTTGGCGCCTCCTGCTGCGGCTGCCTCGATCGCTTGCAGCGACTGGTCCAGGTTGTCAGCCGCGTCGGCAGTGCTGCGGATCTGGGCAGCAGCGACGACGAGAGTGGACACAAGTCGAATCTATCCGAAAACCCACTTCGCCGAGGCGGCACTAATTAACATGCCGAGGCGGCAGTAATTAACAGGATTCACCCGGGCAGCACTGCTCGTCGTACCCTCACCATGTGAATTACTGCCGCCTCGGCAGGAATGTTGGGTGCGACGGGTCAGCGGAAAGCGGCCTGGCCGGTCAGGGCCTGGCCAATCACGAGTTGGTGGACCTCGCTGGTGCCCTCGTAGGTGAGCACCGATTCAAGGTTGTTGGCGTGGCGCAGTACCGGGAACTCCAGGGTGATCCCGGCGGCGCCAAGCACGGTACGACACTCCCTGGCGATGGCGATCGCCTCCCGGACGTTGTTGAGCTTGCCCAGACTGATTTGCTGCGGGGCCAACTCATGGTTGTCCTTGAGTCTGCCCAACTGCAGGGCCAGCAGCATCCCCTTGCCAAGTTCCAGGGTCATGTCGGCCAGTTTCGCCTGAGTGAGTTGGAACCCGGACAACGGTTGCCCGAAGATCTCACGCTCGCCGGCATAGGCGATGGTGGCCTCCAGCGAGTCCCGGGCAGCACCCAGAGCACCAAAGACGATCCCGAACCGGGCTTCATTCAGACAGGTGAGCGGACCCTTCAGACCGCGCACCTCAGGGAAGGCCGCCTCCGCCGGGAGGCGCACATTGTCCAGCACCAGCTCGCTGGTGACCGAGGCCCGTAACGAGAGCTTGTGCTTGATCATCGGGGCTGAAAAACCAGGGGTGTCCGTCGGTACGACGAACCCGCGCACCCCACGCCCATCCTCGCCCTCATCGGTCTGGGCCCACACCACCGCCACGTCGGCCACCGACCCATTGGTGATCCACATCTTGTTGCCATTGAGGATCCAGTCCGACCCATCACGCCGGGCGCGGGTACGCATCCCGGCCGGGTTGGACCCGAAATCAGGTTCGGTTAACCCAAAGCACCCAATCGCCTCGCCGGTTGCCATCCGGGGCAGCCACTCCTGCTTCTGTTCCTCACTACCCCACTGCCAGATCGCGAACATCGCCAGTGAGCCCTGCACCGACACCAGGGAGCGGATCCCCGAATCCCCTGCCTCAAGCTCCATACAGGCCAGCCCGTACGACGTGGCGGTGGTGCCAGCGCAGCCATAACCCTCCAGGTGCATCCCCAGGGTGCCCAGTTGCCCCAGATCCCGCGCCAGGTCGCGCACCGGGATCTCGCCGGCGTCGTACCAGTCGGCGATGTGGGGCTTGATCTCCTTCTCCACGTAACTACGGACGGTGTCGCGAATAGCACGGTCATCGTCAGTGAGCAGGGAGTCGATGGAGAAGAGCTCGAGTGGAGTCATAGCTCAAAAGGTACCCCGTAGAATTGGTCGGATGTCCAATCTGCCGAACCCGACGCCACGCAGCCTCGCTGATCAGTTTCGCAACTGGTCAGATGAGCAATTGGCCCGGCTTCTGCAGCAGCGGCCTGACCTTGGCGTCCCACCGCCCACGGATTCCAGTCGGCTGGCCTCCCGAGCGGTCGACCGTCGATCGACCCTGATCGCCCTGGACCGCCTGGATTCCTTCCAGCTCCTGGTCCTGCAATCGCTTTGCCAGGAAACCGAACTTCCGGCACCTGCAGCGCAAGTGGCTGCCGCAGTCGAGCATTTGGTTGGGCTGGGCCTGGCCTGGGGCGATCCAGTCCGTACGACGAGCACCGTGCGCGACCTGCTGACCGCACCGGAGGGGCCAGCACAGGTTGACCTCAGCACCCTCAGCCCAACCCAGTTGGCGTTACTGCACAGCCTTGATCACCAGTACGCCGACGGGTCCCTGGGTGCGACCCGGGGACCAGCTGCTGAGCTGATCCGACTCGGCCTGTTGGCCCGGATCGACGAAAATCAGGTGCGACTGACCTGGTCGACCCGGCTGGCACTGCGCGCCAGCTCTGGTCGGCCGCTGGCCGAGCCACCACCTGTGGCCACCAGCACGCGCGAGCCACTGTTGATTGATCGGATGGCTGCCGGGGCTGGTTTTGAGCTGTGCCGTCGCGTCGAGTTCATCCTGGATCGGTGGAGCAGCAGCCCACCACCAGCCCTGCGCGGCGGTGGCCTGGGTAGTCGGGAGTTGAAGGCTCTGGCCGAGTCATTGCACATCGACATCCGAGAGGCGGGGCTGATCCTCGAAACCGCCTTTGCCGCTGGGCTGATCGCCATCGGAATCACCGAGGATCTCGACCAGGCCTGGCTGCCCACTGAGTTGTACGACGAGTGGTTGCGCAGCGACACCCCGCAGCGATGGCTGCAATTGGCGCAGGGCTGGTTGGCCAGTGATCAGTTGATCGGTCTGATCGGCACCCGCGCAGAGGGCAAACCGGTGAATGCGCTCTCCCCGGAACTACGCCGCAGTTGGGTGGCGGACCTGCGGCTCGCCGTACTGACCCAGCTACCTCGGGAACTCGGTGTGACCCTGGCTGCCACAACCGGACCATTGAGCCTGCGTGATCGGGTGCAGTGGCAGCATCCCCGCCGACCCCTGGCCCGGTTGGAGCACCTGCCCCAACTGCTGCATGAGGCCAGCGTCATCGGGGTGATCGGACTGGATGGGCTCTCCACTCTCGGGGTCGCTCTGCTGGCCGAGCACTCCGGGCAGACCGGCCCCGAACTGCACGAGATCTTCCCGGCACCAATCGAGCAGGTGCTGCTCCAGGCCGACCTGACTGCCGTGGCGCCCGGACCTCTGACAACTGAAGTGGCCAGGCGACTTGGCGGACTGGCTGAGGTCGAATCCCGGGGTGGTGCCACGGTGTACCGCTTCTCGGTTGATTCAGTACTCCGCGCCTTCGACCAGGGCTGGAGTGCCAGCGACATCCATTCATTCCTGGAGCGGGTCAGCAGTACAGAGGTGCCCCAACCCTTGTCCTACCTGGTCGATGACGTGGCCCGTAGATTCGGCATCCTCCGGGTCGGGATGGCTGAGTGCTTCCTGCGCAGTGATGATCCCCAGGTGCTCAGCGAACTCCTCCACAACCCGGCTGCGGCGGGCCTTGGATTACGACGCATAGCGCCGACCGTGGTGATCACCCAGCAACCGTTGGACATCCTGCTCAACCGGATCCGGGAGCTTGGCCTGGCACCTGTCGTCGAGGCCGCGGATGGCACCCTGCAGGTGCTCAGACCTGAGATCTGGCGAGCACGCTCCGCCAACATCGTGGCTCCGGCCCGGGTTGCGCGGCAGATCGCCCACACCCAGGCACTGGTCACCGCGATTCGGGCTGGGGATCAGGTCGCTGCGGGACGCCACCAACAAACCGCCGCGGCCGGGCCAGCCGACATCATCGCGATGCTGCGCAATGCCGTGGAGACCAAACAAGAGCTCACCATCAACTATGTCGGCAATGACGGCACCACTGGGGAACGCATCGTGGCCCCGATCCGGGTCGAGGACGGGCAACTGCTTGCCCTGGACCGTCGCACCGGGACCCGGCGCAGCTTTTCCATCCACCGCATCTCCAGACTGGGCAGCCTATGAACACCGGACCCCTGATCGTGCAATCCGACAAGACCCTGCTGCTCGAGGTGGATCATGAGCAGGCAGAGGAGGCCCGTCGGGGCATCGCTCCCTTCGCCGAACTCGAGCGCTCTCCAGAGCACGTGCATACCTATCGGATAACTCCGCTGGCCTTGTGGAATGCCCGCGCAGCTGGCCACGACGCGGAGCAGGTGATCAATGCCCTGCTCACCTTCAGCAAGTACGCCGTGCCCCACGCCCTGCTGATCGACATCGCCGAGATCATGGCCCGCTACGGACGCCTGACCCTGGACAAGCACCCCACGCACGGACTGGTGATGACTGGCAGCGACCAGGCGGTTTTCGAGGAGGTGATCCGCGCCAGGAAAATCACCGGGATGATCGGTGAGCGACTGGATGAAACCTCCATCGCGGTCCACCCCAGCCAACGAGGTGATCTCAAACAAGCCCTGTTGAAACTGGGTTGGCCGGCTGAGGACCTGGCCGGATACGTCGATGGCGAGGCCCACGAAATCGACCTGGTGCAGGACGGTTGGGAGTTGCGCGACTATCAGCAACAGGCCGCGGATTCCTTCTGGCATGGGGGTTCTGGCGTCGTGGTCCTCCCCTGCGGCGCTGGCAAGACCATTGTCGGGGCGGCCGCAATGGCCCACGCGCGGGCGACCACCCTGATCCTGGTGACCAACACCGTCAGTGCCCGACAATGGAAGGCGGAATTGCTCAAGCGGACCAGCCTGACCGAAGAAGAGATCGGAGAGTACTCCGGCGCGGTCAAGGAGATCCGGCCGGTGACCATCGCGACGTACCAGGTCCTCACCCTCAAGCGCAAAGGCGTATTCCCACACCTGGACCTGCTCGACGCCCGCGACTGGGGCCTGATCGTGTACGACGAGGTGCACCTCCTGCCCGCTCCAATCTTCCGGATGACTGCTGGCCTGCAGGCCCGGCGACGACTCGGCCTGACCGCCACCCTGGTCCGCGAGGACGGCCGTGAGGGCGATGTCTTCAGCCTGATCGGACCCAAACGCTTCGATGCCCCCTGGAAGGACATCGAGGCCCAGGGTTGGATCGCCCCGGCCGATTGTGTGGAGGTGCGGGTAACCCTGCCCTCGGATGAACGCCTCACCTACGCCACTGCAGAGCCGGAAGAGCGATACCGAATCGCCAGTTGTACGCCGATCAAGACCCTGGTCGCCGAACAGTTGGTGGACCAGCATGCTGGCGAACAGACCCTGGTGATCGGCCAGTACCTGGACCAATTGGAGGAGTTGGCCGGACACCTGGATGCCCCTTTGATCACCGGAGAGACCAGCGTCAGGGAGCGCCAACAGTTGTTCGATTCCTTTCGGAGCGGGGAGATCAATCTGTTGGTGGTCTCCAAGGTCGCCAACTTCTCCATCGACCTGCCCGAGGCTGCGGTGGCCATCCAGGTCTCCGGAAGCTTTGGTTCCAGACAAGAGGAAGCCCAGAGACTCGGCCGGCTGCTTCGCCCCAAACAGGACGGCCGGACCGCGCACTTCTACACCATCGTCAGCCGCGACACCGTGGATGCCGACTTCGCCGCCAACCGGCAACGCTTCCTGGCCGAGCAGGGATATGCCTACCGCATCGTCGATGCCGATGACCTGTGATCCCCAGCATCCGAACAGCCAATCCCCTCCCAGCCAGAGGCGACTAATCTTGGCTGGTGACCAATCAACCCGACAACCGCAACGTCCTGCTGCTGGAGAGCATCCACACCGCTGCTTCTGAGACCTTCGAGGATCGTGGTTTCGCTGTGTCCCGGCGGGCTGGTGCGCTCAACGAGGATGAGTTGATCGAGGCGCTGCAGGGACAGGCCCTGGTTGGCCTCCGCTCCAACACCAAGATCACCCGTCGTGTCCTGGAGAACACCAACCTGGCTGCGATCGGAGCCTTTTGCATCGGCACCAACCAGATCGATCTGGACGCCGCCGCTGAGCACGGGATCGCGGTCTTCAACGCGCCGTACTCAAACACGCGTAGCGTGGTCGAGCTGGTGATCGGTGAGATCATCGCGCTGGCCCGCCGCCTCAACGAGAAGACCGAACGGATGCACGCCGGCGTTTGGGACAAGTCAGCCCAGGGGTCCCACGAAGTACGCGGTCGCACGATCGGGATCATCGGTTACGGCAACATCGGCACCCAGTTGTCCAATCTGGCTGAGGCAATCGGGATGCGGGTGATCTTCTTCGACACCGCCGACAAACTCGCCCATGGCAATGCCCGCCGGATGCACACCATGGACGAACTCCTGGAGCAGGCCGATGTGGTCTCCCTGCACGTGGACGGAAGGCCCGGCAATGCCGGCTTGTTCGGTGAGGAGCAGTTCCGCCGGATGAAACCGCGTTCGTTGTTCATCAACGCCTCCCGGGGCATGGTGGTCGATGACCAGGCATTGGCCGAACACATCAGGTCCGGCCACATCGCAGGAGCAGCGATTGATGTTTTCCCGATCGAGCCGAAAGCACAAGGAGACCCCTTCGAATCCGCGCTGCGTGGCCTGGACAATGTGATCCTCACTCCGCATGTCGGTGGGTCCACTCAAGAGGCCCAGGAGGAGATCGGCTACTTCGTCAGCAACAAGCTGGCCAACTTCATCGATGCCGGATCCACTGAGCTGTCGGTGAACCTGCCGGTGGTGGCCGCTCCCAGGCTGACCAGTGGGTCCCGGGTGGCGATCCTGCACCAGAACGTGCCCGGCGTACTGGCGTCGGTAAACCAACTACTCTTCGAGCACCACGACAATGTGCTGGCCCAGTACCTCGCCACTCGGGGTGAACTCGGTTATGTGATCGCCGATGTTGAGGGACCTTCAACCGATGAGTGCATCAGTGCCATCGAGGCGGCTGATTGGAACCACTGGGTGCGCACCTACAACGCCTGAGGTGACTCAGGGGCGCGGCGGCGGGATCCTCGGGCAGCGCAGATCGGCTGCTGCCCCGGTGCGCGCGGGCGTCACACCTGAGTCGAGGTAATTGGCGATCGTGTTGTCCACGCAGCTGACACCACTGAGCGAACCGGAGTGAGTGGTACCACCCACCCCTTCCACCAGCGATGCCGTGGGAAAGAGCTGTTTGACCCGCAGGGCACCCGAGAAGGGCGTGGCTGCGTCGTTGGATTCGCTGATCAGCAGGATCTGCTTGCTCAGAGCAGCCCCACTCACCGTGATCGGAGTCCGACTGGGTACCGACCAGGACAAACAAGGGGCGTTGTACCAGGTGTTGCTCCAGGCCATGAATGGAGAGGTGCGTTGCAAGCGCCATGCATCGGCAACCACTTGTTCCCGATTGGGCCAGGGAGCGTCGGTGCACTGGACCGCGAGATAGACGGCGTACATGTTGTCATCACCCATGTTGCCGCGCTGATAGGCGGCAAGCAGGCCACCGGGTCGGTTGAAGCGGATGAATGAGGAGTAGGCATGCCCCAGCGAGGTCCAGTTGTAGACGTAGTACCCGGCATCGATCAGCGAATCATTGAACTCGGCGGGACCGAAATGACGTCTGGGTTTGCGGGTCAGTTGCCGCAGCTTGCGGTAGTAACCCTTCTTGATCGCCCCTGCCCTGCGCCCCAGTTTGAATGCCCTGGGGTGGGCGGCCAGATATTTGAAGAAGGCATTGATGTTCTTGTTGAAAGCCACCTCCTGGTCCAGATTTGACCGGTACCAGATCCGGGTTGGGTCAACCACTCCATCCATCACGATCCGGTCCACATTTGCCGGGAAGAGAGTGGCATACACCTGGGCCAGGTAGCTGCCGAAGGAGAACCCGTAGATACTCACCCGGGGCACGCCGAGCGCCTGCCGTAACGACTCAATGTCCCTGGCAATGTTCTCGGTGGACAGGTGTGGCAACAGGTAGGAGCCGCTGCTCTGGGCGCAGGCGTTGGCGTAGTTGCTGGCCCGTTGCATCCACTTGCGCATCACTGCCCGTTTGCGGGGCACATTGGCCGGGCGACGTGGGTTGAAATAGCGGGCATCACAGTGCAACGAGGGAATGCTGCCGCCAACCCCACGGATGTCCATACCGATCCAGTCATACTTGCTGCCCACACCGTGCGGCACCGAGGTTGACAGGTACGCCGGTAGGCTGCGCCCGGGAGCTCCGGGGCCCCCCGGATTGGTCACGATGACGCCCTTGTAGTCAGGGTTCGTGTGCAGCTTGCGGGACAGCGCGATCTTGATCTTCGGGCCGGACGGATTCGCATGATCCAGCGGCACCTCAAACAGAGCGCACTGCATGCCCGAGGAGGTGCCCGCTGTTGCCGGACAGGAACCCCAGGTCAGGGTTGGGAGAGCCTCGGCGGGTCCGGGCACCAGCAAGGTGCCGACCAGCACCAGGATGCTGGCGGCGACCACGCGGCGTAGAAAATGAACGGGCACCAGTTCAGCGTAGATGCTCGGGCCTGGTGACCGGGACCCAAAGGGTGTAGCGATCCGCCCGATAGACGCTCCTGGTCACCTCAACCACCTTTTCCCGGCAGAAAGCCCTGCGCGAGATATGCAGTACCGGGTCACCCGGCTCGAGGTCCAGGTGTACGGCGTCCTCAGCGGTGACCAGGCCAGCATTGACCGAGTCCTCGCCCCAGGTCGGCATCAGGTCCTGGCGGGCCAACCAGAAGTACAGGCTTGGCGGCAGGGCTTCATCCAGGAAGTTGGGAAACATGGCCAGGTTGAGGTAGACGTGCTGGATGGCCATCGGCTCACCATCAGCCAACCGGAGCCGCTGCCAGTGTGCCACCGGGCTCCGCTCCTCAACGCCGAGAGCTCTGGCTACTCCGGGGCCGGCTGCCTCTCGTCGGGCCAGCAGGGTCTTTGATTCGGGCCGCTTTCCACGGCGTTCCATCTCCTCGGTATAGGCCGAGAGACGCATTTGCATGTCGATCAGCGGCTTGGTTACAAAAGTGCCGCGCCCTGCGATGCGCTCCAACAGCCCTTGGGCGACCAGGGCATCGATGGCATGACGCACTGTCATCCGGGCCACGCCGAACTGCTCGGCCAACTCGCGCTCGGAGGGAGCCGGCGTCCCCGGCTCAGCACTGAGGATCACCGAGCGGACGTACTCGCGCACCAGAATGTGCTTGCGCCCGCGCCGCGATGACGACGGAGTTTCGTCCACCGCGTCATCAAAAGTTGAGTCGCCTACAGATTGCACGAGTCAAACCTAGCCAATCAGAGTGCCGAGCGCCTGCCTTTTCGACACTTGTCCCCCTGCTTTTCCCATCCCGCCGAGGCGGCACTAATTAACACCAGGTGCGCACTCTGCATCCCAGCGAGGCGGCAGTAGTTAACATGCCGAGGCGGCAGTAATTAACACAAGCTGAGTGGCCGAGGCGGCAGCAATTAACAAG
>CAZRKI010000028.1:0-14721 GCA_964600765.1 uncultured Marmoricola sp.
GTGTTAATTACTGCCGCCTCGACGTATCGGGAGTTCTGGGGGTTGGTCAGACCACGCCCATGGAGACCATGGCGTCGGCGACCTTGATGTAGCCGGCCAGGTTGGCGCCGACCACGTAGTTGCCGGGAGCGCCGTACTCGGCAGCGGTCTCCAGGCAGCGGCTGTGGATGTGGCGCATGATTTCCTCGAGCTTGGCCTCGGTGACGTCGAAGTCCCACGAGTCGCGGCTGGCGTTCTGCTGCATCTCCAGTGCGCTGGTGGCCACGCCGCCCGCATTGGAGGCCTTGCCGGGCGCGTAGAGGACACCGCTGTCCTGGAAGAGAGCAATCGCATCGGGGGTGCACGGCATGTTGGCGCCCTCGGCGATGAGTTCCACACCGTTGTTGATCAACGCCTTGGCGCCCTCGACGGGGAGCTCGTTCTGGGTGGCGCATGGCAGCGCCACATCGCAGGGCACCTCCCAGATGGTGCCGTACTCGATGTGTCGGGCCTGGCCGCCGCGCTCCTCGACGTACGCCGTCAACCGCTCCCGCCGGTTTTCCTTGATGTCCTTGAGCAGCTCCAGGTCGATGCCGTCCTCGTCCACGACATAGCCATTGCTGTCGGAGCAGGCGATCACCCGGCCACCGAGCTGGTGGACCTTCTCGATCGCGTAGATGGCGACATTGCCGGAGCCGGAGACGATGACCTTCTTGCCGTCAAAACTGGAGCCGCGTTCCTTGAGCATCTCCTCGGCGAAGAACACGGTGCCGTAGCCGGTGGCCTCGGTGCGCACCTTGGAGCCGCCCCAGGACAGGCCCTTGCCGGTCAGGGTGCCGGATTCGTAACGGTTGGTGATCCGCTTGTACTGCCCGAACAGGTAGCCAAGCTCGCGACCTCCGACGCCGATGTCGCCAGCTGGCACGTCGGTGTACTCGCCGATGTGGCGATAGAGCTCAGTCATGAAGGACTGGCAAAAACGCATGATCTCGCCCTCGGAGCGGCCCTTGGGATCGAAGTCGGAGCCACCCTTGCCGCCACCGATCGGCATGCCGGTCAGGGCGTTCTTGAAGATCTGCTCAAAGCCCAGGAACTTGATGATCGAGAGGTTGACGCTGGGGTGGAAACGCAGACCGCCCTTGTAGGGACCGAGTGCTGAGTTGAACTCCACCCGGTAGCCACGGTTGATCTGCACCTCATTGTTGTCATCCACCCACGGCACCCGGAAGATGATCTGACGCTCCGGCTCACAGATCCGCTTGAGGATCGACCACTGCGCATATTCAGGGCGGGCATCGGTGATCGGGGTGAGGCTCTGCATCACCTCATAGACGGCCTGGTGGAACTCCGGCTCTCCAGAATTGCGTGCGACCACCTCATCGAATTGGGGCTGCATACTGGGATGGAGAGTCGAAATCATGGGCCCCATTCTGCCAGTACGCCGCCTGAGCCCGGCCCGTGGTCCAGCCCGCAGGGCAGCCGCAGCCACCAAGTTGCGGCCAACTACCGTGGTGCCATGAAGCTTCCTGCTGCGCTCAAGCCCGTGCTACGTCGTACGCCGCTGGGCACCGGTGCCGATGCTGACAAGGTGTTGCTCGAACTCGACCTTGGTCGGGGGATCGCCGAGGCCCCGCCGGGTACTCCACTGGAGGCGATCCGCGGGTTGCACACCCCGATGCTCCGCCATCTGGTCACGAATCTGCGCAAGGCTGCCAGGGACAAACAAGTGGTCGGTCTGATCGCCACCCTCGGCAGTTCCGGGTTGTCCCTGGCCCAGTCGGATGAGTTGCGGGCCGCGGTTGCCGGTTTCCGCGAACGAGGGAAACCAACCTTGGCCTTCAGCGCCTCCTTCGGGGAGATCACCCCGGGCACCGTCGACTACTACCTGGCCACCGCCTTTGCGGAGATCTGGCTGCAGCCAAGTGGAGCGGTCGGCCTGGTCGGCTTCTCGGGGGAGTCGTTGTTCGTCCGGGCGGCGCTGGACAAGCTCGGCGTACAACCGCAGATCGAGCAGCGCCATGAGTTCAAATCCGCAGCCGATCTGTTCATGCGCGAGGGCATGTCGAAGCCAGTGCGCGAGATGATGACCAGGCTGCTGGACTCGGCCACCGACACCGTGGTCACCGGCATCGCAGCGGATCGGCGCCTCCCGGCCGAGCGGATCCGGGAGGTGATCAAATCCGGGTCGTTGACCGCGAGCGCGGCGCAGGAGGCGGGCCTGATCGATCACCTGGGCTATCGCGACGAGGCCTATGCGGCCATCCGGGAACGGGCCGGGGTCAAGGACCCCACCATCAGGTACGTCGAGCGGTACGGCAGCAACCGCGTCGAGGCCCTGGTCGGTACGGTCGCCCGGGTCCCCGGCCGGCACCGGTCGGTGATCGGTCTGATCCAGGCCTCCGGGCAGATCGTCCAGGGCCGCTCGGAGAGTCGTTCGCCCATTGGTGGCGGCTCGGTCGGCTCGGATACCCTGGCCGCGGCGCTGCGGGCGGCAGCGCGTGATGACCACGTCAAGGGCGTGGTGCTGCGGATCGACAGCCCCGGTGGCTCCTATATCGCCTCGGACGTGATCCGGCGCGAGATCCTGCAGCTGCGTGAGGCCGGCAAACCGGTGGTCGCCTCGATGGCCTCGGTGGCTGCTTCCGGTGGCTATTTCATTGCGATGCCCTGTGACCACATCCTGGCAAATGCCGGCACCATCACCGGTTCGATCGGGGTGCTGGCCGGCAAGCAGGTGCTGCGCGAGGGGCTGGACCGCCTCGGGGTGCGCCGGGAGACCATTGCCAGCGGGCCGTTTGCGGCGATGTTCTCCTCCAACACACCTTTCTCCAAGGACCAGGCCGCGTTGTTGAACACCTGGCTGGATGATGTCTACGCAGATTTCACCACCAAAGCAGCAGCCGATCGCGGGATGCCCCTGGAAGACCTGAGGGCAGTGGCTCGGGGTCGGGTCTGGACTGGTGCCGATGCGCTCGAGCACGGCCTGGTTGATGAACTGGGCGGGCTGTCCGCAGCCATCGGGAAGGCTTGTGAGCTGGCGCAGGTACGCCGCAGCCAGGTCGACGTACGAACCATTCCCAGGCCGCATCCGCTGGCAATGCTGATGCCCGCGGAGAGTTCAGACGCACTCGAAGCGGCCCTCCCGCACCCCGCTCGGTTGGAGGGTCCCGGGTTGTGGGGCACCCTGGTGGCTGGGCTGGAGCAGGAGTTGGGGATCCGCCACCTGGGAGTGCTCAGCCTGCCGCCGCTGGCTCTGCCGGGTCTGCTGCCAACACCCGGTATCTGACCGATTGGGCAGCCATGCCGGTGGGCAAGTACCCTAGGGGCCACATTCCCCGGTTGGTCTGCCGGCAGGGCCCGCCTGACTTTGAATCAGGATTAGCGACGTAGGTTCGACTCCTACCCGGGGAGCAACTAATCCACCAGGCCCGTCCGATGCCGTGACTAGAGCCCGTTACCCGGTGTTCCCCATGGACATGGACAACGTGCTGATGCCAGTAGTGAAGCGCTCTGCTTAGGATGTTGATTGTCCCAAGGAGGCGACATGAGCGAACACGACGTCCGGATGATCATTCTGTCCACCGACGACCTTGACGAATCGATCAAGTTCTACAGCGAAACCCTTGGCATGCCGCTGAAATTCCGC
Organism: uncultured Marmoricola sp.; assembly: GCA_964600765.1. Lineage (GTDB taxonomy): Bacteria > Actinomycetota > Actinomycetes > Propionibacteriales > Nocardioidaceae > Marmoricola. The sequence goes on from CAZRKI010000028.1 coordinate 3,626, forward strand.
GACGGCGCCCATTTCGCGGCCCTTGATGGCGGCTCGGTGACCCTGGCGCTGGCCACCGCGATCGACCATCCGATGCCGGGGCAGGTCGTGGTCGGGATCAAGACGCCCGATGTGGATGCCGCCGCAAAAGCGATCGAGGAGGCTGGTGGCGGCATCGTCAAGGCGCCGTACGACGATGCGCACGAGCGCCGCGCAGTCGTCTACGACCACAAGGGCAACGCCCTGGTCTTCTACAGCCCACTGGCCCGCTGAGCAGGAGCCAGAACATGGCTGAAGTAGAACGCCGCGACGTGGCCTTCACCTCCGGCAAGGAGCGTTGCGCCGCCTGGCTCTTCCTGCCCGAGGGAGCGGCGTCGGACCACCGGGTGCCAGTGATTGTGATGGCCCACGGGCTGGGTGGGGTCCGCCGAGCCAGGTTGGATGCCTTCGCGGAGCGATTCTCAGCGGCGGGATATGCCTGCCTGGTCTTTGATTACCGGCATTTCGGGGACAGCACCGGGATGCCCCGCGAATTGCTCCGGGTACACCTGCAGCGTGAGGACTATCAGGCCGCGATCACCTACGCGCGCACGATTCCCGAAGTTGATCCGGACCGGGTGGTGCTCTGGGGCACCTCCTTCTCCGGTGGGCATGTGATCGCCACTGCGGCTCGCGACCATCGAGTGGTGGCAGCGATTGCGCAGTGTCCCTTCACCGACGGAATCGCCTCTGTGTTGGCGATCAATCCGATCACCTCCAGCAAGTTGACCGCGTTGGCCCTGCAGGATGTGGCCCTGGCAGCTCTGGGCAAGGGCCCGGTCCGGGTCCCATTGGTGGGGCTGCCCGGGGAGACTGCGCTGATGACCGCGCCTGATGCCAAGCCCGGCTACGACGCGGTGCTCGACTCTGCTGGATACGACGTGCCCAAGGACATGGCCGCCCGGGTGGCCCTCGACGTGCTGCGGGCCAGGCCCGGCGCAAAGGCCGGACAGGTGCAGTGCCCGATCCTGTTCGCGGTCTGCAAGCCCGACAGTGTGGCTCCCTCGAAGGCAACCCTGCGCCATGTGGCCAAGGCACCCCGCGGGGAGATCAAGCTGTACGACGCGGGGCACTTCGACATCTACGTCGGTGCGGATTTTGAGACCGTGGTCGCCGACGAACTGGACTTCCTGGCCAGACATGTCCCGGTCAACTGACGTGAGGGGTTGCCGACTTGGCCAGGCGTGAACTAACCAGGTTTGCCTGGCTGTCCATCGCGGCAGCGCTGGTCACGATTGCTCTGAAGACCGGTGCTTACTACCTGACCGGATCGGTGGGGCTGCTTTCTGATGCGGCTGAGTCGGTGGTCAATCTGGTGGCTGCGGTGGTGGCCCTGATCGCCCTGACTGTGGCCGCCCGGCCGCCAGATGAGCACCACAATTATGCCTACACCAAGGCTGAATATCTCAGTGCAGTGGTTGAGGGCGCGATGATCTTCGTGGCCGCGCTGTTCATCATCCTGGCGGCGGTGGAACGCCTGTTCAACCCAAGAGAGATCGACAATGTTGGTCTGGCCCTGGGTATCTCGCTGATCGCCTCGGTGATCAATGGACTGGTTGCCTTGGTGCTGATGCGGGCTGGACGCAAACACCGATCGATCACCCTGCGGGCTGATGGAAAACACCTGATGACCGACGTCTGGACCTCGGTGGGTGTGGTGGCCGCGGTGCTGGCGGTGGCCCTGACCGGTTGGGATCGGTTGGATCCGATCATCGCGCTGGCGGTGGGTCTGAACATCATCATCGCTGGTTGGGCACTGCTCAAGGAGTCAGTCGGTGGGCTGCTGGATCGGGCCGTGGATGAGGACACCCAGGCCATCATTGACTCCATCGTCGCTGACTTCACCGCATCCGGGGAGATCCGGATCCATGCGATCCGGTCGCGGGAGTCAGGCCACTATCACTTCATCTCGATGCATGTGCTGGTGCCCGGTGATTGGCCGGTCAACCGGGGCCACGACCTGTGTGAACGGTTGGAACAGCGACTGGAGTCCGAGATCGGCTCGGCGGAGGTATTCACCCACCTCGAACCACTGGAGGATCCCCGCGCCTATGAGAGCGAGTTGGGTGTCAAACTGCCCGACGGGATCGGCGACTAATCTGTACGCATCGCTGCAACCGGAATGGATCCACTGATGCCTGCTGAACTCACCGTCATCGTCCTGGCCGCTGGTGGCGGCACCCGGATGAAGTCCAAGACCATGAAGGTGCTGCACCCGATCGCGGGCCGCTCCATGGTGGGGCATGTCCTGGCTGCGGTGTCCGGCACCCAGCCCGATCGTGTGGTGGCGGTGATCGGCACCCAACGCGAGCAGGTCGGTCCGCACATACAGGAGTTGCTGCCTGAGTGTCTGCTGGCAGTGCAGGAAACCCAGGAGGGCACCGGGCATGCGGTCCGGATCGGCTGGGAAGCGGTGGCTCCTGAGGAGCGCCGGGGCATCGTCCTGGTGGCCTACGGCGACACCCCCCTGCTTGAGGCGCAGAGCCTGCGTGACTTCGTGGATCACCACAACTCCTCCCCGGCAGTGGTCAGCATCCTGTCCGGCCGGGTCGCCAACCCAGATGGCTACGGGCGGATCATCCGCAACGCCCAGGGCCAGGTGGAGGCCATTGTGGAGCACAAGGACGCCACTGAGGAACAGCGGCAGGTGCATGAGATCAACAGTGGCATCCTGGCCTTTGATGCGGACTTCCTGGACCAGGCGCTGCCCAGGCTGAGCAATGCCAACGCGGCCGGTGAGTACTACCTGACCGACACCGTTGCCCTGGCCCGGGAGGCCGGTCAACAGGTTGATGCCTTCGTACTCGACGATGTGGATCAGACCGAGGGTGCCAATGATCGGGTCCAGTTGGCCCGGATGGGTCAGGAGAAGAACCGCCGGATCCTGGAGAAGTGGATGATGTCCGGGGTCACGATCATGGATCCGACCACCACCTGGATCGATGCGGATGTGCGGATCGAACCCGATGTGACGATCCTGCCCGGAGTGCAACTCCTCGGCGCCACCGTGATCGCTGAGGACGCGGTGGTGGGCCCCGACTGCACCCTCAAGGACGTGGAAATCGGTCAGGGAGCCCGGGTCACCCGGACCCATGGGGAATTGGCCGTGATCGGACCCGGAGCCGAGGTGGGGCCCTTCTCCTACCTGCGGCCGGGTACCGAACTTGGCGCTGGCGGCAAGATCGGCACCTACGTCGAAACCAAGAACGCCCGGATCGGGGACGGCGCCAAGGTGCCGCACCTGTCCTATGTTGGCGACGCGGAGATTGGTGAGGGTACGAACATCGGTGCGGGCACGATCTTCGCCAACTATGACGGGGTCAACAAGCATCGGACCGTGGTCGGTCGGCACGCTCGTACGGGCAGCAACAACACCTTCGTGGCGCCAGTGAACATTGGTGATGGGGCCGGGACCGGAGGCGGCAGCGTGATCCGTGAGGACGTGCCGCCGGGCGCCCTCGCGGTTTCTGCTGGACCCCAGCGCAACATCCCCGACTGGGCGGTGAAGAATAGACCCGGTACGGCGCAGGCTGAGGCCGCGGCTTCGACGTCTCACGATGTGCCACCGGCATCGACTGCATCTGAATCTGAGTGAGAAAGTGGGCCAGTGAGCGGAATCAAGCGCACCACCGAGAAAAACCTGATGGTCTTCAGCGGACGCGCCCATCCGGCTCTGGCTGAGGAAGTCGCCAAGGAACTCGACACCGATCTGGTGCCCACTTCGGCCTATGAGTTCGCCAACTCCGAGATATATGTGCGCTATGAGGAGTCGGTGCGCGGGTGTGACGCCTTCGTGATCCAGAGCCACACCGCTCCGATCAATGAATGGATCATGGAGCACCTGATCATGGTCGATGCGCTCAAGCGCGCCTCTGCCAAGCGGATCACCGTGGTGATGCCCTTCTACGGCTATGCCCGTCAGGACAAGAAGCACCGTGGTCGCGAACCCATCTCGGCCCGCCTGGTTGCTGACCTGTTCAAGACCGCAGGCGCGGATCGGTTGATCTGCGTGGACCTGCACGCAGATCAGATCCAGGGATTCTTTGACGGCCCGGTGGACCACCTGATGGCGCTGCCGATCCTGACTGACTATGTGAAGGAGAACTACGGAGAGCAATCCCTGGCAGTGGTCTCTCCGGACGCGGGCCGGATCAAGGTCGCTGAACGCTGGTCAGCGCGCTTGGGCGGCGTACCGCTGGCGTTCATCCACAAGACGCGGCGTACCGATCGACCCAATGAAACCATGGCCAACCGGGTGGTTGGCGATGTCAAGGGCCGGATGTGCGTGCTGGTCGACGACATGATCGACACCGGTGGTACCATCGTCAACGCAGCCGAGGCGCTGATGGCCGATGGAGCTGCCGGCGTGATCATCGCGGCCACTCACGCATTGTTGTCCGACCCGGCCGTGGACCGGTTGAAGAACTCACCGGCAACCGAGGTGATCGTCACCAACACCCTGCCAATGGCCCCGGATCGGGAGTTCGACAAGCTCACCTGTCTGTCGATTGCGCCATTGCTCTCACGGGCGATCCGGGAGGTATTCCTGGATGGTTCGGTGACCTCGATGTTTGATGGTCACGCCTGAACCGATTCCCAACTGATTGGCGCTACCTGCAAGGGTGGAGATCGTGAACACGTTGGCCTGGATACTCGTGGTGCTACTGCTTGTGGCACTGGTGGGGATCAGTTGGTTTGCGCTCAAACTGCGCCAAAGACTTGACCAGGCGAACGCTGAATTGACCGAACTGCGCGAGGCGCTGGTCGTTGAGGAGCCTGACATCAAGGTGCCCTCAGCCCTGGTGGCAGCGGGCAGGGTGGTTGGTGCAGTTATGGGTACCGCCCAGCACACCGCCCAACGGCTCCGTGATGAGGGCATGGGTGGCATGCTGTTGGGATCGCTGGAGGAACTCAGCCGCTGGGCCCTGGATCAGCGTTCTGAGATCGTCCGGATCGCGGATGAGGACGGCACCGTAACTGTCTTCTTCTCCGATATCGAGGGCTCCACCAGACTCAACTCGACCCTTGGGGACGAGCGCTGGGTCAAGGTCCTGGCTGCCCATGATGAGTTGGTGGAGACCTATGTCGAGAAATATCGGGGCCTGATCGTGAAGACCCAGGGCGATGGCCACATGGTGGTTTTCAGTACGCCGCAACTCGCGGTCGCCGCAGCCCTGGACATCAACCGGGCACTCAGCGCCAACTGGAATCGCAGCCGCCACCTGCGGCGTACACCGATCCGGGTCCGGATCGGCCTGCACAAGGGCACCGCGATTGAGCGGGATGGTGACTACTTCGGCCAGAACGTCGCCCTGGCCGCGCGGATTGCTGCCCGGGCCCAGGGTGGGGAGATCCTGGTCAGCGAGGAGGTGGCCCAGGTTTTGGACGCTGAGTATGACTTGCTCCCCGCTGAGTCGGTGGAGCTGAAGGGTTTCGATGGAAAGCACACCCTGTGGCAGGTGGAGGGCCCAACCGGTTAGCCGATTTTTCATCCCGAGCAGGCATTGGTTAGGATTACATCCGCCTTGGCGAGGGAGGCCCCGAAAGGGATCCGGTTTCCGTTATCGACGCGGCGCAACGACTTCAACCGTGCACCGTGCCCTGATAACGCGGTGCATGTGTCATTTTCTGGGCCTGACGTACTCATGGGGCCGACAGTCCATCCGCGCTGACCAGGCGCACTGAAAGAGAGACGAAACATGTCTGAAGATCTGATCAAGGCAGAAGCCCGAACCGAGTTCGGCAAGGGCGCCGCCCGCCGGATCCGCCGCGAGGGCAAGATCCCCGCTGTGGTCTACGAACATGGCGATACCCCGATGCACCTGACCCTTCCCGGTCACGACACCATGATGGCCATTCGCCATGGTGGTGCCAACGCGGTGCTCAACATTGAGGTCGACGGCAAGGTGCAGCTGGCGCTGACCAAGCAGGTTCAGGCTGACCCGATCAGGGGTCACATCGAGCACGTCGACTTCATCGCCGTGAAGAAGGGCGAGAAGGTTCAGGTCGACGTCCCCGTCGTGGTAATCGGTGAGGCCAAGTCCGATGCCCTGGTCGTGACCGAGGCGGCCACGGTGCTGCTGGAGGCCGAGGCCACCCACATCCCAGAGTCCATTGAGGTATCCGTCGCCGACGCTGAGGTCGGCACCCAGATCACGGCTGCGGACCTGTCACTGCCCAAGGGAGCCGTGCTGGTCACCGAGGGCGATCACCTGATCATCAATGTGGTCCACGCACCGACCGCAGCAGAGGTGGAAGCCGAACTCGATGCCGCTGAGGCAGAGGCCAGTGCTGAGACCCCAGTTGCGGAACCAGCTGAGGTCGAAAGCAGCGAGGACTGATCCGCCTCCCTGGCGGACCACGCTCCCCAGTGAGCGAATCTGAGGTTTGGCTGATCGTCGGGCTGGGTAATCCCGGCCCGACGTACGCCGCCACCAGACACAACATCGGCTACCTGATCAACGACGAGTTGGCCCGGCGGATGGGTGGGTCCTTCCGGGCGCACAAGTCCGGGAGGGCAGATGTGGTGGAGGGACGGCTGGCGCCACCGGGCGTCGACGCTCCCAGGATTGTGCTGGTGCGACCACGCAGTTTCATGAACGAAACCGGTGGCCCCGTCAAGGCCATGGCCAACTTCTACAAGGTGGCACCGGATCGGATCATCGCCATCCATGACGAACTCGATATCGATTTCGGCACCCTGCGCCTGAAGCTTGGGGGCGGTGACAACGGACACAATGGTCTGAAGTCCATGCGCTCAGCCCTTGGCACTGGTGACTTCTACCGGGTTCGGGCCGGGATCGGCCGCCCGCCGGGACGTCAGAATCCGGCTGACTTCGTCCTGTCCAACTATTCCACCGCCGAGCGCACGGAGTTGGATCTGCAGATCGTCGAGGCTGCTGATGCGATCGAATCACTGATCGAGAATGGTCTGGAGATCACCCAGTCCCGCTTCAACCGGTAACTACAAACACAGAAATGGCACCGAGATGTCTGAGATGGATGATCACAGTTTTGCTGCCTGGGCGGCTGAACAGGCGGGTGCGCTGCTGCTCGACGTACGCCAACAGGGGCTGACCGGCAAGGAACTCAAGGACGCCGGTGACCTGGCCTCCCACGAGCTGTTGATGAACCTCCTGGCCACCCATCGCCCCGATGATGCGGTGCTCTCCGAGGAGGAGCACCGGGGCACCACCAGCACCCATGATCGGCGTACCACGGACCGGGTTTGGATCATCGACCCGTTGGATGGCACCCGGGAGTTCTCCGAACCACCACGCGATGACTGGGCCGTGCATGTGGCCCTGTGGGAGCGGGGCGACCTGGTTGCGGGCGCGGTGGCCCAACCCGGGTTGGGGATGACCTTCAGTACCGGCGCCCCGCCAGCCCTCCCCGCAGCCACCGGCGGTAAGCCGAGGATCGTGGCCTCCCGTAGTCGGCCCCCTCAGTTTGTGCAGTCCCTGGTCGAACACCTCGACGGCGAACTGATCGGGATGGGATCAGCCGGCGCCAAGGTGATCTCGGTGGTGCGTGGGGTCAGTGATGCCTATGTCCATGCCGGTGGGCAGTATGAGTGGGACTCAGCAGCCCCGATTGCGGTGGCCCGGGCTGCTGGGTTGTTCACCAGCCGGGTGGATGGCAGTGAACTGCGCTACAACCAGGACGACGTGAGCCTTCCTGACCTGGTGGTTTGTCGCCCAGATCTGAGCGATCAGATCCTGAACTTCCTGGCCGAACACGGCACCGACTGAGTGCTCTGTTCAACAAATGATTGTTACTAGTCGTAACAGATACTAGTCTTCATGGAATGACGTCGACACCTGATCCTGCTGCCCACTCCGATCTCGGCCCAGCCGATCCTGAGCACGATCCAAGCGCTACCTATGCGCTGGACCAACAGATGGTGCGGGAACTCACCAACCGCATTGTTTCGACAAGTGGCCAGGCAGTCCCGGTTTACACACCGCTGACCGGGCAGCCGCTGGCGATGATTCCCCAATCCACCGCAGACGATGTCGACCAGGCCTTTCAGCGCGCCCGCGAAGCAGCGCGGGCGTGGTCACTGACCCCCATTGAGCACCGGGAACGGTTGCTGCTTCGGCTGCACGACCTGGTCATGCAGCACCAGTCCGAGATCATGGATGTGGTCATCTGGGAGACCGGCAAGGCTCGCAAGCACGCCTACGACGAGGCCCTGCACATCGCCCTGACCGCCAGGTACTACGGCCAGCGCACCAAGAAGATCATGGGCACCCACAAGGCGATTGGCGCCGTACCCGGTCTGACCCAGGTGGAGATCAACCACGTGCCCAAGGGCGTTGTGGGCATCATTGCGCCCTGGAACTATCCGTTCTCATTGGCCCTGTGCGACGGCCTGGCGGCAATTGCTGCTGGCAATGCAGTGGTGATCAAGCCTGATGCCCAGACCGTGCTCACCGCACTGCTTGGTGCCCGGTTGCTGGAGGAGGCCGGCTTCCCCAAGGGCCTGTGGCAGACCGTGGCCGGCCCCGGAACTCAGATCGGTCCCGAGATGATCAGCCGCGCCGATTACATCTGTTTCACTGGTTCCACCGCCACCGGCAAGATCATCGCCAAGGGCTGTGCCGACCGCCTGATCGGCTGTTCCCTCGAACTGGGCGGGAAGAATCCGATCCTGATCCTGCGTGATGCTGACATCAACCGGGCCGTCGAGGGAGCCATCCGGGCAACCTTCTCCAATGCCGGGCAGCTTTGTGTCTCCACCGAGCGGATGTACATCGCCGATGCGATCTATGACCGATTCAAGGAGAAGTTCGTGGCCGCGGTGAAGGCGATGAACCTGCGTCCCGGCCTGGACTGGGGCAATGACATGGGCACCCTGACCGGCCAATCCCAACTGGATGCGGTGAGCCGGCATGTGGAGGATGCCCGGGCCAAGGGAGCCACCGTGCTCGCCGGTGGGCGAGCCCGTCCCGACCTGGGCCCGTACTTCTATGAGCCCACCATCCTGGAAGGTGTCCAGCCGGAGATGAAGTGCTTTGGTGAGGAGACCTTCGGGCCGGTCATTTCGCTGTACCGGTTCAGCGACGAGGCCGACGCGATCGCCCGGGCCAACCAGGGTGAGTACGGCCTGAACGGCAGCATCTACTCCCGCGACACCAAGCGGGCCCGGGCCATCGCCAAGCGGATCAAGTGCGGCACGGTCAACATCAATGAGGCCTATGCCGCTACCTTCGCCAGCATTGATGCACCGATGGGTGGCATGCGCGAGTCCGGTCAGGGGCGCCGTCAGGGAGCCGAGGGCCTGTTGCGCTACACCGAGACGCAGGCGGTCGCCGTACAGCGATTGTTGCGCTTTGGTCCCAGCTTTGGCCTCAGTGACAAGAAGTTCGCCGGCGTGATGACTGCGAACCTGAAGTTGCTGAAGAAACTCGGTCGTCCATGAGCGAGTTCGACTTTGATGTCATCATCGTCGGATCCGGTTTCGGGGGCTCGGTCAGTGCGCTGCGCCTGACCGAGAAGGGCTACCGGGTCGCGGTGATCGAGGCCGGGGCCAGGTTCGCGGACAGCGACTTCCCCGACACCTCATTCGATGTCAAGAAGTACCTGTTCATGCCGGCCCTTGGGATGTATGGCATCCAGCGCATCGACAGCGTGCACGACTGCCTGGTGCTGGCTGGCGCCGGCGTCGGTGGGGGGTCGTTGGTCTACGCCAACACCCTTTATGAGCCCCTGGACGCCTTCTATCGGGATCCATCCTGGGCGCACATCACCGACTGGAAGCAGGAGTTGGCGCCGTACTACGACCAGGCCAAGCGAATGCTCGGAGTGGTGGACAACCCGCTGTTCACCGCCAGCGACAAGGTGATGAAGCAGGTGGCCGAGGACATGGGGGTGGGCGACACCTTCCACACCACCCCGGTCGGGGTGTTCTTCGGTGGGCCCGGACAAACCTCCAGGGACACCATCGAGGACCCATTCTTCGGAGGGGAGGGGCCCGATCGGGTGCCCTGCAAGCACTGTGGTGAGTGCATGACCGGATGTCGGCACAACTCAAAGAACACCCTGGTGAAGAACTACCTGTACCTGGCGGAGAAGAACGGCGCCAAGGTATTCCCCCTGAGCACGGTGACCGAGGTGCGGCCCCGGACCGGGGGCGGTTATGACGTCACCTTCGCCTTCACCAAGAACCAACGCGCCAAGCGCACTCTCACTGCTGAGCAGGTGATCTTCTCTGCAGCCGCTCTGGGCACCCAGAAGTTGCTGCACCGGATGAAGCAGCAGGGCATCCTGCCGCGGATCTCGGATCGCTTGGGATACCTGGCCCGCACCAACTCCGAATCCATCCTGGGAGCGATTGCCCCCAAGGATGCAGGTGTTGACTACAGCCACGGGGTTGCCATCACCTCTTCCTTCCATCCTGACGAGCACACCCACATCGAGCCGGTTCGCTACGGCAAGGGCAGCAATGTGATGTCGATGCTGCAGACAGTGATGACCGATGATGATCTGGGTCGGCCACGTTGGCAGACCTGGCTGCAGGAGATGTGGCGCCAGCGGACCAAGATCCTTGATCTCTACGACATGAAGCACTGGTCCGAGCGCACCGTGATTGCCCTGGTGATGCAGACCCTGGACAACTCAATCACCACCTACATCAAGAAGGTGCCCGGCACCAACAAGTGGTACCTGACCTCAAAGCAGGGCCATGGTGCTCCGAACCCATCCTGGATCCCAGTGGCCAACAAGGCCGTACGCCGCATGGCCGAGATCATCGGCGGCTATCCGGGCGGATCGATCGGGGAGCCATTCAAGCGTCCGCTCACCGCTCACTTCATTGGTGGGGCCACGATTGGGGATTCGCCGGAGACCGGTGTTATCGACGGCTACCAGCGGATGTTTGGGCACCCGGGACTGCATGTGGTTGATGGAGCGGCCATCTCCGCCAACCTGGGGGTCAACCCGTCGCTGACGATCACCGCCCAGTCTGAGCGGGCGATGTCGTTCTGGCCCAACAAGGGTGAGGCTGATCCGCGGCCTGCGTTGGGGTCGCCCTACCAGAAGGTCACCCCAGTGGCGCCGCACCAGCCCGCCGTACC
>CAZRKI010000028.1:14821-29613 GCA_964600765.1 uncultured Marmoricola sp.
GAAAGGGCCTGTTTTGACCACCTCTGTGAGCCACGATCTGGTCCTCGTCGTCGACTTCGGCGCGCAGTATGCGCAACTTATCGCCCGACGGGTGCGTGAGGCGCGGGTGTACTCCGAGATCGTGCCGCACTCCATGCCCGTGGCAGAACTGCTGGCCCGTAAACCGGCTGCGATTATCCTGTCCGGCGGGCCGGCATCGGTGTATGCCGATGGTGCCCCTGCCGTGGACCCCGCACTGTTTGAGTGTGGGGTGCCGGTCTTTGGGATGTGCTACGGCTTTCAGGTGATGGCCCAGGCGCTCGGGGGCGAGGTCGCCCGCACCGGCACCTCGGAGTACGGACGGACCGCCGTACAGATCACCAAACCCGGGGTGCTGTTCAGTGACATCCCCGCGAGCCACAACGTCTGGATGTCCCACGGTGATTCAGTACGCCGCGCCCCTGACGGATTTGCGGTGCTGGCCCAGACTGAGGCCACTCCAGTTGCGGCCTTCGAGGACACCGAGCGCCGGTTTGCCGGGGTCCAGTGGCATCCCGAGGTGCTGCACTCTGAGCACGGGCAGCAGGTGCTGGAGCACTTCCTGATCGAGATCGCCGGTTGCCGACCCACTTGGACGATGGTCAACATCGTCGAGGAACAGATCGATCGGATCCGCGAACAGATCGGGGATGGCACCGCGATTTGTGGCCTGTCCGGTGGCGTGGACTCTGCGGTGGCCGCCGCGATCGTGCAACGGGCGATCGGTGATCGACTCAAGTGCGTCTTCGTGGATCACGGTTTGTTGCGCAAGGGCGAGGCCGAACAGGTCGAGAACGACTTCGTGGCAGCCACCGGAGTCGACCTGCATGTGGTGGATGCCGAGGAACGATTCCTGACTGCCCTGAGCGGGGTCACCGATCCCGAGGAGAAGCGCAAGATCATTGGGCGAGAGTTCATCCGGGTCTTCGAGGCCGCCGAGGCCGACGTACTCGGTGAGGCCGCCGCGCAGGGGGAGAAGGTCGCCTTCCTGGTGCAGGGCACCCTCTACCCGGACGTGGTGGAGTCCGGCGGTGGCGAAGGGGCTGCCAACATCAAGTCCCACCACAACGTGGGCGGGTTGCCCGATGACCTGGAATTCGATCTCGTCGAACCCCTACGGACCCTGTTCAAGGACGAGGTGCGCCTGGTTGGGGAACAACTTGGGCTACCTGCCGAGATCGTGTGGCGCCATCCCTTCCCCGGGCCCGGACTGGGCATCCGGATCATTGGCGCGGTTGACCGGCAGCGCCTGGACATCCTGCGGGAGGCCGACGCGATCGCTCGCGAGGAGTTGACCCGGGCCGGTTTGGATCGTGACATCTGGCAGTTCCCGGTGGTTCTGCTGGCTGACGTGCGTTCGGTCGGTGTCCAGGGGGATGGGCGGACCTATGGGCACCCCGTCGTACTGCGGCCAGTCACCTCAGAGGACGCGATGACTGCCGACTGGGCCCGCCTGCCCTACGACGTACTGGAACGGATCTCGACCCGCATCACCAACGAGGTGCGCGAAGTCAACCGGGTGACGGTCGACATCACCAGCAAGCCTCCGGGCACGATCGAGTGGGAGTAACGCAGTGAGCGTTGTGTCATATGCACGCGATGTGCTGATGAAGTTCGCGATCAAGCGCACCGGCGGCATCGACCTGAGCCAGCTTGATCGGATTCCGGACTCCCTGGCCTGGCCGTTGCAGCGCGACGACCTGGCGCCGACCGCGCGGCTGGAGGAGGCGCGTAGTGCTGACCCGGTGCAGCGGCTGACCTCTTTCATGGGTCTGGAGGTCTGGCTGATCACCGGTTACGACGAGGCGCGTGAGGTGTTGGGCAACCCAAAGCATTCCACCGACATCCGCCCCTACATGGGCAAGAGCGGGGATGTGAACAGCGGCGACATTGGTGGGCTCGGCTTCACCGATCCGCCGGAGCACACCCGGCAACGCAAGCTGTTGCAGGGGGAGTTCACCGTGCGTCGTCTCCAACGGCTCAAGCCGATGATCGATGACATCATCGCGGCCCAACTCGACGAGACCGAGAAGAGTGCGGTCGACGGGGCCGTGGACCTGGCGCAGACCTATGCCTTCCCGGTGCCCTTCCGGGTGATCTGTGATCTGCTTGGACTGCGCGATGAGGATCGTGAGCACTTCCGCAAACTGGCCACTGCTCGGTTTGATCTCAGCGCCGGAAGCTCCGGTGCCGTGGGTGCGATTGGGGGATCCAGGGAGTTCCTGCTTGCCGAGACTGCCCGGCAGCGGCATGATCCCGGTCCCGGTCTGATCGGCCAGATCGTGCGCGAGCATGGCGATGAGATCAACGACTTCGACCTCGGCGGGTTGGCCGATGGGGCCTTCACTGGTGGCCTGGAGACCAGCGCCTCGATGTTGGCGCTGGGCACGATCATGCTCCTGCAGAATCGTGAGGTCTGGACGGAGCTGGCCGGTGACCCCAGCGAGGAGCGGGTGGGCTTCATCGTTGATGAGCTCCTACGGCACCTGGCCGTCGTACAGATTGCGTTTCCGCGGTTTGCGAAGGAGGAGGTCACCGTTGGTGGCCACCTGATCAAAAAGGGTGCGGTGATGCTGGTGCACCTGCCCGGTGCCAGCCGGGACCCGCGGGCCACGCTTGGCAATCAGTGGTGCCCTTCAGCCGAATCCAGCAACCACGTTGCCTTTGGGCACGGGCTGCATCGCTGTGTGGGATCAGAACTGGCCCGGATGGAGTTGCGGGCGGCGTACCCAGCGCTGGCCAAGCGCTTCCCGAATATGCGCCTGGCCATCGACCCGGCCGAGTTCGAGTATCACGCCAAGTCGATCGTCTTCGGCCTGGAGTCCCTCCCGGTCCACCTCTCCTGACCCTCGCCGAGGCGGCACTAATTAACACGCCGAGGCGGCACTAATTAACACGCCGAGGCGGCAGAAGTTAACAACCTGACCTTCGCCGAGGCGGCAGTAGTTAACATGCCGAGGCGGCAGTAATTAACAACCAGAAGTGGCAGTTTGTCGCTTGCGGAATCGGTCATGTTGGGGTTGCTCAGAGAGCGGTTGACCTTGATCAGGATCCAAATCAGGGACTTTGTCGGAATAGTCATTCGACTCCGTTGGCCCAGTTCGCAGAAGAAGCTGAAATGCCACGTTAATTACTGCCGCCTCGACAGGGGTACGACGCGCAGCAATGCCGCGGGCCAGGTGTTAACTACTGCCGCCTCGGCGTGTGCTGACTGTGTTAACTAGTGCCGCCTCGGCGTGTGCTGACTGTGTTAATTAGTGCCGCCTCGGCGGAAGGGGTCAGGAGTACGTCGTGGTGCGGGGTACGACGGGACGGCCGATGCCGGCGCCGATCTCGACCAACTCCGCAACCGTCTTGGCTGAGCCGTGCTCGGATCCGGCCATCCGGGAGATGGTCTCCTCCATCAGGGTGCCGCCCAGGTCGTTGGCCCCGGCCCGCAACATCAGCCGGGTGCCGTCCACGCCGAGTTTCACCCAACTGGTCTGGATGTTGGGGATGGCTCCGTGCAGCATGATCCGGGCCATGGCATGTACGGCGAGATTGTCGCGCATGGTGGGCCCCGGACGGGCCACCCCGGCCAGATAGATCGGCGCGGAGTGGTGCACAAAAGGTAGTGGCACGAACTCGGTGAACCCGCCGGTCTCCTCCTGGATGCCGCGCAGCACCCGCAGGTGTTTGACCCAGTGCCGGGGGTTGTCTACGTGGCCGTACATCATCGTCGAGCTGGACCGCAGCCCGGTCCGATGCGCAGTGGTGATCACCTCGATCCAGGTGCTGGTGGGCAGCTTCCCCTTGGTCAGCACCCAACGCACCTCATCATCAAGGATCTCCGCCGCTGTGCCGGGGATGCTGTCCAGCCCGGCCTCCCGCGCCTTGAGCAGGAAATCCCCGATCGACAGTCCGGTGCGGTTGGCGCCGTTGATGATCTCCATCGGCGAGAACGCGTGCACATGCATCTGCGGCACCCGTTGCTTGACCGCCGAGACGATGTCGAAGTACGCCGAACCCGGCAGCTCCGGGTCGATCCCACCCTGCATGCACACCTCGGTGGCACCCAGGTCCCAGGCTTCCTGGGCCCGATCCGCGATCTGCTCCAGATCCAGGGAAAAGGCGTCGGCATCGGTACGCCGCTGCGCAAAGGCGCAGAACCGACAACCCACATAGCAGATGTTGGTGAAGTTGATATTGCGGTTGACCACGTAGGTCACCTCGTCGCCCACGGTGTCGCGGCGCAACTGATCGGCGAGTTTGACGACCTGCTCGAGGAGTTCGCCCTCGGCGTTCATCAGGATCAGGGCTTGTTCGTCACTGAGTCCGGCCGGGTTGGCCTCGGCAGCGGCCAGGGCTGCTCGTCCCTCCTGGGTGGTGGCGGTGAAGGAATCCCCACTGCTGGCTGCCACCACCTCGCGCAGCATCTCCCAATCGCCGTAGACATTGTCGAAGTCGCTGCGCCGATCCGCGCTGCGGCCAGTGGTGTCCACCTCAGTGTTGAGGTTGACCCGCCCGAGCCCGGTCAGGGCCGCGTCGGGTTCCTGCCAGGGCAGGCCCACTGGTTTGAGATCCTCCCGCGCCAATCCGTTGGGTCCGGCAAGAGCCGCGACATGGGGCCGCACCCGCGGATCGATCCATGGATCCCCAGTCAGGACGTACGGCGGGTGCGCGGTGAGGCGGGCGCGCAAGTCGAAGCCATTCGCAGCGGTGATCTCCGCCAATCGATCCAGAGTCGGCCAGGGGCGCTCTGGGTTGACGTGATCCGGGGTCAGGGGAGACACCCCGCCCCAGTCGTCGACTCCGGCCTCCAGCAGGGCCCGGCACTCAGCCAGGTCGACCAGGTTGGGTGGCGCCTGCAGCCTCACCTTGGGTCCCAGGACGATCCGGGAGACGGCGATCGCGGCGACGTACTCCTCCAGCCCGAGGTCGTCGCGATGACGCATCGCAGTGCTGGGCTTGGCCCGGAAGTTCTGGATGATGACTTCCTGGATGTGGCCGTACTGACGGGCGATCTGCCGGATCGCGAAGATGGAATCCGCACGCTCGGTCAGGTTCTCACCGATGCCGATCAACAATCCAGTGGTGAAGGGGATGGCGCTGCGGCCAGCATCCTCCAGCACCCGCAG
The DNA here is from genome assembly GCA_964600765.1 of uncultured Marmoricola sp. Classification (GTDB taxonomy): domain Bacteria; phylum Actinomycetota; class Actinomycetes; order Propionibacteriales; family Nocardioidaceae; genus Marmoricola. The sequence goes on from CAZRKI010000028.1 coordinate 19,957, forward strand.
CCGCACGGCCGGGTCCTTGTCGGGGGAGCCGTAGTGCGGCTGGCCCTTCTCCTCGAACAGCCTGCGGGATGTGGTCTCCAGCATCATCCCCATCGATGGGGCCACTGGCTTGAGCCGTTGCATCTCCTCCCACGACATCACCCCGGGGTTCAGGTGGGGCAGCAACCCGGTCTCTTCCAGGACCTGGATCGACAGCGCCCGGACATAGCTCAGCGTGGAGTCATATCCCTGCTCATGCAGCCACTCGGCGGCCTCGGGCCAGCGGTCCTCGGGTCGATCGCCGAGGGTGAACAGGGCTTCCGCGCAACCCAGGGCAGCGCCCTGGCGGGCAATTTCGAGAACCTCTCCCGGGGTCAGGTACGGCGCCTGCCCATCCCGCTGCAACTGCCCGGGAGTGGTCACGAAGGTGCAGTAGTGGCACCGGTCGCGACACAATCGTGTTACCGGGATGAAAACCTTGGGGGAGTAGGTGATCACGCCCTCTCGACCGGCGTCACGAAGGCCGGCATCACGCACCCTGCCTGCTATCTGACTGAGCCGCTCCAGATCCGCACCCCGAGCGGTCAGTAGCGCGGCGGCTTCCTCAGGATCAGGGGCAGCCCCGCGTTCTGCCCGGGCCAGGGCGCGGCGCAATTGCTGGGGGGTGAAGGACGACATGGCCCCACCAGCCTAACCAACTGCAAGTTGGGTCAGGAGACCCATTCCTTGAGTTGCCGAACCAGGCCCACCGGATCCTCAGCAGCCGGTGCCACCTGCAGGTTGGTCACTCCGGCCTCCCGGAAGGCAGCGATGCGTTCCTTCACATAGGACTCCGGCCCGACCAGGTTGCAGCTCTCCAGGAGTTCCATCGGCACCTTGGCCTCGGCTTCCTTCTTCTTGCCATCCAGGTAGAGGTCCTGGATCTCCTTGGCCTCTTTCTCAAAGCCGTACTTGCAGGCCAGGTCGTTGTAGAAGTTCTTGCCACGAGCACCCATTCCGCCGATGTAGAGCGCGAACATGGGTCGGACGAAGTCAAGGAATCCCTTCACGTCCTCACCAACGGCCACCAGGCCACCTGCTGCGATCTGGAGTGGGGCCAGGTCAGTGGAGCGCTTTGCGGTGCCCTTGGTGATGGCATCCCCCCAGACGCTGTTGGCGCGTTCGGGGCTGAACAGGAAGGGCAGCCAGCCGTCGGCGTACTCCGCTGCACCCTTGACGGAGAGCTCACCCAGGGCAGCGATGTAGAGGGGTACGGCGGAGCGCTCGGGCCTGGTCAGCAGCTTCAGCGGCTTGCCCAGCCCGGTGCCCTGATCCGCGGGCAGGGGCAGTTGGAAGACCCGACCGTCGTAGTCCAACACCTCGCGGCGCAGCGCTGCCCGGACGATCTCAATCACCTCGCGGGTGCGCACCAGTGGCTTGTCGTAGGCGATGCCATGGAAGCCCTCGATCACCTGGGGACCAGAGGCACCAAGGCCGATGATGGCCCGGCCACCTGAGACATTGTCCAGGCCGGCAGCGGTCTGGGCGATGGCGCTGGGGGTGCGGGAGAAGACATTGAGGATTGCCGAACCGATCTCCACGGTTTCGGTTTTGGCGGCCAGATAACCCATCAGGGTGGGGGAGTCGAAGCCGTAGGCTTCCGCGATCCAGATCGTGTCCAGGCCGGCCTGTTCCAGTTGCACCACCTGGTCAGCTGCGGCGCGGGGGTTGCCGTCGTACATCAGCACTGTTGAGATCTTCATTTGGGCAGTATCCACACCCCCGGTCCAATCCGCTAGGGCTACCACTGTTTACTTGGTAAACGTGACGAACTCCACTATCGCTGTTGTCGGCGGCACCGGCCCCCAGGGCAAGGGACTTGCCTATCGCTTCGCCAGGGGCGGGCACTCCGTGATCATCGGATCGCGCAGTGCGGATCGGGCCATCCCGGTTGCCCAGGAGATTGCCGATCGGGGTGTGCCCGGACGGGTCACCGGTGCGGACAATGCCACTGCCTGTGCCGAGGCAGACATTGTCCTACTGGCGATCCCGTACGACGGCCACGACGACTTCGTGGGCACCCTCGCTGAGGAGTTGGCCGACAAGATCGTGATCAGTTGTGTCAACCCACTTGGTTTTGACAAGCGTGGCCCCTACGGGCTTGATGTGGATCGTTCCGCTGCTGAGGCAGCCGCCGCGATCGTCCCAACTGCCCGGGTCACCGGCGCCTTCCATCACGTGGCTGCGGCCTCACTGTGGTCCGATGAGGACTTCCTCTCCCACGAGGATGTCCTGGTCTGTGGCGATGATGCCGATGCAGTGGCGGCAGTCGTGGAGCTGGCCGCCACCGTCACCGGCAAGCCGGGTGTGAAAGCTGGTGCGTTGCGTCTGGCCAGGCAGCTCGAGCCGTTGACCGCCGTACTCATCTCGATCAACAAGGCCTACAAGACCCGCTCAGGGATTGCCATCTCCGGGATCTGAGCCCTTCGCCCGGTTCAGGATCGAGGCCAGCAAACCTACGCTGCCAGCGATGATCAGGATGATCGGGCCGGCCAGGGTGAAGTCCGCGGCAGTGAGGACACCCTGGGTGATCAGTAGCCACAGGCCAGCGCAGCCCAGGAAGAGCAATCCCATCACCAGGTAGCCCACGCGCACCCTTTGGGGGCGTGCTTCATCAGGCAGTTCCGGGGCCGGGGGAGTTGGCGACAGTATCTCGGTGGGCTCGTGGTCGGTGGGCATGGCCGGGTCAGTGGTTGACATTGATGGCTCCAAAATTCGTTGACAGGTTAAGGGTGAGGGCCTTGTTGGGATCTGCGTTGGGGGAGAGATAGTGGATCGAGGGGCGTAGTCCAGCCCGGGAATCCGCGACCGGTGGCAGGTCGGGGTTGTCGGAGTAGATGTCAATGGCTCCGAACCGGTGCACGGTGGCATTCACCCGGACCTGCTGATTTGGGGGCAGGTAGATCGCGATCGCCCCCGCACGCATCCTCACATTTATGGTCCGGCCGGCGAGAGCTTCCGGATCGCTGATCTGGGTGAGATCCATCGAGAATGAACCGGCACCCTCGTTGTAGTTGGTGTCCAACTGGTTGGTGTTCTCGATCAGCAGATTTCGATCGTTGAATTCTGGAGTGGCGAATCCGAAAACGGCGTGGAATGCCGAGATCGCACCCAGGGCCAGGGTCACCAGGATGCCAACCGGAACCAGTCCCCCGGGGCGACCGGTGACCGAACCCAGCATGGTCATGGCTCCGATGATGGCCAGGCTCAACGCCAGGTAGCTGATCGGATTCACTTCATGGGAGGTGTCATAGATCCCCAGAATGCCCACAGCAATGGCGATCAGGGCCAACGTCGGCCAGAACAGGATCAGTCCGGTGGGCTTCGGTGCTGGTGGCCTGACCGGGGCAACGGGCTGGGGTGGGATCCCACCAGCCACTGGATACTGCTGGGCTGGGGTCGTGGTCGTGGTGACACCGCTTTTGGGCCACACCGAGTAGATGCCCAGACCGATCAGGGTGAGGATCCCGATTGGGATCAGTGCCCACAGCGAGTCACTGGCCTCGAATCCGCCCACCACCAGGAGGCACAGAGCAAAGATGCCGGCCCCGGCCACTGCCCAGGCTCGCAGGGTGTTTCCCCACGGGTCGCTCTGGTTGGTGTCCGCCGGTGTCACCAGCCAGATCAACAGATAGGCCAACAGGCTGCCCCCGCCGAAGAAGATCAGCAGCACGAAGATGACCCGGACCAGGGTGGCGTCGATGCCGAAGTGGCGGGCGATCCCGCCACAGACACCGGCCAGTTTGCGGTCGGTGCTGCTCCGGCGCAGTTGGCCCAGGTTGTCGAATCCCGCCTTCCAGTCGGGAGTTCTGGGTGGTGGGGGTGGCTGCGGAGCGGCAGGTTCCTCGGTTTCGGTGGGTCCATAGCTGTTCATGGGTCCATCCTTTCCGCACTGAACGCGGTACCGCTATCGGGGAACACCCTGATCTTCCCTGATCACACCTCAGGGTCTTGCCTGATGTGGAACCCGAATGCAGCTGTCAGGATGTAGGGGTGAACCACCCGGACCCAAGCCTGTCGCGCGCCTATCGGGATACCCAGAACGGCATCTTCGGTGGGGTCTGCCTCGGGCTGGCCACGCACCTTGGACTGCCAGTCAAATGGGTGCGGGTGGCCTTCTTCTCGTTGGTGTTGGTCAAGGGCTTCGGACTGGTGCTGTACGCCGCTCTGTGGCTCTTCCTCCCCGCCAAACACCCGGTCAGCGTCGATGCACCGGGCCTGGAGGCGGCCAACCGACTCGGCCTGCGAACCGGTTCCCGACGCCGGGCCCGCGACATCGGAGTGGCCCTGGCCCTGGCGCTGCTGTTGGCCGGGGTGCTGGCCCTGTTTGCCGATGGTTCCGGCTCCCTGGCGTTGCTGGTGCCAGCGGGATTCGCCGTACTCGGTGTGGGTTTGTTGTGGTGGCAGGCAGATGAGGCCCAGGTGGAGCGATGGCGGGACAACAGCAGACGACTGAGCCCGACCGCGGCCATAGTCGGTAATGGTGGTCCGGCAGCCTGGCTGCGGCTGGTCATCGGGCTGGGACTATTGGTGCTGGCTCTGGTCCTGGCGATCCTGATCATGGGCTTGTACTCCCAGGGCATCCTGGTCTCGATGACCGCTGTCGGGCTTGGGTTATTGGGCATCGTGGTGGTGCTCGGGCCTGCACTCCTGCGCCTGTCCACCGACCTGAGCGAGGAACGAGAAGCCCGGGTGCGCTCCCAGGAGAGAGCCGACCTGGCCGCACATCTGCATGATTCGGTGCTGCAGACCCTGGCGCTGATCCAGTGTTCAGCAACCGACCCGGCCCGGGTCACCACCCTGGCCCGGACCCAGGAGAGATCCCTGCGCAGTTGGCTCTTCGAGCAACCCCAGCAGGGCTCCCTGGCCAGCGAGCTCAGGGCGATCGCCCAGCAGGTCGAGGGTGAGTTCAACACCCGGATCGAGGTGGTCTGCGTCAACGATCATCAGGTTGGGGAACGCGAACGAGCCCTGCTCGGGGCCTCCCGGGAGGCCATGGTCAATGCCGCCCAACATTCAGGAGCCGATCTGGTTGATGTCTATGCCGAGGTTGGTGATGATCGGATCGAGGTGTTCATCCGCGATCGGGGTCGGGGTTTTGATCCGGATGCAATCGCGCCGGATCGACACGGTGTGCGGGACAGCATCATTGAGCGGATGCAGCGGCATGGCGGGGAAGCCCAGATCCGCACTGCTGATTCCGGTACCGAGATTCACCTGACGTTGCCACTGGAGCAGTCATGACCAAGCCAATCCGCGTGGTGATCGTGGACGATCACGCGATGTTCCGCGTGGGAGTACGGGCTGAGATCGCCGAAGAGGTAGCAGTGGTCGGCGAGGCTGCTGATGTGGACGAGGCAGTTGCCGTGATCACTGAGACCAAACCGGATGTGGTGCTTCTCGACGTTCACCTGCCCGGAGGTGGTGGGGCCATGGTGATGAAGCGCAGCCAGGGCTTGGCCTCGGACACTCGCTATCTGGCGTTGTCGGTTTCCGATGCGGCGGAGGACGTGATCGGTACGATCCGGGCCGGCGCCCGGGGCTATGTCACCAAGTCGATCACCGGACCAGAACTGTTGGCTGCCATCAGTCGGGTGGCCAGCGGGGATGCGGTCTTCTCGCCGCGTCTGGCTGGGTTCGTGCTGGACGCCTTCGCGGATCAGATCCAGGTGGCTGCGGTGGATGAGGATCTGGATCGACTGACCGAGCGGGAACGAGAGGTGATGCGACTGATCGCCCGTGGTTATTCCTACAAGGAAACCGCTGAGGAGTTGTTCATCTCGATCAAGACCGTGGAGACCCACATGGGTGCGGTATTGCGCAAACTGCAACTCTCATCACGCCATGAGCTAACCCGCTGGGCCTCAGAGCGGCGCCTCCTCTGAGACCTCGGCCCGGACCCGATCCAGACGACTCGGCCACCAGATCGGAGCCCCGATGTCGAGATTCAGCGCGGTCACGAGCACCGACCTGACCACGAGGGTGTCCAGCAGAACTCCCAGAGCCACCGCGATGCCCACCTCGGCGAAACTCACGAAGGGCATCGTGGCCAGCACCAGGAAGGTGGCGGCCAGGACCGCTCCTGCTGATGTGATCACCCCGCCGGTGGCCGAGAGGGCAATCAGTGAGGCCTTCCGGGTGCCGTGTTGTGGGGTTTCCTCGCGCACCCTGGTCATCAGGAAGATGTTGTAGTCGATCCCCAGGGCCACCAGGAAGACGAACACATACAACGGCAGACTGGCATCTGCACCCTTGAAGCCCAACAGGTAATGGAAGATCAGAGCGCTGAGACCAAGGGATGCCGCAAAGGACAACACCACCGTGGCGATCAGCAGTACCGGCGAGAACACTGCTCGCAGCAGGACCATCAGGACCAGCATCACCATCAACAACACTGCCGGGATCACCACCATGTTGTCTCGTGAGGCGGCCCGTTGGAAGTCATACATCGTGGCCGAGGTGCCGCCCACCTTCGCATTTGCCCCGGGGACCGCGTGTACGGCGTCCCTGGCGTCACGGACGGTTGCAAAGGAGGCCTTGTCAGTTGGTTCGGTCAATACAGGTACGGCGAGAAAACCCACTCCGTCCCTGACCACAGGTGCGGCGGGATCCCCGATGCCATCCACGGCACTCAGGGAGTTGCTGACCGCTTCGATCTGATCAGCGTTGGCCACGATCAGCATCTGGTTGGAGCGATCTGCCAATTCATGATCGGCCAGGACCTGCTGGCCGGTTACTGAGTCGAAGGCGACTGTGTAACTGTCCTCGACGGTGAGTCCGGTGGCATTCAGCCTGACCAGCCCCAGTGAACAGGCCAACAGGATCACTGCGGTCAGTGCCCAGACCCTGCGCGGTGAGATGGCAATCAGGGTCCCCAACCGGGCCCAGACCCCGGTACTGGTGGGTTCAGCGCTGCCGTTTTTTGGTCGCGCTGGCCAGAAGATCCAGCGTCCGGTGATCACCAACAGAGCTGGCAACAAAGTGAGCATCACCGCCAGGGCGACCACGATCCCGATGGCCGCCACCGGTCCCAGTCCGCTGGTAGCGTTCACGGTGGCCAGGAGCAGGCAGAGCATGCCCAGGATTACGGTGCTGCCGCTGGCCAGGATTGCTGGAGCGGCCCGGTGCAGAGCAAAAGCCATGGCCTGGTGTCGGTCCTCGTGGCGGCGCAACTCCTCGCGATATCTAGCGACCAACAACAATGCATAGTCAGTGCCAGCTCCGAAGACCAATACGGTCAGCATCCCCTGGCTCTGGCCGTTCACGGTCAGTCCGCCATCGCGGGCCAGGAAATAGATCACTCCCTGGGCGACGCCCAGGGCCACGAAGGCGGAGATGATCGGCAGCAGCCACAACACCGGGCTGCGATAGGTGAGCAGCAGGATCACGATCACGGCCAGCGCGGTCCACATCAGCAGGGTGCCATCCAGGCCCTCGAAGGCCTTGGCGGAATCAGCGGCCTGTCCACCCTGGCCGGTAACGTAGGTCCGTACTCCATCCATCCGGGTGATCTCGCGCAACTGCTCGGCAATTTCCGGCATCCTGTTGAAGCCGTTCTTGCCCAACTCAAAGGTGACCACCACCTCGGCAGCCTGGCCATCAGGTGCCGGGATCGGGCCAACCACGTCGCCAACCACTCCGGGGAGTCCCTTGATCTCGTTGAGCTGATTGGCGATCTCGGCCAGTTGGGTTGCGGTCAGCTTCCCAGTCCTGGCCTCGTAGGCGATCGTGGTGGGCAGGGCATTCGGGTCCTGGAAAGCACTCATCTGGTTCATGGCCTGGGTTGACTCGGCGCTTTCTGGCAACCAACTGGCGCTCTCGTTGTTGAGCACTCCGGTCAGCTTTCCGGCGAAGGGACCGATGCCGGCAACCAGGATCAACCAGAACAACGCCACCAACCATTTGGTTACTGGCCCGGTGAACCTGCCAGCGATCTTGAGGTGCATGTGGCAAGCCAACCACATGCTCTGCGGGTGTGGCCCTCTAGTCAGGAACCGGTGGCCAGATCAGCGAAGGAGGCGTCGATCAGCCATTCCACTGGGGCCCGATCGTCGGTGTACACCCTGCCCCCGCGTAGGGCTGGCCTCAGGTCGGCACCAATCTGTTGGGCCAGGGCCGGGATCTGCCAGGCCCGATGGTCCAGAGCCGCAAGGCGAGCACCCGGGTCAGCAGTAGAGGTGGTGGCGATCAGCATCGTGGAGAACTCATCAACCACGTCCCGGTAGACATTGTTGGCACCGAAAACTGAGCGCAGGGTAGCGGCCAGGGTCTTCTCCAGATCCGTGGAACCCGGTGGATGGCCAACATTGATCACCACCAATCCACCCTGGTTCAGCCGGTCCCTGGTCAGGGTGAAGAATTCCTGGGTGGTCAGGTAGAAGGGAATGTAGGGCTGCCGATAGGCGTCAACCAGGATCGCGTCGTACGACGTGTTGCGCCCCTGCAACCACGGCCGCGCATCGCCGGTGTACTGGTGGACCTGTGGTGCCTGTGCGTCGAAGTACTTGTTGCCCAGCCGGGTCAGTTCGGGGTCGATCTCCACAGAATCGATCCGGACCGAGGGGAAGTAGTGCGCGATGGTGCGCGAGGTGGTCCCCGCGGCACTGCCCAGGATGGCGACTCGTTGGGGTCGGTCCGCGGCCATCGCAATCAGGGCCATGTGGTCCCAGTAGCCATCGTTGAGGTATTCGCCAGGGGTGTAGACCGAGTGCAGTGCCTGGCCCTCATTGAGTTCCAACAGCATGCGGTCGTCGCGGCGCAGCACAGAGGCGTATTGGTATTCGGTGTCCACCTCTTGGATCAATTTGTCGCCATCAGCAGCCGGCCTGGTCACCGGACTGGGCAGGGCAATCAGGCCAAGCACCAATGCCGCAGCCAATCCACCCAGCCAGCGGCGGCTGCTGCCCAATAGGGACAACAACAGCAGGCAGAGCGCGAAGATCAGGAAGGTGCGCCTGGTGCCCACGAAAGGGATCAGGAGCAATGAGGCGGCAAAGGTGCCCACGAGCGAGCCGACCGTCCCGACGGCGTACAGACGCCCGGTGGTGGTGCCGGCTTCGTCAACTGAGTCCATCGCCAACCGCACGGCGTAGGGGGAGACCATGCCCAACAGCAATAGTGGAACCGCCACCAGGGCGCCGACGCTGACCAGGGAGCCCACGAAGATACCCAGGGACATTTCCGAGAAGGCCAGGGCTGAGGAACGTAGGAATGGCCGCGCGATATAGGGGACTGCGGTCAACAGGACCGCGGCGATCAGGATCAAGCGCAGCAAACCATCAAGGTGGGGATGCCTGTCGGCATAGCGACCGCCGATGGAGTAACCGATTGCCAACGCCACCAGCACGATGGCGATGGTGTTTGCCCACACGATGGTGCTTGCTCCAAACCAGGGGGCGAGCAGGCGGGCGGCTGCTATTTCAGCGCCGAGGGTCGCCATGCCGACCACGAACACGATCAAGAGCAACGAACGCTGCTGTGCCACTGGCTTCATTTGCGCATCCTCAGCCCTTTTGGAGTGATCACGAAACCGGATTGCTCCAGGGATTCGCGGATTGCGGTGGATTCAGGGGCGAGGATACTGACCCCATCAACCCGCTCGATCGTCAACCGCCCCAGGGCGCCACGTCGTACGGCGTG
>CAZRKI010000029.1:0-23273 GCA_964600765.1 uncultured Marmoricola sp.
ACGTATGACGTTACGCAGCCTGCGCACGAAACGTATGACGCAACCAAACGTGTAAGTAACATCCAGACCGGGACCTGAGGTCCGGCAGGATGTCGCCGAAGGGAAGGGAGTCACCAGATGAGCACTGCTTCCCAGATCACCATTACCCCGATCCAGGTCGGTGACCTGGCAGCCGTTGAGATGCCGGTGTTCGTGCATCTGATCGACCACCCGGACGCGCGCATCCTGGTGGATACCGGGTTCACCGAGCTTCATCCCGCGATTGCCGATATGGAGCCGGTCATTCAGCCTTTATCCGGGCACGAGTTGGACCTGGCGAGCATCGATCTGGTGGTCAACACCCACCTGCACTTTGATCATTGCGGCGGCAACAGCCTGTTTCCAGGCGTATCCATCCACGTGCAGCGTCAGGAGTTGACCGATGCCCGTACCCTGCCTGAGTACACCATCACCGAGTGGGTGGATCCGCCTGGGCAACCGCTCAATTACGTCGAGGTGGACGGCGACCATGAGTTGTTGCCCGGCGTCAGGTTACTGGCCACGCCGGGGCACACCCGGGGATCCCAGGTAGTGGCAGTAACCACTGCCGCTGGGGTGGAGGTGATCGCCGGTGACACCGCGGTTTGGTCAGGGGAGTTGGACGACCCTCAAACCGAGGGGCAGCGCCGGATCGTCTCCTTGCATCCAGCCCGGGTGTGGCTGTCGCATCAGGCCGAGCCTTGGCAGAAGTGAGGCATCAACGGCAAGGGAGTGGAGACCAAGTCGCGAGAGGCCACTCGAGCAGTCTGTTTGTGTGATTCCGGCACTTTTTGCTGGCACCGTTTTGTGGCATCTCAATGGCCCACCCGGTACGCCGAGGGTGGGCTGCCGGTCCAGCGTCGGAACGCCCGGGTGAAGGCGCTGGTCTCGGAGAACCCAAGCCGGGTTGCGATCTCGGCCACGCTCTCCCGGTCACCGACCAGGGCCGTGATCGCCGCGTCCCGCATTTGTTCATCGCGGATCTCGCGCAGCGAGGTGCCCTCCTCGGCGAGCCTGCGGCGTAGTGTTTGTTGGCTCATGGTCAGGGCCTTCGCGATCTCAGCAGCCTCCAGGCGCTCTCCCCGGGCCAGCCCCTGCTGCACCAGCTTGCGCACCGCTGATGAGGTACGACGCGCCTGTGTCGGGCGGGCGAGCAGGCCCGCGGGGGAGTTGGCGATGAACTCATCCAGCTCGGCCTCGGAGCGCAACAGCGGAGCCTGCAACAGTACGGCGTCAAACACGATCGCGGGGTGGGGTGCGGCGTACACCTGTGGGGCGCCGAAAACCAGGTCGGCCATCTCGGTGCTGGCCGGCTCGGGGAAGGGCAGCTCGACCCGGGTCAGCGGCATCGGTTGGGCCAGCGCCCAGGCGATCAGCCGGTGCACCAGCGCGATCCCGCTGTAGGTCAGCAGATGCTCTGAATCGTTCTCGAAGGCAAGGCCCTCCCAGCTCAAGCGGGCCAGCCCATCCTCCTCAGCGATAGTGGGCCGGGGCAGCGCCGGCATCGCCCGGGCGAACCCCCGGGCCCGGTTCAGCGCATCGCGCAGATCCTCAGCACCGATCAGGCCATAACAGAGCAACTTGAAGGATCCCCGGGGCAACGGGTGGGAACCCATCCCGAGCATCTCGTCGTCGGTGAGTTCCCACAGCGCCCGCATCATTTCGGTGCCCTGGGCCTCGGTCACCCGGGCCCGGCCCTGCGCCAACAGATCGGCGGAAATCCCGGCCCGGGCCAGGATCGCATTGACCTCCCAGCCCTGCCGCAGGGCGAACGAAATCGCTGAGCGGACCAGTCCAATCGGCAGGGTGCGTTCGGGGTGAGGAGGGCGTGACACCCCCAAACCGTAACCTTTGGGTGAGCGTTTTGGTCAACAAGATCGGTGGATCTGGTCATCGGCAACGCCCTGCTCCAGGCCCTAACGTCGAGCCCATGAGCAATCGCGTTTTCGTCATCGGGGTCGGGATGACCAAGTTCGAGAAGCCGGGCCGCCGGGAGGGCTGGGACTACCCACAGATGGTCAAGGAGTCCGGCACCAAGGCCCTGGCCGACGCCGGGGTGGAGTACGCCGCGATCCAGCAGGCCTTCGTCGGCTATGTGTACGGCGAGTCCTGCAGCGGGCACCGCGCGGCGTACGAACTGGGGCTCACCGGCATCCCGATCTTCAACGTCAACAGCAACTGCTCCACCGGATCCTCCGCGCTCTACCTGGCCGCCGAGGCGATTCGCACCGGCGCCAGCGACCTGACCATGGCGATCGGATTCGAGAAGATGCAGCCCGGCAGCCTGGGCACCAGCTTCGATGACCGCGAGCAGCCGCTGACCAACCACATCCAACTGCTCGCCGAGATCTCCGAGGTGCGCTTCCCGCCGGCCCCGTGGATGTTTGGCGCCGCGGGTCGTGAGCACATGGAGAAGTACGGCACCACCCCGGAGCACTTCGCGAAGATCGGGCAGAAGAACCACCGCCACTCGGTCAACAACCCCTACGCCCAGTTCCAGGTTGAATACACCCTGGAGGAGATCATGGGCTCCCCGGAGATCTACTCCCCGCTCACCAAACTGCAGTGCTCGCCGACCTCGGATGGCTCCGGGGCAGCGGTGCTGGCCAGTGAGGCGTACGTCGACAAGCACGGGCTCGCCGGCCAGGCCATCGAGATCGTGGGCCAGTCGCTGGTCACCGACTTCGCATCCACCTTCGAGACCCGCACCGCGCGCGACATCATCGGGTACGACATGAACGTGCACGCCGCGCGGGCGGCGTACGAGCAGGCCGGTCTTGGACCCGACGACATCGGGGTGATCGAGCTGCACGACTGCTTCTCGGCCAACGAGTTGTGGATGTATGAGGCGCTGGGCCTGTGTGGTGAGGGCGAGGCCGGCAAGCTGATCGACAACGACGACACCACCTATGGCGGACGCTGGGTGGTCAACCCATCCGGCGGCCTGATCTCCAAGGGCCACCCGCTGGGTGCCACGGGGCTGGCCCAGTGCGCCGAACTCACCTGGCAACTGCGCGGCACCGCCGACGCCCGTCAGGTCGAGGGTCTGACCGCTGGACTGCAACACAACATCGGCCTCGGCGGCACCGCCGTGGTCTCCATCTACCAACGCGCTGATCGCTGAACCGAAAGGAAATCCAATGGGAGAACTGACCGCCACCCGTGACTTCGCCGCCTCGCAGGAGGAGGTCTGGAATCTCGCGGCTGACCCGAACAACTTCGAGAAATGGTTGACCCTGCACGAGAAGTGGAAGAGCGACGTGCCCGCCACCCTTGGCGTCGGCAGCCAGATGACCGAGGTCGTCTCGATGATGGGGATGCCCAACACGATCACCTGGAATGTCGATGAATACGACGCCCCCAACAAGATGGTGATCTCCGGCACCGGCATGGCCGGGGTCAGGATGACCATCACCCTGGCGGCCATTGCGGCCGAGGCCGGATCCCGCTTCGAGCTGACCGCTGCCTTCGAGGGCCAGATGATTGTTGGCGCCCTGGGCAAGGCGATCGAGAAGCAGGGTGCCCAGGAGCTAGAGGATTCACTCGACAAGTTCGCAGCACTGCTGGGCTGACCATGAGCCAGGAGTTCAACCGCGACGGCCTCGGGAAGTGGACCGAGGAGACCCGGTTCGAGGTGACCAGCGAGCGACTCGCGGAGTACGCCGCCGCGACCAACGACCCGATCCCGGCGCACCTGGCCGGGGAGGTGGCCAGCCCGGTGTTTGCGATCGTGCCCGTCTTCGAGTCGCTGATGGAGCCAGCGTTGGAGGTCGTGCCGATCCCGCTGATCGGCAGGATTCTGCACGGTGAGCAGGACTTCCGCTTCCACCGCCCGATCCGCCCCGGCGACGTGCTCTTCTCCCGGGCCCGGATGACCGGCTGGCAGGGATTGCCAAATGGCACCGCCTGCTGCGTCCACATCGAGAGCCGTTCGGAGACTGAACTGGTCAACGAGCAGTACGTCACCTTCTTCGTGCGCGGGCACGACACCGGTGACACCGTCGGGGAACTGGCTGCTGGGCACCGCTTCCCCGAGGAACTGCGCGCCAATGGGCCGGTCGCCAAGACCACCGCGCATGTCGATGAGGACCAGACCTTCCGGTACTCGCCGGCATCAGGTGATCCGATGCCGATCCACCTCGATGAGGAATTCGCCCGTGAAATGGGGCTTCCCGGGATCATCGCGCACGGGTTGTGCACGATGGCGTTCACCTCCTGGGCGGTACTGACCGAGCTGGCCGACAGCGATGTGAACCGGCTGCGGAGACTGGCGGTGCGCTTTGCCAAACCAGTGCTGCCGGGCCAGGACATCACCACCACCCTTTACCGGGGCGCGACGACCGACGGGGTGACGTCGTACGCATTCGAGACCAGCGTCGGTGACGACCTGGTGATCAAGGACGGACTCGCTGAGCTCAGCGAGTGAAGAACTCAACTCAAGGAGACTGACATGGGAGCACTGGACGGCCGGGTGGCCGTGATCACCGGAGCCGGGCGCGGGATCGGCCGCGAACACGCGCTGCTGTTTGCCCGCGAGGGGGCCCGGGTGGTGGTCAACGACCGCGGCGGCGCCAACGACGGCAGTGGTGCCGATCAGGGGCCGGCTCATGATGTGGTCGCCGAGATCCGCGCCGCCGGTGGGGAAGCGGTCGCCAATGGTGACGATGTGGCCAGTTGGTCCGGGGCGCAGGCGCTGATCGACCAGGCCGTGTCCGAGTACGGCAGCCTGGACATCCTGGTCAACAACGCCGGAATCCTGCGCGACGGCTTCATCCCCAGCATGGATGAGGCCCAGTGGGATTCGGTGATCAATGTGCACCTGAAGGGGCACTTTGCGCCGCTGCATTTCGCCGCGTCGTACTGGAAGGAGAAGTCGAAGGCCGGCGAGCAGATCGCCGGATCGGTGATCAACACCGCGTCGGCCTCGGGGACCACGATGCCCAACGCCGGGCAGGGCAACTACGGCGCCGCCAAGGCCGGGATCGCGGCGCTCACCCTGGTCGCGGCCGATGAGTTGGAGCGGTACGGCGTGCGGGTCAACGCGATCGCGCCGGTCGCCCGGACCCGCCTGACCCTGGCCACCCCGGGGATGGGTGCGATCTTCGCGATGGAACCCGAGGAGGGCGAGGCTGATCTGTTCTCACCCGCCCAGATCTCCCCGCTGGTGGCCTGGCTGGCCACCGAGAAGTGCCCGATCACCGGTCAGGTCTTCGCGATCAGCGGCGGCTCGGTGCAGCGACTGCGCGGCTGGACCGTGGAGAGGACCAGCGAGACTGACGGCGACTGGACCATCGATGCGATTTCGGAGGCGGTTTCCTCCTGGGACTAGCCGAGGCGGCAGTAATTAACACGCCGAGGCGGCAGAAGTTCACATCACTTGCGTCATACGAACCGTGAGCTTTCGGCGTAACGTCATACGAATTGTGGCCTATAGGCCACGAAACGTATGACGTTACGCAGCTTCCGCACGAAACGTATGACGCATCAACGCCCTCACACCGATGTGCACTCCTGAAACAAAAGTGCAATAGTTGCACTTCGTGTCTGAGAGTGCAATCGATCTGAAGCGGCAACTGGTTGCCGATGCGATCACCCGTTGCGCTCAACAACTCGCTGATGAGCACGGCCTGGACGGGTTCACGATGGACCAGCTGGCCGAGTGTGCTGGTGTGTCGCGGCGTACGTTGTTCAACTACGTGCCGGGCAAGCTCGATGCGGTCCTGGGGTCGATGCAGGAGCCGGACCCGGAGGTGTTCTCGGAGTTCCTGGCTGGCGGACCGACCGGGGTGCTGATCGAGGACATCAAAGCGGTCATTGCCACAGCACTCGACCGCAAGGACACCAACTCTGCTGACCTGGAACGGGTACGCCGCCTCATCGCCTCCGATGCCCGGATCCACAAGGCTGCCCGGGACCGATTCGAGAGAATCATCGCCTATTTCGCCGAAGCGATCAGCTCCCGAGAAGGGGAAACCTTCGATCCGGCCAGGGCGCGGATCGTGGCCACCATCACGCTGTCGCTGTTCGAGATCGCACTGGATGATTTCGCCGCAGACCCTGGGACCGAACTCGCCGACCATTTCAACGTCGTCTTTGACACCGCGAAATCCATCTTCAACTGACCTGTAATCAACCAAGGGGAACCAATGACCAACCAAACCAGCCAAACTCATCCTACTGAGCCCGGTCTGGGCGATGAGGATGACCGGATCACTCCGGAGATCCTGAAGGTCGCCGGAGTCGTCGTACTCGGCTCGATCATGGCGATCCTGGACACCACCGTGGTCAATGTCGCCCTGCCTACCTTCCAGGCCGAATTCAAACTGGACGACTATTCCACGGTTGCCTGGACCATCACGGCGTACACCCTGGCCCTGGCCGCGATCATCCCGGCGACAGGTTGGGCAGCGGATCGGTTTGGCACCAAGCGGCTGTACTTGATCGCGCTGTTCCTGTTCACCCTCGGCTCGGCTCTGTGCGCCCTGGCCTGGAATATCGAGGCATTGATCGGCTTCCGGGTGCTGCAGGGTCTCGGCGGAGGCATGTTGATGCCGCTGGGCATGATGATCATGACCAAAGCAGCCGGACCGCACCGGCTCGGACGACTGATGGCGATCCTCGGGATCCCGATGCTGCTGGGCCCGATCATGGGCCCGATCCTCGGCGGCTGGCTGATCGACGCCGCTTCCTGGCACTGGATCTTCCTGATCAACCTGCCGCTTGGCCTGATCGCAATCGCCTATTCATTCTGGGCCCTGCCCAGTGACACCCCGCATCCGACCGAGAGTTTCGACTTCATCGGGATGGCCCTGATGTCGCCAGGCCTGGCCCTGTTCCTGTACGGCGTGTCCTCCATCCCCGAGCACGGCACCGTGCTGGATGCCAAGGTCCTCGTTCCGGCTCTGGTCGGACTCGCTCTGATCCTGGCTTTCGTGTTCTGGTCCTTCCGGCCGGCGCAGCCGCTATTGGATCTGCGCCTGTTCAAGGATCGCAACCTGGCTGTCTCCACGCTGGTGATCTTCTTCTTCGCCGGATCCTTCTTCGGTGCGATGTTGCTCGTACCGACGTACTTCCAGCAGGTGCGTGGAGAGGACGTCCTCAAGGCCGGATTGTTGGTGGCTCCACAGGGGCTGGGCGCGATGATCACCATGCCGCTGGCCGGGCTGTTGGTCGACAAGTTCCCGGTTGGTCGGATAGTTCCATTCGGTTTCATCGGGATCATCCTGGGCGTTGGTGGCCTGGTCATGAGCACTTCACCGGACACTCCGATCTGGCAGATCACCCTGTGCCTGTTCGTGATGGGCCTGGGTATGGGCGGCACCATGATGCCGGTCTTCACCTCGGCTCTGAAGACGCTGAAGTCCCACGACGTCTCCCGCGGATCCACCCTGATCAACGTGATCCAGCAGGTCGCGGCCTCAGTTGGTGTCGCCGTGATGTCGGTGGTGCTGACCAATCAGCAGAATGCCTCGGAGGCGATCAAGGCCACCCGGGCGATGCTGGATGCAGAGCGCCTCGGCGTACAGCCTCCTCAATGGGCAGTGGATATCGCCAGGACTCTCGGCGATGCCTTCCAGGCCGTCATGCTCAATGATCTGGCCGACGCCTTCAAGGCGGCGTACCTGGTGGCGCTCGCGGCTCTGGTGCTGACCCTGATCCCGGTTGCCTTCCTGCCGCGCAAGCATGAGGAATCCCATCTGCTCGATGACGTCGAGGACCCGGAGAACCCGGGCGCGAAGGCGCCGGTGATCATGCACTGACCGCGCATCGGTAGATAGGTGACTTGGGCTATCGACATCCGCCCAAGTAGGGGGTTATCAAGCAGTTCCGGATCGGGCTAGTTTCGTAATTCCAAGGCCGTATCAGGCCACCACTCCCCATTTTGGTTATTGGAGTGAATAACAATGCGAAACAGATATGGAAAAGCCCGTGTGGTGGCAATTGCCGTCTTATCCATGATCTGTGCCTCCGGGGTGGCCACGGCCACGGCGCAGACCGCAGCTGACCCACCGACGAGTCCCAGGGTGGTTCCGCCGGTCGCCGTACTCGCCAGCGGCCTGCAGGATCCGCGCGAGATCTCCCTGCACCGCGGCCACCTGATCGTCACTGAGGCCGGCGCCGGGAAGGTGACCTCCATCAGCCTGCGCAATCCGCAGAATGTGCGGACTCTTGTGTCCGGGTTGGGTGAGCAGGTGTCCAGTGGCGCCGTCAAGCGCGGCAAGCGGTTGTTCATCACGACGGCTGAAGCCGGAGGCCCTCCCGGGAGGCTTTCGCCGGACTCTCCGACGTACCCGGCATCCTCGGTGCTGGTGGCCAAACGCAATCGGCGCACCCAGTTGATGCAGGTCAATCGGTTTGCTGATCTGCTTGCCTTTGAACTGGCCAACAATCCCGACGGCCAGACCCAGTTTGATGACAGTCACAACCCGCTGGATGCGTTGTCGAATCCGTTCTACATCCTCAGGATGCGCGGATGGTGGGGTCGTGGGCCCAGGCTGCTGGTGGCAGATGGTGGCGCCAACGACGTACTGAAGGTGGGGCGACGTGGGAAGGTTTCCACCTTCTTCGTGCCGCCGACGGTGAACACCGGCGCCTGTGCTGGTCGGCCGAACAATGATGCCCAGACGACGGGTTGCGACGCCGTACCGACGGGCATTGCCTATGGGCCCGGGAACCGGTTGTATGTCTCGGCGCTGACCGGTGAGGCTCCGGGAGAAGGCCGGGTCTATGTGCTCAATGCGGACACCGGGAAGCTCAAGTGGACGGTTTCTGGGTTCACCACACCAACCGGGGTGGCGGTTGCTCCCAATGGCGCGATCTACGTCTCCGAGGTGATGGAGGGGATGCCGCAGGGTCCTCCAGCGCCTGGCTTCGACCCGGCCACGGTCGGGCGGATCGTCCGGGTGGCTCCCAATGGGCAGCGCACCTATGCCCAGGTCGCGATGCCAACCGGATTGCTCTGGCATCGGGGATCGTTGTACTCCACGACGTGGTCGGTGGGCAGCTTCATGGGGATGGCGAACTCTGGTCAGGTGGTCCGGGTGGCTGGTTCTGCTTTCATGCCCTGACCCGACCCAGCCAGGCCCTCCCGGGTACGCCGAGGCGGCAGTAGTTTACTCGGCGGCCGGGGCCTTGCGTCATACGAACCGTGCAAAAGCCCGGGACGTCATGCGTTTTGTGGCCTATAGACCTCAATTCGTATGACGTCCCGGCAAATCCTCACGGTTCGTATGACGCAAACCCCGAGCACCAGGGCAACCTGCTACCGCCTTTGAGTGTTAAGTACTGCCGCCTCGGCGGGGAGGCGCGCTGTGCGGTGTTAAGTACTGCCGCCTCGGCGTGTTAATTAGTGCCGCCTCGGCGAGAGGAGGGCGACGAGGAAGTCGGATTCCGGGGTCCAGGGGTGGAGCTCCCAGGTGGAGAACAGCGAGTCGGTCTCAAGGCCGGCGGCCTCGGCGTCCTCCAGGAAGTCGGTGAACAGGTAGCCGCGACCGGCGCCGAAGCCGACCACCAGCCGCCCCTCAGCAGACAGTGCTGCGGCCAGGTTCGTCAGGACCAGTCGCCTGGTGGAGGGCGCCAGGAAGGCCATCACGTTTCCGGTGGAGACGATCAGGGCGAAGGGAGCCTCCTGACCTGCGCTGGCCAGATCGAGTTCAGCCAGGTCCTGGACCAGCCAGGTTGGACCCGGGAAGTCTTCCGCTGCCGCCTCGATCAAAACCGGGTCGACATCCACCCCGACCACCTCGTGGCCCAATTGCGCCAGCCGTCCACCCACCCGACCACTGCCACAGCCGGCATCCAGGATCCGCGAACCCCTCGGCACCATCGAATCGACCAGTCGAGCCTCCCCGTGCAGGTCCTCGCCAGCGGCAGCCAGCGCCCGGAAGCGCTGGACATACCAATGTGAGTGCTCCGGGTTGAGTTCGACCTTGCGGGACCAGGCGCTCTTCTCGACCATGCCCCCATTGTCCCCACTCCTGGCTGGTCGTGGCGATAGGGTCAGCATCGGACAGTGGCAAGGAGGGCACATGGGCATCGTCAACAACGCGGTCTATCTCAACGGAGTCCGTACCGCGGTCCCGCCTTCCCTGGAACTCACCTACGAAACCATGGATGAGTCCGGTGGCATGGGCTGGATCGGCCTGTATCGCCCCTCCAAGGCGGAGATGGATTCAGTCGCCGAGGAGTTCTCGCTACACCACCTGGTGGTTGAGGACTCCATCAAGGCGCATCAGCGCCCCAAGATCGAGCGGTACGGCGAGGTGTTGTTCACCGTGCTGCGCCCGGCCCGGTACGTCGATGCCTCCGAGCGGGTGGAGTTCGGCGAGTTACACGTGCTGACTGGCAGCAACTTCGTGGTCACCAGCAGATTCGCCGAGACCCCGGACCTGACCGTGGTCCGCGAGCGCCTGGAAGCCAATCCCGACCTGCTTGCCTTTGGGCCGGAAGCGGTCCTCTACGCCACGCTCGACCAGGTGGTCGATGAGTACTTCCCGGTGGTCGCCGGCCTGGCCAATGACATCGACGAGATCGAGTACCAGGTCTTCGGCGGCGACCCGAAGGTCTCCCGACGCATCTATGAACTCCTGCGTGAGGTGATCGAGTTCCAGCGGGCCACCCAGCCGCTGACAGTGATGCTGGATTCGCTGAAGAATGGCTTTGAGAAGTACGCCGTGGACGAGGAACTCCAAAAATACCTGCGCGATGTGGAGGACCATGCCCTGAAGATCATCGACCGGGTTGATGGCTTCCGCTCACTGCTGGAGAACATCCTGACCGTCAATGCGACCCTGGTTGGCCAGCGACAGTCCGAGGAAACCCAACGCCTGACCGAGGCGCAGTTCGCCCAGAGCGAGGAGGTCAAGAAGATCTCCTCCTGGGCAGCCATCCTGTTCGCCCCAACCCTGATTGCGGGCATCTATGGGATGAACTTCGAGCACATGCCCGAACTGTCCTGGGTGGTGGGCTATCCGCTGGCCCTGGTGGCGATGTTCGTGTTCTCGCTGGTGCTCTACTTGATCTTCAAGAAGCGCGGTTGGATCTGAGCGCTACTGCCCGCTGATCCGGGCGAAAACCTTGCCGGCCAGCGAGGGTTTGCCGGTGTGCCGCTCCACCTCGTCGGCCCGCCGGGCCAGCCGCTCACTCAACCGCACCCCCATCACCCGAAGCGGTTCGGGCTCCCAGGCTGGTGAGTGGTGTCCCACGATGGGTAGCCGGGTCAACGGACTGTCCACACCGGTGATCAGGTGGGCCAGAGTCCGTCCAGCCAGATGGGTCAGGGCCACGCCGTCGCCGCCATAACCGCCGATCATGGCCACCTTCTCGGCCCGGTTCACATGCACCGACGGGGTCCAATCGCGAGGCACACCCAGCACCCCGGACCAGCGATGGGTGATCTCAGTACCAGCCAGCACCGGGAAGATCTCAAGCATCACGTCCTCGACATGGCGACTCACGTCGATGGCATCGCCGCGACCCAACTCGACCCGACTGGCGAACTTGTACGGCGCCCCCCGGCCACCGAAGGCAATCCGACCATCGACGGTGCGCTGGGCGTAGAACAGATGCCGGCGCAGGTCGTTGATGGTGCTGCGCTGCTCCCAACCAAGCTCTCGCCAGATGTCAGCTGAAAGTGGCTCGGTCGCGATCATGGTGGAGTGCACCGGCAGTCGGGTCCGCCGGAAACCCTCCAGTTGGGCGGCGTATCCCTCGACTGCGATCACGACGAGTCCGGAGTCCACCCGCCCCTGATCGGTGTGGACCACGCCGTCGCGCACCGAGGTGACGAAGGACTGCTCATAGATCCGTACGCCGCTGCGCTCCACGGCTGCGGCCAGTCCCCGCACCAGCTTGGCGGGGTTGATCGCCATGCAGTGCGGCATGAAGATGCCACCCAGAAAATCAGGCCCGTTGATCCGGGCCCGGGTCTCCTCGGCACTGAGCCAGGTGGCGTCGGCTTCGGTGCGTTCCCAGGAGCGGGCCTCTTCGAGTTCCGCGCGGAGCTTGGTCAGTTGGGCCTGATCGGTGGCGACCCGCAGGTATCCATCCGCGGCCAGGTCTGCGTCGATGCCCTCTGTGCGTAACACCGCGCGGATGTCGACCAGGTTCTGGTCGGCCGCCAACTGATAGGCGATCGTGGCCTCGCGTCCGTACTGTGCGGCCAGGGTGTCCCAACTGACCGGTAGCAGCGCGGAGGCCCAGCCGCCATTGCGACTGCTGGCTCCGGCGCCGGCAACCTCGGCCTCGATGATCACCACATGCGCGTCGGGGTTGAGTTTCTTGAGGTAGTACGCCGTCCACATCCCGCTGAATCCGGAACCCACGATGGTGATGTCTGCCTCGATCTGCTCAGTAAGAGCAGGGCGGGGTTCCTGGAGTGGCACGGTGGACCACCACAAGGAGTGTTGATAACCCGCGAACCGGGGATGTTCAGGCATGATCCGAGGCTAGCAACTGGATCATCCTCAGTTCAGCTTTTGTAGTCGACGGCCTCGCCCTTGAGCGCGGCGATGTCGACTGCTTTCTTGGCGAGGATCTCGCGACGCTCGGCAAAGGTGAGTCCCTCGACCAGCTCGCGGCTGGTCTCCGGCTCGAAGTTGACCTCCGGCGCCGGGAAGACCGGAACCACTGAGAAGACGGCCTGGTCCGCATACAGGTGCAGCATCGTGAAGGCCTGGTGCCCATCGACGTTGGAGATCAGTCGCTGGTTGGGGGCGGGGTCCATGGTGTAGCAACTTGCTGAGGCCACATGTACAGGTATGCCGGCGAAGGTCGAGGATGAGGTGAAGTGGAAGTGCCCACCCAGGATCGCCCGGACATCGCTACCCCTGATCACCTCGGCCAGCTTGTGTTGGTCATAGAGCTCGATGATCGCCGCCACCGGGGTCATCGGGACCGGGATCGGCGGGTGATGCATGGCCAGGATCGTGCCCAGTGGAGCCGGGGTGGCCAGTTGGTCAGCCAGCCAGGCCAGCTGGTCGTCGGTGAGTTCGCCCTAGTGGTAGCCGGGCACGGAGGTGTCCAGGGCGATGATCCGCAGTCCGGAGACGTCATAAGCCCGGTCCTGGTTGTCCAGGGACTCGGTGCCGAACAGCTCCCTTGAGTACGGCGCCCGCTCGTCGTGATTGCCCATCGTCCAGATCACCTGGGCACCGAACTCGGCCGCGATCGGCTCGACCATCTCCTTCAGGGTCCGGTATGCCTCCGGTTGCGCCTTGTCGGCCAGGTCGCCGGTGAACACCAGTGCCTGCGGTGGGGTGGCCACCTGGCTGAGTCGTTGCATGGTGACCCGGAAGTTGGCCACGGTGTCGACCGCGTCGTACTGGAGGGCATCGATCAGCAGGTGCGGATCGGAGAGATGGGCCACGGTCAGGATCGGGTCAGGGTACTGGCCGTACTGGATCGACATGCCGCGCAGTCTAGGTCCAGAAGTCCGGATCCGTCGCCTCCGCGGTGTCCTGGCCGATCAGTGGGGCAGACCGGTGTGGGCCGGCTGGGGATTGGTCGAAGTTAGCGAGCAACGGCAGTACCCGATAGCTGCCCGCGATTGGGTGCTCAGCGATCGGCAGGTCATCGACCAGGTCCTGCAACCCGGCCAACCGGGTCGCCGGGATGCCCACCCGGGAACAGTAGGCCAACCATTCAGCGGTGGTTCGGCTCCGGGCCACCCGGGCCAACTCGGCGTACAACTCATCGGCATGGGCGATCACCGCGGTGAGGTTGGCCAGCCTCGGATCGGTGGCCCACTGCAACTCACCTGTGTCGGTGAAGAGTTGAGCGAACTGGGTCGGCGCATAGGGCAGCATCTGGATCCAACCATCGGCGGTGCGTTGGGGTTTGCGATTGGGGCTCATGATCCGGGAGTAGCCGGTGGCTGACTGCTCATCGCCTGGCGGTGGCTCGGGGATCGCGCCGGCGCCATGCTCGGCCAACATGAACGCAGTCATGGCCTGGATCATCGGCACCTCGACGTGTTGTCCGCTGCCGGTGCGTTCCCGGTGCAGAAGCGCAGCGGTCACCGCCTGGGCCACCACCAGGCCACACACCTTGTCAGCAAAGATCGTGGGTAACAGCCGTGGCTCCCCGGTGATCCGCTGCATCATGTCGCCCACCCCAACCGCGGCCTGGATGATGTCGTCGTACGCCGGGGCGTCCTGCATTGACGAACCCAACGGCCAGCCCTGGGCCTGGCAGTAGATGACCTCTGGGTGCAATGCCCGCACGGATTCGTAGTCCAGCCCGAGCCGGGTCAACACCGCCGGGCGCATCGTGGACACCACCACATCGGCCTTCTTGATCAGGGAGCGCACCAGCTCCGCATCAGCGGGGTCCTTCAGATCCAGACACACCGAACGTTTGTTGCGCAGCAGGTTCAGCGAGACCCCGGACAGTTGTGGATGCGGCCCCGGCCCCATCGCGCGATTGGTGTCACCCTCGGCCGCCTCGATCATCACCACATCGGCGCCCTGGTCGGCCAGGATCTGAGTGGCGAAGGGGCCCATCACCACCCGGGTCAGATCGAGTACCCGGATGCCGTGCAGCGGGCCAGGCCTGGACTGTGCCACCAGTGGGTCAGTGCGCGCGCACGGTCAACAAGAAGGCGGAATCCTCAAGGGCGGTGAGCCCATGACGAGTCTGTGGGATCGGCACCAGATCACCGGGGTAGCCCTCCCAGGTTTCCTCACCAGCGGTGAGTTGAACCCGTCCGGTGAGCACCTGGAGCGTGGACTCACCCGGGCTCTCATGATCGGCCAGAGCCTCCCCAGCGGCCAGGGCGATCAGGGTCTGGCGCAGTTCGTGGGTGTGGTCGCCGTAGACGGTCTTTGCGGAGCGACCGGCGCTGGAGGCACGGGCCTTGTTCAGATGAGTGGTCACCATTTCATTGAGAGACACCGAGTCCATATGGCCAGTCTGCCCCCAACCACAAAAAGTTTCACGCAATGCCGGTAAGAAATGAATTCCCTGGTGACCAATTCATGCCGGCGCTTCTCAGGACAGCCAGTCTGGACGCAGTGGCCAACTCGAATTGCCGTGCTGATCGGGTTTCACCGCCAGCACCTGATGCAACTGGATCTCGTTGGTTTCAAAGGACAGCCGCGAACCAGCGATATACAGGCCCCACACCCTCGCGGTGGCCTCGCCGACCTCGGCCACACAGGCGTCCCAATTGGCGGCCAGGTTCTGGTTCCAACCGGCCAGGGTCAGGGCGTAGTGCTCGCGCAGGTTTTCCTCATGACGGACCTCCCAGCCGGCGTTCTGGGCCTCGGTGATGATCCGGCCCGAGCCAGTGAGCTCCCCGTCGGGGAAGACATAGCGGTCGATGAAGGCACCAGTGGCCTCGGAGTGATTGTGAGGCCGGGTGATGCAGTGATTCAGCAGGCGACCACCCTCCCGGACCCGGCTTCGCAGGAAGCCAAAGTACGACGGGTAGTTGCGCACCCCGATGTGTTCGGTCAGACCGATGGAACTCACCGCGTCGAAACCGGCCTCGGCGACCTGGCGGTAATCCAGATGGCGGACCTCGGCGAGGTCGTCCAGTCCCTCCTCCTTGATCGCCTGCTGGGCCCATTCGGCCTGCTGGGCGGAGAGGGTCACCCCGAGTGCGCGGACGCCGTACTCACGAGCGGCGTGCCGCACCATGCCGCCCCAACCGCAACCGACATCGAGCAACCGTTGGCCCGCACTGAGGTTGAGCTTGCGGGCAACCAGGTCGTACTTGGCGAACTGGGCCTCCTCAAGAGTTGCCTCTGCTCTGGGGAAGACCGCGCAGGTGTAGGTCATCGATGGGCCGAGCACCATTTCATAGAAGCGGTTGGAGACGTCGTAGTGATGGCTGATCACGATCGAGTCGCGGGTCAGTGAATGCCGCAATCCTTCAACGGCTCGACGCCATCGGGGCAGATGCTCCTGGGGTGGCGGCGGTGGGGGTTGCAGATTACTCAGCCCCACAGAGGCGAGGAGTTGAGCAGCCTCGATCGGTCCGGGGACATGCAACCGGAGGTGGTGGTGCATCGCCACCAACGCCGGATAGGGGTCGCCGGGAGAGACCCCCTCCAGGTCAAGATCTCCAGCAACATAGGCCCGGGCCAGCCCCAGGTCACCGGGCGCGGTCAGCAGATAACGCAGGCCCTGCTGGTTGTGCAGCCTCATCCCGTACGACGCGTCCGCTGGCCCGCAGCTGGACCCGTCGTACGCCGTGAACCGGATCGGCAGTTCGCCCACGGTGAGGCGGTCGAAGACCTCGGCGATGCTCAACCTGGTGCCTGGTTGGGCGAGTTTGGTGATCGGGTTCATCGCTGTTTCACCGCCTTTTCATAAAGAGACAACAGTCGATGCCCGGGGTCGTAGCGGTCCCTGAGGGCATCCAACTGCTTGGTCTGGTAGAGCGCGGCAAAGGTCTCGGGGTCATAGAAGGCCTCTGAGTACAGCGACTTGTGGCCGCCCAACTCGTGCACCTTTTGCTCGATCGCGCGATTGGTGGGGGCACTGGGGGCGTCAGGGCCGACCGGAACCGTGCCCCAGAAACCCACATTCACATAGGTGGTGCCACCCCTGAGTGGATAACTGGTCCAGTGGGCTGCGGATCCGGGACCAGCTGGCTCACGCAACCGCAGCGGACACAACCAGACCGGGCGCATCCCCACCCGCTCGTCAAACCAGGTCAGGAACGCAGGCAACTCCTCAACGCCCACCTCGATGTCCTGGATCACCCGCTCGCGTTGGGGACGCCCCGCGCGCCGATCCAACCGATCCACGATCCCGAGGCGACGGTCCCAGCCAACCAACCGGTGATAGACATCCGAGCGTCTATAGCGGCGCGGCCAGAGGCGGCGTACCCAGGGATGGTGCAGGCCGAATGCTCCCGAACACCAGAACCAGTCGGTGTCCCAGCGCCACAGGTAGTCGACCGCGGTGAGTAGGTCAGTTTCGCGTTGCTGCAGGCTGCGGTAGTAGATCTGCGAACCCGTGTAATCACTGACCACGCCCGGCTCGTCGGTCCAGGTGGCCAGCGAGAGATAGGCCTCACCAGGTTGGAACATGACCCCATCCAGGCCATCGACCCGGTTGCCCGCCCAGGTGCGGGAGTCACAAATCTCGGCCACTGCCCGGGCCAGCCGATCCAGGTCAGTGAAGCGCAGGTGGCGTAATCGCACCCGAGGCGCGATGGGCTCCAACTCGATCTGCAACCTGGTGGCATAACCCAGGGAGCCGTAGGAGTTCGGGAAGGCGTGGAAGAGGTCGGCATGCTCGTTGTCGGGTGTGGCGGTGATCAACTCGCCAGCACCGGTCAGGACCTCCAACTCCAGCACCGACTCGTGGGGTAGCCCGTTGCGAAAGGACGTCGACTCGATGCCCAGACCGGTCACGGCTCCACCCAGGGTGATGGTGCGCAACTGCGGCACCACCAGCGGCATCAACCCGCTGGGCAGCGTGGCAGCGACCAGGTCCGCATAGGTGCACATGCCCTGCACCTGAGCCGTACGCCGATCCGGGTCCACCGCGATCACCCCGGACAGATCGGCTACCTGGAGGCCGGCTGCGGCCTGTCCCCGGGGGCGAAACAGATTTGAGGTCTTCTTGGCCAGTCGCACCGGCTGATCAGCTGGGATGGCGGCGTACGACGCCCGCAGGCGGGCAACCGCTTGCTCATGGGTCGTGGTGAAACCGCCCATGCCCTCCAACATAACGCGGGGGCAGGAGTCGGTGCGTCAGATCCAACTCTTGAAGAACATCCGCCTGGCCCAGTCTGCGTTGGAGATCAGCTGATCGGTCCAGATTGGCCAGAAGAAGGCAAAGGCGATCAGGGTCAGCACCAGTACGCCGCCAGCGACGCTGGCCCCGATGGCCCGACGTCTCCGCGTGGCCCCATCAGGACCCAGGATCTCGCCCAGCAACAAGGTGGCACCGAGCACCATGAATGGCAGCATGGTGATCGCGTAGTAGCTGAAGATCGGGCGGTCGGCGTACTGGAACCAGGGCACCCAGGTAGCGGCGAACCCAACCACCACCACGCCATAACGCCAGTCGCGCTTGGCTATCCAGGCCACCACCGACCAGAGCACGGCGATGGTGCCGAACCACCACACCACCGGGTTGCCCAGCAGCAGCACCTGACGCAAACAGGTGGATCCGGTTGCGGCGTAGCAACCCTGATCCCCGGGCTGGATGTTGAGTTGTGCATCCACGCCCACGGATCGGTTCAGGACTGGCCAACCCCACGGGTTTGACTGGTAGGTGTGGGTGGCGTCGTTTAGGAACTTGGTGTGGAAGGAATAGACGTCATGGTGGTAGTGCCAAAGTGAGCGCAGCCCCTGGGTGATCCGGGAGAAACCCTCGGCCTTGTGCTTGGTGTAGTCACCCCAGTAGGGGCCGTACTGGGTGTGCGATAGCGCTACCTCATAAGCGTGCGCATTCCAGATCCATCCGGCCCAGGAGGCGACGTAGATCAGCGCCGGGAGCAGTACGACGTACCCCAGCGCGGGTAGCGCATCGGTCAGGATCGAGCGCAGCACGGGCAGTTTGATCCCGATCCGTCGGCGGGCACCGGAATCCCAGATCCACAGCAGGATCCCGAAGGCGGCCATGACATAGAGCGTGGACCATTTGGTGCCCAGGGCCAGACCCCACCAGACCCCGGCGAGCAGGCGCCAGGGCCGCCAGAGCACCAGCGGACCCCAGTCGGAGACCTCGGTGTCCCTGGTCAGGGTGTCCAGTCTGCGTCGCAGCCAGTCCCGGTCGGCCACCAGAGCAGCCACCGCGCACAGGATGAAGAAGGACTGGAACAGATCCAACAGCGCGAGACGGGAGAGCACGAAATGCAGTCCGTCGAAACTCAGCAGGATGCCAGCGGCGATACCCAGGACCGCAGAACCGGTGAGGCGATGGGCCAGGCGCATCATCACCACCACCATCAACGCGCCCACGACAGCAGCGGAAACCCGCCAGCCAAAGGGATCCATCCCGAAGAAGTGCTCACCGATCGCGATGATCCACTTACCCACTTCGGGGTGCACGATCATCTCCGGGGTGTCCTTGAAGATGCCGGTCAGGTTGCCGTCGAGGATCTTTTCGTTGGCGCCGTCGACGTAGTTGCGGGCATATCCGTGTTGCAACAGCGACCAGGCGTGCTTGGCGTAGTAGGTCTCATCGAAGCCGAAGGAATGGGGTTTGCCCAGGTGCCAGAGGCGCAGTCCCAGAGCGATCACGAACATCACCGCACAGCTGATCCAACCCAGGCGGCGGTCAGCGACGTCGGTGTTCACGAAGGAGACTCTACGGCCAACCGGTTAGGTGGGCTGGGATGATCTGCATATGTCTGGCGTACTCGTCCTCGCAGCCACCCCGATCGGTCGGGTGCAGGATGCCCCACCCCGGTTGGCGACCGAGTTGGCGGCCGCTGACCTGATCGCGGCCGAGGACACTCGGCGTTTCCGACGCCTGGCGGCCGAACTCGGGGTCGAGGTGACCGCGCGGGTGGTGTCCTACTTCGAGGGCAATGAGGCCGCCCGCACCGGCGACCTGATCGCCGCGCTGGTTGAGGGACAGCGCGTCGTACTGGTTACCGATGCCGGGATGCCCTCGGTCTCCGACCCCGGTTATCGCCTGGTGGCGGCAGCGGTCGAGCAGGACATCACGATCACCAGCGTGCCGGGACCATCCGCCGTACTGACGGCGCTGGCGGTTAGTGGGTTGCCGGTGGATCGCTTTTGTTTTGAGGGCTTCCTGCCGCGAAAAGCGGGGGAGCGGTCGCGTCGGCTGGCGGGGTTGGCTGCTGAGGAACGGACCCTGGTTTTCTTCGAGGCGCCACATCGCACCGCCGATGCATTGGCGGCGATGGCCACTGCATTTGGGGCGGATCGACGGGCGGCGGTGTGTCGCGAACTCACCAAGACACATGAGGAAGTACGCCGTGGACCACTGTCCGAACTGATCGACTGGGCCCATGCTGGAGTGCGGGGCGAGGTCACCATCGTGGTCACCGGCGCCAGCGCCCGGGTCACCGACGACCCCGAGGTGTTGCGGAGATTGGTGGCCGGGCGTGAGGCCGCAGGGCAGACGCGCAAGGAAGCAATCATCGACGTGGCCCGGGAGGCGGGAGTGCCCAAGCGGTTGGTCTATGACCTGGTGCATCGACCCGACCCGGGCGCAGAAGGAGACAACAGATGAGTGGACCGAACAAGAGCCGCAAGGGCGCCAAACCACGGCCGCCCCTGCCTGAGGCGCTCCCGGCACCGGTGGTCGACAACCACTGTCACCTGGACATCGCGATGGGGGACTGGCTGTCGGTCGAGGAGGCCCTGGCGCAGGCCCGGTCGGTCAATGTCACCCGGATCGTGCAGATTGGTTGCGATCTGCGTGGCGCCCGGTGGGCGGTTGCGACCGCAGAGCAGCACCCAGAAATCGTGGCCGGTGTGGCGATCCACCCCAATGACGCGCCCCGGCTGGCTGCGAAGGGTGAGCTGGAGGCGGCCTGGGACGAGATCGCCTCTCTGGCAGCCAATCCGGTGGTGCGGGCTGTTGGGGAGACCGGACTGGATTACTTCCGCACCGGTGAGGAGGGGCGTCCGATCCAGCACGAGTCCTTCCGGCGACACATCCAGATGGCCAAGGACCTGGACAGGACCCTGGTGATCCACGACCGGGATTCCCACGAGGACGTGCTGGCGATCCTGAGTGAGGTTGGCTTCCCCGAGCGCTGGGTGATGCACTGTTTCAGCGGTGATGGCGACTTCGCGCGGCGCTGTCTGGACGCCGGGGCCTACCTCTCCTTCGCCGGCCCGGTCACCTTCAAGGCCAACGAGCAGCTGCGCGATGCGCTGCGCCTGGCCCCGCTGGATCGGATCCTGGTGGAGACCGATGCGCCGTACCTGACGCCGTTGCCGCACCGCGGGCAGCCCAACGCGTCGTACCTGATCCCGCTGACGGTACGGTTCATGGCGCAGTCCCGGGGAACTGACCTGACCGAACTGTGTCGGGCGATTGACACCAACACCAGTGCGGCCTTCGGGGGCGCCTGGTAGGTGGTCCAGACGGGTTCGCGTGACCTGGCGCACCCTGGCAGCCTGCGGAACCGGGAATGTCAATGTGATCTCGCTCACCCTTTTGATCCCGATTTGTACCCGGACGGAGCGCTCCGTACGGTCGCTCAGGTTGGCCGGGAGCGGGTGGCAACACCTGATCCGCTGAGGGGGCATGCGAACCAATCGTGTGTGGCGGTATCAACCCGCGGCCCGGGTACTTCGAACATCGGAGAAACGTGCCTTCCAAGCACAAACAGATCGTCCCAAGCAAGACCAGGAACAAGCGCCGGATCGGCCTGGTTGGCCTCAGCTCAGCCTCGGCGCTGATCACCGCGATGCTGGTGGCTCCCGGCGCTGACGCCGGCCCCAACCCCAGCAACCTGGTGGTCACCACGAAGACCGTGGTCAAGCCGATCAAGTCGCCGGTCGTATCGACCAAGAACCCAAAGATGTACGCCGGGCAGCGCAAGGTGATTGCCAGGGGCAGCGCCGGTAAGGCAGTTCTGACCCTGAATCTGCACCTGCGTAATGGCAAGGTGCGCCATCGTCAGGTGATCAACCGGGTGGTGCTCAAGGAGCCAACCGCGACCCATGTCGTCGTGGGCACCAAGGCGGGGCCGGTTGGCAATATCGGCAAGTGGAACCGGATCGCCCAGTGTGAATCCGGTGGCAACTGGCACATCAACACCGGCAACGGCTACTACGGTGGCCTGCAATTCCTGGCCAGCACCTGGCGCGCGCATGGCGGTAAGGGAATGCCCCATCACGCCAGCAAGATGGAGCAGATCCGGATCGCTGAGCGGGTCCGCAAGGCCAGCGGCGGTTATGGCGCGTGGGGGTCCTGCGGGCGCCGTTGAGTTGGTTCTTCCCCTGTCCGAAGCTGCCGTCTCCTCTCGGGGGGACGGCAGCTTCTGGCTTTGGTGATCCATCCCGCAACGAGACCTATTTCATGTCCACAGGATTTGCAATGGGTGAATCGGCTACGTAGCGTCGAGCGGGTTGGCCGGGAGTGGGAATGCTTCATCGGTCCGCGACGCGAAGTTACACAGCCGCGGTTATTTGGCTGTTGGGTCGTGGCCCCCGCCGCCCGGGAAGCACGAACATCGGAGACCTGTGCGCCTCGCACTAACCACATTTGCCAGCAAGAAATCCCTGTTCCTCGGGCTGATCGCCATCGTGACGGTCGCCCTGATCGGCACCACGACGGCGTACCTCACGCTGACCAGGCCGGTGACGTTGATCCTCGATGGCCACAGCAGCCAGATCCGCACCATGGGCCAGACCGTCGGTGAAGTGCTTCAGGGGGAGGGCGTCGAGTTCAGCGACAAGGACCAGATCATGCCGTCAGTTGACTCCCGGATTGACGCCGGAGGCGCCATCACGGTTGATTTCCTGCGGCCGGTGACCGTCGAGATCGACGGCGTACCGCAGACCCACTGGACCACGGCGCGCGAGGTGGGCGGCGTACTGGATCAGCTTGATGTTGACACCCGGGGATCGGAACTCTCGGTCAGCCGTGGCGCCAGCATCAGTCGCTCCGGAATGACCCTGTCGATCGTGACCCCCAAGACGGTGACCCTGCAGGTCGCCGATGACCCGGCCAAGCGGATCAGCATTGCTGCCGAGAATGTCGGGGACCTGTTGGATCAGGCCGGTGTCGAGGTGGATGAGGATGACCTGGTGCGACCAGGCGTAGACACCGCTGTGCGTGATGGCCAGCGAATCGTGGTGGTCAAGCGGGCGACGATCACCAAATCGGTCACCGATGAGGTCGTACCGGCGCCGGTACAGCGCCGTGAGGACTCGAACTTGGACCTGGGTACCGAGAAGACCCTGGTCAAGGGGACACCCGGCCTGGCTGACGTCACTTATGAGATCAGGTTCCGCAATGGTCGCGTGGTGAACAAGACCGTGACCAGCAAGAAGGTCACCAAGGCTCCGACCCGGACCGTGTTGGTGGTCGGCACCAAAACCTCAGGTGCCTGGGATCGGATCGCGCAGTGTGAGTCCGGTGGCAACTGGCACATCAACACCGGCAATGGCTACTACGGCGGGTTGCAGTTCAGCCTGGGTACCTGGCGCGCCAACGGCGGTACCGGGATGCCCCATCAGGCCAGCCGGGAGGAGCAGATCCGGATCGCCGAGCGGGTCCGCGCCGCCAGCGGCGGCTACGGCGCCTGGCCCCACTGCGGCAAGCTCGCCTGACCTCCTTCCCCCCCCGCCGAGGCGGCAGTA
>CAZRKI010000029.1:23373-25771 GCA_964600765.1 uncultured Marmoricola sp.
CGCCGAGGCGGCAGTAGTTAACACGCTGGTTCACGTCGAGGCGGCAGTAGTTAACACGGCTCGCTGCTGTTTGCGTCATACGAACCTGGCAGCAACCCCGGGACGTCATACGAATTGAGGGCTAAAGGCCACGAAACGTCTGACGTACCAGGGAGTAGGCACGAAATGTATGACGCAGCGACGTGTTATTTTCTGCCGCCTCGGCGAGAGTACGACGCGTGGGGCCAGCCGCGGACCAGTTGTTAATTACTGCCGCCTCGGCGTGAACTAGGCTCTACTGGTGAATATTGCCCAGGGTTACCCCACCGACCAGGGTGAGCCCACCGACGAGACCGTGGGTGCTCAGCAACATGAGGCTGCCGCCTCGCGGTCGGCTCAACTCCTGGGGGCAGCTGAGATCCGGGCGCTGGCCGCGGACTTCGGGATCAGGCCGACCAAGCAACGCGGCCAGAACTTCGTGATCGACCCCAACACTGTGCGCAAGATCGTCCGCGAGGCCGGCGTCGGCCCCGACGATGTCGTGATCGAGGTCGGCCCCGGCCTCGGGTCACTCACCCTCGCCCTGCTCGACACCGTACGACGCGTGGTCGCCGTGGAAATCGACCCCGATCTGGCCACAGCACTCCCCGGCACCATCGAGCGCTTCGCGCCGTACGCCGCCGCAAACCTCAGCGTGGTCCCCGCCGACGCCCTGCGGGTCACCGAACTCCCCGGCCCACCCCCCACCGCGCTGGTCGCCAACCTGCCCTACAACGTCTCGGTCCCGGTCCTGTTGCACCTGCTCGGCCAGTTCCCCAGCATTGAACGCGGCCTGGTGATGGTCCAGGCCGAGGTGGCTGACCGGTTGGCTGCTCAGCCGGGCTCCAAGGTGTACGGCGTCCCGTCGGTGAAGATGGCCTGGTACGCCGACGTACGCCGTGCCGGCGCGATCGGGCGCAATGTCTTCTGGCCAGCCCCCAATGTCGACTCGGGTCTGGTCGCCTGGACCCGCCGCGAGCCCCCCAGCACTCGGGTGTCGAAAGAGCAGGTGTTCAGCGTGATCGACGCTGCCTTTGCCCAACGCCGCAAGGCGCTGCGGGCGGCGTTACGCTCTTTGACGGGCTCCAGCGAAGCCGCTGAATCAGTGCTTGCCCACGCCGGCATCGACCCGCTGACCCGGGGGGAGCAGTTACAACTCCCCGATTTCGTCCGCATCACCGAAGCCCTGGAGGGTAGTTGAGTCTCGCGCAGGAATGGCAACCCGCAATCACGGTCCGGGCCGCCGCGAAGGTCAATCTGACGCTTCAGGTGGGTCCGGCGCGCCCGGATGGTTTCCATCCGCTGGACACCATCTACCAGGCGATCGGCTTGTACGACGACCTGACCGCGGTCACCGCACCCGACTGGTCGGTGGAGGTCACCCAGATCGGGCAGGCCGAGGAGGCGTTGCACATCGACCTTGGCGCAGTGCCGACCGGGGATGACAACATCGTGATCCGGGCCGGTAAGGCGCTGGCTGGGCACCACGACCTGGACCTGGCGGCCGCGTTCAGCATCGCAAAGGGAATCCCGGTGGCTGCCGGGATGGCTGGCGGCAGTGCTGATGCAGCGGCTGCGCTGGTCGCCCTGGATCGGTTGTGGGAGTTGGAGACCAGCGACCAGGATCTGCTCCACATCGCTGCCGGGCTGGGATCCGACGTGCCCTTCGCCCTGATCGGTGGCACCGCCCACGGCACTGGCCGGGGTGAGTTGGTGGAGCCCCTGGTGGCCTCGGCCACCCAGTGGTTCGTGATCGTGCCCAGTCTCACCGGGGGCCTGTCCACCCCAGCGGTCTATGCGGAGTACGACCGGGGTGAGGTTCGTGGCATCGAACCACCCCTGGCCTTGCTGGAGGCACTGCAGAACGGTGACCCGCTGACCCAGGCGATGTTGCGCAACGACCTGACCGAGCCCGCCCTGCGACTCAAACCGGAACTGGCCGATCTGATCGCTCTTGGTGAGCGCCTGGGAGCCCGGGCCAGTCTGCTTTCCGGCTCCGGTCCGACCCTGCTCTTCCTGGCCGATGATCAGAACCAGGCGATGGAGTTGCGGGCCGATTTCATCGCCAACGGGGTCCACCAGGCGCTGGCTGCGCCCGGGCCGGTTGCCGGTGCACACGTGGTGGATTACGCCTGATGGCCAATCTGCTCAATCTGGAGAAGGTGACCAAGTCCTATGGAATCCGGGTGCTCCTGGACGAGGTCAGCCTGGGGGTAAATGTCGGCGAACGGATCGGCATCGTTGGCCGCAATGGTGATGGCAAGACCACGTTATTGCGGATCATGGCTGAGTTGGAGGAGCCCGATCAGGGGCGGGTCTCGCACAACCGCGACCTGAGGATCGGCTATCTCGACCAGTCAGACCGGCTCGATGACGACCA
>CAZRKI010000029.1:25781-28839 GCA_964600765.1 uncultured Marmoricola sp.
AATGCGCCGCGGACTGGCCGAAGAATCTCGACCGGCTGCTGATCCGACTGCTCGCGATGTGGTGGCTGTACTCCTGGAGGGGATCAGCCTCGACCGCCGGGTGGATGGACTTTCAGGTGGCGAACGCCGACGCTGTGCGCTGGCCCGGCTGCTGCTGGCCGATGACCAGTTGTTGATCCTGGATGAGCCGACCAACCACCTGGATGTGGAAGCTGTGGCCTGGCTGGCCGAGCATCTCTCCCAACGCTCCTCGGCGCTGGTGGTGGTCACTCACGACAGGTGGTTCCTGGACGCGGTGTGCCAGACCACCTGGGAGGTCCACGATGGAGTGGTGGACAGCTATGAGGGCGGGTACGCCGCCTTCGTACTGGCCAAGGCGGAGCGCCAGCGACAGGCTGCCGCTTCAGAGTCCCGCCGGCAGAACCTGGTCCGCAAGGAACTCGCCTGGCTGCGGAGAGGGGCGCCGGCCCGCACCTCCAAACCCAAGTTCCGCATCGACGCTGCCAACGCCCTGATCGCCGATGAACCCCCGCCTCGGGACAAGTTGGCCCTGGACAGGTTCGCCACCCAACGTCTGGGCAAGGACGTCATCGATGTTGAGGATGTCGACCTGTCCCGGGGCGAGCGGCAATTGCTGAAGCACGCCACCTGGCGCCTCGGGCCAGGTGATCGGGTCGGCATCGTGGGTGTCAATGGTGCCGGCAAGACCTCAGTACTCAACCTGGTTTCCGGTGTCCTGCCCCCTGACGTGGGTCGGGTACGCCGCGGGCGCACCGTCGTACTTGAGCACCTGACCCAGGATGTCACCACAGGTGACCCGGAGAAGCGGGTCCTGGATGCGGTCACCGATATCTCCCGGGTGACCCGGATGGCCGATGGACGTGATGTCTCGGCCACCTCGATGCTGGAGCGGTTTGGTTTCACCGGCGACAAACTCACCACCAGGTTGGGGGATCTCAGTGGTGGGGAGCGTCGCCGGTTGCAGTTGTTGCTGATCCTGCTGGCGGAACCCAACGTGCTGCTGCTCGATGAGCCGACCAATGATCTGGACATCGAAACCCTCAATGTCCTGGAGGATTTCCTGGACAACTGGCCCGGCACCCTGATCGTGGTCTCCCATGACCGCTACTTCCTGGAGCGGGTCACCGACTCGATCTGGTCGCTGATGGGTGACGGGCAGATCAAGCAATTGCCCAACGGGGTTGATCAATATCTCCAGATGCGGGCGGCCAGCAAGCAGGCTGCCAGCAAATCAACTGGGGATGCGGAACCGACCCCGAGGCCCGATTCCGGTGGTCAGGTGAACGCCGCAGCCGAGCGCCAGGCCCGCAAGACCATCACCAGGGTGGAGAAGCAATTGCAGAAGCTGGCTGATCGGGAAGCCGCGCTGCATGCAGAGATGGCCGATTCAGCCAGCGATCACCAACGGCTGATCGCCCTCAACGAGGAGCTGGGCCAGCTCAGCGAGCAGCGGCTCGAGCTCGAGACCGCCTGGCTTGACGCCGCCGCTTTGCTCGATTGACCTTCTTACCGGCCTTCTTCTTTGGCTTCGGGGTCTTTCGGGGTGCTTCGCCCAGCATCGAGATCGAGGTGCTGGCGTTGGCGCTTTCAACGGCCGGTGGCACGACCGCACCCGGGCTGGCTGTGGGGGTGGCCCGACGCAGGTTGGGCACCGGATTGGCCAGCAGGAGCTCGGTATTCCAGGCAGTCGGCAGGCCGAAGTGCTCGGGGTTGTTCATCGGGTTGTTGAACGCGAACTCCCGATAGAGCGAGGCGATCGCAGCCTGGGAGCCATCGCCGTACGGCGCCTGGTAGGGCGCATCGGACTCGATGCAGGTGGTGAACAGCGACAGGGTGCCATCGGCGTTGTCACACACCTCGATGATCCGGGCCAACTGTGGGGCGTCGACATGGGAGGCGGTGTTGATCTCCCAGAAGCTGCGGGTCGGATCGGAGTTCCACCAGGCCTGGATCTTGTTGTCGTGGGTGTGGCCGTTGACCCAGGCGAGGACATTGGGGAAGCGCTGCAACATCGCCACCAGCTCCATGCCATTGTGGCGCCGCTCATCGGGCCGGGCCGGATCGGTGAGCATGTTGTACGCCGTCCAGCTGGTGTGGTGGCTGAACACCACGAACAACTCATCATCGACCATTTGGTGTTGCTCGTGGCCGGAAGCGTCGTAGTACCGGCTGGAGCCGGACTTGAGCTGTTGCTCGATCCACTGGAACTGCTCGGCGCCGAAGGAACCATCGGTCCAACCGGCCCGGTTGGTGGAATCCATCGCGATTCCGGTGACGCCAGGAGCGATCCGGAAGGTGTAGTAGGCCTTGTTGGTGGCGACATTCTCCTCGGAGAACCCATGTCCGACCGGGCCGTTTGCGTTGTAGGCCGGGTCGCGGTGCGCGGCCATGAACTCCTGGGTGGTGAATGGCAACCGCCGGGCGTCGGGGGTCACCGTTGAGGTGGAGCGACGCAGGGTCCGCGGCATCGTGTTGAGAGATGACGATCCATTGCTGATCGCGCGGGCCAGCGCTTCATTGCTGGCCTTGTAGAGGAAACCGGTGAACTTCATGTCGCCGGTAAAGAGCTTGTTCAGGTCGGTCCACCAGGCAGGCAGCACACCAGTCAGCTGGTCGTCATGGTTGCCGAACACGCAGTACCACGGCACGTCCAGGCCGGGGCTGGTGTGTGGGGCGATCAGGTTGTCGAAGAAGTTGGCGATCTCCGGGAAGCCCTGATCCTTGAAGTCATCTGACATCGAGTCGGCGATGTTGTAGTAGCTGCGATCGCCACTGGTCTGCACCCCCTCCCATTCGTTGGGAGCGCCCGTGTTCGCGGCGATGGTGCCACCGCTCATGGTCTTGAGGAACCACTCCAACTCGATGTGTTCCATGTTGTCGGTGTTGTCGCCGGTGGTGACCACGCAGTCGAAGGGGCGGTTGCTGAACGGCCCCTTCTTCAGGGAGTTGACCCGGGCGACCAACTGGGCCCCACCGTGGGTGCCCATGTTCTCCTGGGGCCGGTAGGCGGATTCATTGATCCCGAC
This sequence comes from uncultured Marmoricola sp., assembly GCA_964600765.1. GTDB lineage: Bacteria > Actinomycetota > Actinomycetes > Propionibacteriales > Nocardioidaceae > Marmoricola. The sequence continues at coordinate 28,829 of CAZRKI010000029.1, forward strand.
CAGGAACTCAA
>CAZRKI010000030.1:0-28178 GCA_964600765.1 uncultured Marmoricola sp.
GCGGCACTAGTTAACACGCCGAGGCGGCACTAGTTAACACGCCGAGGCGGCACTAATTAACACGGACATTTGTCGTTTGAGCCCTCTTGTTCACCAAAGCGGGATCAAACGGCGTACGAATTGTTGGCTTGGGTCCGATTTCCAGTTGAGTCTGTTCAGGGTCTCGTGCAACCCAGGACCTGAATAGAGTGTTATTTTCTGCCGCCTCGGCGAGGGGGGGATTCGGAGGTGAAGCTACTTGGGTCCGGGTTTGGTTTCGGATTCAGATTCGGGTTTGGGCTCTTTGGCGGGCAGCGGATCTGGTGACTGCATTGCCTCAGCGATCAACGGGGCAGTGATCCCCACCTGCCAACTCCGGGCGCCAAACTCCCGGAGTGCGTTCGTGATCCCTGCGACCAGGTCGGCCTCACCCGTGGGCGGGCGATACACCACCCGGCGTAGATAGTCCGGTGTCAGCAGGTTCTCCAGGGGCAACTGGCGCTCAGTGGCGAACTCCTGCAGACGCGCCTTGGCAGTTAGGTACTGTGCGGCTGAGTCAGGGTCACGATCGATCCAATTGCGCAACTGGGGTACGCCGTCGCCCCGGGTCTCGGGCCTGGGTAACTCTTCCTCGGCCAGGGCCAGTGCGCGGTCGATCGCATCAGCCCATTGGCTGGCGTACCTCTTGGCTCCACGTCCGTGGAAGCCCTTGGTCCGCAGCAAATCCTGTCGACTGGTGGGCAGTGCCAGAGCTGCACTGGTGATTGCCGAATCGGGGATCAGGCGTCCCGGTGTGGTGTCGCGCTTCTGGGCCAGTTGATCGCGGGTGGTCCAGAGTTCTCGCACCACGGCCAGGGAACGGCGATTCTTCACCTTGTGCAAGCCAGAAGTACGACGCCACGGGTCCACGCGGGGAGTTGGCCGCAGGTCAATCAGGTGCTGGAACTCCTCCTGGGCCCAGGTCAGTTTGTCCTGCTCGACCAGCTCGCCGTACAGGATCTCGCGCAACTCGACGAGCACTTCGACATCAAGAGCGGCGTACTCCAACCACGGATCGGGTAATGGTCGCTGGGACCAGTCCACCGCGGAGTGCTCCTTGCGCATGGACTTGCCGAGGATGTTCTCCACGAGGGTGGCCAACCCCACTCGGGGATAACCAAGCAGGCGTGCGGCCAACTCAGTGTCGAACAGGTTGGTTGGGTGCAGGCCAACCTCGCGCAGACAGGCGAGATCCTGACTGGCCGCATGCAGGATCCACTCAGCACCATCGAAGGCCTGGTTGAGGTCAGCCAACTCGCCAAACGGAATCGGATCAACCAGCGCGGTGCCAGCGCCCTCGCGCCGGATCTGGATCAGGTAGGCGCGCTGGGAGTAGCGGTATCCACTGGCCCGTTCGGCGTCGATGGCGACCGGGCCACTTCCTGAGCTCATGGCAGCCACGACCTCGTCAAGCCGGTGTCGCGAATCCACCACATCAGTGAGCCCATCCCGGAGAGTGAGCAGGGGTACTTCGGGGGTTTCAGCGGACTGATCAGACACGCTCAACCTCGATCGTGTCGAATGGCGCGTTGCCTGGCAGAGGGAATGCTGGTAACCCCTTCGGCAATTGGTTCCAGGCCGGATGCTGCAGCCAATAGGTCACCCCAGGCCTCAACATGGGGACGCAGGCTTCCAGACGGGGTCCAGGAGGCCCGGATCTCCAGGTGGGCGCTGCTGGGTTCATCAGCCATGCCACCGAAATTCTGGGAATTGACGGCAGTGACCGTGCCTGATTCGGCTCGGTACTCCGCCCCCCGACCAGCGAGTGCCTCCAGCAGATAGGACCAACCAACCTCGGCCAGGAAGGCCCGATTGTCATCTGCATGCTCCAGATCGATCTCGGCCCGGACATAGGCCACACACCTGAAGGTGCCCTCCCAGGCGTCCTCACCCGCAGGGTCATGGAGCACCACCAGTCGCCCGGAGCCGATGTCGATCCCACCCACGGTCACCTCGGCCGACATCGCAGTGGCATGGGGTGCAATGCGGGTGGGGGCAGGGAGTTCGTCGATCAGGATCTCCCCGCGGAATCTGGCTGCGGCGATCTCGCCGAGGGCACGCTCAAACTCGACTGGGACGAGCCTGGGTGCAAGCCGAGGCGGTTCTGGCGTGGCCATGCTCACACAATAGGCACCGCTCCGCTTCCCCGGGTAGGGACTCGCCGCCTGACCTGCGAAGATCGTCCTCATGAGTTCGTCAACCCCAGACAGTATTGACCGTGAGGTTCCGGTTCTGGTCAGGGCGGCCAGGGGCCTCCCGGTGCCGCACACCCCGGTCTGGTTCATGCGCCAGGCCGGCCGGTCATTACCGGAGTATCTGGCTGTCCGTGAGGGCATTGGCATGCTGGATGCCTGCATGGATGCGGACCTGATCACCGAGATCACCCTGCAGCCAGTCCGCCGGTACGGCGTCGATGCGGCGATCTTCTTCTCCGACATCGTGCTGCCCCTCAAGGCGGTCGGAGTGGACCTGGACATCGTTCCCGGCGTGGGGCCGGTGGTGGCCAATCCGGTCCGGACGCTTGATGATGTGGCCGCGATCCCGGATCTGACGCCCGAACACGTCCCCTACATCACTGCTGCTGTGCAGCAACTGGTCGCCGAACTGGGGGACACTGCCCTCATCGGTTTTGCCGGTGCACCATTCACGGTGGCCTCCTACCTGGTCGAGGGTGGACCCTCCAAGGAGCATGACAGGACCAAGGCGATGATGTTCGGCGCGCCGGAGGTTTGGGCGGCCCTGATGGCCAAGATCTCCGCCATCGCCGCTGCCTATCTGCGGATCCAGGTAGCTGCCGGTGCGGATGCGATCCAGTTGTTTGACTCATGGGCAGGGGCTCTTTCCCGGCCTGACTACGAGGCGATGGTGATGCCCTGGTCGGCGCAGGTACTGGCTGACATCGGGCAAACTGGGGTGCCACGAATCCACTTCGGTGTCGGCACCGGTGAAATCCTTGATCTGATGGGCGCTGCCGGGGCTGATGTAGTGGGAGTGGACTGGCGAGTGCCGCTGCGTGAGGGCGTACGCCGGGTTGGACCACGCGCCGTACAGGGGAATCTGGATCCGACATTGGTTTTTGCGCCAACTGAGGTGATGCTGGATCGCGCCCGGTCAGTGCTGGCGGATGGGGCTGCGGCACCAGGCCACATCTTCAACCTTGGGCATGGCGTGATCCCCACGACGAATCCGGATCAACTCAAGCGGTTGACTGACTTCGTGCATGAGGAATCCGCCAGATGACCCGACACGTGGTCGTGGTTGGTGGTGGCATCTCCGGACTGACCGCCGCCTATCGGTTGGGGCAGATCCCAGACCTGCGGGTGACGCTGCTGGAGGGCTCTGACCGGATCGGCGGCAAGCTTTGCCTGGGCGAGGTGGCCGGGATCAGCGTCGACATCGGCGCCGAGGCAATGCTCAATCGCCGACCAGAAGCAGTGTCGCTGACCAATGAGGTAGGCCTGGGTATGGAACTGGTCCACCCGGAGACAACTGCTGCCAACCTGTGGAACCGCAACCGGATGGTGCCGATGCCACGGACGCTAATGGGCGTGCCCGGTGATATCAGAGCCCTGGACCGGGTGCTCTCGCAGAAGGGGATGGCCCGAGCGCTCCTGGAGCAGGTGACACCGGCATCGGCGCTGCAACAGGACATCAGTATCGGGCATCTGATTGACGAACGATTCGGACGCGAGGTGGTCGATCGCCTGGTCGAGCCGCTGCTCGGTGGGGTCTACGCCGGTCATGCGCGGGAACTCTCAGCGCGCGCCTGCGTGCCGCAGGTAGTGGATCTGGCAACTCGACATCGCTCCTTCACGGCTGCCGCTGCGGCAGTACTTGCCGATGCCCCCACGGAGATCCCGGTGTTCGCCGGGGTCAGGGGTGGCATGGGCAGGCTGCCCGGGGCGGTGGCGGAGGCAGCGAACGCCACCATCCGGACCGGGGCCATGGTGCGTGACCTGGCGCGTCGTACTGGGGGAGGGTGGAACCTGGTCGTCGGGTCTGCCCATGATGCTGAGATCCTGCAGGCTGACGCGGTGCTGCTCGCCACGCCGGCCAATGCAGCTGCTCGCCTGCTCAGTGATGTGGCTCCCCGGGCCGCGCTTGATCTGGCCCGGATCGAGCACGCGTCGATGGCCATCGTCACCATGGCCTTTGAGGCGGACCGGTTTCCTGCAGTCGTTGGCTCCGGCTTCCTGGTGCCTCCCGTTGACGGCCACGTGGTCAAGGCGGCGACGTACAGCTTCAACAAGTGGGGCTGGGTGCGTAAGGCCGGTTCTGGGTTGTTGGTGATGAGGGCCTCCATCGGGCGGCACCGAGAGGAACGGTCCCTCCAGGTCAGTGACGAAGAGCTGGTCGGGATCGCGGTGGCTGAGTTGGGGGAGGCCATTGGTTTGAATGCTGATCCGGTTGATGCGCTGGTGCAGCGGTGGGGAGCAGGCCTGCCTCAGTACTCAGTGGGTCACCTGGACCGGATTGACGCCGTACGACGTGAGGTTGCGGCCCTACCAGGTCTGGCGGTGTGCGGGGCTGCCTATGAGGGCCTGGGCATCCCGGCCTGCATCGCTTCTGCTGACCGCGCTGTGGAAGAGCTGCGGCCAGTTGTCACAATGGGGTCATGAGCGAAATCACCGTCAAGAAGGCCAGGGAACTCAACAACATCATCCGCTACGCGATGTGGTCGGTGTTTCGCCTGGCCAGGCCCTACGGTGCTGATTCCCGGGCTCAGCGAACTGCAGAAGCCGCGGAGCTGGAAGCATTTTTGGCCGACCTGGCCGAACGTGATGTGCGGGTGCGCGGGATCTACGACGTCAGCGGCCTGCGCGCTGATGCCGACCTGATGGTGTGGTGGCATGCCGAGACCAGTGATGAGTTGCAGGACGCCTACAACGCGCTGCGGCGTACTGGGTTCGGTGCCAGGTTGGAGCCGGTCTGGTCACAGGTGGCCATGCATCGCCCGGCGGAGTTCAACAAGAGCCACATCCCGGCCTTCCTGGCCGATGAGGTCGCTCGGAAGTACATCTGTGTCTATCCGTTTGTTCGCTCCTATGAGTGGTACCTGATGGAGGACAAGGAGCGTCGTCGGATGCTCGCCGAGCATGGTCAGATGGGGCGGGAGTATCCCGACGTGCGCGCCAACACGGTGGCCAGTTTTGCGCTGGGTGACTATGAGTGGATGCTGGCCTTCGAGGCCGATGAGTTGCATCGCATCGTGGACCTGATGAGACACCTGCGAGCATCCGATGCCCGTCGCCACGTGCGCGAGGAAACGCCCTTCTACACCGGTCGTCGGATCGAACCCGCCGCCCTGCTGGAGCTCCTACCCTGAGCTCCCCGCTCGCCCCCCCAATTCCTTGCCGAGGCGGCACTAATTAACACGCCGAGGCGGCAGTAGTTAACACGCCGAGGCGGCAGTAGTTAACACGCCGAGGCGGCACTAGTTAACAACTTACTGGTTGCATGGCTAGCAAATTCTGACAATTCAGCCAAGCCGCAGGTTCTGACCTTGTTAATTCCTGCCGCCTCGGCGAGGGGGTGGGGTGTCTGAGAGTGTTAATTTCTGCCGCCTCGGCGTGTTAATTAGTGCCGCCTCGGCGAGGAAGGGGTGAGGGTGAGGCAGATGGAGTTGATGCAATACCGCTGGTCGGTGGGGGTGGGGTAGCCCTCACCCTCGAAGACGTGACCCAGGTGCGAGCCACAGTTGGCACACCTGACCTCGGTACGAACCCGTCCCAGGGAGCGGTCCTCGATGTACTCCACCCGGTCACCGGCCAGTGGCGCAAAGAACGAGGGCCAACCGCAGTGCGACTCGAACTTCTCTGCTGAGGTGAACAACTCCGCGCTGCACGCCCTGCAGGAGTAGACGCCCTCGATCTTGGTGTCGGTGTATTCACCGGTGAAGGGTCGCTCGGTGCCGGCCTGACGCAGTACGGCGTACTCCTCCGGCGTCAGTTGCTGTCGCCATTCCTCATCGCTGCGGGTGTAGTCGTAGGCCATCCCCAAACGATAGTGAAGGTGACCAACCAGACACCAGCCTGTGGCTGCAAAGGCATACCCCTAGGGGTATTATGAAGGACATGAAGAAGTTGGTGATTCTAGGGGCCGGAACAGCCGGCACAATGCTCTCCAACACGCTGCGGAGGGCATTGAACGACGAGTGGTCGATCACAGTCATCGACCAGGACGACAACCATGAGTATCAACCGGGTTTCCTCTTCATTCCGTTTGGAAAGATGCCGCCGGCCAGGGTTACTCGCTCCCGTCGCAGCTTGCTGCCCGATGGGGTTGTCTTCATGGAACAGACCATTTCCCGGATCCATCCGGAATCCAACTCGATCGAGTTGGCAGACGGTCAGCAGGTGGACTATGACTGGCTGATCATTGCCAGTGGGTGCTCTCCGCGTCCTGAGGGGATGCCGGGATTGTTGGATCCCCGGATCTGGCGCAAATCCGCCTTTGATTTCTACACCCTGGAAGGGGCTACCAGGCTGCGTGATGCCCTGGCCGGTTTCTCCGAGGGCAGGATCCTGGTGCACATCAGCGAGATGCCGATCAAATGCCCGGTGGCGCCACTGGAGTTTGCCTTTCTGGCTGACGACTACTTCCGCAAGCGCCGGATCCGGCACAAGGTCGACATCACCTATGTAACACCGCTCGACGGGGCCTTCACCAAACCGGTTGCCTCCAAGAAACTTGGTGGACTGCTGGAGGATCGCAGTATTCGGGTGCAGACCGACTTCGCGGTCGAGAGCGTCGACCCCGAGAAGAAGACCCTGAATTCCTTCGATGGACGCGAACTGCCCTTCGACCTGTTGGTCACGGTGCCCACCAACATGGGTGCCCAATTCGTGATCGACTCCGGTATGGGCGACGACCTCGGTTATGTCCCGGTTGACAAACACACCCTGCTGGCCGATGGCCATGACAACATTTTCGTGATCGGGGACGCCACCAATGTGCCCACCTCCAAAGCAGGCGCAGTGGCTCACTTCGAGGTCGAGGGTTTCACCGACAATTTCCTGGCGGCAATCTCCGGGCAACCACTGCCCAACCAGTTTGATGGCCATGCCAACTGCTTTGTGGAGGCCGGGCGTGGAAAAGCGCTCCTTCTGGACTTCAACTATGAGACCGAGCCGCTGACCGGCCACTTCCCGGCGCCATTCGTTGGGCCGATGAAGTTGCTTGGACTATCCCGGGTCAACCACCTGGGCAAGCTCGCCTTTGAGCACATCTACTGGAACCTGCTGATGAAGGGCCGGAAGTTGCCGGTGCCCACGGAGATGTCCATGGTCGGCAAGGTGCCAGCGGGAGAGGAGAACTGAGATGCCCACCAACACCATTGATGAATTCACCTTCGAGGTCAATGACGAAGGCTTCCTCACCAACCGGGACCAGTGGAGCAAGGAGTTGTGTCAGGTGCTCGCGGAGTTGGTTGGCATCGAGGAGTTGACACCACAGCACTGGGCTCCGATTGAGTTCATGCGGTCTGACTCAGCAAAGAGTGGGGTGACTCCCACCCTCCGGCGAATGCAGACCGTGGGCGGCTTCGATATCCGTGAGTTGTATGCCCTGTTCCCCGGCAAACCGGTCAAGAAGATGGCCTATCTTTCCGGGCTGCCCAAGCCCGTTGGCTGCGTGTGAGGTGAGTTGAGATGAGACAGATTCCAGAGGGATTCATCATCCCCGACTTCGGTAAGGCTCCCGGAGCGCCCAGCAACCAGAGTGCTGGGTCAGGTGAGGGTACGACGTACGACGGGCCGCGCAAGATGGCCCTGATCTGCTCCAAGGGCAACCTGGACATGGCCTACCCGGGGCTGATTCTGGGCAATGCGGCCGCCGGTGAGGGCATCGAGACCCACATCTTCTTCACCTTCTGGGGGCTCGACATCGTCAACAAGAAGACCAACGACAAGTTGCAATTCACCATGGTCGGCAACACCGCCATGCACATGCCGGACCTGGGTTACGTGAAGCCAGGCCTGGAGCACTGGTCGATGCCGCAGTTCATGGGACGCCTACCAGGCATGACGAAGGCCTCGACGAAGATGATGAAGAAGCAGATGGAGGACCTGGAGATCCCCACGGTGCCGGAATTCCTGGACCTGCTGCAGGCATCTGGAGTCCACATGTATGCCTGCAAGCTCAGCTTCGACATGATGAAAATGCTGGAGGCTGACCTGCATCCCGCGGTGGAAGGCGTGATCAGCGCCGGCGATTTCATCGAAATCAGCACTGGAGCCCAGACCCTTTTCATCTAGTCTGGTCTGCATGGCCAGTACTGCGACCGAGGTTGACGCTGACGGGGTCGCAGTCCGGGTCAGTAGTGCTGATCGGGTGATCTTTCCCGAGAGCCAATACACCCCCGCGATCACCAAGTTGCAGGTCGTGGAGTACTTCGTGGCCGTCGGCAAGGGGATTGTGCCTGCACTTCGGGATCGCCCGGTTGCACTGGAACGCTGGCCCAGGGGAGTGCTGCCCGGTATCGAATTGAGTACTGTCCACGGCGGGAAGTCCGATGCCTTCTATCAGAAACGGGTGCCCCAAGGGGCCCCGGAATTCGTGCGCTCCACCCAGGTGAACTTCCCCAGTGGGCGGACCGCCAGGGAGGTGTGCGTGCATCATCTGGCGACCGTGGCCTGGTGCGCCCAGATGGGCACGTTGACCTTTCATCCGTGGGCAACCCGGGCTGATGACAACGATCATCCAGACGAGTTGCGCATCGACCTTGACCCCCAACCCGGCACCGATTTCGCTGATGCCAGACGGGCAGCGTTGTTGACCAGAGATGTGCTCGCGGAGCTTGGGATGCAGGGGTTTGCCAAGACCAGCGGAAACCGTGGGATCCATGTCTATGTGCGGATCCAACCGAAGTGGACCTTTGAGCAAGTACGCCACGCGGCGATCGGCCTGGGTCGGGAACTGGAGCGCCGCGATCCCGGCATCACCACCGCCTGGTGGAAGGAGGAGCGCGGGGCCCGGATCTTCGTGGACTTCAACCAGAACAACCGCGACCGCACCATTGCCAGTGCCTATAGCCTGCGCGCCCGCCCGGGGGCGCCGGTTTCCACCCCGTTGACCTGGGATCAGGTGGCCCAGGCGACGGATCCGGCTGAATTCAATCTGCTGACGGTTCCGGATCTACTGGCCAGGCAGGATCCCTGGGCCGGGATGGACGCAACGGCGTACTCCCTGGAGCCGCTGCTGGAGTTATGGGAGACACTGCCGGGAGGCGAACTGAACTTCCCGCCCGACTATCCCAAGATGCCGGGGGAGCCACCCAGGGTGCAGCCCTCAAAGAAGGTCGCCTCGCACTGGGATCGGGATGGCAACCGGATCGGCTGATCGGTCACTCAGACGCCGGTGATGCCCTCGCCCTGACCGGCCTGCTCATCAAAGTTTTCATGCTCCAGCAGATGCAGGATGGGTACGCCGAGCCGCTTGCGGGCCTTGGAGGTCCAGTCGACGTGGAAGAACTCGGCCACCAGGTGTGGGCGGGTCAGGATGACCACCTCATTTGCGGAGGTCTTGCCCACCACTGAGACCAGGGTGTCGACCGGGTCGGAGACCACCATGTGGCCCACCGCGTTGCGACCAGCGGCCTTGATACTGGCCACGGTGTCTGACAACTCATCGGCGCATTCCTCGGTGGCCTGCTTGCGGAACTCCTCGAGTTCCTCGGGGGTGTAGGTGACCGGTGGCATCCCCATCAGGTCACCCGCATTCAGCGAGCCCAGGGTGCTCTCCAGCACTGCTGGTGCCTCCTCGCGGGGAAGCAGCACGTGGTAGGTGACCGGGCTGTCAAGACCTTCGTGCAGGCTGGTCAGGATCTCGGCATCACCTTCACGGAAGGGTTGCTCAATGAGCACTACAACTACATAATCGCCTGCGTTGGCGGTGGGATCTTCACTGTTCATCAGGCACCTCCGAGACTTCCTGATAACACCTTATCCAGTTCATAGCTGAGCGGTTCATCGAGTTGCTCATATCCGCAGCTATCTGGTTCCCGATCCGGCCGCCAGCGTTTGAATTGAGCGGTGTGCCGAAAGCGGTTGCCCTCCATGTGGTCATAACCGACCTCAATCACCCGTTCTGGCCGCAACGGCACAAAGCTGAGGTCCTTGCCCTGACTCCACCGGGACCTGGTGCCGGGGACCCGGTCAGGATTGGCGATGATCTCATCGGATCCGCCCCACGGATGTTCATCGGGGGGACATTCAAGTGGACTCAATTCATCGATCAACTCCGCCCGGCGCTGGGCTGTGAAACTGGCGCACACGCCGATGTGCTGGAGCCGACCGGCGTCGTACAGGCCGAGCAGCATGGAGCCGAGCAGGGGCGCCTCCGGAGTGCTGTCCTTGTGCAAGCGATATCCAGCCAACACCACATCGGCGGTGCGCTTGTGCTTTACCTTCAGCATCGTCCGCCCGTTGGGCGTGTACGGCGCCTCCAGCGGCTTTGCGATCAGCCCATCAAGCCCGGCCCCCTCGAACTGGGTGAACCAGACAGCAGCGACCTCCGGGTCCGTGGTGGCATCGGTCAGATGAATCGGTGCCCGGGCGCCGGCCAACGCCTCGCGCAGGCGCTCTCGTCGTACGCCGAATGGCTGGTCGAGCAGGGAATCGGCGCCCAGGGCAAGGCAGTCGAAGGCGACGTAACCCGCCGGGGTCTCGGTGGCCAGCAGTTCGATCCGTGACGCCGCCGGATGGATCCGGTTCTGGAGCAGATCGAACTCCAACCGGTCGTCCACCGCCACGAAGATCTCGCCGTCAAGGACACAGCGGTTGGGTAATTGCTCCCGCAGGGCAGCCACCACCTCAGGAAAGTATCTGGTCAGGGGTTTGGTGTTGCGCGAGGTGAGTTCGATCGAGTCGCCATCCCGGAAGACCAGACAGCGGAAGCCATCCCACTTGGGCTCGAAGAGCAGTCCACCCGGATGCTTTGCCGGATCAGGAATCCCGGCCACTGACTTGGCCAGCATCGGACGCAGGGGCGGCAGCACCGGGAGATCCATAGGGAGAGCCTAGACTCCACCCATGGCAGCAGATCTCAGGAAACTCCTTGGAGTTCCTCCGGGGCCAGTTGACCTGGCCAGTCTGGAGACCGACAGCCAACCCGGGTTCGAGGGGGACAAACAGGTTGGTCGTCAGGCGTTGACGGACCTGGGGCCGCGGTTGGCTCTCCTGCAGGAGCAGATGTTTGCCGGTGCCTACACCGAGTCGACCAACCACCGGATACTGGTGGTGCTGCAGGGTATGGACACCTCCGGTAAGGGGGGCGTGCTCAAACACGCCATGGGGTTGTTGCATCCAAATGCGATCACCCTGAAGTCCTTCAAGAAGCCCACCGCTGAGGAGCTCGCCCATGACTTCTTGTGGCGGATCGACAAGGAGGTGCCAGCGCCTGGGCTGATCGGGGTCTTCGACCGATCCCACTACGAGGATGTGTTGGTCGGTCGGGTGCACCAACTCGCGGATCCAGCCGAGATCGAACGTCGCTATGCGGCCATCAACCAGTGGGAACAGGATCTGGTGGCCAGTGGCTGCGTGATTCTCAAATGCATGTTGCACATCAGCGCTCAGACCCAGCGCGAGCGCTTGTTGGCCCGGCTTGATGAGCCCACCAAGCAGTGGAAGTTCAAACCCGGTGACATTGATGAACGTGCCTACTGGGACCAGTACCAGGAGGCCTATGGGATCGCGCTGAGCAGATGCAACTCAGCCGCCGCGCCCTGGCACGTCGTACCCAGCGACAAGAAGTGGTATCGCAACTGGGCGGTGGGTCAGTTGCTGTTGGAAACCCTGGAATCCCTTGACCTGCAGTGGCCCACCCCGGATTACGACGTGGAGCAGCAGCGCAACCGCCTCCTGGAGGAGACCCAATGACCGGCTCGGTGCTCCCAGTAGTGCCGGCCAGACGCTTTGTCACACCTCTGCGCGAGGGTGGCTCCCTGCCCGGAATCGTGGAGGGGGAGGACCTGGGTACCTACGTCTGCAAGTTCCGCGGCGCTGGTCAGGGCCTGCCGGTGCTGGTGGCCGAGGTGATAGTTGGCGAACTTGCCCGGACGCTCGGATTGCTCACCCCTGATCTGGTCGTCCTGGACATCACCGAACCGATGGCTCGCTACGAGGCCGATGAGGAGGTGCAGGACCTGCTCAATGCCAGCCTGGGACTCAACCTGGGCGTTGACTTCCTGCCCGGTTCCTTTGGCTTCGACACTTCCCTGCAGGTTGACCCGGGGTACGCCGCCAAGGTGATCTGGCTCGATGCCCTGGTAGCAAATGTGGATCGCAGCTGGCGCAATCCCAACCTGTTGTGGTGGCACCAACGTCTGTGGCTGATCGACCACGGGGCCAGCCTGTACTTCCACCATGGCTGGTCATCCGGAATCACCGACCCGAGTCGATCCGCCAATCAGCCCTGGTCGGTTGAGGGGCACGCCCTTGAGGCCCACCTGGACGGTGTCGCCTCAGTGGATGCGGAGCTTGCCGCCAGGATCACCGAAGGAGAGTTGCAGCGGATCCTTGGGATGGTCCCTGATGAGTGGCTGGAAAACGTGCCCGGTACTGGGGCAGAGCAGGTGCGAGCGGCGTACGTCGGGTTCCTGCGGGCCCGGTTGGAGAACCGGGCGGCCTGGCTTCCGACAGGGGTGGCCTCATGAGCCTGATGCCCTACCAGTACGTCGTACTGCGTTGCGTACCGCGCGTGGACCGGGAGGAGTTCCTCAACGTGGGTGTGGTGCTGCACAGTGAGGACGCAGACTTCCTGGGTTGCCGCAGCCAGGTTGATCACTCCCGGATCCAGGCGTTGTTTCCCGACCTGGATCAGGCGTCCCTGGCAGAAGTGCTCGACTTTGTTCATGGGGTCTGCTCAGGAGATCCCGCTCTCGGTCGGGTGGCCGGCGACAGTGCGAGCCTGCGCTTTGGCTTCCTGCGGGCGCCGCGCTCAACCGTCGTACAGCCCGGTCCGGTGCATGGTGGGTTGACTGCTGACCCGGCAGCCGAATTGGATCGCCTCCTGGCCCAGTTGGTGCTCTGAGCTCAGTCAGCTCAGACCGGCACCAACTCCACCGCGCCCACCAGGTAACGGGCCAGGATCACCCGGGCCAACTCCACATCCGCACCAAGGGGCTCGGCCACGGCCACCGCGCCGGCTTCCAGGGCCAACTCAGCAGCCCGGTCGGGCAGCATGCCCGGCGCCACGAACAGTGAGGCCACCGCGATGTGACGCTTGCCCTCATTGCGGAAAGCCCGGACGGCCTCACCAGTCGCCGGTGGTGTCATCGAGGCGAAAGCCGCCGTCACCGGCAGCTTGTGCCTGTTGCCCCAGATTCGCGCCAGCCGGACCACTGACTGGGTGACCAGCGGATCGCTGGACCCAGCTGCTGCCAGCACCAGGGCATCGAGTTCGCGGACCCTGGCCTCCTTGAGGGCCTCACGAAGGCGCCGATCCAACACATCAAGGAAGGACATCCGGAGCCCAAGCACCTTGCTGGCCCGGATCTGCAACCCCGGATGGGTTTCCATCGCGGTCTTGATCACGGTGGGTACGTCAACAGATGCGTGGAAGGCGTCGGTCAGAAGTAGGGGCACGACGACGATTTCGTCGAATCCAGCCCGGACCAACTTGGCCACGACCTTGTCAAAGCGCGGCTTGGCATGATCGAGAAAGGCAGTCTCGATGCGCAGGTCCGGGCGCAATTCGCGAGTGAGAGACACCAAGGCATTCACCGTGGCCGCCGATCGGGGGTCGCGGCTTCCGTGCGCCAGTGCGATGAGTGCTGGAGCGCTCATTTGATCACCTCTTCTACTGATGTATCCCGCATTCGGTCTTGTTGGACCCGGCCCAGCGCCCACTGCGCGGGTCTTCTCCGGGTGCCACCTGACGTGTGCAGGGCCAGCAGCCGATGGATGGATATCCGTCGTACTGCAGGGGGTTGACCAGGATGTTGTTTTCCTGGATGTATTGCTCGACCTCAGCGTCGCTCCAACGAGCCAACGGTGAGACCTTCACCTTCTGCTTCTTCTCATCCCAGCCCACGACCGGTGCAATCACCCGATTGTGGGTCTCGGCCCGACGCAGTCCGGTCGCCCAGGCGTCGTACGCCGCCAGGCCGGTGCGCAGTGGCTCGACCTTGCGCAACTTGCAGCACAGGTCGGGGTCCCGCTTGTGGAGGTCGGGTCCGTACTGGGCATCCTGCTCGGCCACGGTCTGAACGGGTGTGATCTCGATCAGGTTGATGTCCAGGGTGTGTGCCACGGCGTCACGGGTGCCGATGGTCTCAGCGAAGTGGTAGCCGGTGTTGAGGAAGACCACATCGATCCCGGGTGCGACCTGGGCAGCGATATGGGCCAGGACCCCATCACTCATTGATGAGGTGATACAGAAACGCTCCCCGAAGGTGGCCATTGCCCACTCAATGATGATGTGGGCTGGTGCTAGTTCCAGTTCGGCGCCCACATTGGTGACAATCTCACGCAACTCCTCGGGGGTACGCCCCTCGGTGTGAGAGCCACGTCGGGTGCTTGCCGCAACGGTGGTGGCGGCGGTCATGGCAGTGCCTTGTCGCCGCGCAGCAGGACCTCTTCGGCACGCTCAACCCAGTTGGCGAAGGACTCATCGGGTTCGCGGTCGACCAGGTAGTTGCCGACCACGACCGCCACATAATCCCCAAGGCCCTCGCTGGTCACCTTGTGAGCGCGAAGCTTCTTGCCGATGGTGTTGTGCAGACCAATGCCACCGCCGAGGTGCACCTGGAAGCCGCCGACCTGATTGCCTTCATCGTCCAGTACCAGTTGGCCCTTGAGCCCGATGTCGGCCACCTGGGTGCGGGCGCAGGCATTGGGACATCCGTTGACATTGATCGAGATTGGTGTGTCCAACTCGGGGAAGCGTTCCTCAAGCTCAGCAACCAGGCTGCGAGCCCGCTCCTTGGTGTCCACGATCGCCAGTTTGCAGAACTCGATGCCGGTGCAGGCCATGGTGTTACGGCGCCAGTTGGAGGGCTCCGCCTCAAGTCCAATCGCCCTCAGATCAGCGATCACGTCAGCGACATCAGCCTCAGCGACCCCGATGACCACCAGCTTTTGGTACGACGTGAGGCGCACCCCGGCGACGGCGTGCTTCTCCACGATGTCACCAACGCTGGTAAGGACGGTACCCGAGATCCGGCCTGCCACTGGCGCGGCGCCGATGTAGAACTTCCCGTCCTTTTGCTCATGCACCCCAATGTGGTCGCCATTTGTGGTGGCGCGTTCGGGGGAGGGGCAATCAACCAGTTTCCGTTTCAGGTACTCATCCTCCAGAACCTGACGGAACTTCTCCTTGCCCCAGTCAGAGACCAGGAACTTCAACCGGGCCCGCGAGCGCAGTCGGCGATAGCCGTAGTCGCGGAAGATCGCGATCACGCCCTCCCAGACGTCGGCCACATCATCCAGTGGGATCCACACACCAAGGCGCTGGGCCAGCATCGGGTTGGTGGATAAACCGCCGCCGACCCAGAGGTCGAATCCAGGGCCGTGATCGGGGTGGATGGTGCCCACGAAGGCGACATCGTTGATCTCCGGTGCTCCATCAAGGCTGGGGTTACCACTGACCGACGTCTTGAACTTGCGCGGCAGATTTGAGTACTCGGGATTGCCGATATAGCGGCGTCTGATCTCGGCCAGTGCCGGGGTGCCATCGATGATCTCGTCCTTGGCCACACCCGCCAGAGGCGATCCGAGGAAGCCACGAGGCGCATCACCGCAGGCCTCCAGGGTGTCCAGGCCCACGGCATCGAGACGCTCCCAGATCTCGGGGACGTTCTCAATAGGGATCCAGTGGTACTGGATGTTCTGTCGGTCCGTGATATCAGCGGTGTTGCGGGCGAAATCGGTGGAGATGCCGCCCAGGGTGCGAAGGGCGGTGGCATCGAGCAGCGCACCGTCAGTGCGCACCCGCATCATGAAGTAGCGGTCGTCGAGTTCTTCCTCACTCAACTGAGCCGTGGAACCGCCGTCGATCCCGGGGGCACGCTGGGTGTACAGACCCATCCAGCGGAATCGGCCCCTCAGGTCAGCGGGGTCGATGGAGTCGAAGCCGCGCCTTGAATAGATGTTCAGGATACGGGCCCGGACATTGAGTGGATTGTCGTCCTTCTTGGACTGTTCGTTCTTGTTCAGCGGCTCACGGTGGCCCAGGGCCCATTGGCCCTCGCCCTTCTTGGGACGGGGTCGTCGGGCAGGTGCAGGTGTAGGTGCCGGTGCGGTGATGGTCATTTCAGTCCTTTGATCGGTTGGCCCAGGAAGGGCCCAGGGGGAGTGCTTGGGTCCGGATCAATGGGTGTGACACATCATCGAGCGCGTGCGTCCGTAATCGACGTGGCGTCGGGAGACGAGCCAGGTAGACGTTTTCGCGCTGATCATGGGCCTAGTCTCATCTTTCGGACGCTGATTTCACAAACTGAAATCTCATGTCGTGAGATATGTGTCCATTATTCGGTACGACGGGTGCTCGGTGAGCGCACCGGGCGGGTTCCCAATAGGCTGTGCCCATGACCGATGCCTTCAAGCCTGAGATGGATTCGTTGAACTATTCCGAGGGGGCATCGGCTGCATATGACGCCGCCCTCTCGGTGATCGCGGCGGTGGAGCCGAGGATCGCTGCGGCCACTCGCAAGGAGTTGGCTGACCAGCGCAGCTCGCTGAAGTTGATCGCATCGGAGAATTACGCGTCCCCGGCAACCCTGCTCACGATGGGCACCTGGTTCAGCGACAAGTACGCCGAGGGCACCGTCGGCCACCGCTTCTATGCGGCCTGCCAAAACGTCGACACGGTTGAGTCCCTGGCTGCTGAGCATGCCCGTGAGTTGTTCGGGGCGTCGTACGCCTATGCCCAGCCGCACTCCGGGATCGACGCCAACCTGGTCGCCTTCTGGTCCATTCTGGCCAACCGGGTGGAGTCGCCATTCTTGTCCCGGATGCAGGCCAAGAATGTAAACGAGCTCACCGAGACCGACTGGGAGCAGTTGCGTCACGAACTGGGCAATCAACGTCTGCTCGGGATGTCACTTGATGCTGGTGGCCATCTGACTCATGGTTTCCGGCCAAATATCTCCGGGAAGATGTTCCACCAGCAGCAGTACGGCACCGATCCTGAGACCGGACTGCTCGACTACGACGCGGTGGCTGCCAAGGCCCGTGAGTTCAAGCCGCTGGTGTTGGTCGCCGGCTACTCGGCGTACCCCAGGAGGGTCAATTTCGCGAAGATGCGGGAGATTGCCGATGAGGTCGGTGCCGTGCTGATGGTCGACATGGCCCACTTCGCGGGGTTGGTTGCCGGCAAGGTCTTCACCGGGGATGAGGATCCGGTGCCCCACGCCCACGTGGTCACCACCACCACCCACAAGTCCCTGCGGGGGCCGCGCGGTGGCCTGGTGCTGGCCCAGGAGGAGTTCGCGGCTGATGTGGATCGCGGTTGCCCGATGGTGCTCGGTGGCCCGCTGTCCCATGTGATGGCGGCAAAGGCCGTGGCCCTGGCTGAGGCCCGGCAGCCGGAGTTCCGCAGCTATGCCCAGAACATTGCCAACAATGCCAAGTCCCTGGCTGAGGGGTTCATGAAGCGGGGAGCCCGGTTGGTCACCAATGGCACCGACAATCACATCGTGCTGTTGGACGTTTCCTCCTTCGGACTGACCGGCCGCCAGGCCGAGTCGGCGCTGCTGGACGCCGGGGTGGTCACCAACCGCAACTCGATTCCGGCAGATCCCAATGGCGCCTGGTACACCTCCGGGATCCGATTTGGCACTCCGGCACTCACCACTCGTGGATTTGGAACCGCAGAATTCGACAAGGTGGCTGAACTGGTCGTTGATGTACTCAGCAACACCAGGGCGGGCACTACCAAGGCCGGTGGCACCTCCAAGGCCACCTATCAGGCCGAGCCCGGCGTGGCTGATCGGGTCCGGGCGCAGTCCGCAGAGATGCTGGACAAGCACCCCTTGTACCCGGGTCTGGAACTGGCCTGACCGGGATCAGCCCTGCTTGGGCAGCGCTCGCTGGGTCAGGAAGCTGAGGTCACTGCCGACCGGCAGGGTGCCCAGGGTGCCGTTGTAGTCCCCACCCAGCCTGGTGGCGCAGAAGGCGTCAGCGACCGCATTGGGTGCATGGCGGATCAGTAGTGAGGCCTGTAGGCAGGTGGCCATTTGCCCGGCCAACCGCCTGGCGGAGACCTCGAGGCTGTCCTTGTCGGCCAGCATCGTCAGTACTGATTCCAGGGCCCGGTCCAGTCGTGGATCCTCACCATGGGCAGCACCAACCTCGGCCAGATAGGCATCCAGGGTCTCGGGTTCGCGGTCCAGGGCGCGGAGTACGTCCAGGGAGTTCACATTGCCCGAGCCCTCCCAGACCGAGTTGACCGGCGCCTCGCGATAGATCAACGGCATCCCCGACTCCTCGACGTAGCCATTTCCGCCCAGGCATTCCAGGGCCTCAGCGGTCATCATGGGGGTGCGCTTGCAGACCCAGAACTTCGCCAGCGGCAACGCGATCCGACGTAGTGCCTGTTCCTGCTCAGAATTGCGATCCACCGCCGCAGCCAGCCTCATGGCCAGCAGGGTGGCTGCTTCGGACTCGACGGCCAGGTCCGCGATCACATTCTGCATCAGCGGCTTGTCGATCAACAGGCCCCCGAACGCGGAGCGATGGGCCACGTGCCAGGTCGCCTCAGCCAACGCATGACGCATCAGTGAGGCCGATCCGAGTACGCAGTCCAGCCGGGTGGCAGCAACCATCTCAATGATGGTCCGCACCCCGCGACCCTCATCACCCAGGCGCAGGGCCCAGGTTCCGTGGAACTCCATCTCTGAGGAGGCGTTTGAGCGGTTGCCCAGCTTGTCCTTCAGGCGTACGACGTCCAACTGGTTGCGGGTCCCATCAGGCAGCACCCGCGGCACCAGGAAACAAGTCATTCCGCCGGGTGCCTGGCCAAGGATCAAGAAGATGTCGTTCATCGGGGCTGAGGTGAACCACTTGTGCCCGTGCAGGGTGTATTCCCCCTCAACCGCGGTCGGGCGCGCCTGGGTCTCATTGGCCCGGACATCGGAGCCGCCCTGCTTCTCGGTCATCCCCATACCAGCCAGCACGCCGGCCTTCTCGCTGGCTGCTCGCAGCCCAAAGTCGTAGGTCCGGGAGGCCAACCGGGGGGTCCATTCCCTGGCCAGCGCCTCATCAGCGCGTAGTGCGGGCACCGCGGCGTAGGTCATTGAGATCGGACACCCATGGCCGGGTTCGGTCTGGTACCACGCATAGAACCCGGCAGCTCGGGTCAAATGGGCGTTGGGTGAGTCGGACTCCCAGGGGGCGGCATGCAGCCCGTGCCCCACGGCACGTTCCATCAACCAATGCCAGGATAGGTGGTAGCGAACCTCGTCGATGCGGTTGCCGTACCGATCGAATGGGGTGAGAGACGGGGTGAACTCATTGGCCAGCATGGAGTGCTCCCGGGCCTGTTCTGAACCAGCCTCCTGTCCCAGTGCACTCAGACCCGGGATTGCCTCGGCCGCACCGAAACTGGTGACCGCATTGATGAGAGCTTCATCACCCGTGACCACATTGTGACCCTGAAGTGGCGGCGCCTGGTTGCGAGCGATGCGATTACGAGCGTACATGCGTCTACGGTAGTCGCATGGATCAGCAGGAGGCAGGGGATAAGCGGGCCCTTTTGCATCCACGGCAACTCAAATCAGATCTGTGGCGGTTGATCGTGTCGACCACTGCCACCTGTATGCGGCATCGGGTCACCGGACTGGCCGCTGAGGCGGCATTCTTTGCGGTCTTGTCCCTGCCACCCTTGATTTTTGCCCTGGCCGGATCCATTGGCTTCGTCTTCCAGCAGTTCACCGATGCCCAGATCTCCGGACTGCGCGTGACCGTACTGGAGGCAGCCAGCAATGTGCTCACCCCAGCAGCGGTCAACCAGGTGATCAAACCAACGCTCAACCAGGTGCTCCAGGGAGGGCGATACGACGTCGCCTCGATCGGTTTCATCCTGTCCCTGTGGTCGGGCTCCAGAGCGCTCAATGTTTTCGTGGACACGATCACGATCATGTACGGGCTGGGAGGTCATCGTGGGATCGTCCGCACCCGGGCCACCTCATTCGTGCTCTACGTGCTGGGGATGATCACTGGTGTGGTGACCATCCCGTTGATCGTGGCCGGTCCGACCCTGGTCAGCCAGGTGCTACCTGAGCAGCTGGAGTTCCTCTACTCCCTCTACTGGCCCACAGTGCTGGTGTTGTGCATTTGCTTCCTGGCCACGCTGTATCACGTCTCGGTGCCGGTGCGCACCAAGTGGCGGTTCAACATCCCGGGGGCGGTGTTCACCATGGTTTGTTGGATCCTGGGCTCCTATCTGTTGCGGGTCATCCTGATCGGAACGGCAAAGAACTCCACCTCGATCTATGGCCCCCTTGCGGCTCCAATCGCGATCCTGTTGTGGCTCTACATCCTGTCGATCGCCGTACTCATCGGTGCCGCTCTCAATGCAGCCTTTGACCAGGTCTGGCCCCAGGAGCAGATCTCTGCCGCCCGACGGGATCTGCTCAAGCGGATGCGTATAGATGCGGTGCTGCCCTGGCGTGGTTCGGCGGGGGAAACCACACCGGATTGATCGGCGTGGCAGACTGCCAACGTGCGAAATGTGACCCTGCCGCTCCCGGTCTTCCTCGCTGGAGTGGTGATGTGCCTTCTGGCTGGCTATCTGCTCGGGATGGTCACCGGCCCAAATGAGGCCAATCCGACGCTGGCCCAGGTGACCAGTTTTGATCCGAGCACCCAGAAACTCTGCCTTGAGGGCAGTGCCGCTGAGGCCCAGGAGGGCGCCAGCGACGGCCAGTTGTGCGGGGTGTGGCGGCGTACGGTTGGGTCTGCCACGCCGACCAAGGGAGATGACTTCAGGTTCGTCTCGGTCGCCACGACTGGCGAGTTCGACGGCAAGAAGCGGTCACAGGTGGTCATCTACGGCGACGTGGTCAAGAAATAACCATGTCCAACCAAACGCCGACCGTGCTCAGTCAGGGCGTTCTGAAGTTACCTGATCCTGAGCACTCGCCGTGGTGGAAACTGGGGCGCCGTTTCCTGATCGCTTTCGCGATCCTGATGGGCACGGTTTTCCTGGTGTATGCAGACCGTTATGGCTACAACGACACCTCAAAAGAGCCGGGACAGCCGCTTACCTTCCTCGATGCGTTGTACTACACCACGGTCACGCTGAGCACCACCGGATATGGCGACGTCACACCGGCCTCGGTCAGTTCCCGATTGATCAACGCCTTCTTGATCACCCCGCTGCGGATTGCCTTCCTGGTGCTGTTGATCGGCACCACTTTGGAGGTGCTCGCCACTCAGGGGCGAGAACAGATCCGGGCCCTACGTTGGAGAAAGAACATGCAGGATCACATCGTCATCATTGGCTATGGCGTCAAGGGCCGCGCCGCGGTGGACACCCTGCGCAGCAATGGTTTCCCCGTTGAAAAGATCCTGGTCGTTGACCAGGGGGGTGGTGCCCTGAGTGACGCCCACAATGACGGGATCGCCGTGGTCACCGGTGACGCGACCAGGCGCGACGTACTGCGTCGGGCTGGTGTGGAACATGCGCAGCAGGTGATCATCACCGTGGCCCGTGATGACACCGCAGTGCTCACCACACTGACCATCCGACAACTGAACCCGGGTGCCTACATCATCGCGGCGGTGCGCGGTGCCGACAACGTGCCATTGGTGCGGCAGAGCGGCGCTGACTCGGTGATCACCTCATCTGATGCCGTGGGCCGACTGCTGGGCCTGTCCTCCCTGTCACCCAGCCTCGGGTCGGTGATGGAGGACCTGCTCACCCACGGTCAGGGTCTTGAGGTGGCTGAACGAGAACTGCTGGTCAATGAGGTTGGCCGGGCGCCGCAGACCCTGCCGGACCAGGTGATCGCGGTGGTGCGTGATGACAAGGTCTACCGCTACTTCGACCCCAACGTCACCCTGCTCTCCCGCGGCGACCGGCTGATCGTCGTACGCCCCTCAAAGGAGGTGCCGTGGGCGCCGCGCCCCGGTACCCACGGTGAGGCGCAGGCTGACGAAGAGGACTGATCAGTCCTCCCAGCGGAATAGCTTCGCTGAGATCAACCCGAACACGATGCCGAAACCGGCCAGCGCCAGCATTGGCTCCACTAGTGCTGAAGGCCCCTCGCCGCGCACCATCACGTCCATCAAACCATTGTTGAACTGTCCCAGGGGCAGGATCTTTGAGACCGTCTGCATCCAGGCTGGTGCCTGATCCAGTGGGATGAAGGAACCGGAAAGGAAGGCCATCGGCAGGATGATCACATTCGCCAGACCTGAGGCAGCCTCAACCGTCTTGCTGACCGCTCCGGCAAGCATTCCGATCGTCATGAAGGACAGCGTGGCCATCATCACCAGCGGGATGCCCAACCACCAGTAACCACTCAACTGCAGGTCAAAGATCCACACGCCCAGGGTCAGGAATACCGCCGTCTGGACCAGGGCGACCGTCAGGCACACCACGGTTCGGGAGGCAACCAGGGAGCCGGTGTTTACCGGGGACAGGCGCAGCCGCCGTAGCAAGCCGGTGGTACGCCACAACACCAAGGGCATGGCCGTGTTGAACACCCCAGCCATCGCCACGGCCCAGCCCAGCAATCCGGGAGCGGTGTACTGGATCGGTTTCAACGACTCGTCCTCCACCTGGGTGGTCTTCAGGATGAAAGTCGGCGGTTGTCCGGAGATGGCCTGGTTGGCGCCGTTGACGAAGCCATCCATGGTTCCGCGCACGGTGGCCGAGGTGACCTGATCCGCAGCCGAGTAGTACAACCTGAGTTGGGTGCCTTCCTCAACCAAGGCCCCATCAAGGTCTCCCGAACGTACTTCCTTCAGAGCCGTGGCCTGATCCTTGAAGTGCTTGATCTCGAAGAGTTGATCAAACTGCTTGCGGGCATCAGAGGGCATCTTCTTGATGAATTGCACGTCGCCCACCACCGCAATCGCCGACTTGCTGGCGCCGATGTCGCGGAAGAGGAAGCCGAAGAGAAATAGGAACATAAGCGGGAAGAGCAGCAACCAGAACCAGTTCTGCTTCTCCCGCCAGAAGCCCCACCATTGAGCTCTGGTGAGCGCGGGAAAGTCGTGAAAAGCACTCATGCCCGGTACTCCCTTCCGGTCAGCTCCAGGAAGACGTCCTCCAGGGTGGCGCCAAAGACCTGTAACCCGGATAGTGCATCTCTTTCAGCCAGGGTGGCCAGCACGGGGGCAGTGTCGTGGGTGGTGATCGCCAGGGTTCCTTCGTCGATGCTGACCCCTTCTACTCCAGAAATATTCCTGGCCTCTGCCGCACTGAGTGCGCCTTCATCCACCAGAATCCGGTGCGCATGGCCCAGATTTGCAATCAGGTTTCGGGGTCGGTCCACGGTGAGGATCTGACCACGGTCGATGATCGCGACCTCATCGCAGAGGATCTCTGCCTCATCCATGAAATGAGTGGTGAGCAGGACCGTACGCCCACGGTCGTTGATCGCGCGTAATACATCCCACAGATTGCGTCGAGCCTGTGGGTCCAGGCCAGCGGTGGGCTCATCGAGGAAAACCACCTCGGGATCGTGCACCAGTGCACAGGCCAAGGAGAGGCGCTGCAGCTGACCTCCGGAGAGATCCTCGGTGCGGGCCTTGCGTTTCTCGGTCAGGCCCACGAGTTCGAGCATCTCATCCACGCGGGTGTGGGACACGCCGTACAGATCGGCGAAGGTGCGCAGTTGTTCAGCAACGCTCAATCGCTCGAAAAAGGCAGATGACTGAAGTTGTACCCCGATTCTGGGCAACAGCGCCTTGTTCCGCGGCCACACTGGCTCTCCCAGCACCTCGGCATGTCCGGCGTCGGGCTTGCGCAACCCCTCGATCATCTCCATGGTGGTGGTTTTTCCGGCACCATTGGGCCCGAGGAGCCCGAAGAAGGTGCCGGGGGAGACGCTTAGGTCCACTCCGTTCACCGCGACCAGGTCGTCGTACTTCTTCACGAGTCCTGAGGCCTGGATGTGAGCATCGTTCATGTGAGTGAAACTAGCAGACCAGATGTGGCGGTAAGCAGTAGATTTTCAGTGGCGAATTGGAGAAAACGATGAAGAAACTGCTGCTCGTGATTTCAATCCTGATGGCTGTGACGCTCAGCGGATGTGGGAATTCCACTGGTGACGCAACTCAGTCAGGTGGCAATGATTCCGCGAAGGACTCAGGTGATGTGTCGCTGACAAAGAAGGACGCCAAGGCCTGCGGGATCCTCACTGAGCAGGTGGCCAAACAGTTCCTGAATGCGGCACTACAACCCGTACAGGAAGCGCCCGCACAGAGTCCCACCGAGGACCTGGTGGTCACCAACTGCAACTACATCACCCAGGGTGACGTCACCTCCCTGGACCAGATGAAGCAGGCCGGGCTAATGATTCGTGCCGCACAAAACAGCAGCGGAGCAGCAGATAACGACAGCGGCTTCAAGTTGCAGCGACTCAATACTGATCAGGAAGTGAGCGGTTACGGAGATGATGCCTTCTGGTCACCATCGACCGGATTGTTCAACATCCTCAAGAACCACAACTGGTACACCATCACTGCCGGGTCGGTGAAGCCCGACGTACGGACCCTTGAGGATGCCAAGAAACTAGCCGACATGTTGATCGACAGGTTCTGAGCGCTCAGGCAGCCAGGACCTGGTCCTTTGAGGTGACATGGAAACCCCGACACAGGTTACAACGGTAGGAGCGCACCTCTCGCCTGGTTGTGGCCAGCCCAAGCTCGTTGGCAACCTTGCGGGCATTTGCAGCCGAATGCAGGAACCCCACTGCCTCGTTGTGGTCGCGAAATCGGATCTTGCCGGTCTGGCACTTGTTCTTCTTTGATGCACGCATGGTTGCCCTCGTCTCACTAGCCATCAGCCACTGATGGTCTGGCTCTTTGCCAGTGATGTGAGCCTCCCAGTTGGCACCGACAGTTTTTGGTTGGGCAACGAACCACGACCGCAGAGTACTCAATCGGATCAACACATTGCTTGTCGATATCGCTCGAAACGGCAACGAAGGTATTTGCAAGCCGGAACCCCTGCGTCATGATTTCGCCGGATACCGGTCCAGGCGGATCACCGAAGAGCATCGGTTGGTTTACAAGCTTGTGAACGATGAGGTTCGCATTGCGGCGTGCCGCTACCACTACGGGTAAGTCCCGCGGTTCCGATTTGCAGCACAACCCCAGACAGGTTGGTAACCCTGACTGGGGTTGGTGAGTAGCAGCATGAATCCTGCGGGGTTACCTCCAGCAGAAATACCCTGGTGACTTGCTGGCCTGAATGGATTCCGACTCGGTTAGCCCACCATTCAAAATGGCGTTATGGGGTTCAGCGACCAGAGGTGCGCGGCCAGGTCAGGACCAGCCGCACCACCAGGGCCAGCAGCAACAACTCAAATGCGATCCCAAGTCCATAGAAGAGAACCCAGGAGGCGCCCAGGATGTTGAAGACCGTCACCGGGAAGTAGAGCGCGACCACGATCAGGTTTGTGATCCGGGTGGCCCGGGCGGGCAGCAGGGTTGAGAGTGTGACCATGAAGATGGGCACGGCCATCAAAAACAATGCTGAGACCGAGAAGGTCTGGGAGATGTCGAACTCGAACACCCTGCCATCGAGGATGTCCTCGATGGTGCCAGGCGTGTAGAAGTTGAGGATGTCGACGTATACGTAGAAGAACATAAAACTCGTCCAGGTCGCGGCGAGCTTGGTTCGGACCGATACGGGTTGGCCGTTCAGAGTGCGGTATTCGGGATTCGTTGTCGTCATTGCCTGCTCCTTTGATTATTGCGGCTCGGTCTTCCTAATCCTGATGACGATTGGTCCCGCTGGCATCAGCCCGGAGGCCGAATCCTGCTGACCGATGGGATGGTTCCGGCCTCCTACTTTCGGCTGGTACGCCAATGCCAGTTGATCCCTAGACTCAACCCGTGATTGGTGATCAGAACTCGATTTGGCGTGAGCCTCGGCCTCGGGAAGTCCCGCAGACCAGTCCTCTGGACTGGTTGTTGGCCGCAGGCTTTGTCGTGGCGCTTCTGGTCGAGATCAGCAGCCAACCGGAGTTGACGCTGCGCGGCCCGGCATTCGCACTCGCGCTTCTGATGGCGCCGTTGTTGGTGTGGCGTCGTTCGCAGCCTCTCCTGAGTGCCCTCGGCGGCTGGGGGATCGCTGGTCTGCTCTCGGTTCTTCAGGTGGCCACGAGTGGGGGTGAGAGCGGACCGGAATCAATGGTGGCCGTGGTGATCCTGCTGTACTCACTGGTCAGATGGGGATCGGGCCGGGAAGTGCTCCTTGGCGCCGGCTTCGTCGCAGTCATTGCTGCACTCGGGATGTATTCCTCTTCGGTGACCTGGGCTGAGGGGATCGGCGGCACTCTGTTTCTGCTACTCATCATTGCCCTGGCTGGGGTGTTTCGATATCGGGCGGACCTGGGACAACGTCGAGGTTTGGAGATCCGAAACCAGGAGCGGCTGGAACTTGCCCGAGAACTGCATGACACGGTTGCTCACCACGTATCTGCGATAGCAGTGCAGGCCCAGGCCGGTCGTGTGGTGGCCAGCAATGATCCTGAGAAGTTGGATGAGGTCCTGGCTGCCATTGAATCCGAGGCATCCGAGTCGCTTGCGGAGATGAGAAGCATTGTGCGACTGCTGCGCGAGGACGAGGCAGAGGTACTCCCACCACGTTTGGGCGTCAGGGACCTTGCCTCCCTGGCGCGCCAGGATGACACGCTGGTCGTGGAGGTGTCGCTGGATGGCTCCATGCCGCGGTTGAGTGGTTCCGTGAAAAGTGCCTTGTATCGAATCGCGCAGGAGTCCCTCACCAACGCACAGCGCCATGGTCGAGGGGTCGGCAGGATCGAAATCAACCTACGCAGTGAGGGCAACCTGGTCAGGCTGATGGTTCTTGACGATGGGCAGCACGGCAATGAACGATTCGGTGAGCCCGGTTTCGGGCTTCAGGGCATGGCCGAGCGTGCTGAACTGCTGGGCGGGTCACTGACCGCTGGTCCCGGGCCGCAGGGTGGGTGGTTGGTTGAGGCGCGACTCCCGGTTGAGGAACGAGCATGAGCATCCGCGTGGTGGTGGTCGATGATCAGGATCTGGTGCGCACTGGCCTGGTGATGATCCTCAATGCGCAGCCTGACATTGAGGTTGTGGGGGAGGGGCAGGATGGAATTGCTGCCCTCGACCTGGTGAATGACCTACGACCTGATGTGCTCCTGGTGGACATCAGAATGCCTGGCATCGATGGCGTCGAGGTGACCCGCCAATTGGCCGGACCGGATGTTTCTGATCCGACCGCAGTCGTCGTGATCACCACCTTCGACCTCGATGAGTACGTTATGGGAGCCCTGCGGGCAGGTGCTCGTGGGTTCCTGCTCAAGGATGCTGGCCCTGATCTGTTGGTTCAGGCCATCCATGCGGCGGCCAATGGTGACGCGTTGATCGCCCCCAATGTCACCCGACGATTGTTGGCGAACTTCGCCGGGAAGCTGCCCACGACCCCGGTGCAACCGAATGATCCACTCACCGAGCGTGAGGAGGAGGTCCTGGCGCTGGTGGCCCGGGGATGGACAAATGCCGAGATCGGTACCGAACTCTACGTTGGCCTGACCACAGTGAAAACCCATGTTGCATCTCTGATGAACAAGATCGGTGCTCGTAATCGGGTGGAGATTGCGATGTGGGCCCATGACACCGGTCGGGTGAGTGGTCAATCGTCGAACTGACCTAATCACTACCTGATGCGGGCCGTCTGGTTCCAGCATTGAAGCGGTCAGCATCGCTTCTGGTCTTCACACCAATGGAATTTGGGACTGCTGACCCGGTTGAAAGGGTTTCTACATAGCTCTGAACTCGGCGACCATGCGGCTGAAATGAGCAAGGCCCCCAACCTGGGGAAACCACGGGTGAGGGGCTTGATTGCGTGGTGCGCGATACTGGGTTCGAACCAGTGACCTCTTCCGTGTCAGGGAAGCGCGCTACCACTGCGCCAATCGCGCCTGTAAAGGCTATTCACTTGTAGTCCGCGAGGTGGGTACGGGATTTGAACCCGTGTAGACGGATTTGCAG
>CAZRKI010000031.1:0-26761 GCA_964600765.1 uncultured Marmoricola sp.
GACCCGGACACTGCCCGGCGGTTGTTCCTGGTGCTGGGGGCCAGTCAGGCCCTTGGTGAACATCTACTGCGCCACCCTGATCACTGGCAGGAGTTGCGGGATCCGGACCTGGCAGTCACCCGACCTGCTCAGTTTGCGATGCGGGCGGCACTCCGCCAGGCAGTTGCCGGGCTCTCACTCGATGCGGGCACCCAAGCGCTGCGGGTGGAGTACCGACGTCAATTGCTGAGGCTGGCCGCCCGGGACCTGGCCCACGACCTGCGGGTCGATGACGCTGCTGCTGAGTTGGCTGATCTGGCAGCAGGCACCCTGGAAGCCGCCCTGGACCTGGCGCGAACGAAGGTGGGCGAGGCCTCGGAGTCCTGCCGGTTGGCCATCATCGCGATGGGCAAGTGCGGTGGACGGGAACTCAACTACATCAGCGATGTCGACGTGCTCTTCGTGGCCGAGGCCGAGTCCGGCCATGAGGAACAACCGGCATTGAAGGCAGCCGCCCAGTTGGCTGCCGCGGTGATCCAGATCTGCTCGGAACCAACCCCAGAGGGCAGCATCTGGGAGGTTGATGCCAATCTGCGCCCAGAAGGGCGCAGTGGCCCGCTGGTGCGCACCCTGGCCAGCTATCTGGGTTACTACGAACGCTGGGCCAAGACCTGGGAATTCCAGGCGTTGCTCAAAGCGCGCGCGGTCGCTGGTGACCCTGAGTTGGGCAACCGCTTCGTCGAGCAGGTGAACCCGTTGGTTTGGACTGCGGTCGAGCGTGACGGGTTCGTGGAGGAAGTCCAGGCGATGCGGCGCCGGGTGGTCGAGCACATCCCGGCCAAGGAGTTGGCCCGGCAACTGAAACTGGGGCCGGGCGGGTTGCGTGATGTCGAGTTCGCCGTGCAACTGCTGCAGATGGTGCACGGGCGCACCGATGAATCGCTGCGCTCCCGGGCCACACTCAGTGCTTTGGCCCGGTTGACCAGGGGTGGCTATGTGGGCCGTGAGGATGGCCAGGAACTGGGTGAGGCCTACGCCTTCCTGCGTTCCCTGGAGCACCGGATGCAACTTTTTCAACTACGTCGGACCCACGTCGTACCCGCTGATGAGGAGAGCCTGAGACGTCTGGGGCGCTCAATGGGATTCACCCGGGACCCGGTGGCCAGCCTGGAAGAGCAGTGGCACCACCACAAGCGTGAGGTACGCCGCCTGCACGAGAAGTTGTTCTACCGTCCGCTGCTCAGCGCGGTGGCCCAGATCAGCAGCGATGAGATCAGGATGAGCCCAGAAGCGGCCCGGGCCCGACTGGCTGCCCTGGGCTATCTGGATCCAGCAGCGGCATTGCGCCACCTGGAAGCCCTCACCAGTGGAGTGAGCCGGACGGCAGCCATTCAACGAACCCTGCTGCCAGCCCTGCTGGGTTGGTTTGCTGATGCCCCCGACCCCGATGCTGGGTTGCTGGGTTTCCGTTGGATCAGCGAGGCCCTGGGTGCCACCCCCTGGTACCTGCGCCTGCTGCGTGATGAGGGAGAGGCTGCCCGGCGGATGGCCCAGATCCTGGCGACCAGTCGGTTCGCCACCGACCTGCTCCGCCGTGAGCCCGAGGGAGTGGCCCTGCTTGGGCAGGAGGGACTGGTCCCGCTACCCCTGGCAACGGTGCGCGCTGAGATGCACTCCAGTGCCGCGCGAAAGGATTCCGAGGTCGAGGCCGTCACCGCGATCCGGGCGATCCGCCGGCGTGAGTTGTTGCGGATCAGCGTGGCTGACATTTGTGAACACCTTGTGGTGGAAGAGGTCGGATATGCCCTGACCGACCTGACCGCCGCCACCCTGGATGCCACCCTGACAGCAGTTATCCGCAGCGTGTCGGAGAAGCGTGGCGTGGACTTCCCGGCGCGGATGGCGATGGTGGCGATGGGACGCTTTGGGGGCCACGAACTGGGCTATGGCTCTGATGCCGACCTGATGTATGTCTATGACCCGACCGGTGATCCGCAACTGGCCGCTTCGATGGCGCGTGAGGTGACCAACCAGGTGGCGGCCCTGCTGGCCACACCCGGAAGTGACCCGGCGCTGGAGGTCGATGCCTCCCTGCGCCCCGAGGGCCGGCAGGGGGCCATGGTGCGCACCCTGGCGTCGTACGCAGCCTATTACCAGAAATGGTCAGCGGTGTGGGAGGCCCAGGCGCTACTACGGGCCGACCCCATGATCGGTGACCCCACCCTGTGCCGGGACTTCGGGGACCTGATCGATCCACTGCGCTATCCGGCAGCCGGGATGACCCCGGATGAGGTCACCGAGATCCGACGGATCAAGGCCCGGGTGGATGACGAACGACTGCCCAGGGGAGCGGATCCAGCCACACACTTCAAGTTGGGCCGGGGTGGGTTGTCAGATATTGAGTGGACCGTGCAATTGGTACAATTGCAGTACGCCGGTGAACTCACCGATTTGCGCACCCCCCGAACGCTGGAGGCGATCGGGGTCGCCACCCAGCATGGCTTCCTGACAGAGGAGGAGGCGCAGTGTCTCCGGCATACCTGGCAATTCGCCAGTCGGGCCCGGAATGCCACGGTGCAGGTCCGCGGTAAACCCAGCGATCAGTTGCCCCGCGATGCCCGGGAGCGGGCTGCTGTGGCTGCTCTGCTCGGCTATGCAGCGGGCTCATCCGATGAGATGGTCAATGACTACCTGCGGGCCGCGCGTCAGGCGCGAGGCATTGTGGACCGGATCTTCTGGGGCAGCAACGCCGACTGATATCCGGTTTAGACCAATATGCGGTTTATATTGTTTATGATCAGATAATGGCAAAGTTCACCTCTGATTCTGGTATCCGGGTTGGCCTCGTGGGGATTTTGGCCGTGCTGTTGACCAGCACTGGGCTGGCTGTGGGGGCAATGGTCACCACCAGCCAGGCTGCCGGGATCCAGGCCCAGGTGGGCACCCAAGCGCAGAACACCGGTATCTCGATCCGCAAGCGCAAGGGCAAGAAGGCCAGCAAGGCCAAGGCCAGGAGGGCCGGGAAGAAGTGCCGCAAGGGCAAGCGCAAGGCCTGTCGTCGCGGCAATGGTGTGGGTCGGCACAACATCGTCCCGGTCCGGTGTCCAGTAGTGACCTCACCCATCTCGCCCAACCCGATCAACATGCAGGAGATGCCGATCTACGACGGGCCCCAGGACCCGGTGAATGCGCAGTATGCCGCGGCCACCGGAGCCCAGAAGGACCTCCTTGGTCGGATTGCCCTGACCCCAAAGGTGATGTGGATCGGCCCCAGGATCACCCCTGCCCAGATCGGCCCCCAGATCACCAACTACATCCGGGACAGTCAGAAGGGTGATCCCAACAAGCGCATCCAACTGGCCCTGTTTGGTCTCTTCCCGCGCGGTGAGGACGCCCGACACATCCCGCTGACTCCTGGTGAGGTGGCCAACTATCGGGCCTGGATCGACGCAGCAGTGGCGGCTCTGGGGCAGACCAAGGCCCTGATCGTCCTGGAGCCGGATCTGGCGGTGAATTTCAAGGGCGCCAATCCAGCGCTGAAGATGGATTTGGCCCGCTATGCCGCCATGCGCCTGTCCCAGAACAAGAATGCAGCGATCTATCTCGACGGCAGTGATGGGGATTGGTTGACCGTGCCCGAGGCCACCTCAATGTTGATCCAGGCCGGGATCCAGTATGTGCGTGGCTTCGCTCTGGGGGCCACCCACTATGCCGACTCGGCGCAGAACATGGCCTTCGGAGAGCAGGTCTCGGGGATGCTGGCCGGCTGTGGCTATCCGGGCAAGCACTACGTGGTGGACACCTCCGATACCGGCGCCCCGTTCACCTGGAAGCAGTACTACGCCGCCCACCCACGCGGAGTCTTCGACAATGCCGAGGTCTGTACGGCGCGTGGTCAGGCGCGATGCATCACCCTTGGACAGCCACCCACCACCGCAACCGGGGCGGCCCATGCTGATGCCTTCTTGTGGTTCGGACGCCCATGGTTGTTCATGCAGGCCTGGCCCTTCGACATGGGTCGGGCGCTTGCGGTGGCCGCCACCACGCCGTACTGGTGATACCTGGGTACGTGCAGGTGCCCGGAGCCATATCCTGTGTAAGTGACTTCTGCACCGAGCAATGACCCAGTCTATGTAACCCGGGCCGATCAGGTGGCCACCGTCTGGCTGAATCGTCCCGAGAAGCGCAATGCGATCACCAATCAGATGTGGCGGGCAATCGGGGATCTGGTCAACGAACTCCGTGACGACGACAGCATCCGGTTGCTCGTGCTGCGCGGGGTGGGGGATCACTTCTGCGCCGGTGCTGACATCCACGGCCTCGCCGAGATGTCTCTGCGGGAATACCACCAGGCCAATCAGTACGCCGACGAGTCGCTGGCCACCTTCCCCAAACCGACCCTGGCCTATATCACCGGCTCCTGCATCGGTGGTGGCGCCGAACTGGCCAGTTGCTGTGACCTGAGGATCGCGGCCACCGGATCGAAGTTCGGGATCACCCCAGCCAAGCTCGGCATCATCTATCCGGCCTATGCCCTGGAGCGGGTGGTCAGCCTGATCGGCCCCTCCGCCACCAAACACCTGCTCTTCACCGGGGACATCGTTGGTGCCGAGGAGGCCCTGCGGATCGGACTGCTCAACGAACTACTTCCGGTGGACGAGGCAGCAGCTCGGCTCGCTGAGTTGAGTCAAACCCTGGTGACCCGCTCACTGCTGACCCAGGTAGGCACCAAGGAGATGGTCGATGCCATCACCGGGAGCGGCCATATCCCCGAAGAGTTGAATGAGCGTTGGCATGACATCATTGCCAGTGCTCCGGACATGGCTGAGGGGATTCGGGCCTTCGGCGAGAAACGTGCCCCTGAGTTCTCCTGGCGCCCCTGACCTGGTTTCATTCCACAATCGAAGGGCAGCCCATGAAGGCTCCATCCCCGATCCGCCCCGACAAGTTGCCCCTACTGCCGGCCCTTTCGGCATTGATCTGGTTCTGGCTGGCCCTGACCCCATCCCTGCTGCCCAGACCAGCGCTACTGCAGGGAGTACTGTGCGCGGTGGCCGCGCTGATCGGCTATGCCCTGGGATCGATAGCCGACTGGGCGCTTGGGTCCACTGGCCTGAAACTCTCCGACAACCAACGCCGCCTGGCCCGACGGACCCTGCTGGGACTGGCGGTGGTTGGCACCGTGGCGATGCTGATCTTCAACACTTTGTGGCAGGGCAAACTGCGCGACGCGGTTGGGGCAGCCGGGCTCGGGATTTCCTATTTCCCGGTGCTACTTGTGGTGGCGCTGGTGTTGTTCGCCCTGATCCTCGTCATTTCTCGATCCCTGCGTGCCGCGGGACGTGGCCTGGGCCGCCGATTGGCCAAGCGGGTCCCACCTCGGTTGGCCGGAGTGCTGGCCGTGGTCCTGGTGCTCCTGCTCAGTTATGGCGCCTTCAACCGGGTGCTGGTCGACAATGTGGTGGAGCGGTTGGATGCAAGTTTCATGGTGATCAACCAGGAGTTCTCCACCGATCGTCCGGCACCCACCAGCGAGTTTCTGTCTGCAGGTCCCATCTCAGGGGTCAAGTGGAAGAGCCTGGGCCGTCAGGGCCGGGTATTCATCAGCAATGCACCCAGTGCTGAGCAGATCTCAGCATTCAGCGGTGAACCCGCCCTCCAACCGGTCCGTGCCTATGTGGGTGTGGGCACCGATGGGGACATTGATCTGCGGGATGAGGCGGATCAGGCAGTTGCTGAGTTGGATCGCCTGGGTGGTTTTGGGCGTGCCGTGATCAATGTGGCGACCGGTACCGGCCGAGGCTGGGTCAATGAGAACCAGGCCCAGGCACTTGAGTACATGTGGGGCGGGGACACCGCCACGGTCAGCCTGCAGTACTCCTATCTACCGAGTTGGATGTCCTTCCTGGCCGATGGTGATCGCTCCCAGGAGGCCGGTCGGTTGCTATTCGAGGTGGTGTACGCCAAGTGGCTCACGCTGCCTGAGGATGCCCGCCCGAAGTTGGTGGTCAGTGGGGAGAGCCTGGGCAGTTTCGGTGGCGAAGCGGCCTTCTCCGGAGCCCAGGACCTCAGGGAGAGGACCAGCGGAGCCCTGTTCGTGGGCCCAACCGCCAACAATCGACTTTGGAGCCAATTCACCCAGGAGCGGGACCCCGGAAGCCCGGAGATTGCGCCCATCTATCGCGGTGGTGAAACGGTGCGATTCTCTGCCGATGGAAAGAACTGGCCGGGCGATAGTGTCACCTGGGAGGGATCCCGGGTGGGTTATCTGCAGCATTCAAATGACCCGGTTACCTGGTGGGACTGGGGCCTGGCCTTCAACAAACCGGACTGGTTGATCGAGAAGCGTGGAGAGAACCTACGGCCCTACATGACCTGGCTGCCGGTGATCACCATGTTGCAGGTGGGGGCGGACCAGGCAATGGCCAACAACGTGCCGGTCGGCCAGGGGCACCTGTTCGGGACGGCACCGGTTTATGGCTGGGCGCAGATCCTGCCATCGGAGGGATGGACCACCGCGGACAGTGATCGTCTGGCCGAGGTAATTGAGAAGAGGGTTGCCGAACTGCCCAGCTGAGCAATTCGGCAACCCTCAATATCTGCCGGGTTCGCTATTCGGTGCGTTTCAACGTGCCGATGGTGGCTCCGGACTCATCCCTGATGGTCATCACGTCCTCCTTGACGGTGGCGCTGTTCATCGCGGACAGCCAGGTGTCCACACCCTCGCAGTGCATCAGGGTGCCAGCAACCACCCCGAACCTGACCTTCTCATCGTCCTGCTTCCAGGTGGTCATCAATCGGTTGCAGCCGTCGGTGCCGGAGACCTTGCCGTCCTTGGCCAGATGCAGGTTTGGCTGGCCCTTGGCCTCAGATCCCCAATTTCCGGTCGGTTCGGAGGTGGCGCCACATCCGCTGAGTGACACCAGCAGCACCATTGCCACTGCGCAGAGAAGCGATCGCATTGGGAACCGCTCAGCCCTGGGCTAGTGCTTTGGACTTGATGGCATCGAACTCGGCCTGGCTAATGGTGCCGGCATCGAGCAGTGCCTTTGCCTGGGCAATCTCCGCCGCCGGTCCACCAGCAACTGAGCGGATGTAGTCATCTGCAGCGGCCTGGGCCTGGCGTTGCTGGGCGACTGAGCGCTCGGCCATACCGGGGCCGCGGAAGACCAGATAGGCCAGAGCGGTGATGAAGGGCAGGAAGATCAGGAAGATCATCCAGATGGCCTTGGCCCAACCAGACAGTTTCCGATCCCGGAACAGGTCAGTGATGATGCTGAACAGGGCCAACAGATAGGCCACCATCACGATGAAGGTGAGCGCCCACCAGAGGGTGTCCCAGATAGATGACCAGTAGTCAGGCATTGAAGTACTCCTATGAGGAAGGCTGGATTCAGAGACAGGCGGGATTGCCGATCCCTGCTGCCCAGCGCTGTCGGAACTAGCAGAGTGCCCGAGGATTAGGCCGGTGGCCAGCCATCACCAGCGCAGTTTCTGATAGACCGTGCGCACGAACTCCTGGGTTTTCTCGGAGTACTCACTGGGTCGCGCGCCCGGCTCCGGGATCGACTGGTAGGCCAGGTTCAACAGCCGAATCGCCGTGTTTGGGGCCATCTTGTGGATCAGCGCCATGGTGCTACCAGTCAGGGTGTTGACCTCACGGGGCTTGTCCACCAGGGCGGTGATGATCTTCTCCGCCGCCTGGCCGGGGCTGATCGTGCTGAAGGTGTTGTAGGCCTTGGTCGGACTTATCATTGGGGTCCGGACCAGCGGCATGTGGATGGTGGAGAAGGTGATCTGGTCCCGGATCGCTTCGCTGGCAGCGATATCGGTCCAGGCGTCCAGGGCGGCCTTTGAGGCGACGTACGCCGAGAACCTGGGCGGGCGACCCAGCACCCCGACTGAGGAGATGTTCACCACGTGGCCCCCACCCTGCTCGCGCATCCGGGGGAGCAGGCCCATCATCAACCTGATCGTGCCGAAGTAGTTCAGCGCCATGGTCCGCTCAAAATCGTGGAATCGCTCCCCACTCAACTCGATCGAGCGCCGGATGGAGCGCCCGGCGTTGTTGACCACATAGTCCAGGTGGTCAAAATCCTGAAGCAACTGCTCCACCAGCCGGTCCACGTCATCGAGGTCGCTCAGATCACAGGTGTAGGTCTCGGCCCGACCGCCGAATCGACGGATCGCAGCCGCCAGCTCATCGAGCTTCTGCTGGTTGCGGGCCACCAGGATCAGCGTGGCGCCGCACCTGGCGATCTGGGCAGCAGTTGCGAAACCGATCCCGGACGAGGCGCCGGTGACCACCACGGTCCGGCCCCTGAGGGCCTTTACTGCAGCGGAGTTGTGGGTGATGGAGTCATCGAGCACCTCCTCCCAGTAGGTCCAGATGTTCTCGGCATACTCATCGAACCGGGGAACCCTCAGATTGCTCTCCGCCAGAGCAGCCTGGGTCCTGCGGGAGGCGATCTCCGGGGTCAGTACGGCGCTGTTGATCACTTCTGCTGGGATTCCCAGACGACCGATGCTTTGGTCCAATATCAGGCTGGGCAGGGGTTGGCGCAGCAACTGATTGACCAGATAACCCGGTCGCAGGGTTCGGCCCAGCATCCCGATCGGGAGTCTGGCAGCCCGGGTCCGGTCCAGCGGTACGGCGAACTGCGGCGCCCGGGCTGCAGCAGCCAGGCTGTTGGCGATGTCGACCAGTGACTGGGGCTCTGGGTTGACCAGGTGGAAGGTCTGGTGGTCCAGGTCGGGCTGGTGGGCCAAATAGTCAATAGCCTGTACGACGTAGTCGACCGGAACGATATTGGTATCGCCGAAGTCCAGGCCGAGTAGTGGGGTCCAGTTGGGCAGGTGGTCCCGCATGAACTTCAGGGTGGCAAAGAAGTGATAGGGGCCGGTGACCCGATCCATCTCGCCGGTTTGGGAGTTGCCCACCACGATGCCCGGGCGGTAGCAGCGCCAGGGCAGTTCGGTTTGTTCGCGCAGCAACTCCTCGGCGTCATATCTGTCCTGGTGCCGCTGGGTGGGGAAGCCCTGTCCCTCGGTGAACATTGACTCATCGAAGACCCCGGAGAGGTCTCCAGCGACTGCGATTGAGGAGAGCTGGTGGAACTGAGGATTGCCCAGGGATGTTGCAACAGCGAGGGCGTTACGGGTGCCTTCCACGATGCCCGACTCAGGGTCACTGCCCAGGTGGAAGATGTGCTTGATCCGGCCCTGATGCTTTTCCAACCATTCGGCCCCCAGGCCCAGATGCCCCCTGGTTTCCTCACCCAGGACGGGCACGATCCGGTTGCTGTCCCACTCTCGCTGTAATTCTGCCATGGCTGCGCCAGCACCGGGATGATGCAGCACAAAGATCTTGCCCTTGCGATTGCGCAGAAGTTGGTCGATCAGGGTCCGGCCAATGAGGCCGGTTCCTCCGGTTACCAGATAACTCACAGGAGACAGGGTGTCACGTCCGGCTGACTGCTGGCCCGGTGACTATTCCTTGGGGCCGCCGCCGAACATGATCTCATCCCAGGACGGCACCGAGGCCCGACCACGACGCTTGCGGGGGCGTTCCTCCTGGTCGTCGGCTGCCGCATCCACGATTGGTTCAGCAGCCGGCTCTGCCGGCGCTTCCCTGGTGACCTGTTCGCGCAACTGGGGCTGTGGGGCCGTTGGTTCATCGTCCTCATCGAACCTGGGCTGGGGGCCGGGATCCCGCACCAGATCCAGGGCATCATCACCCAGAGGCAATTCCTCTGCCGGGGTTGGTACGGCGGCCAATGGGCGCCGATTGGCCACCGTGTCAGCTACCGGCGCCGTGGCGCTGCTGGGGCGGTAGGGCTGCTCTCCGGTCAGTTCGCGTGCGGCATCGTTCTCGGCGACCACATAACGACCCCGTAGATCATGGCTGAACTCTGCGGTGATCTCCTGGCCGTCGAGTGGGTAACGGGCCACCAGCAACCAGACCCCATCCGGTCGCCGCCAGGCATCCCAGGTGACGTCCTCATCGTGCAGGCCATTGGTCTGCAGGAAGATCTGGGCGCTCTCGCTGAGTGTGCCGGCTGCGGTGGAGTTGCCGCTCTCGCGGCGTCGTACGGAGGCGTTCATCGCACCCATGGCCACGTGAATCCGCTCATCAAGCACGGGCTGGGCAAAGGGCATGATCGCGTCCACGGTCGTCTGGGCGGCTGCAGCGACCTTCTCAGGGGTCTCCCCAGCCCGAATCCGGGCCTGGATGTCACGGGGGCGGAGGACACTTTCCATCTTCATCTCCAACTGCGCCAGTCGAGTGTTGTCTCCGCGCATTGCTGCTCGAAGTCGGGTATCGACGAGTACCGCAAACTCCTCGCCGGACGAACTGATCAGGACCAGCTTCCTGCCGTCCTGGGTCAGCCCCACCGGGGTGAGGTCCTGCATCGTTTGCGAACTCCTTTGATTGTGCCGTGATCCGAGACTACTTCAGGCCGGGAGGGCGCGCGGTTAGGCGCGACCATTTGTGACGGATGGGACTTCAGGCCCCCAGGACCTGGTTCAGGTAGTCGTTGGCGAAGACCCGTTGTGGGTCCAAACGGTCACGCATGGCGATGAACTGGTCCCACTCCGGATACGCCGGGGCGAGGTCAGCCGCGGTCCGGGTGTGCAACTTGCCCCAGTGTGGCCGGCCGCCGAAATCACGCATGATCGCTTCCACCCCACCGAAGTACTCACGGTGATCGGTGCCCATCGGCACGTGAAAGGCCAGATAGACGGTGTCGCGACCCGACGCGGAGGACAATGGGATGTCATCGGCGGGGGCGTGGCGCACCTCGATCGGGAAGCCGATCCGCCACTTCGACCGGTCGATCAGGGCGCGCGCCTCGCTCAGTGTCTCCAGGCCCACCTCGCGCGGCACGGCGTACTCCATCTCGCGGAAGCGAACCAACCGCGGCGAGGTGAATACCTTCCAGGGGATGTCACTGTAGGTGCGCTCGGACAGGGCCTTGCCACAGACCTTGTTGATTTGGGGAATGGCCGCCGGGACGGCCTGGCCCATCCTGACCAGACCGGCGAAGAGGTCATTGCTCAGCCAGTCGTCATCGATCTTCTTGCGGATCCGACTTAATGGCTGTGGTTCGTCAACAGTCCGGTTGTTGAACTTGGCCTGGCAACTGTCGGTGTGTGGCCAGTAATAGAACTCGAAATAGTGGTTCTCAGCCGCGAACTGATCAAAACCCTCGATCATCTCGGCCCAGGACATCGGCTTCTCATGCGCTTCCAGGGTGAAGAGTGGCTCCACCTTGAAGGTCAGAGAGGTGAGGATGCCCAGCGCACCGATGCCCACCCGGGCGATCCGAAATACGTCGGCGTTCTCCTCAGCGCTGCACTTGAGGATCTCACCAGTGCCGGTGACCAACTCCAGTCCAGCGAGTTGCGCGGACAAACCAGCGGCCATGCCGCCAGTGCCATGGGTGCCGGTCGAGGTGGCCCCGGCAATCGTCTGCTCGGCGATGTCGCCCATGTTGTGCAGGGAGTAACCCAGTCGCTCCAGACCGCTGTTCAGCGTCTTCAGATGGGTGCCGGCCCGGGCGGTGACGGTGAGGTTCTCCGGGTCCACCGCGGTTACCCCCTGTAGGCCAGAGGAGCGCAGCAGGATGTCATCTGCCTCAGCGATTGAGGTGAAGGAGTGGCCGGTGCCCGGCATCTTCAACCGGCGGCCATCGGTGGCGGCCCTGGTGATGGTTGCGGCCAGGTCCTCAGCTGAGGTGGGCGTTTGAATCTCCCTGGGGTTGACCTGGGTCAGACCACACCAGTTGTTCCAAGTCGTGTTCTCCGATGCCATGCCCGGAGCCTATCCAGCCCGTTGTTGGTGACGAAGAAAGAGGCTGGCCGATGCGGCCAGGAAGGCCGAGACGGTACAGACCACGAATGGGGTATTGCCGCCCATGCTGTCCGCCAGGGACCCGGCCAACCAGGCGCCGGGTGCCACCCCACCACTCACTCCGGTCTGGATCACGCCAAGTGCCTCGTTCAACCGCTGCTGTGGGGTGGTGGCCTCAACCAGGGAGAACAGGGCGATCAGGGTTGGGGCCAGAGCCAGACCGATGAAGGCCAGTACGCCGGCCATCACCCAGAGGTTGTTCACCAAGGGCAGTGCCAGCGTGCCGGTCGCCAGCACCCACATGCCCCATCGGCTCCTGGTCAAGGGGCTGGATTTGGTGGCAATCGCGCCGGTGACCACCCCGGCAATCAGACTGCCCAGGGAGAACAGGGCCAGCAACATCCCCGAGGAGGCCTTGTTGCCGGCGTGTTCAGCGAACGAAACCGCTCCCACCTCAAGGGCGCCGAACAGGCTGCCGTAGGCGATCGCCCCGATCGAGATCGGAGCCAGGGACCCCCAGTGCATCGGGGCCCGCCGACCACCGTTCTCCGGGGTGAGGCCATGGGGTGGTTCGGTGTGTCGCTGGGCAGCCAGCAGGAGAGTGCCAATGGTGCCGGCCACGATGGAGATCACCAGACCAGAGGCCGGATCGATGGAGGTGGCGGTGACGGCCACCAGCACTGGCCCCACCACGAAAACCATCTCATCCACCACGGCCTCGACTGAGAACGCCGTATGTCGGTCCTCGTCGTTGGTGACCAGGTTGGCCCAGCGGGAGCGAATCATGGCACCGATCTGCGGGATGGACATGCCACTGAGCACCGCAAAGAAAGCCGTGGGCACAAAGGCCCAATCAGCCCGGATGGCCCAGAGCAACATGACGGTGGTCAGCGCAAAGGCTGCCGCATCCACCAACAGCACCACTCGTTGGCCGAAGCGGTCGATCAGACGTCCGTGCAGGATTGCGAAACCGGCATTGCCGATGATGTACGCCGCGGAAACCTGCCCCGCGCGGGTATATGACCCACTCAACTCACTGACCATCACCACGATGGAGAGGGTCATCATCGAAATGGGTAGCCGGGCGATCACCCCGGTTGCAGAGAATTGCCAGGCGCCCCGATAGGCGAACACGCGGCGGTATGAATCCAACATCGCTGACTATGTTAGAGGCTCATACGATGGCTACATGTCCACCCGAGCTCTGGCTGCCCCGGCTGATCCCCAGCCCTACGACGCCATCCTGCTGGTCACCTTCGGTGGCCCGGAGAAACCTGATGACGTGCTGCCCTTCCTGCGCAATGTGACCGCTGGCAAGGGGATTCCCGATGAGCGGCTGGTGGAAGTGGGCGAGCACTATTTTCGGTTCGGCGGGAAGAGCCCGATCAACCAGCTGACCCGTGAATTGGTTGCCGCAATCGAGGCTGACCTGGCCGCAAATGGCCTGGACCTGCCGGTGTACTGGGGATGTCGCAACTGGGATCCCTACCTGAATGTGACCATCAAGCAGATGGCTGCCGATGGGGTACGCCGCGCGCTGGCGATCACCACCTCGGCGTACTCCTCCTACAGCGGGTGTCGGCAATACCGCGAGAACCTCCACGATGCGGTGAGTGTGGTCCCCGGGGCGCCGGTGATCGACAAGGCCCGGGCCTATTACAACCATCCGGGCTATGTCTCCGCCGTGGTCGCGGCCACGCTGGCGGGCCTTGAGGAACTGGCCGGGATCAACCCCGAGCCCCCCACCCTGCTCTTCGTCACCCACTCGATCCCGGTGCAGATGGACAGGAGCAGTTCCCCAGAGGGCTCTGGATACACCCGCCAGCATCACGAACTGATGGCTGAAGTGATCAGACAGGTCACCGCTGGCACCGGGGTTGAGCACCGCCATGAGTTGGTCTACTGCTCCCGCAGTGGGTCTCCGCACAT
Source organism: uncultured Marmoricola sp. (assembly GCA_964600765.1). Lineage (GTDB taxonomy): Bacteria > Actinomycetota > Actinomycetes > Propionibacteriales > Nocardioidaceae > Marmoricola. The sequence goes on from CAZRKI010000031.1 coordinate 13,763, forward strand.
GCCCTGGCTGGAGCCGGACATCAATGATCGGATCCGGGAATTGCGCACCACCGGCACCGGTGCCGTACTGGCGGTGCCCTTTGGGTTCATCAGCGACCACATGGAGGTCATCTACGACCTGGACACCGAGGCCCGGGCCACCGCCGATGAGGTGGGGATGGTCTTCGTCAGGGCGGCCACTGCTGGTCTGCACCCGGACTTCGTGGCCACCTTCAGGGAACTGCTGCTTGAACGGGCTGCTGCGGAGCGTGGCGAAGCGCCTGCCCGGGCGGTGGCGGTGGGGAGCGTCGTACTGGATCGGTGTCCGCAGGACTGTTGCCCCAACCCCCGGGAACAGCGCTCGGCGCTGTGTGGCCTGGACGAACCGGTGGTCGGCTGATGACGACGCCCCACGACGTCATAGCCCTGCAGGCCCTGGCCCTGGACATTGCCCGGGAGGCGGCGGCGCTGATCCGCGACACCCAACCGGGGATGATCCAATTGACCGGCACCAAGTCCAGTGCAGTGGATGTGGTCACCGCGACCGATCAGGCGGTCGAGGAGTTGATCAGGGCCCGGCTCGGTCAGTCCCGCCCCGGGGACGCCATCATCGGCGAGGAGGGGGCCGACCAGGCTGGTAGCAGCGGCGTGGAGTGGATTATCGATCCGATCGACGGCACCGTGAACTTCATCTACGGGATCCCGGCGTACGCGGTCTCGATCGGTGTCCGGATTGACGGGGAACCAACCGCTGGGGTGGTGCTCAATGCCGCCACCGGGGATGAGTACTCAGCCAGCATCGACACACCGGCGACCCGCAACGGCCAACAACTCCGGGCCCGGACCCCGGATTCCCTTGCGTTGGCCCTGATCGCCACCGGCTTTGGGTACGACGCTGGGTTGCGCGCCGAACAGGGCGCCAGCGTGGCCCGGATGCTGCCCCACGTGCGGGACATCAGACGGATCGGTTCGTGTGCCCTGGATCTGTGCGGAGTGGCTGAGGGGTCGGTGAACTGCTATGTCGAGGAGGGCCCCCACTTGTGGGACTACGCCGCTGGCCAGGTGATCGCCCGGTCTGCTGGCGCGGTGTTTGCGGTGGGGGAGTCGCCGAGGGGGAAACCGGTCCTGCACTGTGCGCCAGCGGCGCTGTTTGATGAGTTCGTGGACCTGCTCCAGAGTTGCGAATTCCTGATCTGAACGTGTTACTGACCACTATTTGCGGCAAGAACGTGCAAAAAACACTTCAGTGGTGCACAATCTCCGCGGCACCCATGAAGATTCATCGACTGGGTTTCACCAGCAGACCAGAGACACGGGGGATGGCAAGGACCTGAGATGGCGACTGATTACGACGCACCACGCAAGACCGAAGAAGAGCAGAATGAGGACAGCCTTGAGGAACTGAAGGCGCGTCGTCACGACAAGAACTCCGGCAAGGTTGACGAGGACGAAACCGAGGCCGCGGAAAGTTTTGAGCTCCCCGGTGCCGACCTGTCCCATGAGGAGTTGGCCGTTGAGGTCAAGCCCAAGCAGCAGGACGAATTCACCTGCATGAGCTGCTTCCTGGTCCATCACCGCAGCCAACTCGCTGACGCCAAGAAGCTGATCTGCAAGGACTGCGCCTGAGCGCTGGCTCAGGCCTGCTGCTCCATACCCGGAGGCAGTTTCCCGGTTGACTTGTTGAAGTAATTGGCCGCCCGTCGGGTGGCCAGCATTCGGGCCAGAGCGATGGTGGCGCCACTGGCGATCACCCAGACAACTGCTTCGCTGGTGCCCACTTCAGGATTTGCTGGATTGCGTGGTGGCTTCCTGCCAGTCACCAACCGCCAGATGACGTTCAACAACTGCTTCGCGACCGCGGTCCCGATGAAGGCTATTGCCACTGAGGTGATCGACCAGGCCACAGAGCTCTGCTGGCTCTGGCTGGTCTCACCCTGGGGGTCAACTGGAGCAGATTTCTTCTTTGCCATGGGCACACCCTAACCAAGTACTTCAGCGCGAGCTGCATTGATCGCACTCGCCAACTCTGCAGGCCGTCTGGTGCCAATCACCCAGTACGGCGTGGGGTCGGCCGGGTCGGTGATCTGCACCCGAACCGAACGCTTCAGGTAGGGCCGGGTCAGCAGATAAGCGCGGGCGTCGGCGCCGACGCCCAGTAGTTCCCGGGTGGCTTCCTTGTCCAGGGCGACAATTTCGCCCAGGTGTCGCGCTGAGATGTGGGCTGCGCCGGCGTACAGGACCCCATGGGCGACCCGCACCCGGGCCGCGCCGATCCAGGCCAGCACGCCGTAGGCAAAGCCCAGCAGCACGCCGCTGACCGTCCAGGCCAACCAGGCCGGGGTGGCGATGATGAAGGCCAGCCACAGGGTCGCCAGCAGCATGGTTATCTGTGCCCACCACCGCAGCGGTACTCGCAGTCGCTCCTGATAATCCACGGTGCCTAGGGTGTCACCCATCCGTTGCGGGCTTGTCGGTAGGGTCCAGACGTGACCGCTGACCCCACCTGCACGGTGCTCATCAAACAACTCGATCCGGAGCTGCCCCTACCTTCCTATGCACATCCCGGTGACGCCGGTGCCGATATCTGCGCTGCGGAGGACCTGGTGTTGGAGCCGGGTGCCCGGGCCCTGGTGGGCACCGGCATCGCGATCGCCGTACCTGAGGGGTTTGCTGCATTCGTGCATCCCCGCTCTGGGCTGGCTGCCCGGCACGGGATCTCCATCGTGAACACCCCGGGGACCATCGATGCCGGTTACCGTGGGGAGGTGAAGGTGTGCCTGATCAACACCGATCCCAGCGAATCCTTCGAGGTGCGTCGTGGCGACCGGATCGCGCAACTGGTGATCCAGCGAGTCGAGAAGGCTGATTTCCTACTCGCTGATTCACTTGATGACACCGCCCGGGGTGCTGGCGGATATGGGTCCACTGGGGGCTTCCACAAAGACGGCGAGCAGTGAGGCAGACCATGGAACAGACACCTGAATCCGATCCGATCGAACGCGCCACCAGAGGCCCATTTGACCTCAGCGAGGTACCCGGGCTCGACCCTGATGACGGCTCCCGGATCAATCTCGGCGGGATGATCCTGACGCCGATGGAGAACTCCGAGGTACGCCTGCAACTCGATGACCAGACCGGCCAGATCCTGGCTGTGGTGGTGGTCGGTCAGGAGGCCGCGGTCGAGGTGCGGGCCTTTGCCGCTGCCCGCAATGGGGAGCGCTGGGCCCAACTGTTGCCGCAGGTGGTGCAGGCCGCGATCGATGCCGGTGGAAAGGCCGAGCAGAGCGACGGGCCCTTCGGCACCGAACTCATCTGCGAGGTGCCAGCCATCGATCCCGATGGGGTGGCCGGGCAACTCGTCACCCGGGTAGTGGGCATCGATGGCCCCCGTTGGTTGCTCCGGGTGACCTTCATGGGGCGACCGGCCACCGATGATGCGGCTGCTGCCCAGTGGGAGAACTACATTCGCACGATCTTGGTCAATCGCGGGTCCGGGGCGATGGCTCCGGGAGTGGAGTTGCCGCTGAGCCTGCCACCGGATGCCCAACCGATGGCGGCACCGGGCGAATCCGACCTCTAGGCTGTCGGCATGCGTGAACGAAAGGGGCGCCTGCGGGCCACCATCAACCGATGGGCCAGCCAGGACCACCATGAGGCCCAGGACTTGCTGCGCAGCAGTGAGAATGCTGGCCTGGTGGCCATCGCTGATGCCAGCATTCGGGAGCGAGTGGTGCTCCAGGGCACGCTGAAGTCGGTCACGCTGCGGCCGCGTGGCGGCGTACCCGCCCTGGAGGCGGAGTTGTACGACGGGTCCGGCACGGTGCTGCTGCTCTGGCTGGGTCGGCGTCGGATCGGTGGGGTCAACCCCGGGGTGACGATGCGGGTCACCGGTCGGCTGGGTGATCAGCACGGGATGCCGGTGATGTACAACCCGAGATATGAAATCCGCCCATGACAACTGAGCCATCCGCGCCGCTGACCCAGACCTCGGTGGAGCACGTCGTACGCAAGCATCTGGCTGAGGCCCTGGGTGGTGCTCGCGGCATGGTGGAGGCGGCCATTCCGACCATTGCCTTCACGCTGGTCTTCCTGACCACCCATGAACTCAAACCAGCCCTGATCATCGCGATTGCGATGGCGGGGCTGTTGTTGGTGATCCGGCTGATCCAGCGCTCGACGGTGCAATTCGTGGTCAATGCCTTCTTCGGGATTGCGATCGGGGCCCTGTTCGCCTGGCGGGCGGCCCGTGCCGGGGGAGACCACAACGATCAGGCGCTGGCGTATTTCCTGCCGGGCCTGCTCTACAACGCTGGCTATGCAGTGGTGATGAGCATCAGCGTGCTGGCCAAGTGGCCGGTGGTGGGGTTCATGATCGGCGCGGTCACCGGGGAGCCAACCGAGTGGCGTCGGGATGCCAAGATCGTCAGGTTGTGCGGCAACCTGACCTGGCTCCTCGCGGCGCCGTGCATCCTGCGAGTCGTGGTGCAGGCTCCGATCTACCTGGCCGGGCGCAATGCCTGGGTGGATCCCGACGTGGCGATCGGCGCCCTGGCGATGAGCAAACTGATCATGGGCTGGCCCCTGCAGATCGCCACCCTGGCCCTCATGGTCTGGCTGCTCAGCCGCAACAGCACCCCGATGGACCACCCCGAGGAAGCCATCTGGGACAAACCCCAATCCCCCCCACGCCGAGGCGGCAGTAATTAACATGCCGAGGCGGCAGTAATTAACACGCGTGGGTAGGTAGTACCTTCGCCGAGGCGGCAGTAGTTAACATGCCGAGGCGGCAGTAGTTAACATGCCGAGGCGGCAGTAATTAACACGGCATCCTCAATCTCGCCCGCAACTGCCGCGTACGTCGTACATCTATGCATGAGCGCGGGATCCCGTGTTATTTACTGCCGCCTCGGCGGAGGGCGCAGCAGAAAATGCATGTTATTTACTGCCGCCTCAGCGTGTTAACTACTGCCGCCTCGGCGTGTTAATTACTGCCGCCTCGGCGGGGTGTGTGCGGGGTCAACTGGAGGGCTGAGAAGCCAGCAGGCGCTCGAGTTCGGGCTCCGACTCCGGGGCTGAGACGAACAAGAGCTCGTCGCCAGCCTCGATCGGCTGCTCGCCGTTGGGGGTGTACACCTGCCCATCGCGCAGGATGGTCACCAGCGAGACATCGGGTGGGAAGGGGATCAGCCCACAGGGTTTTCCGACGTACGGCGAGTCAGGCGGCAGCGTCATCTCCACCAGGTTGGCATTGCCCTGGCGGAAGGTGAACAAGCGCACCAGGGTGCCCACGCTGACGGCTTCCTCGACCAGCGCGGACATGATCCGCGGGGTGGAGACGTTGACATCCACGCCCCACGCCTCGGTGAACAGCCATTCGTTGTCGGGGTGGTTGACCCGTCCGACGGTGCGTGGCACTCCGAACTCGGTCTTGGCCAGTAGCGAGGTGACCAGGTTGGCCTTGTCATCACCAGTGGCCGCGATCACCACGTCACACTGGTCGAGTCGGGCCTCCTCCAAGGAGGAAAGTTCGCAACAATCGGCCAGTAGCCATTCGGCCTCGGGGATCCGATCGGGCTTCATCGACGCGGGGGACTTGTCGATCAGCAACACCTGGTGGCCGTTGATGATCAACTCCTGGGCGATCGAACGGCCCACGGCTCCGGCTCCAGCAATAGCGACACGCATCATTCCACCTCAGGTCCGCGTTTGATCACATCGAAGACATGGTCGGCGTCTTCCTCCCGATGCACCAGGTGGAGTACGTCGCCCTCCTGCAGCACCGTCTCCCGGCTGGGCAGCATGCCCTCGCCGAGCCGGTCGATCCAGGCGATCCGGGACCGGCTCTGCTCCTGGAAGATCACCGAACGCTTGGCCACCCACACCGCAGGCACCAGTACGTCGTCGATCCGGATGGTCCCCGATGGGTCCCGGAAGCTCGGCTCGGCGCCGACCGGCAGGATTTTGCGGAGTACCTGATCGGCGGTCCAACGCACGGTGGCAACCGTGGTGATGCCCAGCCGTTGGTAGACCTCGGCTCGACCGGGGTCGTAGATCCGGGCGACCACCTGGTCGACGCCGAAGGTTTCCCGGGCCACCCGCGCAGCGATGATATTTGAGTTGTCGCCGCTGGAGACCGCGGCGAAGGCGTCAGCGCGTTCGATGCCGGCGGCGGTCAAAACCGCCTGGTCGAAGCCGTACCCGGTGACCTTGGTGCCATTGAAGGCCGGCCCCAGGCGTCGGAATGAGTCCGGATTGCTGTCGATGACACTGATGGTGTGATTGCGATCTTCCAGGGCCTTGGCGAGTGAGGAGCCGACCCGGCCGCAGCCCATGATTACGACGTGCATGTGAAAAACGCTACTAGACGTAAGTCCACGGATCTGCACTACGTGCAATAACCTTCATGAAGTGGGCTTAGGAAATATCTCCAAGCGGATCCTGGTGGGCCGCAAACTGCGCAGCTCCCAGTTGGGGGAAACCCTGCTACCCAAACGGATCGCCCTTCCCGTTTTCGCCAGTGACGCCCTGTCCTCGGTGGCCTATGCGCCCGATGAAGTTTTCATCATGCTCTCGGTGGCGGGCGTCAGCGCCTATGCGTTCAGCTGGAAGATCGGCCTGGCGGTGGCGTTGGTGATGTTGACCGTGGTCGCCTCCTATCGCCAGAACGTACACGCCTACCCCAGTGGTGGTGGCGACTATGAGGTCGCCACGGTGAACCTCGGCCAGACCGCAGGGGTCACGGTCGCCTCGGCGCTGTTGGTCGATTACGTCCTCACGGTGGCGGTGTCGATCTCCTCCGGAGTTCAGAACGCCGCTTCCGCACTCGGCTTCATCTCCGGCAATGAGGTGATCTTCGCCTGCATCCTGGTGGTGGTGCTGGCGGCGATGAACCTGCGTGGGGTGCGCGAATCAGGCGCCTTCTTCGCACTACCCACCTACGGCTTCATGATCGCGATCCTGGGCATGGCCGGGTACGCCGTGATCCGCGCCATGGCTGGTGACCTACCCCAGGTCGAGAGCGCCCACCTGCAGGTCGAGCCTGCTCCCGGATATGACGGTGTGATCAGCCAGGTTGCGATGATCTTCCTGCTGGCCAGGGCGTTCTCCTCGGGTTGTGCGGCCCTGACCGGTGTCGAGGCGATCAGCAACGGCGTACCTGCTTTCCGCAAACCAAAGTCCCGAAATGCCGCCACCACGCTGCTGATGCTGGCCCTGATCGCGGTCACCATGTTGATGAGCATCGTGTTGCTGGCCCGTGAGATGGGCCTGAAGTACGTCGACCCGCACGATCTCGATCGACTGCGTCAGGCCGATGGTTCGCCACTGCCGAAGGGTTTTGACCAGCACACGGTGGTGGCCCAGATCGCCCGAGCGGTGTTCAGCGATTTCCCGCCCGGCTTCTATTTCGTGGTGGCGATGACCGGGGTGATCCTGGTGTTGGCGGCCAATACGGCGTTCAACGGCTTCCCGGTGCTCGGCTCGATCCTGGCGCGGGATGGGTTTGCCCCACGCCAGTTGGGTTCCCGGGGTGATCGACTGGCCTACAGCAACGGCATCCTGATCCTGGCGGCTTTCGCGATCGTGTTGATTGTGGCTTTCGAGGCGGAGACCACCCGGCTGATCCAGCTCTACATCGTGGGCGTCTTCGTCTCCTTCAACCTCAGCCAGCTGGGCATGATCCGGCACTGGACCAGGCACCTGGCCACCGAGACCGACCCGGCCGAACGCCGTCGGATGATGCGTTCGCGGATCATCAACACCATCGGCCTGGCCATGACCGCAGTGGTCTTCGTGGTGGTGTTGTTGACCAAGTTCCTGGCCGGCGCCTGGATCGCAATCCTGGCGATGGCCGCGTGTTTCCTGGTGATGAAGGGCATCCGCAAGCACTACGACCGGGTCGAGCACGAGCTTGAGATCGGCGAGACCGACCAGGTGTTGCCCACCCGGGTGCACGCAATCGTGTTGATCTCCAAGATCCACAAACCGACGATGCGCGCGCTGGCCTATGCCAAGGCGACCCGCCCAAACCTGTTGGAGGCCATCTACGTCAACACCGCTGGCTCGGATGCCTCGGAGCTGGTCGATGAGTGGGAGTCGCGGCACCTGGACGTGCCGTTGAAGCAGTTGTACTCGCCGTACCGGGAGATCGTGCGCCCGATCATCCAGTACGTCTCCGCGATCCGCGAGGCCAACCCCAGGGGAGTGGTCGCGGTCTACGTGCCGGAGTACGTCGTGGGGCGCTGGTGGGAGCAACTGCTGCACAACCAGACCGCACTGCGGCTGAAGACCCGGTTGTTGTTCGTGCCCGGCGTGATGATGATCTCGGTGCCCTACCAGCTGAAGGGTTCTGAAGTGGGCAAGGAGCGCGAGGACCGACAGCTCAACAAGTTGTATCCCGGTGATGAGCGCCGCGGCCGGATCCGATATCGCTGATGAGCCAACTCGCACTCGCGGTGGGGGACCAGGTCGAGGTCACCATCGGCAAGGTGGCCCACGGTGGCCATTTCGTGGCTCGTCACGAGGGACAGGTGCTCTTCGTGCGCCATGCCCTGCCCGGCGAGTTGGTCCGGGCCCGGATCACCCGGGTCAGCAAGCGGTTTGCCTTCGCCGATGCCATCGAGATCCTCGAAGCAGCGCCGGAACGGGCCACCCCGCCCTGCCAGTATGCCGCCCCCGGCGGCTGTGGTGGTTGCGATTTCCAGCATGTCTCCCTGCCAACCCAACGCCTCTTGAAACAACAGGTGATCGAGGAGCAACTCCAACGCCTGGCCGGTCTCGAACTCGCGGTCCCCGTCCTGGCTGTCCCCGGGGATGAGCAGGGACTGCGCTGGCGCACCCGGATGAAGTACGTCGACCTGCCCAACGGACGCCGCGGTCTACGGGCCCATCACTCCCATGACGTGGTGGAGATCGAGGACTGCCTGATCGCCCGGCCCGATGCCCACACCAGCGGTGGAGAAGTGGTCACCGAATCCGTGACCGCAGCCGGGATGACCCATCAGTTCCGGGTCTCCAGTGACGGCTTCTGGCAGGTGCATCCGGGCGCACCGGCCACCCTGGTAACCGAGGTGCTGGCCGGATTGGACCTCCGGGAGGGCGAGACCGCCTGGGACCTCTACGCCGGAGTGGGCCTGTTCGCGGCCTTCCTCGCCGAACGCGTGGGGGAGTCGGGCCTGGTGGAGTGCGTCGAGCAGGACCGGCGCGCGGTCGCGCACGCCCGCGAAAACCTGCGCCACCTTCCCCAGGCGCGGATCCACCAGTCCGCAACCGGCCGGGCGCTGGCCGGGCTCGCGGCGCCGCAACACGTCGTACTGGACCCGCCGCGGGCGGGTGCCGGACGCCAGATCGTCGAGCGGATCGCTGCTGCCGACCCCAGGAGCATTGCGTACGTCGCCTGCGATCCCGCCGCCCTGGCCCGGGACCTCGGCTATTTCACTGCTGTTGGCTATCAGGTGGCCTCGGTGCGGGGCTTTGACCTGTTCCCGATGACACATCATGTCGAATGTGTTGCTTTGCTGACAAAAAATGGGTGTGACCTGCGGTGATGGAGATCGACCCTAGGTGATCGAGGGCAGAAAGTGGGGGCTTTGGGCCCGCTTCGAATTTGCGACCTGCCCGGGATTCTGGGTGTGGCGACACGTCATGGAGCACGGCGATGTCGGACCATCGAAGTTCGAGAAACTCGCTAATCCGCTTGCCCGTGGTTACGAGCATGTCGACGATGTCTGGCAGGTCGATGCTCCTCGCCGGTGACGGGCAGTTGTTTGATCTTCGGTACAGGTTTTGAGGTACAGCAGAGGCAGGGATTCGATTCAGCGCTTCGTGACGGATCACCATGTTGAAGGCAGGACCCAAGACGCTTCGGTCCCACCATCATCACTGCGCAAACGCCGTCGGTCAGTGCGCTGGATCCGCTTTGGGTACCCTCGCCGTTGTGCTCCAAGCGAGCTGCATGGGGTCCCAGGTTGCGGAATCGCTCTCGGTTGTGAGAGCGGGATTGACGAGTCGGGCGATGAGGTTCGCTGCCTCCACGGCCGTGTAGTTCTGGGCGGACGGCACGCCTTTCGCGGTGTTCGGGTAGGTGCGGTGCCAGGCGTCGGGGATGTTGAACGCGGTGAATGGGACCATGCCGCTGAGTGCCTGCTTGGTGGCGATCGCGACCCTCAGCTCGCCCAGGTCCACCGACTGGGTCTGCGCGAGCACGATGAGGTCAACCAGGTCCTTGACGCGGCTGCTGCGAGGACCACCCGGGTAGTCAGTGCTCATGGTGGCGCAAACCTTGTCAGCGATCTGATCAACCACAGGGAACAACCGGTAACGGTGAGTGACGAGCGGACGTTTCAGCTGTAGACGATTGGCCGGTTCGACGTACGCGGGTGTGCCGATGGGTGCAGGGCCCACTACGACGTCAACGGTGACCGTGTCGATCTGTGCGCTGGTGTCGACGTCGAGGCAGGCATAGATGAAACGGCGTGTGGCCAGACCGGGTTGGTTCTCGCCCGCGCCGGTCGGCAGTGATCTTGTCAGTCGGAAGGTCAGGTGATCGCCCAGATCGATGGCGACCAACGCAGACAACTGTCGTTCGGCCTCTTCTAGGTCGGTGGTTCCGCGCGCTGCGAGGTCGACGTCCTTGGTGGTCCGTGAGTCGGGGACTCGGGCCAGCATGCTCAGTCAGCCTTTGAGCATCCACTCGGTGGCTTCGCCCTCAGCGAACACGCGGGACAGGAATCGGTCGTAGCGTGCTTGGCGGATCTGCGCGTCCACGGTGGCCGCACTGACGCCGTCACCGGCTTCGCGAGCGGCCTTCTTCGCGGCGTCCTTGATCGCGAGTTCCACTGAATGCCAGTCGCCATACACCTGCGTGTCAACCATGGAGAGCCGGCTCTGCGTTGGGGGCAAGGACTTCGTTCAATGATTCGAGCAGGACGCCGGAATCGTCCCGGAGTCGGGCCGGGGCCGCGGCCAGGTCGGCCCGCAGTCTCTGCGGATGGATGATCTTGCCGAACCGGGCGGCGTCGCGCAGCGCGTCGTTGATGAGCGAGGTGTCGGTGCCGAGGTCGAGCAGGTCGGTGATGGTGCGTTCGACCGTGAGCGTGGGCAGTCCATTGACGGAGATGGTGTCAGCAGGAGTGAGTGTCCGGATGCGCAGGCGCACGTCGGGCAGTCGTGTGGCCTTGCGGGAGCCGACGATGAAGTCGATGCCGTCAAGGAAGAAATCGCCGATGTCGTGCACCACTGCCGCCGTGACCCCAGCTGCCACCAGCGCGGGCGCGCCGGTCTGTGTCGGTGGGGTTGTTGCACCGCCCAGAGCCAGCCAGGTTGCATAGATGTTCTCGTGGTCCTGTGGGGGAGTTCCGGTCATCCGGTAGACGCCCTGGGTCAGGCGCTCGAGCACCCCGCTCGCGGTCATTCGCACCAGTTGCTTGCGTGAGACCCCGACCGCCTCGGCCTGGGTGGTGGTGAACATGCCCCAACGCCGCTCGGCCAGGACGCCGAGCCTGGATACCGTCGAGTCGCTCACGACATCAATTGTACCCATTTTAAGGAACAAATGCTGTAGCAACGGTCGGGACCGAGGCGCGTGACGCTCAGGCTCTACGTCACCGGGAGGTCCATTACAGCAACGTCGGCACCTTGGCGTGTAACCGTGCGAAGGATGGGGGCCTGCGTGCAGATCAACATCCGATGAAGCGAGCAGCGAGAGGTGAAGTGGCTCGCAGTGACCGGTCACAGTTCGGATCACTGGATGCTCGCACCACAGCCGCATCCGGGATTCGACTCGACAGTGCTCGGTAAGCGCACGGCGGAAATCTGACCCCCTGTTCGCCGGGTGGGTCGAACGCCGGGGGATGCCATTTAGAGGTGGAGCCGACAGATGTCGTGACCAGACAGTTCCCGTCGCAGCAGTGGCAAGAGGGCGACACTCGACGTATTAACCAAATTGGTCATAATTTCGGACATATCCCACTTGGCATGTCGCAATGAGCATGGATCTGTCGTTCCTGGAGGTGCCTCTTGTGCACCCACCATCGCCAGCGCAACCAGTCAACGTGTACGAGATCCTTCGGGATGGCTGGCGCGAGACCCGGGTGGACATGACTCTTAAGTTCTTCCTGGACCCTGGCGAGCGCCACGGCCTGGGCAGCATGGTGATCGACGCTCTACTCCGTACGCTTGATGGGGCCAGCCTGATCACGCAGGAGGGTCGTAGCGAGAGCACCTTCGTTGCGGCCAATTACCTCGGCTCACCCGATTGGGATATCTCCACCCAGGTCAACTTCATCGATGTGTACGCGGTGAATCGTGAACACCACATCGCGATAGTCCTGGAGAACAAGATCGGACACGAACTCAACAACCCTCTGGATGTATACGCCAGTGTCCCCCTGAAGGATCCCGACATCGAGGCAGTGATAGTTGCTGTACTGGCGCCGGAGAAACGATCAGCCCCGGCAGGTCTTGAGCGCTGGCTGTCTCGATCGATTACCTATTCAGAACTTGCCGATGCGATCAAGGGGTCGCCCGGATTCGTCGACCGTGTCCTGGACCCAGGAGGGCGGGATGAGCGACGAAGTGTCGAACTATTGCAGCAGTTTCTCGAGGTGAGGGTAGGAGATAAACCGATGGCCGACATGGATGCAGAGGCAGAGCTTCTGCGCGAATGGCGAACGTTGTTGAGTGACCACGCCGACGCCATCGAGCAGTTTGAGGCGCGGAAACGTCACGTCTCTCGACTCCTCCGCGAACGGAACAAGCGGTTGGAGGACATCTTGGCCGTGAGGTTCAAGGACGCGAACCTCGTGACCACCTGGGAGGCACATGGTGGGACAGCGTCCGTCCCCGACTTCTGGAACGCCTATTGCTTCAGCCCTCAGGACTGGTCTATTGAGTTGAAGCTGAGCACGTCACCGAAGTTCCCCGGCACCATCTACGTGCTTGATTACAAGGGACGCACATACAAGGACAAGCGCCTTGAGAGCCTTGGTGTGAATTGGAATGCTAGTGATGAGGCGATCGCCG
>CAZRKI010000032.1:0-25180 GCA_964600765.1 uncultured Marmoricola sp.
CTCTCAAGGCGGTAGCGCGGGTTCGAATCCCGTCGGGGGTACATTTTTCATGTAGCACCGAAAACACCTGACCCGAGCCCACAAGCAGTGGGTTCGGGTCAGGTGTTTTCAGGATCAGCCCATCATCCATAACTGGTCTAGAACAGCGATATATAAGGTCTTGTTGCGTTGTTGCTCCGGTGCCACGCTCAAAGCAGAGCCGGGTTGTTTCTAACCTCCAGGGGGAATGATGCGTCGCATTGAAGTATCCGGGTTGTTTGCCATCGCAATCTTGTTCGCAACCGGATTGGCCGGGTGTGGACAGAAGACCGGGAGCGAGAAGTCCACCGAGGAGAGCCCGTCCCCGAAGGTGTCATTGGCAGAGACTGGCCCCGAGGGCAGGTGGCAGGGCACCAGAACGGTCACTGACATCACTCGGGTGACCAAGGGGGGTGGGGTTTGGCAGGGTAGCGGGGTTAAGGTCGGCCTCAAGCAGACGGTGGTCATGGAGTTCCATGAGTGCACTGGCGATCCGTGCACCGGCACCAGCACGCTCATCAGCGTCGACAACAAACCAGCCAACGATGTAGGAAGTGTTGACTACATGTGGGACGGGAAGGTGGTCAAGCTGGCTCCTTGGGAGGACAACAGCACCTTCTATCAGTGCAATGTCGAGGGTGGCAAGCCAATTCCCGCATGGAAACTGAAGATCGTTCGTGAGGAGAACGTCCTCAATGCCGAGCTCAATGGGGACAATCAGATCATCAAACTGACCGGTCCCAGGTTGTCGGTGGCTGAGGTCAGCCAGCTATCCAAGGCAGATACTTATGAAAAAGCCTTGGCGAACTGCTCCGATGTGACTCTCGCCGATGCGCAGGCGGCGTTTGGAACACCGCAACGCCAGGAGCTCCATCAGGATGTCCTGATGACTCGTGTCGAGTGAGTCAACAGGGATGTAGTCGATAGGTCCGGACCCATCTGACTGGGTCCGGACCTATCTTGTTTGGACTCAGTCCACCTAACCCTCACAGGCGGCGCAGTCTGCCCCGTTCTCGATGGCGCAGATTGCAGCCGGGGTCCAGTCCTCCCAGACCAGGTTGTCGATGTCTGCTGTTGCGATCGGCTCGTTCATGTTTTCCCTTTCGTGTTGTTGGATTGGATCCGACTACTTCTGCTTGCTGGCCTGGATGCCGGCCCGCGAGCGGAGGTAGTAAAGGCTCTTGAGCCTCGGGTCGAGGAGTGCCAACTTGTGGATCCTGCTGATGTACTGCGGGGAAGCATCTGCCGGAAAGAAGAGGTTCAGGGACTGGGACTGGTCGATGAAGACCTGTCGCTCTGCGGCGCGCTCGATCAGGATTTCCTGATCGATCTCATAACCGGTCCGAAACACTTCCTTCTCATGGTCGTCGAGCCAGTCGACATGTTGTACGGAGCCGCCGTTGTCGATGATGTCATCGATGTGGATCTGGTCGTAGACCCCTCGGTCCTTCATCAATTCGACCAGGTTTCCGTTGGCACGAGGCATTTCGCCAGCTGAGGTGGTCTGGTTCCAGACATTGGCCACATAGGGCTCAATGCCCTGGCTGGTGCCGCCCACAATCACTGCGGTGCTCATGGTCGGAGCAATCGCCATCAGGTGAGAATTCCGCCTGCCCACGCACCATTCCGGGATACCGGCGACCTGACCCATCCACTCCGAGGCCGCATTGGCCCGGGTACTGATGTGCTCAAAGATGTCCCTGTTCAGGGCGGCTGCCTTGTCGGATTCAAAGGGCAGACCCCGCCTCTGCAGGTAGTCGTGATAGCCCAGCACACCCAGGCCGAGACTGCGTGCCTTCTCGGTATAGCGAACTGCTCGCTCCAGCCCTCGAATAGTGCGTGCCTTGCGCAGGAAGGCCTCAGCCACGGCATCGAGGAAGACGGTGGCAACATACGCCGTGTCGTGATCCTTCCATTCGTCATAGGTCGAAAGGTTCAGAGACGACAGCACACAGGTGTAGGAATGCTCCTCGTCACTGAACAACGTGATCTCCGAGCACAGATTTGAGGCCTTGTTCTGCAGGCCATTGGCCCGATAGGACTCTGTCTGCAATGCATTTACGGTGTCGACCTTCCAGATGTACCCCTTGCCCAGAACCACCCGGATCTTCAACACTCGCTGATAGCGCTCCAGGGCATCCTGGTCCCCGGCCAGCATCCGATCGATGAAATCCTGGGTGAAGATCCAGCCCACGTTCTTGTTTGCCGGCTCCCGGAAGATCAGGTCCGCCAGTTCGTAGAAGTCGGGATGGTCCACTGGTAGGTAACCAGCCCAGGATCCCCTACGGGTGGCACCCTGGCTGATCTGATTGGTCATCTCCACGAAGTTGCAGAAAACCGGAACCACGCCATTGGCCTTGCCGTTGTCAGAGAATCGGGCTCCGCGTGGACGGATGTCGCCAAGATAGGCCGAAGTGCCAAACCCGTTCTGGGACAGGATTGCGGCTTCCTTCAGGGATTCATAAAAGCCCCAGACAGAATCCTCGACATAGGAGCCCTCACATGAAACCGGTAGGCCCCGATCGGTACCCAGGTTGGCCAATACGGGCGTGGATGGGGAGAGCCAGCCATTCCAGATGGCGGTAAAGAAGTGATCGGACCAGGAGGTGGCGTCCGCACGCGGATACATCTCATCGGCAAGGGCGCCGGCGGTCGAGGCGATGGTCTGGTACCGCCGCCGAATCGTCTGGCCAGCGACCGTGTACTTGGACCGGAACATCGAATAGCCGGCAGTTGTCATGAAGGCGGGGACTGTGCCCTCGGCCTGAAGAGCCTTGCGCTCGGTGGATAGCGCTTCCCAGTTCTTGTTTGTCATCAGAACTCAAACTCCCTCTCTCCGATATTGCGGTTGTACTCATTGCCGGTCACCTGGAAGAAGTCATGGAATTGGGTCCCATTGATTCCGTTGTAGAACCAGTCGGCGATCGGGTTCTCCTGGATCTCGAACAGCGGCTTCATCCGCATGTTCGCCAAGGTCATGTTGATCCTGGATTGCACGAATATCTCCAGGTCAGCCTGTTCGATTCCGCTGATCGGACCCTGGGCAAACAGCATCTCCACGATCCGCATCTCATGGGAACACAAGTGCTCAGCCACAGCCCGTACCCGACCAAAGAGGTCATCCCGCTCGGCCTCGAACTTGTCCACTGCCACGGTTGCGGCGTACTCATCCAAGGTGGTGTTGAACAACCAGGCTCCACCCGTGGCATGCAGGTTCTCATCACGGGCGGAGAAGTTGATCCCACTGATCACGTTCTGCAGCAGGTTCTTTCCACCTGACTGGAAGTGCTTGAGGAAGGCGAAGTTGGAGTAGAGGACGCAGTTTTCCATGAGCGTGAACACGCTGAGGGCGAACAGTAGGTCCTCATCTGCAATGGCATCCCAGACAAACCTGATCCGCTCAGCCAATACCGGGTCATTCTGGTAGGAGTCGTAGAACTCCTCGGTATCGATCATCAATGCCTGGTTCAGCTTCGCGTAGAAGGGCGCATGCATGTTCAGTTCTGCGAAGCTGAAGGCATTGGCCATCATTTGGATTTCCGGCCTGGGGAAGGAACGGAAGATCCGATCGCCCCAGACCTCACCCCCCAGGATCAGTTCATAGATTGTGAACAGCTTCAAAGTGGTCCTGACCGCTGCCTGTTCTGCTGAAGTCATCCCGACCAGGAAATCCTGTTTGTCGTTCTCCACTGGAATCTCTTCAGCAGTCCAGAAGATGCTGCGCTGCTTCCTGGCCAGTTCCTCAGCAAATGGATAGTCGAAGACATATGCCGATTTCTGGGTACGGATCGGTAGACCCGTGGTGTCGATCATTTCAGTTGCCCTTCGTCCGGGGTCCAGAAATCAGACCCATTCAGGTGTGTCCAGCTGGGGAAGTGGCACTTCCACGGACGAGGGATTGAGGAGAGCAGCGCAGGCCGGGTTTACGCGGGCCAGCGCGGTGATCCCCTGACCTTCCCTCGAGGTCGCGGAACCCACCTTCGTGGTGGGCACTGGCAGGTCTTCGGACTCGTGGGCCAGGGAGCAAGGCTCCGGTCCTACTATCCGTCGCTTCCCAGGACCTTGATCGGTGGTCCCAGTGCTTCCTGTCGATCCAGGAGACGGAGTTCGTTCCCACTTACCGCTGCGGGGCAGTCCCGGAGTTTCACCGGGTTCCCTCTTGCGACGACGACTCTGGCGGAGTCGCCGAACCAGTAGCAATTGGCACCATATAAGGGAATCGACACAATGCAAGCACCCAGATGTAGTGTTTCGCCGCGATTTTCCGACGACTCAACACCCCGTGGGCAAAATGTCCGAAATAGAATAAAAAGTGGTATATTTAGGGAGATAGTTAGGCACTGATCCAAGACCAGCCGGATGGGAGGCAGGCTCATGTCACCACGTCGCCGGGATGACTCAGGCGCAGCGGCAGTTGAGTTCGCACTGGTAGTGCCCATCCTGCTGATGGTGCTCTTTGCGATCCTGCAATACGGCCTGTACTTCAACGATGCCCTTGGGGCCAGCCAGGGCACCCGCGCCACCGTGCGTCAGGGCGCGGTTGGAAACTTCAACGGCGCTGGTGGGACCAACATGGCGAAGTTGCAGTCGATGACCAAGACCAGCATTGGCGCTCTGACCGGACCGACCTATGTGCGCGTCGTACCACCTGCTGAGTGGAAACAGGGGCAGCCGCTAACCGTGTGCGCGATGGTGCGCTCAGACGCGCTGAACTTCCTCCCGCTACCAAATGATGGCTGGATCAGGCAGCGTATTCAGATGCCGATTGAACAGGACAGCGTTGAATCCATGGGCGGTACGGTTTCTGACACCGCTCCCGGCCAGAACTGGAACTGGTGTACGACGTGATGGCTCGGCGACGCAGGGACGAAGCCGGGGCCGTTGCCATCGTGACGGCTCTGTGCATGGTGATGTTGTTGATCGTCGGTGGCATCGTGATGGATCTCGGCCGGGCTCGGGTCAGTCAGATGGCCTCACAGAATGCCGCTGATGCCTCCGCACTGGCTGCCATCAATGCACTCTATCCGGCAACTTCCTGTGCGGGATTCGGAGACTCGGCCCCACCCTGCCTGAACTCTGCAGTGGCTGCAGCCAAGGACTATGCCCAGAAGAATTTCGGTGTGGCTGCGGCTGCCTGGAGCCAGACCTGTTCATTTGAGGGTTCGTTCACCCCGGCTGGAGGTCAGACCAGTTGTGTTCAGTTCGACAGCCTGACCCAACCCAGCAAGGTCTGGGTCCAGATCCCGGCCAGGGATGTGGAGATGACTCTCGGCAAATTGGCGGGGGTTGAGGAAGTGAGCATCTCGATGCGAGCTCAGGCGGCACTGAGCCAGGGCAACAGCGGTGACTGTGGCTTTTGCGTGTTGGGTACGTCGTCCATGTCGGGCAATCCGCACCTGACCGTGACCAATGCTGGGGTCGGCATCAACGGGAAGCCATCCTTTTCTGGAAACGTTGACCTTAATGGCACCTTCACGACTGAGCAGACCCCAAACAAGAGTGGGAACGTCAGTTTCAGTCCCAATCCCACGGTTGGCGTCAGGGTGAGTGACCCATTCCTGGGAATCCCGTTGCCGCCCAGCCTGAGCGGGATGACCGTGCATGGGAATGTGTCCAAGAGCGGGAATGGGGCCTGCAGTTTGAGTCCGGGTATCTACGGCAATATCTCGGTCAGCGGCAACCACACCTGCAACCTGAGCCCGGGTTTGTATGCGATCACCGGAACCATGTCATTCTCCGGAAACTCAGTGATCAATGCCAGTTCGGGAGTCACCTTGTACTTCACCTGCGGCACCCCTGCGGCGCCGCATGAATGCGGTGCCACTTGGCCATTCTCCGAGGTTGGCGGTTCCCTGCGCTATTCGGGCAATCAAACCCTCAAGGTGGTGGCACCCTCAACTGGCCCCACCAAGGGATTCGCCATCCTTTATGACCGCAACAACAGCAACTCGCTCAACTACTCAGGCAATCAGGCCAATGTGCTCCAGGGATCCATCTACGCCGCCAAGGCAACCATGAATATGTCGGGCAACTCTGGAACCATCGGGATGAACTCAGCGATAGTGGTGCAGGGAGTGAACCTGTCCGGAAACGCGCACTTCAATATCAACTACACCAAGGAAGCAAACCCAACCCAGTCCAAACCCTCCATCGGGTTGTCGCGCTGACGAGGTATCGAGATCCTGAGCCTCGATTTCGCATGACTTCGTTGGGTTTCCACCCGCAACGGATTAGCCAAACCCGGGTCAGGTGAGCTTCAAAGTGGTGATGCAGGTGGCGTCCTCGTTGTTCATCGTGGATACCTCTGCGCTTCCGGAGTGTCCTTCGTGGACAACCTGGATGCGGGCCTTGATATTGCGGGGCAGCCACAACCCAATAAAGCCATTGTCGAAGGTGGTGGCCAACCCCTGGCGGATCACCTCACCAGTGGAGGTGTTGGTGACCGTGAGTTGGATCGGTTTGTTGGACAACTCGCCGATGCAACTGGTCAGGGCATGGAAGTGGCATTCATGGGTTGTTTTCACATACGGCGCCACTGAAACATACGACTTGTCATCTGGCAGCGGAAGGATTTGTTCCTGCTCTTCGGAGTCGGTGAGGATCAATCGGTCCGGCCGAACTGATGCACTCAGACCTTCTGGACGTTCACTGACTGCGAGGCGATCCAACTTGTCGATCAGTTGGCGAGCATCCAGACCCGCATAGCCGAAAGCGGTGGCCACATCGATCGCCTTTTTCTTGCTGGGCGCTGCGGATTGTTGGGTTCCACAGCCCACCAAGGCACCGGTAAATGCGATCAATACAACGGCCAGGGTTGAGGTACGCCGTGCGATGGCGGGCTTTGGGCTGGGCATGTTCTGCCTTTCAGGAGGCCATTGCGGTCGTCCTGAGCCTATTCAGCCGGACAGGTCAAAACCAGTTCGGGTCAGCGGTCGCGTTCCTTGTGCACCACACGGAAGTTCTGGTCAAGGTAGACCTCATAGCCAATGAGGCGGTTGCCACGTGACACGGTGACGTCTACTTCATAGCTGGCGCCATGATCGTCGGTTCGCTCGATTGAGGTGACGGTCCCACCGGGCACCGCAGCCAGCGCTGCCGCCTCTGCTGCTGATCGATCTGCGAGCGGCATCGGCACGAAATCATCATCTGTCTCTGTGCGTAGGACCTTGTGGTCCTTGTCCAGGGTTACCTCCGTGACTTTGCCGTCAGGCCCCTTCACCTTGACCTCAAAGGCGCCGGAGTCGTGATCGGAGTCATCGCGCTCAACCTTGATCACGCTCCCGGGTACCTGGTCGGCCGTCGCCCGCGAGATCCGGTCCCGTTCACTCCCGGTCACCTGATCGGAGGAGTTCTCTGCGATAACCAGTGCAGTTGCGCCTCCGCCGAGCAGGACCAAGGTGACTGCCAACCCGGCAATCACCTTCCTGGACCTCAATACTTCGGTATTCATGATGTTCCTTCCAAACTTGATTGGTCCGGTCATCATCGAGCAGGCACCCTGAATCCACCCTGAATCAGGCTGAAAACTTCTTCAGCAAGGCAGTTGGACGACGAATTGTGCGCCACCGATGTCGGAATCGGTCACCATGACGCTGCCCTGGTGCTGAACCACGATCTCCTTGACGATGGCCAGCCCCAGTCCGGTACCGCCGGAGGACCGGGCTCGCGAATCATCCAGTCTGACGAAGCGCTCGAAAACCTCCTTGCGATCCGCCACCGGAATGCCGGGGCCGTCATCTGCGACAGTGAGGGTGGCCGTGCCGCCAGTGGAGGAGACGCTGATGGTGACCTGGGACTCGGCAAAGCGGCAGGCATTGTCGACCAGATTGTCCACCACCTGGCGCAACGCGACCGGGTCCCCGAGCACCCGCGCTGAGTGAACCCCGCTGGTGTCCACCCGCGCGCCACCAGCCCGCACCCGGGCGGCCGCGTCCAGGGCGATGTCATCCAGATCGATCTCGATGGATTTCAGACCAGCGCCCTGGTCATCCAACCGGGCCAACAACAGGAGTTGTTTGACCAGTTCTTGCATCCGGGTGCTCTCCTCATACACCGCCTCAGCCAATTCACCAGCAGGTACGACGTCCGGATGGGCCCGGGACACCTCGGCGTACTGACGAATACTGGCCAGTGGTGAGCGCAACTCGTGGGAGGCGTCAGCCACGAACTGGCGTTGTTTTCGTTGGGAGTGGTCCAGCCGCTCCAGCATCTGGTTCATGGTGGTGGCCAACTGTGAGATCTCATCCCTGGCAATTGGCTGGGGAACCCGTCGGTTCAGTTGCTGCTCGGTGATCAGCGAAACCTCGCGCTGGATCTCCATCACCGGCCTCAGGGCCCGGGAGACCACCATCCAGGTCGTCCCTGCAACCACCATGGCCAGGAGTGGGATGCCAATCACCATGGACATGGTCACCGCGCTGACTGCCTCTGCTATTGGTTCGCGGGAGACAGCGACCGCGATGGTGTACGCCGTACCACCATCTTCGACTTCCTCGGTGCTGACCAGCCAGGAATGATCTGTTCCGGGGATCCGGAATCGATCTGTGTCCTGAGTTGGCAGGGTGAAAGTTGGTTCCGTGGAGGTCGCGACCGGTTCCCCGCTTTCGTTGAGAATCTGCCAGATCAGATCCTCCAGGTCTCCATCATGTTCCGGGTCCGTGGGCGCCGAACTGAGCGGCAGGTTGGACTCAAGCGCTGCAATCTGTTGTTCGGCCGTGGTTTCGAGGTTCTCGGACATGGAGTCCCGGAGGATCCAGACCAGGGCCAATGCAGCCAGGATCAGAGCGGTGGTCACCACGCACACGGCGGCCACCGTCGTCCGCAACCTGATCGATGCCCGGGGCCAGAACCGGCTAGCCACCATCGCTCCTGAGTCGGTAGCCAGCGCCACGAATGGTCATGATGGCCTGCTTCGCGAATGGTCGGTCGATCTTGTTGCGCAGGTGCCTGATGTACACCTCGACGATGTTTGGGTCACCCTCGTAGTTGAAGTCCCAGACCGAGGCCAGGATCTGTTGCTTGGACAACACCTCATCCGGATGCCGGGCGAGATGGTGCAACAGAGCGAATTCCCGGGCAGTGAGGCTGATCCGGGTTTCGCCGCGCCAGACCTGTCGGGTGGTCGGTTCGATGCGCAGGTCACCGAACTCGAGTGCATTTGGTCGCGGTACTGCTCCCCGCCTGGCGATGGCCCTGATCCGGGCGACCAGCACTGGGAAGGAGAATGGCTTGGTGAGGTAATCATCGGCACCTGTGTCGAGACCCTCCACCTGGTCCCACTCGTCGTCCTTTGCAGTGAGCATCAGGATCGGAGTCCAATCCTCGCCCTCCCGCAGTGTCGAGCAGATCTGGTAGCCATTGATGCCGGGAAGCATCAGATCAAGCACGATCGCATCGTAGGTGTTCTCCCTGGCCATCCAGAGTCCATCGGTGCCTGTGTTGGCCACATCGACAGTGAATCCCTCGGCCTGAAGGCCCAGGGACAAGGAACGGGCCAACCGTGCCTCATCCTCGACGATCAGCACCTTCACCTGAATATCCTCCCGCAGGTCGCGCCCAGTGTCGCAGTATCTGGCTGAATCCCTGCTGAATTTCCTCAGTGCTGGTGAAAATCAATTCTCTGGGCGGGGTGGGTGGTTTCCGGAGCCAGGTCGAGTGTCCTCGAGGCTTCGGCATAGGCGGCCTCCATCAACTCCTCCGATCTGCCGAAGTTCGCTGGGGTCACGCTGATCGGACAGGGAGGCGGCAACACGATGAGCTGGGTCTGATCCGCATAACGGGTCAGGTCCATGATCAGGCGCTGATGGATCAGGATGGTCATCGCGTGTACCGCGACGCCCAATGGGGTGCGAGGTACTGATTTCAGGGCACAGGAGTACCCCGATGGCAGCACATATACGGTGTCAGGCTGAACCTCAACGGCATGGGATACCGCCGTGTTGTTGGCCAGGCCACCGTCCATCAGGACCATTCCCTCCCGGTGTATCGGCGGGAAGATGCCGGGGATCGCGGCACTGGCCAGCACCGCATCGGCGGCCTTCCCGGTACTGAGGACCACCTCCTGGCCGGTGAGGAAGTTGGTGGCCACCATCTTGCATGGGATCGGAGCGTCCTCCAGGTTCGTGAAAGTCAGGTTCTGCTCGATCAGTGAGCGCAACCCTCTGTTCGAGCACAGTGCCCCAGACCTGCCGAGGATGGACTTCAGCAAAGCGGCCGGGTCTGGTGGGAACACTGAAAGCACGGAAATCCCTCGCCACAGGGTGGCGAGGGATTCCACTGTTTGCGGGGTGAAGGGATGTCCCGCAATGAAGGCGGCGTTCAGGGCGCCAGCGGAGGTGCCGATCAGCAGATCCGGTTGGATCTCCCGCTCGGCGAGCGCCTGCAGCATTCCTACCTGGGAGGCTCCGAGGCTGGCCCCTCCGGAGAGTACGAATACGGCTTTATGGCTCACCTGCGCCGACCTTCCTTGTTCACCGCTGCGTGGGCAATTTGGTTGGGTACGCCCACGCCAGCCGGGCCAGGACCGCTGCGGCCAGGAGCAGACCGAAGTCACGCAGCGCCACATCGCCGTACCCGCCAATGATCAGCAGATTGACGATGATCCCACCGAGCCAGGCAGCGACGAGTGGACCGCCGAATCGCGGCGCGAGGAGAACGACCAAACCAGCCACGATCTCGATGATGCCAACAATATGCATGGCTGTGCCAGCACCACCGGGCATCAGATCGGCGAAGACCGGGGCCAGGTAGTGGGTCCAGTCGTTGGTCAGGATGTTGGTGAACTTGTCCAGTCCGAAGAGGATCGGCATGGCGGTGAAGCCCAGGCGAAGTGCCATGAAGGCCTGGTAGCCGGGATCCTGCATGGAAATCTGAGTTGATTCGTGATGCACCTGGGTTTGAGTTGCCATTGGTGTGCTCCTTGCTTTGATTTGGTGATCGCGCTGTCAAGGTGTTGGTGACTGCCGGAGTACTGGTTCTTACCCAGAAATGTTGTGACCTGAGTCACAGTAAGATCAGGGGGGCTGGTGACACCAACTGAACATGAGCAGTACCAATCCGAACCGTGGGATTCCGACGAGCCGGACCCGTCTGGCTGATCGAGCCGTACGACGCTGGCGGCGGCGCCAATTGCTGGCTGTGGGCTTTGACGAGTTCACGGCCTATCGGATGGCTGCCAACACCCAGGTGGATGTCCATGTCATGCTGTTGGCCCGGGAGCAACGGCATGACCTGGATGCCACTGGCGACCTCTTCGGGTACGGGGCACGAGATCGCAGTACGACATCTGCATCAGTTGCTGCTGCGGGCAGTTGGCCACCAGGTTGCCCGGATGCCAGAGGCACAGTCCCTGGCCGCCGCGCGTCGTGACGAGCTGATCAACGCTGCTGCCGATGAGGCCACGGTCTCGGTTCTGTCCCGGCTGGAGTCATTCGAGGGACGCAGTAGGTTCACCACCTGGGCTTACAACTTCGGCATCCTCCATGCCGGTGTCGAGGTCCGCCGGGCAGTTTGGCGCAGTCGGGAGATCCAGTTCCATGACCTGGATGAGCCTGACCAGCCGAGTCATACCAACCCAGAGGAAGTCGCCCAGGGCAACGAGTTGGCTCGCGCAGTACAACATGCCATGAATGAGGCGTTGACTGACCACCAGCGCAGAGTGGCCACGGCACTGCTGATCAATGAAGTACCCATCGACGTACTGGCGGACAGGTTGAGTACTACCCGCGGTGCGCTCTACAAGACCTTGCATGATGCGCGAAAGCGTCTGCGATTGCAGCTGACCAACCAGGGCTATTTGCCCGCGATGACCGCGAAGGAGGCCATCTGATGCACAACCCAACCGAACTCACCCAGCAGACAATCAACCAGTTGGTTGCCAATACCGAACCAGGGCTCTCCTGCGATGACTGCTTTGAGCAGGCGGATCTGGCGAGAAGCTCTTCTGGGTGCCGACACCCCATTCAGCGAGGAGTTCCGGGTGCACCTGCAGGCCTGTGCGGTTTGCCACGAGGAGGCCGAGTCCCTGGCCACCCTGGTGGCTGCTGACCACTCCCTTTCCGCCGAGGCGGCAGTAAATCGCATCGCCAGGGAGTTGGCCAACGCTGGTTAATGGCTGCCAGCCTGTTATTCCGGCGCTTTGGTTCGGGCACGACGCTCCAGTCGTTGGTCCAATTGGATTGCGAGCACGCAGGTGAACAGGATGGCTATCAAACCCAGTAGCGCCATCTGTACGCCGAGCAGCCCGGCGGCACCGGCCAACAAACCGGTGAAAAGCCAGGTGGTTGGGTTGCGACCAAGGCCCCACCTGAACCAGGCCAGGCCCAGCCAGTAACACGCGATACCGCCTGCGAGTTGCCCAGCATGTAGCCAGGAGAGACCCGCCAGTGGGTTGGTCAGTGCGATATTCAGGCCGGCGGCGGCAACCACGATTCCCAGCAGCATCACGTAATAGGCATATCCAAAAGTGGTCAGCGCCAGGGAACCAGTTCGTCTTCCTGTGGTGGCCGCCAGCGCCGCCTCGGCATGCTGATCCTCATGAGCTCCGAAGTATGACCAGTACAGGGTTGCCGCCAGGGTCAGTGCGATTACCGAGAAAGCGATCTGGGCCACGCCAATGTGATGGGAGCCAGTGCCGATTCCGGCCCCAATGGCCAGTACTGACTCTCCCAGCACAATGATCAACATCAGTCCGTGTCGTTCCACGAAGTGCGCCGGGACGATGAAGTAGGTCTGATCCTCACGGTCTTTGCCACGAACCTGCAGCAACCTGGGGAGTACTCCCTGGATGAACAACGACAGCACCCACAGGGCGACCAGGGTGCGACCGCCAACTGCGGCACCCACGAGGATGATCAGCACTCCGCTCAGGTTCCAGACCAGAAGTTGGCGGACCATGCGCGCATTCAGATTGGCCGAATCGGTCAGGAACATGGCCGCATGGACCAGCACCACCACTGCGTACCCAATGGCGAATGGCCAACGGTCGGTGGTAAATGCGTGTGGTACTGAGAGTGCGCACACAAAATTCCCCACCATGGCCAGCAGCAGGAAGAGTCTGCGCCTGGTGGTCACCGGTGGCGCATTGTTGGTCAACCAGACGTAGCCGCCGTACATCCACCAGAGCAACAGCAACAACAAGGCTGCTCTGCCCAATCCAGCCAACCCATCTCCATGCTCCACGGTCGAGGCGAGTTGGGTAACCGTGAAGGCAAAAACCAGGTCGAAGAAGAGTTCCAGGGTGGTAACCCCAGGTGCCTCCCTCTGATCGGAGCCAGTGATGCGACGAGGCAGTTGCATTTCAGCAGTCTAGGCAGTTGGGGCCCTCAAGTTGGTTTCCCGGGAACGCTGACGGAACCAAAAAGATCCAGCCTTTCAGGTAAGACCGGGGCGTCGGGTGAGCACTAACCAGACATCCCAACTCCGAAAGGAATAACAGTCATGAACATCCGAACCTCCCAGTCAGGAAATCGGTTGACGGCCCTTGTGGTGTTGATGATGGTCGCTGTCGCGGCCAGCGTCGCGCTGATCGGCCCAGCGACAGCCCATCAGAATGGCCCCACAGGGGAGGGGCACCGCGACCATGATCGTGCCCAGATGGCCATGGGGCATCACTACGCTGCTTCTGGGAAGCGAGTCCATAAGGCGAAGCGAGCCCACCGGGTCAGTCGATCTGCGCTCAAGGCAAGGATGCGAATCCTGTGGGCTGAGCACATGGAATGGACCTATGCGGTGGTCGCCGCATTTGCATCGGGGTCTGCTGGCCTGGATGCCACCGTGGATCGCTTGCTGGCCAATCAGGAGGACATCGGTAACGCGATCAAGGCCTTCTACGGTGCTGCCGCCGGTGACCGACTGACCGCTCTGCTCAAGGAACACATCACTGATGCGGTGCCGGTTCTGTCAGCTGCCAGGGCTGGTAACACTGCCGCCCTCAACCAGGCAGTGGCCACCTGGTACGCCAATGCGGAGACGATCGGCAACTTCCTGGCTGATGCCAACCCCCGGCTAAACCGAGCTGCTGCGGTCGACATGATGCGGATGCACATCACCCAAACGGTCAGCTATGCAGCGGATCAACTCACTGGCGATTATTCACGCTCGATCACAAAATACGAAGAGGCCGAGCATCACATGCGAATGATGTCAGATGCCCTCGTGCGGGCCCTGGCCAAGCAATTCCCCAAACGATTCAAGAGGTAGGAACCCCAGAGTTGGTCCGGAACACCGCAGGTTGGATGTTCCGGACCAACTCTGTTGTCCTGGGGTGATCAGCGCCAGTAGTTGTTGGCCGCGGCGATGGTGGCGAACTCGATGGCAACCACGTGACCCGCGGAGGTGAGTGAGTCCGCGTCATTGGCGTAGTCGGGACGCAGGGATTTGCGAACCTCAGCATCAGGCTGGATGGCGCCAATGGTCTTGCGGGCAATCGCGATCGCGAGTTCGCGGCCCTCCTGTGGTGTGGCTGTGATCAGTGAGTTGCCGGGAATGAGCTCCATTGTTTCCTCTCTGGCCATGCACGTTGAATGGCCACCTCCTTTTCATCTTGCCACGCTGGTGGCGCTGATCAGGCGTACTGGTAGTCCTCCAGGTCGAATCGGCCTGCTTCCCAGAAGGCATTCATCGTGGTGGTGGGGCGGAGCAGGGTGGCCTCACCGTGCTGGTTGAAGTAGTAACTGTTGGCATTGGAGCAGTTGCCTAGCTCGAAGATGCTGTCCCCGACCTTGGCCGTCATTCGATCGAGGAACTCGGTATTTGCCTCCTCGGTGACCTCGAAGCTGCGGCTGCCCCGACGGCGTACCTCGCTCAGCAAACGCTCCATGTGTTTCATCTGGGATTCGATAGTGGTGAAGTAGTTCAACCCGCTGTAGGAGTAGGGACTGTTCAAGGAGAGCAGGTTGGGGAAACCTGGCACTGCGATCCCCTCATAGGCCTGGAACCGATTCTGGCGCCAGAACTCGCCCAGGTTCTTCCCGTTCCGCCCGATGATCTCCAGGGCTGGGAAGTTGGTCTCCCAGAGGTCGAAGCCGGTAGCCAGTACCAACACATCGATGTCGGTGCGCTGGCCATCTTCAGTGATGATCCCGCTCTGGTCGATGCTCTGGATGGGATTGGTCTCCAGATGCACATGTTTCTTGGTGAAGGTGGGGTAGTAGTCATTGGAGAAGGTGGGGCGCTTGCAGCCGAATGAGTACGTCGGGGTCAACTTCCGGCGAAGCTCGCGATCCTTGATCTGGCGCTTGAGGTGGGAGCGGCACAGGTTGACCCCCATGTTGTTGGCGGCCGGCAACTTCTTGTAGTGCAGGACGCCAGCGACCATCATCACTTCGAGGATGCTGCTTCCCACCAGTCGTACGGCGCGCTGGCTCAGCGGTAGCGCGGCAAAGACAGAACGTACTGGGGCGGGAACCGGAAGATCCGGCTTTGGGCTGACCCAGATTGCGGTGCGCTGATAAACGGTTAGTTCGCTGAGTTGGTCGGCGATGGTCGGGATCAGTTGCACGGCGGTAGCGCCGGTGCCGATCACGGCTGCGCGTTTCCCGTTCAGGTCAAAGGAGTGGTCCCAGTCCGCAGTGTGGATGACCTTGCCCCGGAACTCGTCGATGCCGGGAATGTCGGGTAGTTTCGGCTGGGAAAGGAATCCAGTGGCGGTGAGGATGTAAGTGCCGCGGATGCTCTCTCCGGACTCTGTCTCAACTTCCCAGTACTGGTCCTCCTCATGCCAGGTGGCGCGTTTGACCACCATGCCGAAGCGCATGTGTCGGCGGAGGTCGTACTTGTCGGCGACATGCTCGGCGTACTTCTTCAGCTCAGTGCCCGGCGCGAAGAGCCGGGTCCAGTAGGGGTTTGGCTCAAAGGAGTAGGAGTAGGTCGAGGAGGGAATGTCCACAGCCAGCCCGGGGTAGTGGTTCACATGCCAGGTGCCGCCGAGGTCATCCTCGCGGTCGAGAATCACCAGGTCGTCATATCCAAGTCGCCGCAGTTGGATTGCGGCCCCCATGCCACCGAATCCAGCCCCGATGATGACTGCGTCATGGATGCGTTGGTTGGTCTTCGATTCGGGCATTACTGCGCTCGTTTCTTCTCGGGGGTATTGGTCTGTTGCTGCAGGCGGGTTCGGTAGTCCGCGCGCTCTGGCTTATCCGGGTGCAGGGCCCGGTCGTCCTTGAACGCCTGGCGGATCAGGTTCAACAGTGGTTCCGGCGTGAGGCTGGCAACTGTGGCCAGACTGCCCACATAGCCGGGCACAGCGATCTCAGCGCGTCGGTTGTGCACCGAATCCACGACCGCTGCCGCGATATCGGCAGGTTGCACCTTTGGGATTGGCTTCATGTCCAGCCCACTGGCCAGTGCGGTGTCCACCGCAGAGGGGAGTACGGCGCTGAGTGAGATTCCAGCTCCGGCGTATTCAAGGCGAGCAGCAGCGGTCAGACCAACAACGGCATATTTGGAGGCGTTGTAGATAGCCAGACCCTTGACTGGGAACTTGCCGGCCAGGGAGGCAATGTTGACCACATGGCCACGGCCTCGGTCGATCATTCCAGGTAACACAGCCCGCATCCCGTTGACCACCCCGAAGAGGTTGACCTCCATGGTCAACCGGTCCACCTCTGGAGGCAACTCCAGGAATCCACCATTTGGCATCACGCCGGCGTTGTTGACCAACACTGAGACAGGGCCAAAGGAATTCTCACTGGCCCTGACAAAATCACGAAAAGAGCTCTGGTCGCTGACATCCAGTTGACAGGCGAGCCCATCGATTGCATCAGCCTCTGCTCGAGCCAGGTCCAGGTTGAGATCGCCGATCGTGACCTGCGCGCCGGCCTCGGAAAAGGCTTTCGCTGTGGCCAGTCCGATGCCCTGCGCAGCGCCGGTTACCAGAACGCTCGCACCAGCCAGATTGATCCGTGGATAAATGCTCATGATTGTCCCTGGAGATGCGCGGCGATCGTGTTGGGTACGTGTTTGCGGGCAGCGGAAAGAGTGGCAGCGCGGCGTCGTACGGACATGAAGTTTGCGCCCATAGCATCCAATTCGGCGACCGTGGGCTCGATCCTGACCACCCGGTGACCAGCCTTCTCCAGCTGGGCCTGTTCTCGGTTCACTCTGCTGGTCATCGGTCCTCGCAGGAACCGTTCAGCGCGGGCAACTCCACTTGCTGGAGCGCCACCAT
Organism: uncultured Marmoricola sp.; assembly: GCA_964600765.1. Lineage (GTDB taxonomy): Bacteria > Actinomycetota > Actinomycetes > Propionibacteriales > Nocardioidaceae > Marmoricola. Next base: position 17,189 of record CAZRKI010000032.1, read on the forward strand.
GAGTGCTCATCGGGGCCACGATCAGTACTTCATCAAGGTCCTCGTTGGCCAGCAAGTGGGCCGCTGTCGGAGAGACGGTGCCGCCATCGAGCAGTTGCCGACCATGGATCCGGACCGGCGGGAACCAGCCCGGGATTGCCCACGACGCAGCGATGGCGTCGCCTATTGGCGCGTTGTCCCCGGTGAGTGCGACCAGCTCACCAGTCCTCAGATCCGCAGCCATGAAACGGACATCGCCTTTTGGTCTGGCTCGGTCGGGGTAGAGCCCATTGCCCAGGTCCCGGAGGAAGTTGGCATTGCCCCGACCGGTCGGCAACAAACCAGCCAACCCAGCGAGGCCATCCAGATTGCCCTTGAGTCCGGAGAATGCCAATTGTGTCCCCGGGAACCAGGGCCAGGGAAGCGGCGGGATGGCAGCAGGGTCCCGGCGTAGTCGACGGGTGAGTGGGGTGTCTCCGTACGCTGGGCGTCCGGAAGCCACGTCATCCAGATCCCGCACGATCTGCTGGACACTGACGCCAGCACCAAGGATGGCCGCCATCTCAGCTCCGGCTGATGTGCCCTGAATGATCGTTGACTCACGTGCGTCCCAGCCAAGGGCCAGTTCCAGTTCCTGCAGGGCTATCGCGGTCCAGGCAAATCCAATAGGTCCGCCACAACCGAGCACCAGTCCTCGACGCATAATTCTCCTTGCGGAATCTGATGTCAGTAGCGGAACGCTATGTCATTTATGGGGCAGTGGCAATAGGATGCGGTCTGTGTCACCGGTTGTCAGTCTGGCGGAGCGGCGTAGGCAGGAATTACGCCGTGAGATCATCGACGCTGCCTTTGACTGCTTTGCCGAGCAGGGTTATCACTCGACTGCGATTGCCGACATTGCCGCCAGGTTGGGTATTGGACATGGAACCTTCTACCGCCACTTCGCCAACAAGCGCGACATCGTTGAGCATGTTGTCGATGACGTGGTGTCCCGGATCATTGAAGCCCTCAGCGCAGAGAATGCGCCAGAGGTGGCGGAGAACATCACTCAATACCGTGCTCAGGTCGAACGCATTGGTGAAGCGCTGGGACAGATCCTCACTGAGGATCCGAGATTGCCCCGCATGTTGCTGGAGGCGCCCGGCATTGATCCGGAGATGAGCGCCAAGGTGATGGCCTTCTACGACCTGGCCAGGAGCCTGACCGCCCAATATCTCAACCACGGAGTGGAAACCGATTACCTACGCCTGGATCTGGATGTTGAGGCCACCTCGGATGCCATCATCGGAATGATCATCGCGGCCATGCTGACCGCAGTGAAACAGCCTGAGCGGGAGCATCAACGCCGATTGGCAGCAGCGATCCAGACCCTGATGTTCGAGGGAATTGTGGATTAGCCGGCATTGCCGAGCAGATCAAAGAGGATCTGTCGGTTGTCCACATCAGATTTCCGGAGCCGGGCGCTGACCTGTTGACCAAGGGGAAGCGGTGCAGTGCCATGGATTGGGCCCTCGATCGAAGGCGAGGCGATCATCAGCGATCCGTTTTCGGCTGCCTTTTCGTCCACCGAAACCAGGATGCCTTCGAAGGTGGAGCCAACCTGGTCCGCCAGAAGCGCTGCCTCAACCAGATCCAGGATGGCGCGTTCGTACTGGTTTGCGCGTCTGGTTGACTCCCGCATGGTTTCGGGGAGTTGGTCCAACCTGGCCAGCACCCAGTCAGGCACTGGCTTGCCGGCGCAAAGGGCAAGGCAGATCTCACCGGTGAACCGGTCGATCAACCGCCGGAGTGGTGCGGTCACATGGGTGTAGGAAGCAGCCAGGGCGCTGTGTCTGGGCTGGGGAGGCACGCTGCCGTTGAAGCTGACATAGCCAGCTCCTCGCAGGGTGCGGGTAGCGGCCACCAGAACAGCAGCCCCGCTGGGGCTGGCCGGATCCACGGACCTGATGAACTCCGGATAGGGCATTTGCCCAGGCCATTGCTGCCCAACTGCACGGGCCACGTGCCGCAACCGGTCCAGATCGGTCTGTTCTGCGGGAGGCAGAGTCCTCAGAATCCCCACCTGCGCATCCAGCATCAGGGACGCAGCGCCCATACCGGTCAGCAACGAGATCTGAGCGTTCCATTGTTCGACCGCGAGGGGTTGCTCGTAGCTGAGCGACCACTGATCGTTGGCTACCTGGATCTCCTGCGATGGCAACGGCAGTGACACCCCACCACGCTCCTGCTCCTTTGCCAATCGAAGTTCTCCGACCTCCTTCAGGAGAGCCAGCATCGGGTCGATCGTGCCGTCATCGAAGGAACGCTGAACGGATCGATAATCCAGCTTGGCCCGACTTCGGACCAGTGCGCGTTCCACATGGACGTCGGTGCAGTCACCGTCAGTGTCCAGTTTCAGCGACCACACCAGGGCAGGACGTATTTGATCGGGCAACAGTGAAGCAGCTGACTCCGAGAGTGATTTTGGATGCAATGGGATCTTGGAGTCAGCTCCATACAGCGTCTCACCGCGGCGGTTGGCCTCGATGTCAACGGGATCATCAGGAGCCACGAATGCCGCCACATCAGCGATTGCGTAGTGCACCAGATACCCACTCGAGGAACGTTCCAGATACAGCGCTTGATCCAGGTCCATGGCGCTGGCCGGGTCGATCGTGACAAACGGCAACTCTGTGCGATCGGTCGTGGGCAGCCGGGGTAGGGCGACTGCCTCCCGGGCGCATGCCTCCACGCCGGGTGGAAACTCAGCAGCCACCCTTAGTTCCTGCTGGATCCCCAGGACCCGATCCCGGAGCGTGCGCCCATCAATCGAGATGTCCGGATCCGCCAGGTGTACTACGCGCTTTGGCACAGTCAGCTCCTATTCGTCGGGACCGGTTTACCACGGCCCCATGGGAAACTGGCACGTTCAATGGGTTACAACCCATTGAACGTGCCAGTTTTCCGTTGAACGTCAGCCAGGTGATAGACGTCAGGTACGCCGTGAATCGTGCGACCCACTCGTACGACGCCACACCCCACGCTACTTCGTGCCGGCGAATGCCTCGCCCGCGGTTCGCAGGCATACAATCACCAGACCACCACCAGAAAGACAGCCCATGTGGACAGTGATTTCCTCACCCATTGGTGATCTGCGTCTGGTCACAACTCCGGATGGGTCAGCCCTACGGGCCATCGACTTCTCACCATTCAAGGAATCCCCAACGGGTGAACCCATTGGGGAACGTCGTGACGACCAGCCGGTGCTGGCCCTGGCTGCCAGCCAGTTGGCCGAGTACTTCACCCGGCAACGTCGTGAGTTCGAGTTGCCGTTGCAACCTCGTGGCACTGACTTTCAGCACAAGGTTTGGACTCAGCTGCAAGAAATCAACTATGGCGAAACCGCAACCTATGGCCAGGTTGCCCAGCGTCTGGGAATGACCCAGGCGGCCTCCCGGGCGGTGGGTTTGGCCAATGGTCGTAATCCAATCCCGATCGTGATCCCCTGCCATCGGGTGATCGGTTCCGATGGCTCCCTTACCGGATATGCCGGAGGAGTGGAGCGCAAGCAGTTTCTGTTGGAGCTGGAGGAGGACGCGCTCTTCTAGCAACAGCGGTGGCTACAGTTTCGGGAAAGTGCCCTGGACCCCTTCGCCTTCTTCCCGCAGGCGTTTTGCCTTACCGACGATCTTTCGATCAGGCACTCCGACAATCTTTTCGTTCTTCCCGGGATAGTCAAAGTGAGCAAGTACGACGCGCATCGCCTCCAGGCGGGCTCGTTTCTTGTCATTTGACTTGATCACCGTCCAGGGTGCATGCCTGGTGTCGGTGTAGAAGAACATGGCTTCCTTGGCCTCGGTGTAGGCATCCCACTTGTTGAAGCTGGCCTTGTCTGTTGGCGACAACTTCCATTGCTTTACCGGATCCTGCTTGCGAGCATTGAAGCGAGCGGCTTGTTCTGCAGGGCTGACTGAGAACCAGAGCTTGATCAGGTGAATGCCTGAGTCGACCAGCATCCGCTCAAACTCGGGGCAGGACTTCATGAACTCCAGGTACTGGTCAACGGTGCAGAATCCCATCACCCGCTCCACACCGGCACGGTTGTACCAGGAGCGGTCCCAGAGCACGATCTCGCCTGCGGCGGGGAGGTGGGCCACATAGCGCTGGAAGTACCACTGTGTCTTCTCCCGATCGGTCGGGATCGGGAGGGCGACCACGCGGGCGCCGCGTGGATTCAGATGCTCTGTGAACCGCTTGATGGCGCCACCCTTGCCAGCTGCGTCGCGCCCCTCGAAGACGATTGCGACCTTCTGGCCGGTCTCCTGGATCCATTTCTGGAGCTTGAGCAGTTCGATCTGCAGCTCCCTCTTGGTCCATTCGTACTCGCCGCGCTTGAGCTTCGCGTCGTAGGGATATCCCTGCTTCCAGGGGGGTTCTGCATCCTTGGGCACAGCCTTATTGACAGCTCGTTTCCGTGGCGAAGGAGAGGGTTGCTTCGTCATGCCCTCATTTTATGGTCTGGTGTTTCAGTCAGCAGCCCGACGCAACGATTCCGAAAGGCGCTCGGCAGCAGCCAGTACGGCGGGTGCGTGCATCCGTCCGGGTTGCCGGGTCAAGCGTTCAAGCGGGCCTGATACCGAGACCGCCGCGATGATCTTGCCGCTGGGGGAGCGGACTGGAGCGGACACAGAGGCGACACCCTGCTCGCGTTCGGCAATAGATTGAGCCCAACCACGGCGCCGGATGCCAGCCAGGGCAGCGGCAGTGAAGGCAGCGTTCTGCAAGCCACGTTGCATCCGGTCGGGGTCCTCCCAGGCCAGCAGCACTTGTGCTGCTGAACCGCCGCGCATGGTTACCTGCGAGCCAACGGGGATGGTGTCGCGCAGTCCGCTGGGTCGCTCCGCAGCTGCCACACAGACTCGTTCGTCTCCCTGACGTCGCCACAACTGTGCAGACTCGCCGGTGATGTCGCGAAGGCGTGCAAGCACCGGGCCGGCTGCGGCAAGGAGGCGGTCCTCACCCGCAGCGGCAGCCAGTTCATTCAAGCGGGGGCCCAACACGAACCGACCCTGCATATCGCGGGCCACCAGGCGGTGGTGTTCCAGGGCCACAGCAAGCCGATGTGCCGTGGGACGAGCCAATCCGGTACCTGCCACGAGGCCAGCCAGGGTGGCTGGACCGGCTTCCAGTGCCGTTAGTACGAGGGCGGCTTTGTCGAGAACGCCCACACCGCTAGAGTTGTCCATATAGTAATATTGACGTCTCAGTCTTTGGGATGCAAGTTTAAGGTTTCCTGGCACAGACAGGTCGGCCCGATCGCTGGTGAGAAACCCGGGTCAACCGGATGAGAAAGAAAGGGTGAAGCAATGGGAAAGACCCTCGCTGAGAAGGTATGGGACGAGCATGTCGTCCGGAGCGCCGAGGGGGAGCCGGATCTCCTTTACATTGATCTTCATCTGATTCATGAGGTCACCTCACCGCAGGCATTTGATGGGCTGCGGATGAGCAATCGAAAAGTACGTCGCCCGGATCTCACCCTGGCGACCGAGGACCACAATGTGCCCACACTGAACTGGGACCAGCCCATCGCCGACCCAGTAAGCCGCACCCAGGTGGAGACGCTGCGCAAGAACGCCGCGGAGTTCGGCGTACGCCTGCACCCGTTGGGTGATGTGGAGCAGGGCATCGTGCATGTCGTTGGACCCCAGTTGGGGCTCACCCAACCCGGTATGACGATCGTCTGTGGCGACAGCCACACCTCCACCCACGGAGCCTTCGGGGCCATTGCCTTCGGCATCGGCACCTCTGAGGTGGAGCATGTCCTGGCCACCCAGACCCTTCCACAACAAAAGCCGAGGACCATGGCGGTCACCGTCAACGGAAGCCTGCCGGAAGGAGTCACCGCCAAGGACCTGGTGCTCACCCTGATCGCGCACACCGGCACTGGTGGTGGCCAGGGATACATTGTCGAGTACCGCGGCCAGGCCATCGAGGAACTGTCGATGGAGGGCCGCATGACGGTCTGCAATATGAGCATTGAGTGGGGCGCCAAGGCTGGTCTGATCGCTCCAGACCAGACCACCTTCGACTACATCCAGGGCAAACCGGAGGCGCCCCGGGATGCGGACTGGGACACCGCTGTGGCGTACTGGAAGACTCTGGTCACCGATCAGGACGCCACCTTTGACAAGGAGATCGTGCTCGACGCTTCCACGATGACCCCATTCGTCACCTGGGGCACCAATCCGGGACAGGGCGTGCAACTGGGTGGCAATGTGCCAGCACCCAGCGACTTCACTGATCCGGTGGATCAGGTTGCCTGCGAGAAAGCCCTTGAATACATGGGCCTTGAGGCAGGCACCCCCATGCGGGAGATCAAGGTTGACACGGTGTTCGTTGGTTCCTGCACCAATGGGCGGATCGAGGATCTGCGTCTGGCTGCCAAGGTGCTTGAGGGACATCAGGTGGCCGAAGGCACCCGCCTGCTCGTCGTACCTGGTTCGGTGCGGGTACGCCTGCAGGCTGAGGCTGAGGGCCTGGACAAGGTATTCACCGCGGCCGGAGCGGAATGGCGCGGTGCCGGGTGTTCGATGTGTCTGGGGATGAACCCCGACCAACTGGCGCCGGGCGAGCGCAGTGCATCCACATCGAATCGGAACTTCGAAGGCCGTCAGGGCAAGGGTGGACGCACCCACCTCGTGTCGATCCCGGTGGCGGCTGCTACCGCCGTTCGGGGCACCCTCAGCAGCCCAGCAGACCTCTGAGACAAGCGCAGGTAGGAGAAAAGCATGGACAAGTTCACTTCCCACACCGGTGTGGCGATGCCACTCAAGCGCAGCAACGTGGACACCGATCAGATCATCCCGGCTGTCTACCTCAAGCGGGTGACCAGGACCGGCTTTGAGGATGGGCTCTTCGCAGCCTGGCGTAATGACCCGGAGTTCATCATGAATCGACCAGAGTATGCATCAGCATCGGTGCTGGTGGCAGGTCCTGATTTCGGTACTGGGTCCTCGCGAGAGCATGCGGTCTGGGCATTGCAGAACTATGGTTTCAAGGTCGTGATCTCCTCACGATTCGCTGACATCTTCCGGGGCAATTCTGGCAAGGCCGGGCTCCTTGCTGCACAGGTTGATGAAGCCACGGTGGAGCAGCTCTGGGCATATCTGGAAGCCAACCCTGGAGTTGAGGTCACAGTTGACCTGGAACAACGATCTGTACTGGCCGGTGCTGGTGCAGATCGAATCGAGGCTCCCTTCCAGATTGATGACTACACCCGGTGGCGTTTGCTTGAGGGACTCGATGACATCGGCATCACCTTGTCCCACGAAGAGGACATCTCAACTTTTGAGGGCAATCGCGCTTCATTCAAGCCAGTTACTCAGTAAATGGCTGAATGAGATGGCGTTTTCCCATCTCTGGTTGATGATTCGCGCTCGCAGGTAATCAAGAACCGCAATAAATAACGGGTTTCCGAGTCGTGGCCTGATGAATTCCTGAATGCGACACGCGCAGTTTTCATTGTGCAATGCGCCACTTTTCCCTAGCGTGATTGACGAAAGTAGGGCAAGGCGCCCTATCTGTTCACGAAAGGGAAGCTAGTGAACAAGAATCAATTCATCGACACTCTTGCGGCACGTTTCGAGGGCAACCGCAAGGCTGCCGCTCATGCGCTGGACGCAGTGATCGACACCATCACCCGTGAAGTGGTCAAGGGTGAGAAGGTGGCCATCACTGGTTTCGGCTCCTGGGAGAAGAAGATCCGTGAGGCTCGTATGGTTCGCAACCCAGCAACCGGCAAGTCCATGAAGGCCAAGAAGAAGGCTGTCCCGAAGTTCACCGCGGGTGCCGAACTGAAGAAGTTTGTCTCCGGTGAGAAGAAGCTGGGCAAGCTGACCTTGTCCGCTCCTGCGAAGAAGGCGGCTCCTGCGAAGAAGGCGGCTCCTGCGAAGAAGGCGGCTCCTGCCAAGAAGGCTCCCGCCAAGAAGGCTCCCGCCAAGAAGGCTCCCGCCAAGAAGGCTCCCGCCAAGAAGG
>CAZRKI010000033.1:0-25008 GCA_964600765.1 uncultured Marmoricola sp.
CAGGATCACTGGACGAAAAAAGGAAATCATCATCACCGCGGGCGGCAAGAATGTCTCGCCGGGCGTCCTGGAGAACCAACTCCGCGCCCATTTGCTGGTTGATCATGCTCTCGTGGTCGGCGAGGGGCGGCCTTTCATCGGTGCCCTGATCACCCTGGATCGAGAGCAGGCAATCCATTGGGCCCAGAGCAAGGGTAAATCCACCCGAATCCGTGACCTGGTCAACGACCCGGATCTGGTTGCTGAGATTGACCAGGCCGTGGATCAGGCAAACAACGCCGTGTCCCGCGCTGAATCAATCAGGAAGTTCCGGATTCTCCCCGTTGAATGGACTGAGGAGAGTGGACTGCTCACCCCGAGCCTGAAACTCAAGCGGAACGTGCTTCTTGCCCGCCACGCGGATGCGATTGAGGACCTCTACAGTCGCTGATCCAGGTGAACTGACCGAGCAGCTGCCACCCTCTGCACTGTGCTCGGATGCGTGGCGAACCAGAAGCTGAGTATCCGGGGCGGATCCGGATCGCTCAATGATGCTCTGGCCAATCTGATTTGCATGAGCTCGTAGGCTTTCGGGTCCTTGGTGGCGATCACCGCATCCCGATCTGCCCTGGTTTCCATGGCTCGGCTCAGGCCATTCTGGATCGGCGCCACCGCCAGTGAGGCCAACACCCCCAGCGCCAACAATCTGGGCACCAGCGTGGCATCCGGTGGCCGTTGCCAACGCCTGAGCAGTAGTGGCAGCAATCCCATCCCCGCGGCCACGCCACCGGCAGCCACCATGGTGCCGATCAGGTAGTCGCGATGACGGGCATGGGCCAACTCGTGGGCAACCACACCCAGCACCTCTGGCTGCTCTGCCTGCTTCAGGAGAGTGTCATAGAGGACAACCCGTCGGGTGGATCCAAAACCCGATACATAGGCATTGAGAGTTGTCGTACGGCGCGAGGCATCAGCGACGAGGACCTGCGAGATCGAGACCTGCTCAGTGGCAGCCAGTGACTGGATCCCGGCCTTCAGCCCCGGATCCGCCAACGGGTGGAACTTGTTGAACAAGGGCTCGATCACCAATGGGCTGAGGAAACTGCCCATCACGACCAGGGCTGAAAGGGATAGGGCAGCCAGTGCTGGCCACCATTTGGGTGCCCGCCTGACTAACAGGATCAGCAACAACACCGGAATGGCGGTGAATACCCAGTTGGTCACCAGCCCCACAAGAAGGTCAATCAGCCACTGCCGGATACCGCCAGAGACCAACCCGAATCGGGTCGCACGCAACTGCAACCACAACTTGATCGGCAGTACCACCGCCGTGGTCATCGCCTGGATGACAAAGCAGCCGATCAGGGTTTGACTCCACCATGGGCCGGGCAATCTGACCATCAACCGGGGCCCCAGTCTGGTGAAACCGAGCACCAGGATCAGGACAGTGGTCACCAGCAACGAGAGCAGGCCCAGATAGCGTTGCGGCAGATAGTAGGAACGGGCATGTTCCAGGTACGACGCGGAGAACAGCGAGTGGGCGGAAATACCTGGCCGGGCGGGATTGGTCAGTTCTGACCAGGGCAGCACCATGATTCCCAGAGCCACGCCAGGAATCGTGATGGCCGCCAGGACCAACAGGCCAACTCGTCGGGCACCCGGATTCATCCCATCACCCGGCACTGCGAATAAGGGCCTGAAGATCTGAGCGCCACAGGCTCACCAGTTCTTGTTCTGAGATACCCAGCACGGAGTCGATCACGACCGGAACAGACCCACCGTCGCTGGCTTTCCGGTACAACCTGACCAGTTTCTCCTGACCGAAGTGCTCAGCGATGCTGCGACAGAGCAGCCAGGCTGCCTCATAGCCGGTCCCTGCCCGGGCCGAACGAGGATCAAGTTCAGCATCGTCAGGCAACCGGTCAGGCAATCCGGACTCCCTTACCCGGGCCAGGTAGTTCTGGGCTGCCACTTTTGTGGGGATGCCAGCGTCCAGCAGGGCCACGTAGTCCGCAAAACCCTCACGCAGCCACGCAGGAAGCTCTGCAAACAACGCGCCAGTAGCCACATGGGTGGCCTCATGGGTGAGCACCACCCCGGCCCCACCAGGGTTCATGGAGAAGAACACATCCGGGTTCACAAAAACATGCACGGGGGTTCCCGGAACCAAGGAACCATCCGGACTGGTTGCAACAGCTGCGATGTTGTCGTATTCGCCCGGGCTGGCCAACAGCGCCTGTTCCAGGTTGGCAACGGTTTTCGGAACCTCCACCACGATCGGTGCCGCATCAGGAAGTACCGCTCTGACCCGGGTGATCGCCTGCCCAGCCATTCGTCCGATCCGGACCTGGTCTGGTTGCGGAATCGAAGTCGAAAGAATCGCCAGCGAATCTGGGTCACCGCGCACCACAACTGGACCGCTGAGCCAGAGTGGCTCTCGCTCACCATGGCCGCCAATGTCGCGCAGTTGAGTACGCCCGCCATCGGTGATGAAAGTCATCGCCACCGTGGTCCGGGTCTCCGCTTTGTCGAATCCCTCAAATCGATAGGAGACCTGGACGCTGCCAGTAACCTCCTCACCCGATACGGCCAACTCATCGGCCCATCGGAGGGTGAAATCACGCACCCGGAGGTCTTTGGCGTTGGTGGCCAGGTAGCCAAGGTCGGTCGGCAACAAGCCCGCATCTGACTCCCGGATCGCGGTCTCCACCCGGTTGAGGGCCGTGGCCACGCTCTGGTCCTGGGATTGCGCCCGGTTTGGCGCAGGCTGTCCGCAACCAGTCAGGCTCACCAAACACAGACATACGGATAGCAGGACCCACCGCATCCTGCGGTGGGGTCCAGTGCCTGTTTGGGTCTGATCAGCCAGGTCGAACCGCACCGACGTAGGGCATGTCATGCAGTCCCGCCACCCGGACACCAGCACCCGGGTTCTGTGCATTGACGATCCGGCCATTGCCGATGTACATCCCCACATGGCTGATCGGGGTGTAGTAGAAGACCAGGTCACCTGGCTGCAACTGGGCCTCAGAGATCCGGGTGCCCATCCCGAACTGAGCCCTGGAACTATGCGGCAGGGATACCCCAGCAGCACCCCAGGCCCTCATGGTCAACCCCGAACAGTCATAGGCACTTGGCCCGGCAGCGCCGTACACATAGGACTTGCCTACCTGGGCCATCGCGTACTTGATGGCGGCACCGGCCCGCTGGCTGGTGGGCAGATCAGGCAGCGGCCCGTCGTAGGCAGCGCCCACGAGTTTGGCCAATTCCTCAAGTTCCAGCTTGTCAACCAGCTTCTTGACCTCATCGGCCTTTGCCTGGGTCTGTTCCTGGGCCTGGCTCAACGAGGATTCCAGCTTGCGCAGGTTCCTGGTCTCCTCAGCAACCGCATCCTGACGTAGTTTCAGGCGCTCCAGTTCAATCGTGTAATCGCTGAGCACCACTGAGCGCTGGTCATTGTAGGAACTGACCGCATTGAGATTGTCAATGAAATGGTCCGGGTTGGTCGACAGGACCAATTGCGAAGCAGTGGCCAACGCGTGGCTCTGGTATTCCTCAACCACGATGCTGGCAATCTGCTGCCTCATTCCGGCTACCAGGTCCTGTTGTTTACGCACGTCAGTGTTCAGTGCTGAGAGTCGAACCTGGGCATCAGCGATATAGGTCTTTGCGTCATTTGCGCGCTCAGCGGCCGCCTCGGCCTGCTGGTTGAGCCGGTCGTATTTCGCCTTGACGGACTCAAGATCTGGCTTCTTCTCATTATCCGCGAAGGCAGGATAAGAGACTGCAGCTACTCCAAGTACTGCAGCAATGATCAGCGCCAATAGCGCCTTGATGGTCTTCCGGCCGTCAGTCACGAGCGGACGGTCTCCTCTTTGTCTCAACGCCGACCAGGTGAGCTGACGGATTCGGACCCAAAGAAGTCCTACCGGGTGTACTCGTCGCGATCAGCGACCTGCACACACCGGATTCACCCCAAATGATTGGTTCCCCGGCTCCACGTGCCGATCTGGGATCAGCGCGCGGATTGAGCGTGACTCCTGAGCAGATCCGGTCGATCCACTCGGCCAGGAGCCAGTTATCCACGATAGTTCACCCCTGGTCACACCACCAAAGAATGGACACCCTGTGGATATGTGTTCTGGACCACCGGGCGTGTTGTGCGAGGTGGATCACAAATAGCAGTGATCAGGCTGATTCCACCTGGATGCCCTCCACCGGCGTGACCAGTCGAAGTGGTGGCACCAGGCCGGTGTCGGCCAATGCGGTGAGAGCGGCCTGTTCCTCAGTGTCCAGGCTGAGGCCATCAATTGGGCCCAGCAGTACGGTCACCACGCAATCAGAACAACCGGTCCCGCGAACCAAGCAATTGCCACAATCAATCAATAACGGATCTGACACTTCCTGATCTCATTTCTCTTCGGTTTCCTCGTTGGCAGGGATCGGTGATTCCTCGCCAATGACCACCAGACCAGTCAGCACCGACAAATCCGTCGCCACTGGATCACCCCGGGCGGGACGTCCCAGAAGTTGTCGGCGTACTGGTTTAGCTTGAATTCCATGCAGCAGTGGTCTGGACAGATGAGTTTTGAGGAGCTCGGCCGTCCCCTTCGGGACACCACCTTCGTGGTGTTGGACCTTGAGACGACTGGCGGTTCCGCAGCCCGCGGGTCAATGATCACCGAAATCGGGGCCGTGAAGGTGCGCGGGGGCGAGATCCTGGGCGAGTTCCAGACCCTGGTCAACCCATTGGCGCAGATCCCTGCCTTCATCACTGGGTTGACCGGCATCAGCAATGAAATGGTGGCGCAGGCACCTCCAATTGAGTCGGTACTTCCAGCATTCCTTGAGTTCGCCCATGGCGCGGTGCTGGTTGCCCACAATGCGCCATTCGATATCGGTTTCCTCAAGCACTTCGCAGGTGAGCACTGGCCGGCTTTTGAAGTTCTCGACACCGTCAGATTGGCCCGCCAGGTAATCCCCCGAAGTGAGTCCGCGGATTGCAAGCTCTCCTCATTGGCCAGGCTGTTCCAAACCGAGACCACTCCCAACCACCGCGCGCTCAGCGATGCCAGAGCCACAGTCGAGGTATTGCACGGACTCCTGGAGCGGGTTGGCAACCTTGGGGTGCACACCCTGGAGGAGTTGCGGTTGTACAACTCCCGGGTCAGCCCAACCATCAGGCGCAAGCGCTATCTGGCTGAACACCTGCCCCACGAGCCCGGCGTCTACCTGTTCAAGGATGACTCTGACCGAGTCCTCTACGTGGGCACTTCTGGGGATCTCCGAAAACGGGTCCGGTCCTATTTCACCGGTTCTGAGAAGCGCAGTCGGATGGGTGAGATGGTCACGCTGGCCACCAGGGTTGAGTCAATCACCTGTTCCAGTCGCCTGGAGGCCAATGTGCGTGAGTTGCGACTGATCGCGGGCCACACCCCGCCGTACAACCGGCGTGGTCGCCAACAACACAAACTGCACTGGTTGAAGATCACCAACGAACCCTGGCCCCGTCTGAGTCTGGTGCGTCAGGTGCTTGATGACGGAGCAGAATATTTCGGCCCTTTTGGCAAGCGCTCCCAGGCCGAGGAGTGTCTGGCCGCGCTGCACCAGACCTTTCGGATTCGGCAGTGCACCGATCGCTTCGGCCGCAACCCACGGCGTAGCCCTTGTGTCCTGGGCCAGCTTGGCCGCTGCCTGTCCCCCTGTGATGGCAGCACCAGCCCGGAGGCCTATGCAGCTGAGATAGCCAGGGTCAAGGCGGCACTGCAGGGCTCACCCACTGCAGTGATCGACCAGATCAATCAGCGGATGGCCCAACTGTCCACAACCGGACGATTTGAAGAGGCGGCAGTGCAACGAGACCGGTTGATGCTCTTCATCCGCCTGTTGTCCAGGATCCAGCGACTTGGGGCACTGACCAGTTGTGCTGAACTCGTCGCCGCCCGGCGCAACCAGAACGGCCAGTGGGTAGTGCACGTCATCCGATATGGACGTCTGGCCGGAGCAGGGATCATCCCGGTCTCCACTCCTGCCGGAGAATTCGTTGACCAGTTGTGTGCCAGTGCGGAGACCGTGTTGCCCGGTTCCACACCCTGCGCCAGTCCTGAGGAGTCGGAACTAATCGCAACCTGGTTGGATCACCCACAGACTCGCCTGGTTCGCACCACTGGCACCTGGACCTGCCCCGTCGATGGAGCCAGCAGGTGGAGCGCCCAGTACGACGCGATCGAGGAATCCCGGAAACTGGTCGCCGGGTTCTGAGCCACCAGGTGCGAAACTCCTGATCCGGGTGCCCCCGAATCGATTACCGTGTGGACATGATCACCGCAATCGTTTTCGTGAAAACCGATGTCGACAGGATTCCCGAGGTTGCTGAGACCCTCGCGGCACTGGACGGGGTCAGCGAGGTCTACTCAGTAACCGGTCAGATCGATCTGGTGGCCATGGTGCGGGTCCGCGCCCACGATGAGATCAGTGAAGTGGTTGCCAACCAGATCAATAAGGTTCCGGGAGTGACCGAGACCGAAACCCACATCGCGTTTCGGGCCTACAGCCAGCACGACCTGGAGACTGCCTTCAGCCTGGGTCTCGACTAGGAATCGAGAAGATCGGGCGATCTGACCCGGTCAGCCGAAAGCCTTCGTCGTATCAACCCAGTCCTTGAGCTTCGTGGCAGCCGCTCCGGAGTCAATGGCACCAGCCGCTTGCTCCAGGCCAGCCGCGATCCGTTCCGGCCACGATCCCGTACCGGCCTGATAAACCGCCAGAGCGGCACCGGCATTGAGCAGAACGGCGTCGCGGACGGCGCCACGCTCTCCAGCCAACAGGTCGCGCACCACCTGGGCGTTGAACTGAACATCCCCGCCACGCAGGTCCTCAGGCTGGCTCCTGGCCAACCCCAGTTCGGTCGCATCCAGGGTGAACACCTCCACCTGTCCATCAGTCACGGCATGCACCGTGGAGGTCGTGGTGGTGGTGAGCTCATCCAGTCCGTCATCACCACGAAACACCAATGCATCCACTCCGCGCCGGGCAAAAACGCCGGACATCACGGAGAGCATCCTGGGATCAGCACAGCCAATGGCCTGGGCCTGCGGTTTGGCCGGATTCGCCAGTGGGCCCAGGAAGTTGAAGGTAGTGCCGACCCCGAGTTGCCCCCGAGCCTGTGCTGCAAACCGAAGTGCCGGATGGAAAGCGGCCGCGAAGCAGAAGGTGATCCCAACCTGATCTGCGGCGCTTGCCACCTGAGCGGGGCTCAGGTTCAGACGAACTCCCAACTCTTCGAGAACATCTGCGGTTCCGGCCTTGGAGGATGCCGACCGATTACCGTGCTTGACCACTTTGGCACCAGCACCGGCTGCCACAATCGCCGACATGGTGGAGACATTCACCGAGAAGGAGCGGTCACCTCCGGTACCCACGACATCGAGCAACCGGCCGGGAATCTCCAGCGGTGTGGCCGCGTCGTACATGGCGTTGACCAAGCCCTCAACCTCGCTGGTGGTCTCACCCTTGCTGCGCAGTCCGATTGCGAAACCAGCAATCTGAGCATCAGTGGCGTTCCCGCTGAGGATCTCCCCCATCGCCCAATTGGTGGCTGTCGCGTCCAGGTCTCGTCTGTCCACCAGGGACGCGAGCACTTCTGGCCAGCCAAAACCCGCTTCAGACATCATGCTTTTCGGTCCGCTCTTCGTTAAGTGGAAGTACCAGCCGGATTCAGGACTGAACCGGGATCCGGTCGCGCAGCAGTTCAATCACGCTCTCTGCCAGGACCAGTGGATCAATCGGGTGGGTCACCGCAGCATCGGCACGCGACCAGGTCGCCAGCCAATTGTCCTGGGCACGACCCGTCAACACCAGCAGGGGCGGACAGTTGAAGATCTCGTCCTTGAGTTGACGGGCGATGCCCATCCCACCTGCTGGAACTGCTTCACCATCAAGAATTGCCAGAGCGAGATTTCCGGCGTTCATCTGCTGGATCACCACCGGCTCGGTGGCCACCTCGACGTACTCCAAGGTGGGCAGGTCCGGGTGCGGCCGCTTGCCCAGCGCCAGGATCACCTGCTGGCGTACGTCGACATCGTCGCTGTAGACCAACACCCTCAAGGACTTGGTCTGCGATTGCTCGGTCACGGAAAACCCATCGGATTTGGTCTGCTCGGTCACACTTGGATCGTAGCGCCTCAGGAAACTTCGGGGGGTCGGGTATCCAAGTAGGCCCCTGGACCGCCATAATGTGCCACGTGGCAAATGCAGCAGCTATCCCAGCGTCCCGATTGCAAGGCAATCATGATCGACCCAGCATGGTCGCAGTTGGCACCATTGTGTGGCTTTCGAGTGAACTCATGTTCTTCGCAGCCCTCTTCGCCGCCTACTTCACCGTTCGTGCTGTAAGTCCTGAACTGTGGGCACAGGAGACCGCACGACTCAACGTCCCATTCTCCTCGGTGAACACAATCATCCTGGTGGCATCCTCGTTCACCTGTCAGATGGGCGTGTTTGCGGCCGAAAAGGGCATCGTCAGCCGTCAGGGAAGCATTTTCGCCATCGGCAAGTGGGGCCTTCGCGAATGGTTCATCCTCACTTTCATCATGGGATCGATCTTCATCGGCGGTCAGGCATATGAGTACGTCCACCTCGTTCACGACGGGTTGACCATCCCATCCAGCGCCTACGGCACCCTGTTCTATCTCGCCACCGGCTTCCATGGGCTCCACGTGACTGGCGGCCTGATTGCCTTCCTCTTCGTTCTGGGGCGCACCTATCTGGCCAAGCGCTGGACCTATGAGCAAGAAGTAACTGCCATCGTCGTGTCCTACTATTGGCACTTCGTTGATGTTGTTTGGATTGCCCTGTTCGCTGCCGTTTACCTCATCAAATAGCAAAGGATTCGAGCGTGTCATTGAGCACTCGCATCACCGCCCGCCTTTCTCGGGCCAGGCGCAACCGCTTTGCTGGCGTCGCCGTTATCGCACTTGGCCTACTCCTGGCTGGTGGCATGTTCACCCTGCTGTCACCTGCCCAGGGAGCCAACAAGGCTGACGACGCTGACGCCATCGCAAAGGGGCGTGCCCTCTTCCTGGTTGGTTGTGCCTCTTGCCACGGCAAGAATGGTGAAGGCATCACCACCCAACGTGGCAACCAGTACGGACCACCCCTGGTCGGTGTGGGCGCAGCTGCGGTTGACTTCCAGGTAGGCACGGGTCGGATGCCAATGGCCCAGCCAGGCACCCAGGCACTGCGCAAACGCCCCATCTACACCGATGAGCAGATCGAGCAACTGGCTGCCTTCGTGGCCTCTCTGGGCCCCGGCCCGGCGATCCCCACCACTGAGCAGTACTCCCTACCCGAGGGCCTCAGTGATGACGAGCGCGCCAAGGCAATCAGCGAGGGCGGCGAATTCTTCCGCACCAACTGCACCGCCTGCCACAACTTCGCCGGCACCGGCGGCGCCCTGCCCAACGGCCGTTTCGCGCCTACTTTGAAGGGTGTATCAGGGCGCCACATCTACGAGGCAATGCTCACTGGTCCGCAGCAGATGCCGGTGTTCACCGATGAAGTCATGTCCTCAGAGGACAAGGCAAAGGTGATCGCCTACATCAAGCACACCACCAATTCCAATGCCAAGAACGGAACCCCCAATTACGGAGGCTTCAACCTTGGTGGCCTCGGACCGGTTTCTGAGGGACTCTTCGCCTGGCTGGGCCTGGGCGTTCTGGTCTCCTTCGCTATCTGGATCGCAGCTCACACCGCCCGAATCAAGAAGGACAAGCAGTCATGACCGATCAGCACGACTCGTCCACGGATCTCGTGCCCGCCGAACCCATCGCCGACCCGGGTCTGGAGCCACATCACCCGCGGCCAACCGATATCGATCCCAGCGCTGAGAAGCGCGCTGAACGACAGGTGGCCACGTTCTTCGTGGCCGCGATGGTGTTCGCCGTACTCTTCGTGGTTGCCTATTTCAGTTTCAGCATCGGCGAGGACATCGACACCTTCCTCGGTTTGGGCGCATCCCACATCACCCTGGGTGCCAGTCTGGGGCTCGCTCTGCTCTGCATCGGTGTTGGCATCATCCAGTGGGCCCGCAAGTTGATGGCCGACAAGGAGATCGTGGAGTACCGCCACGCAATCGCCTCTTCTGAGGAGGATCGTCAGGAGACCGTGGGCGTACTCCAGCAAGGTCTGGAGGAATCCGGGCTGGCGCGTCGCCCACTTATCCGAAACACCATGATCGGTGCGGTGGCATTGCTTGGCCTACCCGCAATCGTTTCGCTGCGCGACCTGGCCAAGAATCCTGATGTGAACCTGTTGCGCAAGACTGTGTGGAAGCAGGGCATGCGGGTCGTTCAGGACGTCGACGGACGCCCCATCAAGCCAGCTGACATGCAGGTCGGCCAGTTGGTCAACGCCGAGCCCAGCGTCTTCTTTGAGAACACCGATGGTGAGAACTACAAGGAAGCCGGCGGACACCCGGTCATGTCACATGGCGAAATCCAGAACGAAAAGGCCAAAGCAGCGGTCATCCTGGTGCGGATGAACCCCGACGACATCAAGGTCGACAAGGGCCGTGAGAACTGGGGTGTCGAGGGAATCCTCTGCTACTCCAAGATCTGCACCCACGTTGGCTGCCCGATCTCTTTGTGGGAGCAACAGACCCATCACCTATTGTGCCCCTGTCACCAGTCCACCTTCGACCTGGCTGACAACGGCCGGGTGGTGTTCGGGCCGGCCGCCCGGCACCTGCCCCAGCTCCCGATCGAGCTGGACGAAGAGGGCTACCTGGTCGCCCAGAGCGACTTCACCGAACCTGTTGGACCAAGCTTTTGGGAACGAGGGTGAGTCAGGCAATGTCAGTTGCAAAGACCAACGGCACCAAGGCCGCCAGTCAGTCCAAGCCCTCCAAGGTGGGTGGTGCCGCCAACTGGATGGACGAGCGTCTGGGCCTGGCCACTGTTGCCAAGAAGAACCTGCGCAAGGTCTTCCCAGATCACTGGTCCTTCATGCTCGGCGAGATCGCCCTGTGGAGCTTCGTGGTAGTCCTGCTCACCGGTGTTTTCCTGAGCCTGTGGTTCCGCCCCAGCATGGGCATCGTGGAATACCACGGTTCCTACGCACCGCTGCGTGAAATCAGCATGTCGGAGGCCTACGCCTCGACTCTGGATATCTCCTTCGATGTCCGTGCAGGCTTGTTGATGCGCCAGATGCACCACTGGGCGGCGATGCTCTTCGTGGCCTCGATGCTCATCCACATGATGCGGGTGTTCCTGACCGGCGCCTACCGCAAGCCGCGTGAACTCAACTGGCTGGTCGGTGGCGTCCTGATCCTGCTCGGCATCCTGGCTGGATTCAGTGGTTACTCTCTGCCCGATGATCTGCTCTCCGGCACCGGCCTGCGCATCGCTGATGGTTTGGTCAAGGCCACTCCAGTGGTCGGTTCCTACATGTCCTTCTTCATGTTTGGTGGGGAGTTCCCCGGCGAGGCGATCATCTCCCGTCTGTACATCGTGCACGTGTTGCTGATCCCCGGGTTGATCCTGGCCATGATCGGCGCCCATATGCTGATGCTGGTCTTCCACAAGCACACCCAGTGGGCCGGTCCGGGTCGTACCGAGAAGAACGTGGTCGGCTACCCGATGCTTCCGGTTTACATGGCCAAGGCAGGCGGCTTCTTCTTCATCGTCTTCGGTGTGGTCGCCCTGATGGGTGCCTTCATGACCATCAACCCGGTCTGGCGCTTTGGCCCGTACAACCCGGCCGAGGTCACCGCTGGATCCCAGCCGGACTGGTACATGGGTATTGCTGAAGGTCTGCTGCGCATCATGCCTGGCTGGGAGACTCACATATTTGGGGTCACGATCAGCTGGAATATCATGCTGCCCGGCCAGATTGGCCCATTCCTGATGCTGGGTGCCGTGTTGGCCTACCCATTCATCGAAGCCTGGGTGACCGGAGACAAGCGGGAACATCACCTGTTGCAGCGTCCCCGCAACGCCCCGACCAGGACCGCATTCCTGGTCGCGATGATGACCCTCTACGGCCTGCTCTGGGCTGCTGGTGGCAATGACATCCTGGCTGACAAGTTCCACATCAGCCTGAACGCCATCACCTACTTCATGCGTGGGGCCATCTTCATCCTGCCTCCGATCGCTTTCATGATCACTCGACGCTGGTGCATCTCACTGCAGCGGCACGACAACGAAGTTCTTCTTCATGGCTACGAATCAGGGATCATCGTTCGGTCTCCCGAGGGCGGCTACTCAGAGAAGCACTTCCCGATCAGCGAAAGCCGTGCCTACACCCTGACCGCTCGCGAACGCGACCAGGTCATCGTGGAGGAAAGCGAGGCTGACAGCAATGGCGTGGCAGCGCCTGGCACCCGCTTGAGCCGGCTGCGTAGTCGCCTCTCCAAGGCCTGGTACGCCGACAACGTCCAGAAGCCCACGGCTGAGGAGTTGGAAGCTGCCAAGCACCACGGCGGGCATGATGCCCTGGAGGGCTCCGACAGTAGTCACTGATTGAACACCAGCCGCGAAGGCCGCGCCAGCACCGGACCCCCGGAACTGGAGCGGCCTTCGTGCTACCTACTCCCAGCTCCCAGCAGCTACTCGCCGAGGCGGCACTAATTAACACGCCGAGGCGGCAGTAGTTAACACGCTGAGATGGAATGATCCTCAGGGCTCCGGACCAGTTGATGTACAGAAAATGGGTCGGATTCCTTCGATGTAATTTCTCGAGGTCTTCTGGCATTGGTTGGATTAGCCAGCCCAGTTGATCAGAGTCCGTGCAGCCAGCCCAAAACGGATCTGCGATTTGTGGCCCAACTGATTAGAGTTATTGCAATCCGTAAAGACTCCATCGCATGGTGTGTGCTTGAGCGGGAGTTTGAAATTGGATATCCGCTCCGGATAGTCGCCAGGCAAATGCTGGCACAATCCAGCCTATCTGAGCCAAATGTGGGACTCAGCTGTCGCTTCGCCCGCTGGTTTTCGGAGGCCATAGGCCAACAGCAAAAGCCGTTGACTCGCCTCGGCATGTTAACTACTGCCGCCTC
Organism: uncultured Marmoricola sp.; assembly: GCA_964600765.1. Classification (GTDB taxonomy): domain Bacteria; phylum Actinomycetota; class Actinomycetes; order Propionibacteriales; family Nocardioidaceae; genus Marmoricola. Next base: position 13,034 of record CAZRKI010000033.1, read on the forward strand.
GGCGTGTTAATTAGTGCCGCCTCGGCGAGTTAGTTGGTGCTGCCGATGTACTGAGTGAAGGGCTCGTTCCAGTCACCATAGCCATTGGTGAGGGTCATTGGGCGATTGCTGCCCACGTAGATGACCGGATCACCGATGATTGTCTGGGAGTACAGCCAGCCAGCGTTTGAGGTGCTCATCCCGGTGCAGCCATGGCTGACGTTGGCATGCCCCTGTGAGCCAACTGACCATGGAGCTGCATGGATGAATTCACCAGAGGAAGTGACCCGCTGGGCGTACTCAACACCCGTGAGGTCGTATCCGTCAGCACTGTTGGGATCGATCCCCACGGTCTCGGAGTTCATGTCACGGGTACGGTTCTTCTCCATGATCACCTTCACCCCGGAGCGGGTGGTGTGCTCGGGCTGGCGTCCGGTGGTGATCGGCATCGTCCTGATCAGTTTGCCGTCCCTGAACACCTTCATCTGATGGGTGTTGATATTCACCCGGGTAACCAGGGATCGGCCCACGTTGAATCGGAGTACCCGGTCCAGTTGCCCGTAGACACCATTTCCAGCGGGCACTCCCCCAAGTCGGGCATCGACAACCACCTTTGAACCAGCCTTCCAGAATTTCACTGGACGCCAGTGCAGTTCATTGTCGCTGATCCATTTGAAGCCACCTTCCTGAGCAGGCGTTGCGGTGACGTGGATGTTGTTCTGGAAGGCCAACTTGTTCTTGACCGGCACGTCGAAACGGATGATGACGGGCATCGCCACCCCAACGGTGGATCCGGAAAGCGGCACGAAACTCGGAAAAGTCTGCTGGTCCTTGCTCAGCGACTTCGTGCGGAAGGTCGAGTCGTAATCGGAGACCTCCCCAGTTGAATTCACTGCCTTTACCGAGAGGGCGTACTCAGTATCCGGAAGCAGTCGGGAAGCTGAAACCCAACTCGCCTGGTCTGTGCTGACCTCACCCGGCACGCTCTTGAGTTTCGGTCCCTTGGTCAACGAAACCGACTCAACGCTCCCATCAGTGACTGAAACCCTTACCCTGCGACCAAGGGCCACCAATTCGGCCCCTTTATCGATGTTGACCGAGATTACTGCCCTGGGTGCATCCTCTTTGTGGGTCTGGTCCTTTCCAGTGCCGGACTCGGGACGGGAAACAGAGGCTGAACAGGCACTCAGAACCAGGGTCACCAGCACGATCAGAACAACCCAAATCAGTGACCGGTGGCTCTTGGCAGAAGCCTGAGATCCAAGGCGGTTAAGCAAGATTTCCCCTAGGTTTCCTTGACCTGATGTCAGCCTGAATGACCGCAACATCATAACAATGGGCTGGTAACCAACCCCGGATATGGATTTGGGTGGAACGAAAGATCTCGCCCCACCCAAATCTGTGCTTTGTTGGACTCAGTGCGCGTGCTCGCCCCGGTAGTACTCGAAGACGAAGCCACACAGGGCCACGATGCCGAATACAGCGCCAATGATGAACAACCACAAGCCGATGACCACGCCGTAAACCATCACAGCCAGGCTCAGGGCGCACCACAGAGGCCACCAGGAGTACGGCGGGAAGAAGCCAAGCTCGCCGGCCCCGTCGATGATCTCGCCATCCTTGAGGTCTTCTGGACGTGGCTGCATCCGACGGGCGTGGAAGCCCAGGTAGAAGGCCACCAGGGCGCACAGCAGGAAGGTCATCCCGAGTGCGGTGGTCCCGGTCGGATCCTTGGAGGCAAACCAGTATCCGGGGGTGACTACCAGGAAGAAGATTCCGCAGCCGGTGAAGATCCAGGCTTCAGCTTTCACTTGTTGGACTCCTTGGTCAGTTCAGCGTGGGTGTCGTACTCCATGGCCGCCACCTCTGGATGGTGCAGGTCGAATGCCGGGGACTCCGAACGAATCCGGGGCAAGCGGACGAAGTTGTGACGCGGCGGTGGGCAGCTGGTGGCCCACTCAAGTGAACGCCCCCAGCCCCAGGGATCATCAGAGGTCACCTTGGGCTTCTTGCTCGAGATGTAGACATTCCACAGGAAGGGCAGTGTGGAGAATGCCAGCAGGAACGCGCCAACCGTGGAGACCTGGTTGTACCAGGTGAATCCATCCGCAGCCGAATAGTCGGCGTAGCGGCGCGGCATACCCATCACACCGACCCAGTGCTGGATCAGGAAGGTGGTGTGGAAGCCGAAGAACAGCAGCCAGAAGTGCCACTTGCCCAGTCGCTCATCCAGCATGTGGCCGGTCATCTTCGGCCACCAGAAGTAGAAGCCGGAGAACATGGCGAACACCACGGTGCCGAAGATGACGTAGTGGAAGTGCGCGACCACGAAGTAGGAGTCCGACACGTGGAAGTCAAGCGGCGGGGAGGCCAGGATGACGCCGGTCAGACCACCGAAGAGGAAGGTGGTCATGAAGCCAAGTGCCCACAGCATCGGTGTCTCAAGGGATACCGAGCCACCCCACATGGTGCCGATCCAGTTGAAGAACTTCACCCCAGTGGGAATGGCGATCAGCATGGTCATGCCGGAGAAAAAGGCCAGGCTGATGGCTCCGGTGACGAACATATGGTGTGCCCAAACCGCCATCGACAGCACGGCGATGGAGATGGTGGCACCAACCAGACCGATGTAGCCAAACACCGGTTTGCGGCTGAATACCGGGATCACCTCAGTCACGATGCCGAAGAAGGGCAGTGCGATCACATACACCTCTGGGTGTCCGAAGAACCAGAACAGGTGCTGGTAGAGGATCGGTCCGCCGTGAGAGATATCAAAGACGTGGGCACCGAGTTTGCGATCAGCTTCCAGAGCCAGCAGGGCTGCGGCCAGCACTGGGAAGATCATCAGCACCAGCAGGCTGGTGACCAGGGTGTTCCAGGTAAACATCGGCATCCGGAACATCGTCATGCCTGGTGCCCGCATACAGATGATGGTCGTGATGAAGTTGACCGCACCCAGGATGGTACCCATACCGCCGAGCCACAGGCCCATGCACCACAGATCGCCACCGATGCCTGGTGAGCGGATTGCATCGGACAGAGGCGGGTAGGCGAACCAGCCGAAGTCGGCGGCACCCTGGGGGGACAAGAAGCCCGAGACCGCAATGATGGCGCCAAAGAAGTAGAACCAGTAGCTGAGCATGTTCAGCCGCGGGAAGGCCACGTCGGGAGCGCCGATCTGCAGCGGCATCAGGACGTTGGCAAACCCGAAGAAGAGCGGGGTGGCAAACATCAACAGCATGATGGTGCCGTGCATGGTGAAGAGCTGGTTGAAGAACTCATCACTGACGAACTGATTGCCCGGGAAGGCCAACTCAGAACGCATCAGCAGCGCCATCACGCCACCGATCAGGAACCACGCGAACGAAGTGGTGAGGTACATCTTGCCGATCAACTTGTGATCGGTGGTGGTCAGAATCCGAACTACGTTCTGGCCAAGGGTACGACGTGGCTCGTCCACGACCACCCTGGTTGGAGCATCAGATACGGCGGTCACTTGGCCTCTCCCTTCGACTCAAGGCCGGCAACTTCGCTGGGGATGGTTCCACCGGCGACCTTTCCAATGTTGCCACGCTGCTCGAGTTCCTTCATGTGTGCGTCGAACTCTTCTTGAGTCACGACCTTGAGATTGAACAGCATCCGCGAGTGGTAGACACCGCAGAGCTCAGCGCATCGGCCATCGAAGGTACCCAAACGATCGGGGGTCACCTGGAACTTGTTGACCCGGCCGGGCACGACGTCCAGCTTGAAGATGAAGGCCGGCACCCAGAATGAGTGGATCACATCGGGGCTGGTCAACTGGAATTCGACCGTCTTGTCCTTGACGATCCAGAGTTCAGGCTTGGTGGCAGTGGTGCCGCCCTCATAGACGTTGAGGTTGTCATTGGTGGGCGACTTCTCGTAGTTGAAGGCCCAGGACCACTGGAAACCAACCACGTTGATCACGTAGTCGGGGTCCTTCTTCAACTCCACCACGTCGTTTTGCACGCGCACCGTGAAGAAGAACATCACGATCACCATCATCACTGGGACGAGGGTGTAGAAAACCTCAATCGGCAGGTGGTAACGCACCTGAACCGGGGTGTGGGTGTCGCCCTTCTTGCGGCGGTAGACGAATGGAACGATGAAGATCAGGCCCCAAACAATCACGCCCACCACCATCAGCGCGAGCCAGGAGTACAGCCACATGTAGTGCATGTCCCAGCCCTCTTTGGTGATTGGCGTCGGCTCAGCCAACCGCTTCACAGATGCCTTGTCCTCAGCAGAACATGCCGAGATGAACAACAACAACGCGGAAAAGCTGATCGCTGATACAACCCTGCGCCCAAGCTTGGGGATATGCAGACCCACTTACGAGCCCCTTCGTTAGCAGAACCGAACAAATACAAGAAGTCTCGGCTGAGGTACAACCGAAACGAAGGTTACTACGATGCGTGCCGGAAAGGTGGGACCGGGGGCATCCATCTCATTTACCGCTGTCGTTGATCCCAGATCAGCGGTAGTGCTCCTGCACCTCGGCAGCGGCATTCGCACCGTAGGCGTCGGCCACTCGCTGGACGAACTCCTGACGGGTGAAGGAGTACTCCTGGGTGCCGACGCTCTCCACGACGTACGCCGCGATCACGCATCCGACCTGGGCGGCGCGCTCGTGGGAGAGACCCCACTCCAGCGCAGCCAGGAATCCGCCCCGGAAGGCGTCACCAACACCGGTGGGTTCCTTGGCAGCGACACCTGGAACCGCACCCACTTCCACGGTTTCCAGGTTGTTACCGACGACTCGAACGCCATTGGCGCCAAGGGTGATCACCTGAAATTCCACCCGATCCAGGACATCCTGGGCACTCCACCCGGTCTTCTGCTGGATCATGTGCGATTCGTACTCGTTTGAGAACAGGATGTGGGCGCCATCGATCAGGTCCCTGATCAGATCTCCCTCGGCGAAGGCAAGTTGCTGACTGGGATCAGCGGCGAATCGGTAGCCGCGCTGGCGACACTCCTGGGTGTGGCGCAGCATGCCCTCGGGGTCATCTGGACCGATCAGGACATAGGACGGCGGGCCCACCCGATCCACAATCGGCGCCAATTCGATCTGGCGGGCCTCACTCATGGCTCCGGGATAGAAACTGGCGAACTGGGCCATGGTGGAGTCGGTAGTACAGACAAACCGGGCCGTATGGGCAGATTCCGAAATATGTACCGACTTGCAGTCGACATTGTGCCGCTCCAACCAGGAACGGTAGTCAGCAAAGTCCTCGCCAGCCGCTCCCACGAGCACCGGATTCAGGCCAAGTTGCCCCAGGGAGAAGGAGATATTGCCCGCGCACCCTCCTCGTCTGATCTCCAGGTCCTCGACCAGGAAGCTGACCGACAGTTTGTCGAGTTGGTCAACCACCAACGAGTCGGCAAACCTGCCAGCAAAGGTCATCAGGTGGTCGGTGGCGATGGATCCGGCGATCAACAAGGACATGCGCGGAATGCTACTTGCTCAGGCACTTCCGCTACCAAGGAGTAGGGCATAACGTCGAATCATGAGCTTTGTTCCCACGGCATACGACGATCACGACTCGATGGGCAAGATGCACTCCGACTGCACTGCCTGCTCAGCCCAAGCGGCATTCTCCCGTCCAGTGGTCGACGTTGAATCAGCCCGGTTGGGTGCGCCCTCAATCGCCTATGAGGACTTTGCCCAGCAAAGCCTCAAACCCGAGATCTCAATTTCAGAGGCAGCCCAGCACCTGGCCAATCGGGTACACCTGCATCTGGACTGAGTTCGCCACTCGAAGTTGGGTGCTGAATTGGTTTGGGCCTCCGGTAATGCCCCGGAGGCCCAAAACAATTCAGGTTATTTAAACAATGGGGGTTCTCAGTGGAAGGAGTCCCCACAGGCGCAGGAACCGCTGGCGCTGGGGTTGTCAATGGTGAAGCCCTGCTTCTCGATGGTGTCGACAAAGTCGATGGTGGCGCCGTTGAGGTAGGGAACGCTCATCCGGTCAACCACCACGGAGACGCCGTTGAAATCAGTGACCACATCGCCGTCGAGGGTGCGCTCGTCGAAGAAGAGCTGGTAGCGCAGACCGGAGCAACCCCCGGGCTGTACGGCGATCCGCAGCGCCAGGTCATCGCGACCCTCCTGCTCGAGAAGGCTCTTCACCTTGGTGGCGGCTCCCGAACTGAGGTTGATGCCGTCAGCGCGGTGCTCGGTATCGGTGGTGGTGTCGACCTGCTCGGACATGTGAGCTCCCAACTTCTTGTTCTACGTATGAATCGCGCCTGCTGGCCCGCAACTATGTCAATCGTCGCACACCGTGAAATATTTCCAAATCAGTGTGACCAGGTTCGGGCCACCCGCTTGGCCAGTTGGGTCAACGAGGCCACAGGTTGGTTCATTGAGTTCTCCTCCCCCACCAGATCCACCATCGAGTACGCCGACTCAAACCCAAGCGCCCGCATCTCCCGCGAGGCGATCTGTACCTGGCCAGCCAGGGCAATGCAGGGCACGAGTGCGGCTCCGGCCAACTCCGCCACGCCGTAGGGGACCTTTCCCGATCGGGAGGAGAAGTCAAAGGCTCCCTCTCCGGTGATCACCAGATCAGCGCCGCGCAGCCTGGCTGGTAGGTCAATCGCCTCGGCCACGGTGGCCACCCCCGGAACCCGGGAACCTCCAAGCAGGAGCAGCGCAAAACCAGCGCCGCCTCCGGAGCCGGCTCCCTTGGCCGCCGCCAACTTGCGGTCCAGTTGCTCACCCCACCCCTGCAACCAACCATCAACAGCTGGGATTCGATCTGGGCTCAGTCCCTTTTGGGGGCCGAAGGTCTTGGTGGCACCGAAAAGACCGCTCAACTGACTGTCCACATCGCTGGCCAGCACCAATTCAACCCCACTGACACGGTGGCGAGCTGGCGCCAGGTCGACTCCCCTGACCTCGCTGAGGCCGGCAGCACCACCAAGCAGGTTCCCGTGCTGGCTGGTGGCGCCCAGGGCAGCCAGCAATCCGGCTCCACCGTCATTGGTGGCGGTCCCCCCCACACCGATCACCAGTCTGCTGGCGCCATGCTCGATGGCTGCGACGATCAACTCGCCCAGTCCCAGGCTGGATGCAGTCTCCACCAGCTCAGGGTCGGCCAGGTGCAGTCCGATTGCCTGAGCGCTTTCCAGATAGGCCGTGCCCTGGTGGAGCAGGTACGTCGCCTCAACCAACCCCCCGTTTGGTCCGGTCACTGAAGTTGAATGCAGATCACCACCCAGCGAGTGCTGCATACAGGCAACAAAACCGGGGCCTCCATCAGCCATTGGGGCCAGGTCCAACTGATCATCGGGGGCCCGCTGTGCCCATCCGGTGGCGATCGCCAGGGCTGCCTCGCGAGCCGTCATGGTGCCGGCGAACTTGTCGGGTGCGATCACAACGCGCATGGTTGCGAGTCTCCCCCAGCCCCCTCGTCCCGGCGTACCCAGGGCCAGGGCCGGGGAGCTGTCCGACCCATTTCCTCGCGGCGATAGGGTCGGCATACATTCACCAGCCAACCTGAAAGCCATTCCGCAGTGTTATTCCGCAGGTCCAAGTCCGATCAGGAAACGACTCAATCAGCCCCGGCTGACAAGGGCCCTGGCGCCAAGGGTCGTCCGACCCCCACGCGCAAGGAGGCCGAAGCCGCGGCGAGGGCCCGGGCCAGGGCGGCTCAAACCTCAGGGCGCAAGAAGCCCGCTGCCCGGGGCGCCCGCCCCAAGGGAAACCAACCCACCACCAAGCAGGTACGGGAGGCGATGCGGACTGGTGATGAGCGCTTCCTGCCCCCCAGGGACCAGGGGCCGGTGAAGCGGTTCGTGCGCAACTGGATCGACTCCAGGATCAGCATCTCGGAGTTCATGCTGCCGTTGTTGATCCTGATCATGGTGTTGTCCTACTCCGGCAACGCCAAACTGATGCAGTACGGCACCACCTTGTGGACGATCACAATCGTCTTCGTGCTGATGGATGTCGCGTTCTTGATGTGGCGCTTGCGTCGGGCACTACGCAGCGAGTTCCCCGATGAGTCCATCAAGGGCACCACCTTCTACGCGATCATGAGATTGATCCAGTTGCGTTGGTTGCGGCTGCCCAAGCCCCAGGTCAAGGTGGGCGGCTCCCCCAAGCAACCCAAGCAACCCAAGTAGGGAACTCGGGGACCCAACCGGTTCAGCCGATTACCCCTCATCCAGGCGCATCGGGCCATAGACCTCAGTGCCACCCTCGGTCAGAGTGACTGAGGTGATCCCCTGTTCGAGCAGGTCTGGATAGGCCTCGCCCAACCAGGTCTCGGCATCTCCCCTGGTGGCAAAGGTGGGCAACTCGAGCTCGACGCCAGTGGGGTGCCACTGCCAGGGGCGGACCCCGGACTCATTGGCCATGAATGCCATCTCGTTCCTCCGGTCAGCCCTGTTTGGTCTCGTTGGTGACAAATGGTGGTTTGGTCACCACGAAGGTTTCCGCCCGACCACGGATGTCCACCAACACCTCGGCACCGTCCTGGATCTGGGCATTGATCAGGGCCAGTCCAATTCCCTTGCGCAGGGTCGGTGAGAAGGTGCCAGAGGTGACCTCACCAATCGGCAGATCTCTGGTGATGCGCACCCCCATGTGGGGCCGTGGAATCCCCCGCCCCTGGGCCACCAGGCCCCTCAGTCGCACCGGCGGGCCAGCCTCCTTCTCAGCCTGGAGCACCTCCTTGCCCCAGAACCGTGACTTGTTCCAGCCCACGGCCCAGCCCACTCCGGCACGAACCGGGTTGATCTGCAGGCTCATGTCCTGGCCGTGCAGTGGATAGCCCATCTCGGTACGCAGGGTGTCGCGGGCCCCAAGTCCACAGGGCAGGATTTGGTACGGCGCCCCGGCCTTCAGCAGGGCATCCCACAACTGTCCCGCCACTGAATTGGCCACGATGAGTTCATAGCCCCGCTCCCCGGTATAACCGGTGCGGCAGACCACCACTTCCACATCACCGAATGGCGCCTCCACGAAGGACATGTAGCCGTGTCCTGTGGGCAACCCGATGGCGTCGAGTACCTCATCCGACCTGGTCCCCTGGACGGCAAGTACGGCGTGGGTCTGGTGCTGGTCAGCAATGGATACACCCTCGGGCGCTGTTGCCTTGAGACGACTGATCACCTCAGCCGTGTTGGCGGCGTTGGGGACCAATAGCAGATGATCGTGATCCTTCAGGTAGACGATCAGGTCGTCGACCACGCCGCCGGTCTCGGGGTCGCACAGCATCGTGTACTGCGCCCTACCGGGCTCGATCCGACCCAGGTCATTTGTCAGGGCACCATTGAGGAAGTCATATGCCTGTTCCCCCCGGATCACCACCTTGCCCAGGTGGCTCACATCGAAGATCCCGACCGAATCCCTGACCGCCGCGTGCTCCTTGAGCACACCGGTCGGATACTCAATCGGCATCTCCCAGCCACCGAACTCAGCAAATTTCGCACCAAGGGCAACATGCTTTTCATGTAGTGCGGTGTGCAGCAGCGAATTGGTCGGTTCAGACATGTCCCGAAAGCTACCGCAAACTCCCGCGTCCTAACATGATCCGCTATGACGACAATTACGTTGCGCACCGGCAGCCCAGCCAACACCAAGGTGGATGTCGTGGTGATCGGCGTGGCCCAGAAGGCTGCCGGATCCCGGAAAAAGGATGCCACTCCAGACCTCGAAGTGCTCACCGGCGGTGAGGACATCGCGGAGGCCTACGGGCGCAAACTGGTGCCGCTGCTGCGCTCCCTGGGTTTCAAGGGGGCCAGCAACGAGGTGGTTCGAATCCCCACCAATGGCATCGTCAAGGCCAGCCAACTGGTCGTTCTGGGGGTCGGCGCCAGCGCCGATGTCGATCCCGAAACCATCCGGAGAGCAGCTGGGGTGGCTGCCCGCAACCTGGGCAATGCCGCTTCAGTGGCCCTGGCCCTGCCTGCCCACGATGCCACCATGCTGCGGGCCTCGGTCGGTGGCTTCCTCTCCGGGAGCTATTCCTATACAGAGTTCAGGTCAAGGGCACCGGAGCCACGGATCAGCGATGTTCTGGTGATGAGCCCCAGTGCCCGCAAACAGGAGTTGATCAACGCTCTGGCCGAGACGGAAATGCTCAATCAGGCCATCACTCAGGCCCGGGACTGGGTCAACTGCCCGCCCAACGCCCTACCCCCGGCCATCTTTGCCGAGAGTGCGGTGGCCTGGGCGGCTGAACTGGAATCAGTCCGGGGAAATGACCTGGTCAGCACCGAGGTGTACGACGAGGACGCACTGGCCGAACTCGGCTGTGGCGGAATCCTGGGAGTTGGTCGTGGATCTGAACAACCACCGCGACTGGTCAAGGTGACCTACTCGCCAGCGGACCCAGTGGCCACGATCGCCCTGGTGGGCAAGGGAATCACCTTCGACTCCGGTGGCCTCTCGATCAAGCCTGCCGGTGGAATGGCCGCCATGAAGTCCGACATGGCTGGTGCCGCTGCAGTGATCGCGGCCACCCATGCGATTGCCCAACTGCAGTTGCCAGTGCGGGTGATCACCTTCGCCCCGATGGCTGAGAACATGCCCAGCGGCACCGCAACCAGACCTGGCGACGTACTGACCATGCACAACGGCAGGACCGTGGAGATCTCCAATACCGACGCCGAGGGACGTCTGGTCCTGGCCGATGCCCTGTCCCTGGCCACTGCTGAATCACCTGACCTGATCGTCGATGTGGCCACTCTCACCGGCGCCTGCATCGTTGCCCTGGGCGAGCGGATCGCCGGTATCTTCGGCGATGAGGAAGTGCTGGATCAGATCCAGGCCGCAGCTGGGGTGAGCGGTGAGCTCTTCTGGCCATTGCCGATCCCCGATGACAAGCGTGATGAGGTCACCCAGGACTCCAGGGTTGCTGATCTGCTGCAGCACAAGTTCGTGCGTTGGGGCGGCTCGTTGTATGCGGCTGCCTTCCTGGAGCAGTTCACCGCTGAGATCCCGTGGGCCCACCTGGACATCGCCGGCCCGTCGTACAACACCGGTAGCGCCTGGGGACAGACCCCTGCTGGCGGAACGGGCTTCGGGGTCAGCACCCTGGTCGAGCTGGCCCGCAACCTGGGCAGCAAATAGCCGGCAGGCCAGTAACCAGCAGGATCTCAGCCCTGGTTGGTTTTCTTCTGTCGGCTGATGTAATCGCGCATCCGTTTGGGTATGCCGACCACCCCTGCGTCGTACGACGCGAAGCCATTGCGGGCGGCGAAGTCCCGGGCCCATTGCTCCGAGGGCACCCGGCGTCTGGTCCATTCACCATCATGGGCGACCAGAAGCAGGGTGACCGAGCTGACCGTGGTGCGGGGTTCGATGAAGCCCTCGACTCCGGTGCGGGTCTCCACAAAGGACTTCAGGTGCGACATGTCGGCGTTCTCGGATTCGCGCACATTCGGCCCCCCGGACTGCCTGGGCCGGGACCGAAACCGATCAAGAAAGCTCATGTGGGGGATTCTATTTACTGGAGGGTGAATACTAGGGACACGTACCCTAAACGTTGCGCCTGCGGCCCCAACCTGCTGGACTGCCCAAAACGACTCTATGAACAGGAAGATGATGTCGACTTCAGTATCACTGCCCGCGCTAGGTGAATCCGTTACCGAAGGCACCATCACCCGCTGGCTCAAGCAGGTCGGTGACCGGGTGGAAGTCGACGAGCCGTTGCTTGAGGTGTCCACCGACAAGGTCGACACCGAGATCCCCTCCCCAGTTGCCGGAATCCTGTTGGAGATCAAGGCAGCGGAGGATGAAACCGTCGAGATCGGAGCCGTCCTGGCCGTGATCGGGGAGAGCAACGAAGCCCCGGCCAGCGCCGCGGCACCAGCGGTTCCGGAGGCCCCGGCTGCGCCAGTCTCCGCTCCCCCAGCAGCACCAGCCCCCGTTGCGGCACCGCCAACTCCGACTCCAGAGCCCACAGCACCAGCCCCCGTTGCGCCAGCAGCGCCTGCTGCTGGCGCTGGCACACCGGTGACCC
>CAZRKI010000034.1:0-24751 GCA_964600765.1 uncultured Marmoricola sp.
GCTACGGTCAGGTCGGCAGCGGCGCCGGCGAGTGGGTCAAGAGGCACGGGGTTGAGCAACCCACCATCGGCCAGCAGGCGCCCGTTGATCAGGACAGGGGTGAACACGCCGGGAATCGCGATGGAGGCCCGGATGGCCGCGTGCAGAGGTCCCCGTTGAAACCACACCTCGCGTCGAGCCGCCAAGTCCGTGGCGACGGCGGTGAACGGGATCGGCAGATCCTCGATCGCCACGTCACCGAGTAGATCCCCGATCTCCCCAAAAACTCGTTCAGCAGACATGACGCCCGGTCCCGACCATGTTGGGTCGACGAGCTTGAACACATCGGAACGACGCAATCCGCTGGCCCAGGTCGCGAAATCGTCCAAGCGGCCGGTGGTCACCAGCCCGCCGATCAGTGCGCCCATTGAGGTGCCGGAGACCGCGACCACCTGCATATTGCGACGGTGCAGTTCTCGTACTGCGCCGATATGGGCGTATCCGCGAGCCCCACCACCGCCGAGAGCCAGTGCCACTCGCGTTGTTGTCATCTCTCCACGCTACTGGAGGCCATCCCGTAGAGCGTCTGGGACCCGAAGGCGTCCGACTCGGTGAGAGGGGCCGTCATACGATCTCTCCATGATGCTTCCCGCTCGCCAGTTCGTTGGCTCGTTGAGTCTGGCCATGTGCGTGGTGTTGCTGACTTCCTGCGGAAAGGGTGACGTACAGAGCGAGTCGGAGTCATCGCCTGTAAAAGCGCCCTCCTCGGTGACGTCCCCGAGGCCTTCCTCGGTACCAAGCGCCACGCAGCCCCCTAAGAGCGTTCCTGTCTTCACTCCCAAGCGTCTGAATCTCCAGATCGGCCAGACCGCGCACTTCGAGTACTTCGACGTTACCGTGCACGAGGTACGACGTGCTCAGAGCCCCGTGGAGGGCGGGCTGATCTTCGGCTTTCGAACGACGGTTTGTTACACGAAAAGGCACCCTTCGGCGCGACCGGATGGCTCCACCCGAATCAGCGTGAGCCCGTGGAAGGTCGGCCTGATGCACGACATCAAGATCAACTGGGTGTCCCCCGAGCCCTACCTCTCATCGCGTTGGAGCCCTGTCTACCAGGAGCGGATCCTCCAGGTCGGCCAGTGCAACACCGGCTGGATCACGATGGAGATCAACGAGTCGGTCTACTTGGCCGTGATGGGGATTCGTTACGTACCGGCGGATTTCAACTTCTCTGGCGCGTGGAAGGTTGCCTGACCGCTGCTCTCCGATCTCGGCAGCTCCGTGCGGGCAACCGGATCGGTTGCTGCTGCTTGACGAACTAGCTGGTTGGATACCCGAGTCACTGACCTGCAGTTGTCACGCGCGTAGGATGCGCGGAACCGTGATCGAGAGAGAAGACGTCGGTGGCCTCTTTTGCATCGGGTCTGCCCAGCAATCCTGCTGTGATGATTCCAGCGGGCGGCGCGGATGTTGCACAGTACTTCGGCTTCGCCCTTAACCTGGCTCAGCAGTTGGCCTATCTGTTCGATGAAGACGAATTGTTCGACGGCGCTGGCGAGATGTCCGAAGCCGCTCAGATGCGCATTATCGCCTACCTGGGGGTCATGTTCGGAGCGGCGGGAGCAACTGCTCTGGTTGTCAGTACCTCAAGGGTCGCTGGCACCAACCTGGTCAAGAAGGTTGGCGCGGTGATCGACGTGAAGATCACCAAGAAGACCGTCGAGAAGTCGATAACCAAGGCCGTCTCCGTCGTCGGTGGCGGTGTCTCCGGTGGGCTGACCTACGTCACCTTCCGTCCTATGGGTCACCGGCTCGCTGACACTTTGGTTAAGAACCTCAACGGCGATTTCGAAGACGCACTCGAACTCAACGCACAATTCTCGGCCATGTCTGAATCTGTGGTGATCGAGGTCGAGCGGGATAATGACGAGCCGAGCGCGTAGGCGTGGCTTTGGTCGACACGGCGGCGGGAAGGTCGCTGGCGAAGAAGCGATTGTCACCAACCTGACTGCCGAGTGCTTCACCGTGGCGCAGACCTGAGCAGGCGAGCGGAGTGAGGAACGTGGTGAATCCAGGACGTGATCCTGGGCACGAACAAGTTCGCCCGCTTCGAGCAACTACACGACGTCTTCGTTCGCCGGGATGCTCATGGCTGTTTCGTCCCTGCGCTTTCGCGACATTACGACCAGCCGCACCGCCCTGAACTGGGCTCAGCGAGTTCGGACTCCTGGGTGTGGAAGGAGTTCCCCCGGGACTCGGCCAAATGGCTGATCCGGTGGCCTGATGTCTGGCCGTCCGGCCGATGTGCGACACCCTGCTGTCTACCTACCGTCGTTGGTATGGAAACAACATTGATGAGTCAGCCGGCCATGAGCCACATCGCCGGCCTCCCTGTCCAACCGGTGCTACTGGCCACCAACCTCGTTCGCACCTACGGCGAGCAGCCCGTTCTGCGTGGCATGGACTTCCACGCTGCACCGGGCGAAGTGGTAGCACTCACCGGACCGTCCGGCTCCGGCAAGACGACGCTGTTGCACGTCCTTGCCGGCATCACCACGCCCGACTCCGGCGAGGTGATCTATCACGGCCCGGAGGGTCCCATGGTCGTGAGTACTGCCACCGAGGAGGCGCGTGCCCGGTTGCGACGCAGCTCCTTCGGGATGGTCTTTCAGTCCGGTCAACTCCTGGGGGAGCTCACTGCGGTTGAGAACGTCGCCCTTCCGCTCCTCCTCAGTGGTGTCGCCACGGATGTGGCACGCAAAGCTGCCGAGGCGCTGTTCGAGCCGCTCGGGCTCGCTGGGCTGGAGGATCGGCGCCCCGGTGAGATGTCAGGTGGGCAGCAGCAGCGAGTGGCCATCGCCCGGGCCCTTGCGCCCAGGCCCACCGTCCTCTTCGCCGACGAACCCACCGGCTCTCTGGATCGTCGTACTGGTGAACAGGTGATGGACCTGCTACTTGAAGCCCAACAAAGGTTTGGAATCACTCTGATCGTCGTCACCCACGACCCCGACATCGCCGCTCGATGCGACCGCGTCGTTGCTTTGCGTGACGGAGTCGCAGCATGAGCGCCTGGAGGACGGCCAACCGCCTTGGCCTTCGTGCGCTGGTCGGTGGCGGACGGCGCGACAAGCAACTGCTGGGCCTTTCGGTGATCGCTGTTGCGATCGCGCTGACCGTGGGAGCACTCACCGTCGGAGCCATCAGTGCGCTGGAGAGCCGTGACCATCGTGGCGACTGGACCCGCCCCGCGCCGGTCGCTGCTGCTCGGGCAAGCGCGTTGCAGGCAGTCACCCCGGTCGCCATCGACGGTCACCGGGTCATCGTCGTACGACTCGCAGCCAGGCCGCACGCCGCCAAACCGCCGGTGCCACCGGGGATGACCGCTTTCCCGAAACCCGGAACCGCAGCCTGGTCGCCAGCACTGCGCGAACTCCTGACCAATCTGCCCGGCCAGGCGGCCGCGCTAAACGGTGCCGACGGGAACGCCTCGACCCTTGGCTCGGCTGCCCTTGATTCACCAGGTGCCCTGGTCGCCGTACTTGGTGTCTCCCACCGGAACCTCAAGGATTCGCCTGCATGGAATGACGTTGTCGACGCCGGATCCTACGCCGCGCCTACCCGGATCGCGGACTTCGACGGTGCTGCGTCTGCCGATGACGCCACTGCTCGACAGTACGTCTACCTGGCCGAGATCGCTGCCATCCTGTTGCTCGTGCCGGTACTCACGCTGATCGGTGCGGCAGTGAGACTCGGCACCAAACGTCGTGCCCTCCGCCTGGCAGCACTGCGTCTGGCTGGGGCACCCGCAACGGTGATCCGACGCCTGCTCTTCCTTGAAGTCGGCTTCACGACGTTGGCGGCGGCCGCGATCGCCTGGCCCGTTTCCCAACTGCTCGCCTTTGCAATCTCTCACGCCAGGGTAGGTGGCAGTGACTTCTATGCCGGGGATCTCATGTTGGGGCCCATCGCCTGGGTGGTGATGATCCTCGGATCCGCCCTCATCATGCTTGGCAGTGCGCTGCCCGCCGTATGGGACGTGCTGCGCGACCCGCTGGCCACAGTGGGGTCCCACACACCCCGCCGACTCGGTTGGTGGCGAATCGGGATTGCCGCCGTCATCGTGGCCGCCTTCCTGCAGGTCTCGAAGGACGATGAGGTGAGTCGACCACTAATCCTGCTCGTGTTCGCCGGAATGTTCAGTTTGCTCAACGTTGTCGGGCCGCTTGCTGCGGAACTTCTTGGCCGTTTCATGCTGCACATCTCCAAGCGCCGTGGACCGGCCGTGCTCCTTGCCGCCCGCCGCATCCTCGATGACCCGCGGGCCGTGTGGCGGCTGGTTTCCGGCGTGGTGTTGGCCGCATTCGTGGCCGGGTTCCTGGCCATGTTCCAAATCGACAATTCCCCACCTGGCGCGATTTCTCGAGACTCCTATGAGGTCGTCGTACCGAAGAGCTCAGCCAACACCGCTGTAAAGCAGGCCAGGAAGGCGCTTGACCGCATCGGCCACCCGCTTCCGGTCCGCAGGGGCGAACCGAACCTGCTCTGGTCGGTCAACCCCGGTGACCCGAAAATCACCGCGTTGACGGTCCGTGTGCCCCCCAACGCATCCGCTGCCGAAGTGGACCGGATTCATGGTGCACTCCAGGAGGCTTTCCCGGGTATGCCGGCGGTGGATACGGTTTCAGCCGTTGAGCTCGGCTCACAATTCAGCAAGGACTTTGTGTTGGCTGCCGTGGTCGTCATGCTCGTCTCGCTGCTCGTGGCTGCCGCCGCAACTGCCATCACGGTCGCGGCGACAACGCTGGATCGCCGTGAGGTGTACCGCCGGATGTGGCAGGTCGGTACGCCGGTTGAGGTCCTTGACCGTGCCCGCACCCTCGAGAGCTTCATTCCACTTGCCGCTGGAACCGCGCTCGCGCTGGGTGCCGGCGTGGTTACTGCTGCCCCGTTGACTCTTGGTACCGGCGGGATCTCCCTGTCCGGAGTGGGGCTGCTGTTCGCAACGACAGGTCTCGGTCTTGCTATCGCGGTAGCTGCGGTGCGGGGTAGTCGCCCACTGGTGACCGCCGTCGCGCGGACCCGGTAGCCACCACTTCCATCCAATTGCCAATCAAGGAAACAAAGGAGAAAACAATGCGTATCGCATCCTTCATCGCAGCCCTGGTCGTCCCGACCATCATCCTCGGCGGAGTCGCCGTCGCGGAACAGAACAGTGGTCGAAAACTCACCTCCGACCTGACCGAGTGGGTCGACCAGACCATCCCCGGAGCCAATATCACCAATATCAACCTCCGCGGACGGCCCCACATCGTGTCCCACAACAGGAATGAGGTTTCCACGGCGTACGTCGATCTGGCCGTTCCTGACTCCGATGCTGATATCCAGCTGATTGTCCAGAACCTCAACCTCACCACCGACCGAGCCAGTCGGGTCCGGATGCTCGTCACGGTGCCATATCCGATTCCGGTTACGCCGGTCCCGACCGCGGATGGCGTCCTCACACCACGCGCCATCATCGATAGCAAGAAGGTCGGGGTGCGCGCCAAGCTTCAGGGTAGGGAGGTCACGGTGACCAGTACGGACGGACGTTTCCTCGGTGCGGTGACGGTTCCCAGCCTGGCCGGTTTGAAGATGGATCACCGCGCGGTCACCACCGATGAGGGCGTGAAAGTCAGTCTCGTGGCCACGGGCGTACGAGCCAGAGGCTGATCCCTGAGTCTCGGTAGGGTGACATCCCATGACAAGACTGAGTCGACTGGTCGTGGTCCCACTGGTGCTCACGCTCCTGCTCGACGTAGTCTCTGGGGCCAACCAACTGCTGATCGTTCCAGCCATCCTGCTCGGCCTCGTCCTCCAGGTCGAGGCCGAGCGGACCATCCGGGCCTGGAGCCGTCGTCCGCGTGTGCGGGTGCTACCCGCCGGAAGGAACGCGCTGTGGTTGGCACTCGCCGTCGTCGCCGGTGGACTGCTCGCAGCGGAGGGCTGGTGGAGCGCCACCTTGGCCTGGGGCCTGATAGTCCAGACCGGAGTCGTCGCGGGGCTGCGCCGGACCAATCTCGACAGGGTGCTTCTCAGTGCCTTCATGGTCGTGGCCTCGCTACTTCCACTCGGCCTGTGGGGCGAGGGCATCGAGGTCCTCCTGATGATGGGCAGTCTCGCCGCCTGCACGGTCAGCCTCGCGATCGGGTCGATGATCCGAAACCAACAGGAACATGTCGAATATGCCCGAGCACTGATGCGCACCGAGGAACGCGCACGCATGGCTGTTGACCTGCACGATCTGGTTGCTCACGAGGTGACCGGCATCGTGGTCCTGGCCCAGGCCTCCGCTGCGACCACTGATAACGACCAGGTGCGGGATGCCTTCGCCCGGATCGAGCAGTCGGCGCAGAGAGCCCTTCAGGAGATCCGTGAGCTCGTCGCCCAGAACGACGATCCGTCGCCCGGCACCGGACCGATGAGTGGATTGGCTGCCTTGCGCGATCTCGCCGACCGCTTCGGGATGACCAGTCGGATCCCGGTGGAGGTCACGTTGACAGAAGAGGAGCCACCCCCACAGGTAGGGGCGCTGCTCCAGCGGGCCCTTGCCGAATCTCTGACCAATGTACGACGCCATGCCCGGCCCAGCCGCGTGGTGATCAGGCTCGACCGCAATCCGCATGATTACCATCTGGTCGTCCGCAACGATGGTGTCGCGGTTGGAGGCATCGGTTCGGGGAACAACAGCGGCCTGGACCGACTGCGTGAACGGGCCAGTCTCCTGGGCGGCACCTTGACGGCAGGACCGGTCGAACCGGGCGGCTGGGTTACTGAGCTCCGACTACCGATGGAGGGCCGATGACGATCAATGTTGTGATCGCTGACGACCAGGAGATGGTGCGGACCGGATTCGCCATGATCCTCGGAGCCCAGCCTGACATCGCGGTGGTTGCCGAGTGCGGTGACGGCACCACTGCGGTCGACGAGATCAGGCGACACTGGCCCGATGTCGCGCTCCTTGACATCAGAATGCCCCGGCTGGATGGCCTCGAGGTCGCCCGTCAGGTCAGTTCGATGACCAACGTGGTCATCGTCACGACCTTCGGCAACGACGAGTACGTCGACCAGGCCCTCGAGGTGGGAGCCTGCGGATTCCTCCTGAAGGATTCCGGTCCGGATCTACTCCTCGCAGCGGTACGCGCTGCAGCGGTCGGCGATGCCTTGATCAGTCCCGAGCTGACCGTTCCTCTGCTCGAGCGTACCCGCGGAGGCGGTAGGAGATCGCTCCGACCACTACCAACCCTGACCGACCGCGAACTCGACGTGATCCGGCTCGTTGCCTGTGGTCGTACCAACGTCGAGATCGGAGCTGAACTCCACATCGCCCTGGGCACGGTCAAGACGCACCTGGCCAGCATCCAGCAACGGCTTGATGCCCGAAACCGGGTCGAGGTCGCCGCCCGCGCCTGGGAGGCCGGGTTAATGGACTGACCTGCACGCCTCTTGCCTGAGCTCTGGGACTTCCTGGCCGCGAAGTTCCGTAGGGGACTTCAGGCCCCGGGCCGATCGGCTGGGAGCCTCCCAAGGGGATGGTCACCACCGGTCGCGTGGGTTGGACTTCGTGCCTTGCCGCCTGAGAGTCGGCGGTGACTGTGGGGTGCGGCTGATGAGGTGCGCGCCAACTCGAAGCTGACCCCGCCCCAGTTCTGGCCCTACGCGTTGGGCCTGAACCTCCCGGCCTACGCCGAGCAACGCTTTAATGCAATGCGTCCCGAGGTCGAGGCCGGTCACAGTGCCCGCAACCCGGTGCGTCCCGAGGATTACAAGGCCAAGTCAGTCCTCTTCCTGACAGACAAGTCCCGCCTCCCGGAGTTGGAGCGACCGTGGCTGGCCTCGCGCATCGAGCTGATGGAGACCACCAACATGGCGGTCGTGGTGTCACAGAGCCAAAACGAGTTGAAGCTGCTCGACGAGCAGAGCCTGGACATCCGTCCCCACCGTGAGCGGATGAACCGTGAAGACCTCGCTGAGAAGTTCAAGGACGCGGGAGACCCGCTGCGCATCGTTTTTGTCTGCGCCATGTGGATGACCGGGTTCGACGCCCCCAGTGTCTCGACGGTCTATCTCGACCGGCCGATGCGCAACCACACCCTGATGCAGACGATCGCTCGCGCCAACCGGGTCTTCCCTGATAAGGACAATGGCCTGATCGTCGATTACGCCGGTGTGTTCCGAAACATGGAGCAGGCGCTGGTGATCCACGGCGCAGGCAGTGCCTCGCGGGAGAGCTCGACGCTGCCGTCGCCGACCTCATCACGTTCTGTTCGGGCGTCGGTGTTGACCTGATCGCGATGCGCGATGCCGAAGGGTTCGACCACATCGCTCTACGCGACGCCGCCGTCGAAGCCCTCCTGGTCGACGAAGTCACCAAGCCACCCACTCCCGACATCGAGGCTGTCGCCGACGCGGTGGATGTGCTGCTCGACCGCTCCGTCGGCGCCGAGGTGTACGTCATCCGCGCGGCCGCTGAAGGCGCCACTCCCGATCCGTTGATCGACCTGTCCCAGATCGATTTCGATGGTCTCGCCGCCAGGTTCGCTGGACGCAAACGGGCCGAGACAGATCGACTCGCGCAGTTGTTGAAACAACAGGCCATCGGCGCCGCAGTACGGAACCCGACCCGCTACGAACTCGTCGAGCGGATCGAGCAACTCATCGAGGACTAAGGCGCCGGTAGCCTCAACATCGACGAATGCCTGCGTCGCCTCATCGCGCTGTCGAAGACGTTGACCGATGAGGAGGAACGGGCAGCCCGTGAGGGCATGACCGAAGAAGAGCTTGCGGTCTTTGACCTGCTCACCCAGTCCGACCCAGAGTTGACAGCCGACGAACCCCAAACTGTCAAGGCCAGCGCGAAGAAGCTACTGGAGCACCTACACGACAAACTCGTCCAGGACTGGCGGCGCAAGGTCGCCACCACCAACGACGTCAACAGCACCATCCGCCGAGTCCTCGACGAGACCCTCCCCGACCCCTACACCGTCGACATCTTCCACACCAAGGTGCAGCTCGTGTTCGACCACGTCCTCACGGCGTACGGCGACAACGGCGAAAGCGCCTACACCCCCCCACCTCGACGTCCAACAACCCCACAACCTGACGGTCGAATACACCGGCCCTCTCGACGTGGACCAGATCGCCGACGACGTCGTTGCCCGCATCCACGCCGACCCCGAGTTCGCTGCTCACGTTGCTGCGCAACTGTCTGACTCAGACAACAAGAGACAGTCATGAAGTGTCAGGAGTCGCTGCCGTCCGCTGTTGATCCCAGACTCTGACTTGGTCGAGTCACCGCGAGAGATTCGGAGGTGACACGAGCGCTCGTCGGGTGGCACAGACGTGACAGCGGGTTCCAAGGGCTCCTGTTTCAGCGGGTGTCGCTGTCCGGAGTGGTCGTAGACTAGCTGTATGTCGCTGAGCGAGTCGGAGTTCTTCGAGGCGGGGATGTCGCTACCCGCTGACGCGCGTCGGCGCTTGGCGCTTCGGTTGCTCGAAACGGTGGACCCTGACGAGGCCTTCGACCAGGCGGCGGAGGCCTGGCTGCGCTCCGAGGTGGTCGCGGCGTACGACGAGATCAAGGCAGATCCGTCGACTGGGGTCTCTGCCGAGGACGTGCGTGCGGAGTTCGAGGGCAAGTGGGCCACCCGTTCATGACGGGCCGCATCATCTACGCACCGCGAGCAAGACAGCAACTCAGAAATCTGGAGGAATGGATCGCTGGGGCTGCATCGCAAGATGTCGCGCAGCGCTACCTCGCGGGGGTCCTCGACCACATCGACGCGATTGCGGTATTTCCGTTGTCCGGACGGTCCCGTGAGGACTTGCGACCAGGGGATCCGAACGACCACGTACAAGGGCCGTACCTTGATCGCTTATGAGGTGGATGAATCGTCGGCCGAGACCATCGTCACGATCCTCGGCGTTTTCCATGGTGGACAGGACTGGGCAGCAGTGTTGGGGGCTGCCACCGATTCTGAAGAGCGATCTGGTGAGCCCTAACAAGTCGACAAGGCGCAAGAAATCAACTGGTGAGAAACCCACGACTGCACCACAGCATTCTCAGATCCAGTGACGGATCGGGGGAGGACACCACATGTGGGAACTGATCAAGACCCTGTTCACGTTGGTTGAGACACTCCTGAAGACTGCCCTGGCCTTCGGTGGTGCAGTGGTTCTGGTGATCGGTCTGGTCAGAGGCGACTGGCTGATCGCACTGATGGGTTTGGTTACCATCCTGCTGGGCCAGGTGGTGCATTTCTTCGGCCTCTGCTTGTACGACGCGGAGTTGCGTAGGTGGGCCACAGAAGCGATCCCGGACGACAGCGGAGTCCCGCCACGGTCAGTACGCCGTCAACTGATTCGGGGCGCGATGGACGAAACCGGGTTCCAGGGAGACGCCAAGCAGGCTTACCAGGCTGCTTGTCGGGCCTGGTCGGAACAGCAGCGAGGGTGATCGGAAAGGATCCGGCTAGGGTGCACCTATGACCACCTCTGACCCCCGGGTTGCCATCTACATCGATTTCGACAACGTGGTGATCTCCCGCGCCAGCCAGGCCAAGGAGACCGGAGTGGGCGCCACGGTGGCGATCGACGTACTCCTCGACTTCGCCACCAGGTATGGACGGCTCACCATTTCCCGCGCGTACGCCGACTGGTCGGTGAAGAAGAACTCCGATTACCGCAATCAGTTGGTGGCGCGAGCGGTCGAGTTGGTGCAACTCTTCCCGGCGGCGAAGACCAAGAACGGCGCCGACATCAGGCTGGCCGTCGATGCGATCGAGGACCTCTACCTGCACGATGACCTGACCCATATCGTGATCGCTGCAGGGGACTCGGACTTCGTGCCACTTGCCCAGCGCGCCCGCCGGTTGGGGCGCGTCGTACTCGGCATTGGGGTGGCTGGCAGCATCAGCAAATCGCTGGCCAGCGCCTGTGATGTCTATGTGAATTACGACGAACTGCTTGCTGATCGCCAGAAACTTGAGGACGAGGCGGCTCGTGAAGAACCCAAACCCGCGGCCAAGACCCAGAGCTCGGGCACAACTCCCCTACGCCGTGCCTACCCGCTGATCCATGAGGCGATGCGCGGTTTGGACGCGCAGCACCCAGACCGGGACTGGCACGCCCTCAGTTCATTGAAGAACCAGATCCTGCGGATCGAGCCGACCTTCAAGGAGAGCGAGTACGGCGCCTCCGGCTTCAGCGACCTGCTGGGGCGTTACTCCAGCCAGGTGGAGATCAAGGACAACCGGGCCCGACTGCGCTGACGAAACCGGTGTCCCTGCTCCTTTGGGCTACTTGCCCTTCTTCTTGTTCTTCACATTGACCTTGATCGGCGCTGATGCGGAGGCGTTGAACTTCCCATTGCCGGCGAAGGTTCCGCTGATCGTCCAGATGCCCTTCTTCAGCCTCGGGATCGAAACCACCGCGCTGCCACCGGCCACGGTGAACGGGATGTTAACCGTGGGGCCGGGCTTGGCCTTCTTCTTTTTCTTCTTTTTCGTGGCCAGCTTCGCGGTCAGCACTCCCGAGCCGGAAACCGGAGCACCAGTGGTGGAGGTCATCGAGACGACCAGGGTGCCCGGGGTCTTTGTGGTGGGCGCCTTGGCAACGCCGAGTGTGAAGGTCTGGATCCAGGCCGGCAGGATCACTGGTGGTGTTTCCGCCACCGTGACCGTAACCGTGGCGGTGTCAGTGCCGCCATTGCCATCGGAGACTGTGTAGTCGAAGGAGTCCGTACCGACGAAGCCAGTGTCGGGCAGGTAGGTGCAACTAGTGGCGGTGCAGGTGACCGTGCCATCGTCCCCGTCAGTGTTGTTGGTGATGCTCAGCGTGTCACCATCGACATCCACATCATTGACCAGCACGTTGATGGCGCTGCTACTGGTGTTCTTGATGGTGTTGGCGTTGTCCGGCATCGCCATGGGTGCGTCGTTGACTGGTGTGACGGTCACCTCGACGGTCGCGGTGTCCAGGCCCTCATTGCCGTCGTGGATGGTGTAGGTGAACGAGTCGGTCCCGAAGTAGTCCGGATCGGGGGTATAGGTACAGCTGGTCAGTGAGCAGGTCACACTCCCGTTGGCCCCATCGGTACTTCCGGCGATCTCGATGTCATCCCCATCCGGATCGGAGTCATTGATCAGCACATTGATCGGAGTGGTGTCGGTGTCCTCAGCGGTGCTGGCGGAGTCGTTAACTGCGTTGGGTGGGTTGTTCTCCACCGTGATGGACACCGTGGCAGAGCGGATGTCACCGCGGCCATCAGAGACGGTGTAGGTGAAGGAGTCGCTGCCGAAGAAGCCCGGAGCGGGCGTATAGGTGCACTCAGTGTCATTGCATGAGGCGGTCCCATTGGAAGCAGCGGTGGACCCGATGATGGTGAGACTGTCCCCATCCGGGTCGGAGTCATTGGCCAGGACATTGATGGTCGTGGCTCCGGAGTTCCGATAGACGGTGACGTTGTCATTGCCCAGGGCGAGCTCCTGGTTTGAGCCCACGACGCAGGGGGTTTCGGTGGTCCTCAAATTGTCCAGGAAGACAGCGGAGTCCAGAGCCGAGTCACTGGCATCGAAGATGGACAAGTAGATCGAGTGAGCGCCGGGAGTGACCGGGGTGGATGCAGTCAGTGGCTGGCTCATCCCGTCGTACTCGGTGCCATTGGTGTCTGGCCCGGCCACCTTTGAGGGGTCGGCAAAGATAGCGCTGTTCACGCTCACGAATCCGCCATTCTTGAGTCTGGCGAAGTTATTGCTGGCGTTGATGGATGCGCTCTCGACGTGCCATTCGTTCTGGTCCAACTGGGCCAGGAAGCCATCGTTGAAGTTCCTGCCCAGATTTTCTGGGTACTCCTCTGTGGCGAAGACATAATCCAGTTTCAGGCAGACGGCTTCTTCGGGCACGTTGAGGTCGATCCGATAGATCGATACGTCATAGGCCCCCCGGGCACCAGTGTTGTTGCCTCGTCCCGAGCCGCTCGACTTGTTCGGTGGCGAGGCCAGGCCTGCGTCCCCGGAGGTCATCAAGGCCTGGGTGGATCCAGTTCTGGGCAGCACGGTGTTCAAGGTGTTGTCGCCCTGATTGGCCTCAGGGGCGCTGCAGGCGACCCAACCCTGACCGGTGACCAGAGCGCCGGCATCCAGTGCTGGGGTCAGGTCAGGGCAGGTGTACGGCGCCAACTGCACCGATTCCGGTCCGGAAGTGCCTCCGGCTGTGACTGCGAAAACCGAGAAGTGGTAGTCGGTGCCGTCGGCGAGCCCGGAGACAGTCACCGAGTCGGGGGTGCCACTGACGCTCACCCCGGTGCCTTCGGAGGGCAACGTAGGAGCGCTGTCGCTGCTGTACCGGACGATGATGTCGCTGACTCCGGGTGGGTTCACCCAACTCAACAAGACACTTCCGCCCCCGGCCCCAGTGGCTTGTAGGTCAGAAACAGGCGCTGCCTGGGGGTCATCAAACCGAGCGAGGCTGGTTGGTGAAGGGGTCCCCGCAAACGCAGGAGCGACCCCGAGTGTGGAAATAGCCAGTGCACAAATGATCGCGATGCACTTACTGATCCGGGTCATACAAACCGCCTCCATAGCTGCCAAACATGTCTAGATATGCGATAGGGGATTATCCGCTAGCAATACGGACAAAATACTCATAACGTCTGGTCTAGTCTAGGTCTCCGCTCCGCTCTGGTCTGCGGAATTCAAAATCAGTGTCGGTGGCTAGCGGTACTGTCCCAATCGTCAATCAACCCCGGGAGAGATCATGAGCGAATTGCCAGAACAACCCATTGCTTCACCACAGGTACCAGTTGTCGACAACCCGGGGGCAGTGGGTCAGGTCCGCAGCACCGGTACCTGCTTCCTACTGATGATCCTGACCCTGGGACTTTATGGCTTCTACTGGTACTTCGTGGTTCATGACGAGATGCGCCGTCACAGTGGCCAGGGCATCGGTGGTGGGATTGCGCTCCTGCTGAGCTTCTTCTTTGGGCTCGCCATGCCTTTCGTCACCTCCAGTGAGGTCGGTGGCCTTTATCAGCGCCGTGGGCAGCAGCCACCGGTCACCGCCGTGACCGGCTTGTGGGCACTACTGCTGGGCTGGCTCTTCTTCCTGGGGATCATCATCTGGTTCGTCAAGACCAATGAGGAGCTCAACAACTACTGGCGTTCCCTGGGCGCTGCCTGAGTTCTCCGGTCTTTCCAGCCTCCAGGTGACAGGCTGGTGCCATGAGCCACCGGATCACTCACTTTCGCAACGGCACGGTTTTTGATGGCCACCGGTACATCGGGGCTACGGAAGTGCTGGTGGGTGCCGGCCGGATTCTCCAGTTGGGCAGACCCGGTTCCCTCCAGTCCGATCCGACGGCCACCGATGTGGTTGACCTGGCGGGTGGGTTGCTGCTTCCGGGTTTCACCGATGCGCATATCCATGCAGTCCAGGGGGGATTGGAGCGTAACCGGTGCGATCTGACCCGTGGACAAACCCGGGATGACTATCGCCGACTCATCGCTGCCTACACCCGGTCCAACCCGGACCAACCCTGGATCCTGGGTGGCGGTTGGAGCATGCCCGCCTTCCCCGGCGGTACGCCGCTGCTCACTGATGTCGATGATCTGGTGCCGGATCGCCCACTGTTCCTGCCCAATCGGGATCATCACAGCGCCTGGGTGAACAGCGCTGCACTCGGTCTGGCGGGAGTGGATCGGCACACCCCGGACCCTCCGGACGGCCGGGTGGAGCGCGATTCGGATGGCAATCCGACCGGGACCCTGCATGAGGGCGCGATGAAATTGGTCGGCCGGTTGGTGCCGGCCCCGACCGATGCGGAGTACTACCGGGCCTTCCAGGTGGCCCAGGATCATCTGCACTCCCTGGGGATCACGAGCTGGCAGGAGGCCATCGTGGGCGCCTACTCCGGGATGGAGGATCCAGGCCCGACCTATCGTCTTGCCTCCCAGCGTGGGGAACTGACCGGACGGGTGGTGGGTGCTCTGTGGTGGGGTCGTGGTCGGGGCCTGGAGCAATTACCCGAACTTCAGCAGCAGCGTGCTGACTACTCCACGAATCGCTTTCGGGCCACCAGCGTCAAGATCATGCAGGACGGCGTTGCGGAGAACTTCTCCGCGGCGCTGTTGGCGCCGTACCTGGATCGATGTGGTCATCCCACCGACAACGCCGGCCATTCCTTCTTCACTGCCGTTGAGCTGCGCGAAGCAGTGAGTGCTCTGGACGCGGCCGGCTTTCAGGTGCATGTTCATGCCATTGGTGATCGGGGAGTACGAGAGGCCCTTGATGCCTTCGTGGGCACCGATCCAACCAACCGCCACCACATCGCGCACCTACAGCTCGTCCATCCCGACGACATCGAGCGGTTCGCGGAGCTGGGAGTTACCGCAAACCTGCAGATGTTGTGGGCCTGTGAGGATGACCAGATGCGTGATCTCACCATCCCATTCATCGGGGCCGATCGCGCCGGTTGGCAATACCCCTTTGCCGGTTTGCAACGCGCCGGTGCACAGTTGGCCGCTGGAAGTGACTGGCCGATCTCCTCAGCCAATCCACTTGAAGCGATCCATGTTGGCGTCAACCGCGCTGAGTACGACGCCAGCTCACCGCCCAGCCCAGCCTTCCTGCCGGAGCAGCGGCTGTCCCTGGAGGTGGCACTGGCGGCGTATACCTCCGGATCGGCGCGACTCAATCAACAGGCAGATCAGCCCGGAGACACCGGAGTGATCGCTCCGGGTGCATTGGCGGATCTGGTGGTGCTGGATCGGGATCCGTTCACGGCTCCCGATGATGAGATCGCAGCAGCAACAGTGACTTCGACCTGGATCGACGGGCTTCCGGTCTATCAGCGCTGAGGCAGTCATCGGCTGTGACTCGCCACTCCCCCCGAATGAAGTGGCGAACTACTTGTTGACTGCGTCGAGCATCAGTTGAAGCAACTTCTTGCTGATCTCGGTCAACTGGGCTGCACTCATCCCATTGCCCTGGGCCAGATTGATGGTGTGGATGGTGTCGCCGACCTTCACGCCACCAGCGACCTGCAGATTCGAACCCCCGGCGACGGTCCCGATGTCGACGTACGCCGCGTCACCCAGCCCCGGCAAATCGGTGCGGGTCGGGTCGTCCATGGCCGCCCTGGACCCTGCCTGGTAGGCCTCGTAGCCCCCGTTCTCCTGCAGCGATGAGGTGCCAAGTGAGCCACTGAGCGCCCGTGGGTCATCCTGTTTGAACTCGCAGGCATCGAACGGCCCTGTATTCAAGGTGACGGTGCCACCAATCGCCGTACCGATTTGTTCGGCGGTGAGCAGGTCGCAGAACTTCGGTGTGTCCTGAGCCGAGGTCGAGTCGTCTGTGGCCCCCTGGTCCACAGACTGGCTTGACTCGGCTGGACTGTCCTTGGGGCTCTCGGCCTGGGATCCGCAACCAGTGGTCAATACGCCCAGCATCAGGGCGCCGGCAGCCAACAAGCGGAGTCGTCTGGTTTCCACGGGGTTGATCCTCGAACCATTGGGTAGGGGTGGGCAATGGGGTTTTCGTGTAATCAGCCCGTTCTTGATGGCGCGTATCCCTGATCCGGCTCACCAGATCTCGCTAGCGTGAGACCCATGACCCGCGATGACCTGCTCGACGAGGTTTTCGGGCAGATCGCCTGTGGCGCTGCTGGTCGAGCGCTCGAAAGCTGCCGCCCCGGGCGGCCCGGGTACGACGCGCCGGTCGCGGCCGCGCTCGGCGCAGTAGCAAGTTTCTGGCTGGGTGAGTTTGAGCAAGCAGTCACCCAGGCCAGTAGCGCGCTGTCCCAGGCCACTGACGACCACCAGCGAGCTCTGGCCCTGGCCGCACTCGGTCTCGCCCGGGGTGGGCTCCTGGACCCGGACCGAGGCGCAACCGCTGATCCGATCACTGCTGCCGAGCACTTGCTGGAGCAGTACGACGATGGCAGCCGCTGGTGGACCCTGATCCGCTATCTGGTGACTGAGGCAGCGTTGGTTTCAGCCCGACTCGATGATGCGACGCGGGTGATTGGCCCGGATCCGCGAGCCCTCGCCAGAGCCCCGGGGTGGGCCGGTCATCCGTTCGGGGTCCTACTCGGGATCTGTGTCATCCGGGTGCTGAGTTTTCGCGGTCAGATCAACGTCGCTGCGCAATTGCTTTCCGAGGTGCTGGATCTGCCTCATCCGGCGAACCTGGAGCCAGTCCTGGCGGCTGTTGGCTGCCTGGTGAAGGGCAATGCCGATGATCCGGACACGATGCGGGAGCGGGATCGGATCGTGGCGGCGATCCCCGACGTACCCGTTGATTTTGGGCACCGCGGCACCTTCCTGCTGTTGGCCTACGGCGCGGTGGCGGTCGGGGATGAGGTCGGTGCTGCCGACCTGGTCCTTCGCGCCGGAGGCTCTGATGACCTGGCGCATTGCACCCTGGTGGACCGGGCTCTTGGATTTGAGCTCCTGCTGGTTGCGGCGCTCTCGGCCGGGGACCTGGATGCGGCAGCGGTTTGGGTCACCCGCTTGGGTGAGTTGGCCGCTGATCCGATCCCGGCTCCGGTCGTCGACCGGGCCCTGAGTCGCTATGCCCACGCGACTGGTTCGGTCGATGAGGCGATCATGCTGGTGCAGCGGAGTCTGGCGGCCTGCCAGGAGCAGGGCCGGGCGTTGGAAGAAGCTGAGGCCAATCTGTTGCTGGCCCGCTACCGGATCGAGGTCGCCGATATCGCTGTGGCCAGCCGGCAACTCCGCGAACTCGTGGCCGCCAGTGACCAGCGGGGTCACGCAGCCGTACGTCGTTCGGCCACTGTTGCGTTGGGTGCCGCCCGGCGTCGGCTACCGCCAGTGACCGGCGGGGGTTGGGCGGTGCTTTCCCCCCGGGAGGCCGAGGTGGCCCGGATGATCCTGGCCGGCTCCAGCACCGATCGGATCGCAGCGGAGTTGTTCCTGACCCCGGCGACCATCCGGTTGCACACCTCCCGGGTGTTGTGCGCCTTTGCCGTGCCCAATCGGATCGGATTGCTGGCCGCAGTGTCCGGGCAATCACCCCGGGTCCCGGCCGTGGATTGGCAAGCGACCCTGACCCAACGCCAGATCGAGGTGTTGGCGCTGCTTGCGCAGGCACACTCAAATCAACAGATCGCCAGCGAGTTGGGTATCTCGGTGAAGGCAGTCGAGAAACATGTTGCCGGGCTCCGGGAGCGACTGCAGGCGCCTTCCCGGTTTGAGCTGGCCCGGATCTGGTGGCAGGCAGCTGACCCCATCGAGTCGCAATCAGCGGCTGCGGTTCAGCGGGCGCCGAAGAGGTAGAGCACGCCGTAACAGGCTGCAGCGCTGATCCCGGCTCCGGGGAAGGTGAAGATCCAGGCGCCGACGATGCTCTTGGCCACTCCCCAGCGCACGGCCTTGCCGCCCCGGGTCGAGCCGACGCCCATGATTGCTGAGGTGATTGCGTGGGTGGTCGAGATCGGCATCTTGAAGATGGTGGCGGTGTAGAGGATGGTGGCCGCGGTTACCTCAGCTGCGAAGCCCTGAGGGGGTTCCAGATGAATGATCCGGCGACCCAGGGTGCGCATGATCCGCCAGCCACCGGAGTAGGTACCCAGGGAGATCACGATGGCGCTCATCAACAGCACCCAGAACGGGATGCTGTCATCCCCGGCACTGTGATAGCCGCCCACAGTAAGGGCGAGTACGACGACGCCGGCGGTCTTGGCGGCGTCCTGCATGCCGTGTCCGAAGGCCATGGCGGCTGCAGAGAGGGTCTGGGCATAACGGAAACCGCGCTGCACCCGTCCCGGATGGGCTCGTCGGAAGATCCACAGGATCGCCGTCATCACCAGATATCCCACGATCAGGCCGATCACGGGGGAGAGCAGCATCGGCAGGATGACCTTCTCGAAGATGCCCATCCAGTGCACGCCCACACCAGCCACCAGAGCAGCTCCGCCCAGGCCGCCGATCAGGGCGTGGGATGAGGATGAGGGCAGGCCGTACCACCAGGTCAACAGGTTCCACCCGATGGCGCCGACCAGCGCTGCGGCGCACAGAGCCAGGGTGGCTCCGCTGCTGTCGATGATGCCCTTGCCGACCGTGTCGGCAACCTTCTTGCCAAAGAAGGCGCCAAACAGGTTCGCCACTGCGGCCATCAACAGGGCAACCCGTGGGGTCAGCGCCCGGGTGGAGACCGAGGTGGCGATTGCGTTTGCGGAGTCGTGAAAGCCGTTGGTGTAGTTGAAGGCCATCGCCAGGAAGATGACGATGATGATGGGCAGCATCTCCACTGGGTCAGGACTCCTTGACCGCGATGCCCTCAACCATATTGGCCACCCGCTCGAAGGCGTCTGCTGCGGCCTCCAGTTCGTTGATGATCTCCTTGAGCTTCATCACCGTGATCGGATTGGCCGACTCGTCATTGAAGATGTCGGCGAGCATGCGTCGGTACTGCTTGTCAGCCTGGGATTCCAGACGATTGATCTCGATCCAGTACTCCTGGAGTTCCTGGGGGTCGCGAAGCCTGGGCATTGCCTCCAGGGTCAGCACCGCCATTTCGTTTAGTACCTCGACCTGTTTGAACACCCGCTTGGGGAAATCTGCCACCCGGTAGAGGTAGATCAGATCAGCTGCGGCGTCCATGTGGTCCAGGCAGTCATCAATTGCGACTGCGAGACCATGGATGTCATCACGATCAAAGGGAGTGATGAAGGAACTGTTGACCTTGTTGATGATCGCGTGGGTCGCCTCATCGGCAGCAGATTCGATCCGATCCAGAGCCTCAGCACAGCTGCGCCGCTGCTCGGGACTGTCTGCCTCCAGGATGGTGGTCAGTTGCTCAGCGCCCTGTACCAGATAGGTCGCTGAGTTGGCGAACAAGGAACTGAAGCCGTCTTCCTTGGGCGTGAGGCGAAAGCGCATTGTGCTTCTCCGTGCTGTGAGGCCATCAGGCGTGCGTCATCAAGGCTAGAGGTCGGGTGGTTCTGCTACCAAATGGGGGCGTAGTTGCCCTCGTCACGTCTAATCCACCCAGGTCACAGCGGGTTGCACACAATCGGGTCCCGGAGGGTTGGGTGATGTGACTTACTGCCGCCTCGGCTTTGGAGATATTCGCTGGATGAGCAGAAAGGCTGCGACCGCGGAAAGGAACAGTACGGCGAGCAGCAGCACCGCCGCGCCAGTTGTGGAGGAGTGTTCGCGGATGTACACCCCCGGGGACATCCAGGCCGGACGATCCGGGGTGAGCGCATACCCGATGACCCCGAAAATGATCAGCCCGAACAGGATCCGGGCCAGGAGTTCAGTGGCTCCCGCCAACCGCCAGATGACCGCGGCAAGTGAGCCGAACACCACGCCCCAACAGATGCTTCCCAGAACCACCACCAGCACAGGTTAGGCGATTAGGACCCAAGTGGGCTGCTCCAGGCATCCACCCGGCTCAGGTGAGATGGGGCACACCCTGAGGGTGGGACACAGCGTCTGGGCTATGGTCTGCCGCGTGAAGATTGCAGTAGTCAAAGAAACCCGCGAGGGCGAGGCGCGCGTCGCTTTGGTGCCGGAGTTGGTCAGCAAGCTGACCGGCCTTGGGTACGACGTGTCCGTCGAGCCGGGCGCGGGACAAGCGGCCGAGTTCTCCGATGCGGAGTACGCCGAGGCTGGCGCCAGTGTCGCCGCCGATGCCCTGAACGGCGCTGACGTGGTGGTGGCGGTCAACCCGCTGACTGCCGACCAGATCGCTCAGTTGCGCAAGGGTGCGGCCACGATCAGTTTCCTGCCCGTGAACCAGTCCCATGATCTGGTCGGCGTGCTGAAGGACGCTGAGGTCTCCTCCTTCGCAATGGAGCTCGTGCCCCGGATCAGCCGCGCCCAGTCCATGGATGCCCTTTCCTCCCAGGCGCTGGTGGCCGGTTATCGCTGCGCCATCGTCGCTGCCGGCCTATTGCGGCGCTTCTTCCCGCTCAATATGACTGCTGCTGGAACCGTCCAACCAGCCAAGGTCGTCGTACTCGGCGCTGGTGTGGCTGGCCTGCAGGCCATCGCCACCGCCAAGCGCCTTGGTGCCGTGGTGCTGGCCTACGACGTCCGCGCTGCTGCCGCTGAGGAGATCCGATCCATGGGTGCCAAGTCCATCGATCTGGAGCTGGAGACCCTGGAGGGTTCTGGTGGCTATGCCCGCGAGATGACTGAGGATCGGGCGGCCCGCCAGCGCGAGCTGTTGGCGCCGTACATCGCTGATGCCGACGCTCTGATCACCACTGCGGCGGTACCGGGCCGGCAGGCTCCACTGCTGGTGACCGCCGACATGGTCGCGGCGATGAAGGAGGGCTCGATCGTGGTCGATCTGGCTGCGGAGACCGGCGGCAACGTCGAGGGCTCGGTGGCCGGAAAGATCGTCAAGCACGGTGGCGCCCAGATCTGGGGCGGCGAGAACGTTCCCTCCCAGATGCCCGGACCAGCCTCGCGTCTGTACGCCCAGAACATCGTCAACCTGTTGACCCTGATGACCAGCGAGGGTGTCTTCTCGCCTGATTTTGAGGACGAGATCGTGGCTGGATGTGCGGTCACCTATGGCGGAGAAATCGTCCATCAACCCACCCGTGAAGCAATCCAAGGACCTGACCCGGTAGCCCCGGCCCAGGTTGATGACCGGGATCAGGTCTTCGACCAGGAGCAGGCGGCAGCCCCCAACGAGAAGGAGGCGGGCCAGTGAACGAGGCCATCGTCTGGCTCACGATTTTTGTCCTGAGCGTCTTTGTCGGTATCGAGGTGATCTCCAAGGTTTCCTCGACGCTGCACACTCCCTTGATGTCCGGCGCCAACGCCATTCACGGCATCATCCTGCTGGGCGCGATCATCGTCACCGGCACCACCACCAGCACCCTGGCCCTGGTGATCGGTCTCATCGCCATCGTGCTGGCCGCGATCAACATGGTTGGCGGTTTCGTGGTGACTGACCGGATGCTGCAGATGTTCGTCAAGAAGAAGCCGGCCAAGGAGGTCAGCAAGTGACTCCTACCTGGGTTCAACTCGTTTATTTGGTTGGTGGCGTCTGCTTCATCCTGGCGCTGAAGGGCCTCTCCGGACCCAAGACCGCCCGCAACGGCAACCTGCTGGGTGCTGCTGCTGCAGTGGTTGCTGTGGCGATCCCGTTCTTCTATCTGGAATTGGACCACGTTGGCTGGATGCTGGGTGCGATTGCGGTCGGTACCGTGATTGGCTTCCTGGGCGCCCAGAAGGTCCAGATGACCCAGATGCCCCAGATGGTGGCGCTGTTCAATGGCGTGGGCGGTGGTGCTGCCGCTCTGGTGGCACTGTTGGAACTGGACAAGATGCTCAGTCACGGCGCCGAGCACTACAACTGGTTCATTTTTGCGGCGACCGCATTCACCATCCTGGTGGGCTCGGTCTCCTTCTCCGGATCGATCGTCACCTTCCTGAAGTTGCAGGAACTGATGACCTCGCGCCCGGTGATCTTCCCCGGCCTGCCGATTCTGTTCGGTCTGTCGATCATCGCCTCGCTGGTGCTCTCAGTGCTCACGGTCACCCATTCCACGATGCTGATTGGCATCGCTCTGGGTCTGGTCGGTTTGCTGGTCGGCGTACTACTGGTGCTGCCGGTTGGTGGTGCCGACGTACCCATCGTGATCTCACTGCTCAACGCCTTCACCGGTCTGACCGTGGCTGCTGGCGGCTATGTGCTCGGCAATGTACTGCTGCTGGTTGCCGGCACCCTGGTTGGCGCGTCCGGTACCTTCCTGACCCTGCTGATGGCCAATGGCATGGGCCGCTCGGTCACCAACATCCTGTTCGGAGCGCTCAAGGGCGGCTCGACCCTGGGTGCGGGCGAGGCCTCGGATCGACCGGTCAAGTCGGCTGGACCCGAGGACGTTGCGATCATGCTCAACTACGCCGAGCGGGTCATCGTCGTACCCGGGTACGGCCTGGCCGTGGCCCAGGCGCAGCACACGCTGCGTGAACTGGTCGATGAGCTCGGCGAGCGCGGCATCAAGGCTGATTACGCCATTCACCCGGTGGCAGGTCGGATGCCAGGTCATATGAACGTGTTGCTTGCCGAGGCCCAGGTGCCGTACGAGCAACTCAAGGAGATGGACGAGATCAACGGCGAGTTCAAGGACGCCGATGTGGTGCTCGTGGTCGGCGCCAACGACGTGGTCAACCCCGCCGCGCGGGATACCCCGAGCGCCCCGATCTACGGCATGCCGATCCTGAACGCCGAGGAGGCCAAGCAGGTCATCTTCATGAAGCGTTCGATGCGGCCGGGCTTTGCTGGCATCGAGAACGAACTGTTGTTCTCGCCGAACACCACCCTGCTCTTTGGCGACGCCAAGGACACCATGGGCAAGCTGTTCAACGCGGTGAAGGCTCTCTGAGCCCTTCCCGTTTCTAGTTGGGTGCTGGAACGGTCGCTATAGCGGCCACTCCAGCACCCAACTGCTTTTCTGTGGATTGGCAAATGCGTCACAGCCTTGGGTCGCGCAAGATCACCCCATGCACAAACAACCGTGGGAGGGGTTGGTCTCCCTTCAAGCGGGCCTGATCACCGTCCGCCAGTTGAATCAACTTCAGACGCCGAGATCCTTCGTACGACATCAGTTGGCGTCCGGTCGGTGGAATCGCTGCAGCGACCACGTCATCAGTACGACGACTGGCTCACTCTCCCCACAGCAGGCCCTGTGGCTCGGGGTGCTGCACACCGGCAACGGGTCACTGATCGGCGGCGTACAAGCCTGTCAGGTGCAGGGCCTGCGCCACTGGCAACGCGAAGAGATCGTTGTACTGGTCCCACACAGTTGGGCATTCGCGCCGTTACCGGGTTATCGGTTCGTGCGGACGCGCCGTGAGTTGTCCTCCCTGAGGTCACCCAGGAGCTCCCTGCCCGTCGTCCGGGCTGAGCCTGCGGCGCTGTTGTGGGCGTCGTACGAACCCGTGCGCCGCACGGCTCATGGGTTGCTGGCTGCTCTGGTGCAACAGCGACTGACCACTCCAGATCGGCTGCTCAATGAGATCGAGAGTCTGCACCCATTGCGGCGGGCCAAGGAGTTCAAGCGGTTGTTGGCGGGTGTCGCATCGGGTGCGCATTCGATGGCGGAGCTGGATGTGATCAGGCTCTGCAAGGACTTTGGCTTGCCTTTGCCCATGCAACAGACCAAACGGCATGACAGTTCGGGGCAGATTCGGTTCACTGATGCCGAGTGGAAACTCGATGATGGCCGTGTCCTGGTCCTGGAGGTGGATGGGGCCTTTCACCATCGTTTGGAGCACTACGCAGATGACGTACGTCGCCAACGTCAACTGCTGGCCGCCGACAATAGGATCGTTGTGGTGCGCTGTCTGGCGGTCGAGCTACGTGAGACCCCAGCAGCAATTGCCCGGGATTTGCAGGCTCTGGGGCTCCGGCAGATTGGGTTGGGTGCCTGAGTGGCTGCTATAGCGACCAGTCCAGCACCCAACTCGGAATGTGAGACCTACTGCGCCAGCCCGTACAGCCGATCGCCGGCATCGCCCAGGCCCGGCACGATATAGCCCTTGTCGTTGAGGTGTGAGTCCAATGCAGCGGTGACCAGGGTGACCGGCGTTTTCAGGGTGGCCAGTTCCGACTTCATCCGGTCGATTCCCTCGGGTGCGGCCAGCAGGCAGATGCAGGTGATGTCATCAGCGCCCCGGGAGACCAGGAACTCAACTGCCGCTGCCAGGGTGCCGCCGGTGGCCAGCATCGGATCGAGTACATAGCACTGGCG
>CAZRKI010000035.1:0-23669 GCA_964600765.1 uncultured Marmoricola sp.
GCGCGGCGAGGAGTTGGCCGCGATCATCACCGCCGAGCACGGCAAGGTCCTCTCTGACGCCGCTGGCGAAGTGGCGCGTGGTCAGGAAGTGGTCGAGTTCGCCTGCGGAATCCCGCATCTGCTCAAGGGCGGATTCACCGAGAACGCCTCCACCAGGGTGGATGTCCAGTCGATCCGGCAACCACTCGGCGTGG
This sequence comes from uncultured Marmoricola sp., assembly GCA_964600765.1. Classification (GTDB taxonomy): domain Bacteria; phylum Actinomycetota; class Actinomycetes; order Propionibacteriales; family Nocardioidaceae; genus Marmoricola. The sequence goes on from CAZRKI010000035.1 coordinate 195, forward strand.
TGGGCATCATCAGCCCGTTCAACTTCCCGGCCATGGTGCCGATGTGGTTCTTCCCGCTCGCGATCGCGGCTGGGAACACCGTCGTACTCAAGCCTTCAGAGAAGGATCCCTCGGCTGCCAACTGGATGGCGCAGTTGTGGCAGGAGGCCGGGTTGCCAGATGGCGTGTTCAACGTCGTACATGGCGACAAGGTCGCGGTTGATGGCCTGCTCACCCACCCGGACGTGAAAGCCATTTCCTTTGTCGGCTCGACCCCGATCGCCAAGTATGTCTATGAGACCGGCACCGCCCACGGCAAACGAGTCCAGGCACTCGGTGGCGCCAAGAACCACATGGTGGTGTTGCCCGATGCCGACCTCGACCTGGCTGCGGATCAGGCGGTGAATGCTGGCTTCGGTTCTGCTGGTGAGCGGTGCATGGCGATCAGCGTTTGCGTGGCCGTGGGTGACATCGCTGACGAACTGGTCGCCAGGATCAAGGAACGCGCCCTTACCCTGCGGACCGGCGATGGGACGACCGGATGCGACATGGGGCCATTGGTCACTGCGGACGCCAAGGCGCGAGTATCCGGGTTCATCGACGCCGGCGAAGCCGAGGGGGCCAAGCTGGTGGTCGACGGGCGCACTGTGGATCCCAATCCGGATGGATATTTCGTTGGGCCCACCCTCTTCGACAATGTCACTCCTGAGATGAGTATCTACACCGAGGAGATCTTTGGACCGGTGCTCAACGTCGTACGGGTGGAGTCGTATGAGGAGGCCCTGGCCCTGATCAACGCCAATCCCTACGGCAATGGCACCGCGATCTTCACCAACGACGGCGGTGCCGCGCGGCGCTTCCAGAACGAGGTGGAGGTCGGCATGGTCGGAATCAATGTGCCGGTACCGGTGCCGATGGCCTACTACTCCTTCGGCGGTTGGAAGGAATCCCTCTTCGGAGACACCCACGCCCATGGCACCGAGGGCGTCCACTTCTTCACTCGCGGCAAGGTGATCACCTCACGTTGGCTCGATCCCAGCCACGGCGGTATCAACCTCGGCTTCCCGCGCAATCACTGAGCCGCGTGGGAGGATCTGGGCATGGCTCGGCGTCGCGCACCCCGAAAACTGCACCAACGGCGTCGGCTCAGGGTCAATAAGTCCCTGGCCGCAGTTGGTAGCGGTCTCGTGGCTGGCGTGGTGGCCACTGCTCTGTATTACGCCGCCGAACAGGGTTGCCACTGGTTGCTCGGCCCCGGTGGTTGTGGTGGCATCGGCTTCGTCAGCACCATCGTGGTGTTGCTGATCTCCGGAGCCGCTGGAGCGGGCGTCCTGAACTTCCTGGGACAACCCGAGCCCGTGGTCACGGCGTACCTGGGCATCGGCTTGCTGATGGTGATCGTGCTGCTGACCGTGGTCCGGCAGCTCGATCAGGTCTGGATGGTCGCAGCCATTCCCACCCTCACGGCCGGTTGCTATCTGGCCGCCTCCTGGCTCACCCCAAACCCGTCGAGGCAGCAGTAGGTCAGAGAGTAGCGGCGATCAACTCGGCGATCTGCACGGTGTTCAGGGCCGCACCCTTGCGCAGATTGTCGTTGCTGATGAACAGCGCCAGACCACGGTTGTCGGGCACGCCGGGGTCCTGACGCAATCGGCCGACGTAGGAGGGGTCCTTGCCGGCCGCTTCCAGGGGCGTGGGGATCTCGGAAAGTTCCACACCGGGAGCCGATGAGAGGATCTCGCGGGCCTGTTCAGGAGTCATGGACTGGGAGAACTCGGCATTGATCGCCAACGAATGGCCGGTGAACACCGGCACCCGGACGCAGAGACCCGAAACCAGCAGCTCGGGAATGCCGAGGATCTTGCGCGACTCGTTGCGCAGCTTCTTCTCCTCGTCGGTCTCATTCAAGCCGTCATCGACCACCGAGCCAGCCATCGGCAGCACGTTGTAGGCGATGGTCTTCACGTACTTGTTGGGCTCCGGGAAGGTCACCGCACTTCCGTCGTAGGCCAACTCGGTGGCCTTGTCACCAGCGGCGGCGACCTGGGAGGCCAACTCCTCAACGCCGGCGACCCCAGACCCTGAAACAGCCTGATAGGTGGAGGCGATCAGCCGGGTCAGGCCAGCCGCATCATGCAGTGGCTTGAGCACCGGCATCGCCGCCATGGTGGTGCAGTTGGGGTTGGCGATGATGCCCTTGGGCGCGTTCTTGATCGCTTCTGGGTTGACCTCGGAGACCACCAACGGCACGTCGGGATCCATCCGCCAGGCCGAGGAATTGTCGACCACAGTTACGCCAGCCTCGGCGAACCGGGGCGCCTGGGCGCGCGAAGTGGTGGCCCCTGCAGAGAACACCGCAATGTCCAGACCCGCTGGATCAGCCGTGGCGGCATCCTCCACCACAACCTCGCGATCGCCGTAGCTGAGCACCTTGCCTGCCGAGCGGGCCGAGGCAAAGAACCTGATCTCCTCTGCTGGGAAGTTGCGTTGCAACAGGATCTCGCGCATGGCGACACCGACCTGACCGGTGGCACCAACTACTCCGATGCGGGCCATCAGCGACCAGTCCCTCCGTAGACAACTGCCTCGACCTCACTGGCATCCAGGTCGAAGGCAGTGTGAGCAGCAGCGACGGCGACGTCGACCTGCTCCTCAGAAACCACCACCGAAATCCGAATCTCTGAGGTGGAGATCATCTCGATATTCACCCCGGCATCTGCCAGGCACTTGAAGAACTTCGCGGTCACGCCGGGGTTGGAGCGCATCCCGGCACCGACCAGGGAAACCTTACCGATGGTGAAGTCATAGATGAGTTTCTCAAAGCCAACCTCGTCCTTGAGGCGGTCCAGAGCCTCCATCGCAGCCTGGCCATCGTTCTGCGGCAGCGTGAAGGAGATGTCGGTCAGACCGGTATCCAGGGCGGAGACGTTCTGGACGATCATGTCGATATTGATCTGCACCTCGGCCAGGGTCTCAAAGATCCGGGCGGCCTCACCGATCTTGTCGGGTACGCCGACCACGGTGATCTTGGCTTCGCTGCGGTCGTGAGCGACTCCGGAAATGATTGCTGCTTCCATGGATGATTCACCTTCGTCATTGATGCTTCCGGTCACCAAGGTGCCGTCGAGTTGGCTGAATGAGGACCGGACGTGGATCGGGATGTTGTAGCGACGGGCGTACTCGACGCAGCGCAGATGCAGGACCTTGGCGCCGCTGGCGGCCAACTCCAGCATCTCCTCATAGGTGACCTGATCCAGCTTCCTGGCGGCTGGCACGATGCGTGGATCCGCAGTGAATACGCCGTCGACGTCGGTATAGATCTCACAAACATCGGCATCCAAGGCGGCGGCCAGCGCCACTGCAGTGGTGTCAGTGCCTCCACGGCCGAGCGTGGTGATCTCCTTGGTGTCCTGGCTCACGCCCTGGAAGCCGGCCACGATCACGATGTGCCCATCACCGAGAGCGGACTGGATCCGGCCCGGGGTGACATCGATGATCTTGGCCTTGCCATGCACCGAATCGGTGATCACACCTGCCTGGGAACCGGTAAAGGACCGGGCAGTGAAGCCCAGATCAGAAATGGCCATGGCAACCAGGGCCATCGAGATCCGCTCACCTGCAGTCAACAGCATGTCCAGTTCGCGGGCTGGGGGCAGCGGGCTGACCTCATTGGCCAGATCCAGGAGCTCATCAGTTGAGTCCCCCATCGCTGAAACGGCTACCACGACATCATTGCCGGCGCGCTTCTGCTCGACGATGCGACGGGCCACCCGCTTGATCGCGTCGGCATCGGACAAGGACGAACCGCCGTACTTCTGCACGACAATGCCCATGGATTGTGCTCCTGATAGTGGGGGTATAACAGCCAAAGTCTACGTGAGCCGGACCGTGACCCAAGCCAGCGTCCAGACCAGCCACCGGCATCCGGGTCGCCCGGAAGGGGTGATTGTGCGGCGCTAACCAAGGATCTGATCGGCTGCTGCGATCTGTTCATCCTCGCCGAGGATCTCCTTGTCGACCCGATCATGGGAAATGACCGAGTGCAGAGCACTCAAAACGCCGCAACCCAGGGTGCCCCACGAGGCCTGGTAGGAGAACTGCCACCACCAAAGGGCTTCCTCGAGATTTCCGACCCGGAAGTGCTTGAGCCCATTGGCCAGGTCGGTGGCAATCGCGGTCAGGTCATCTGACAGTTGCGAGGTGAGGCACTCGGCACCATAGGGATCGAAGTTGTGGCTGTAGGTGTCAGCATCACCCAGGAGCTCAGCCAGGCGCATCCGCATGTCGTCCAGATCCGGGTCGGGCCCGACATCGGGCTGATAGGGACCTGGTGGCTGGAAGTCGATCTGTACGCCGAGCCGAGCGCCGGCGAGCATCACCTGGGAAACCTCCAACAACAGCAGTGGTACGGCGCTCCCCACCGACTCCTCCCGGCTGATCGCCTGGAGGGACACCAGAAAGGATTCGACGGCATCAGCGATCTGCTGGCCGAATTCCTCGAGATCAACCTCGGTCACGACTTCCTCCCAGATTTGTCGTTGCCCTCAGTGCCAGCCTATTCCCCAGCAGTACGACGCCCGGCAAAGGCGCGCCCCAGGGTGACCTCATCGGCGTACTCGAGGTCACCACCGACGGGCAGGCCGCTGGCCAACCGGGTCACCCGGATCTCCATGTCCTTGAGGAATCTGGTCAGATAGGCCGCGGTTGCGTCGCCCTCGATATTTGGGTCCATCGCCAGGATCACCTCAACGACCTGGCCATCGGCCAGCCGTCCCATCAGTTCCCGAATCCGCAACTGCTCGGGCCCGATGCCATCCAGGGGCGAGATGGCCCCGCCAAGGACGTGGTAACGCCCCTTGAACTCCCGGGTGCGCTCAATCGCGACCACATCCTTGGGTTCCTCAACCACACAGATCACGCTGGGATCCCGACGCGGATCCCGACAGACCCGGCAGGTGTCCTCCTCGGAGACATTCCCACAAACCCGGCAGAAGGAGGCCTTCTGCTTCATCAGGACCAGGGTGTCGGCCAATCGTTGAACATCAGCAGGGTCAGCCGCCAACAGGTGGAAGGCGATCCGTTGGGCGCCCTTGGGTCCCACTCCGGGCAATCGGGCGAACTCGTCGATCAGATCCTGGAGGACTCCCTCATACATCGAGAGCGCCCAGATCCAGACCGCCACCCAACGGACCCAGGGTGGCAGCGGCAATCTGATCCGCCTGGGACCTGGCATTGCGATATGCAGCCACGATCAGGTCGCCCAAATCAGCCAGTGAGTCGGCATCGGTGCCGGCTATTGCCTGGGCAGAGATCTCTACTGCAACCAGGTCCCCGACACCGTTGACCCGAACCACTACTCCACCAGCATCCCCCTCCACAGTGGTGTCGGCCAACTCCTGCTGAGCCCGGATCAGGTCAGCCTGCACCTGCTGGGCCTGTTCCAACATCGCGCCAAAGTCGAATCCACCTTCGGTCATCTGGGATCTCCTTCATGATTGGTCTCCTCGATCAGCACGGCGCCGAGTCGTTCCTGGAGCAATTCCTCACTACCCGTGGTGACATCCTCATTGTCCGGGTCATCGCGATCCTGGATCTCCTCGGGCACCGCAGCCGCAGGTTCGGGCCTGCCTGCCGGACGGGTGGGAGCAATATTCTCCCGGACCCGGGTCATCGCCTCCGAGGTTGCGGGCTCAGGTACGGCGGGTCTGGTCACCCGGGGCGGGGGTGTGGCCCCTGGCGTAACGCCGACATCCACGGCCGTGTCTATCCGCCAGTCCACACCCAGCAGGTCAAGGGCAGCCTGGCGCAGGATCTCATCACTGCCACCGCCAATGAAGGACTCCCGGGCCCCAGCGTTGTTGAATCCGAGCATCAGAGAGTTGCCCTCCAGGCCAAGCACCTGCGCATTCTGGCTGAGCAGGATCCAGGTGAAGCGGCGCTGCTTCTTGACCTGGTCGAGGAGGTCTGGCCACAGGCGGCGTACGTCGGCCAGGCCGAGCTGGCCGGGCGCAGCGGGTGCTGGGGGTTGGGCCGGCGCAGGTGCTTGGACGGGTTCTGGGGGTTGGGCCGGCGCAGGTGCAGGCGCGGCTGCTGGTGCAGGCGCACCGGTCCTCAACCGACGCTCGATCCGGTCCAGCCGAGCGCCATAACCCTGCTCGGTCGCATCGGCACCGGGAAGTAGTACCCGGGCGATGATCAACTCCAGCAGCAATCGCGGCGGGGTGGCCCCGCGCATCTCGGTCAAACCGGTGGCCAGGATGTCAGCAGCCCGGACCAACTCGGCCCGGCCGAACCTGGCAGCCTGGTTCACCAACTTCTCCACCTGATCAGCAGGTACGTCGATCAGCCCAGAGGCGGCCGCATCGGGAACCGAGGCGATGATCACCAGGTCCCGCAACCGGCGCAACAGATCCCGAAGGAAACCCTCTGGATCCTGTCCGGCCTCGATCACCTGGTCGACTGCGGCAAACCCAGAGGCACCATCGCCTGCGGCAAGCGCATCCACCACACCATCCAGCAGATTGGTCGGGGTGTAACCAAGCAGGTTCGCAGCCAACTCATAACTGACTCCATCGGGCCCGGCCCCGCTGAGCAATTGGTCCAGCACTGAGAGTGAATCCCGGGCCGACCCGGCCCCGGCTCGTACGACGAGTGGCAGCGCCGCGGGGTCGATCTGCACTCCCTCCCGTTGGCAGACGCCGGCCAGGTACTCCGAGAGCGTGCGTGGGGGGATCAACCGGAAGGGATAGTGGTGCGTCCGGGACCGGATGGTGGGGATCACCTTGTCCGGCTCGGTGGTGGCAAAGATGAACTTAAGGTGCTCGGGCGGCTCCTCGACCAGCTTCAAAAGCGCGTTGAAGCCCTGCTTGGAGACCATGTGTGCCTCGTCGATGATGTAGACCTTGTATCGACTGCTCACCGGGGCAAAGAAGGCTCGCTCACGCAGGTCGCGGGCGTCATCGACACCGCCATGCGAGGCGGCGTCGATCTCGATCACGTCAACCGACCCCGAGCCATCCCGCCCCAGATCCACACAGGACTGGCATTCCCCACAGGGGTCAGCGATTGGCGCCTTTTCACAGTTCAATGCCCGGGCCAGGATCCGGGCACTGGTGGTCTTGCCACAGCCCCGTGGTCCGGAGAAGAGGTAGGCGTGGTTGACGCGATTGTTGGCCAGCGCAGCCCTGAGCGGCTCCGTGACATGATCCTGCCCGATCAACTCGGCAAAGGACTCCGGACGGTAGCGACGGTAGAGCGCTAGGGATGGCTGCACCCAGCCACCCTAACCACCAGAGGCGACACTGCTCAAAGGACGGGACCTACTTTGTGGAGACTCGATCCGACCACACCGCTCGGGCACCTGAATCCCCCACCCTCACGACCTGTACTCCAGTGGCCAAAGCGGCTAGGACGCTCAACACCGCTACCGCCGTCACAACTGGTCCACCGACCACTTTTTGGGGTCGATCAGAGTTCTCGCCCGGCCCCTTGCGGCGGGCAAACCAAACCAAGGCCACGTTCAGGATCAGCATTGGGATCGCAAACCAGATCAGTTGTCTGCCCAGCTCTGCATGGGCTGCGGGCTCTCCCAGTTGTTCGGCCAATTCTGAACCGCTGCGCGTTGCAATCGGAACCAGCATCGTGGCAGCAGTTGTGAGGAGCACCACGAAAATGTCGTACTTCGTGCGCCAGGATGGGCGGGCTGCGATCAGGATCGTTCCGAGAACGGCCGCCGGCAACAACACCACCACGCCATGGACCACCAGCGGATGGAGTGGCATTCCGTCGATCATGATCAGCATCTCTTCCCGGTCAGGCAACCCTAAACAAAGGATGCATCCTGTTCATCAATTCCGACAGGGCAAATTCTTGAGAAAAGGACAACGCTGCCCCCTCACGGGCGCTGGAGGGGGCAGCGCGCTATGTCACGTCACTTAACCAAGCTGCTCTGGCTCGGAAGGAGACGTGGGCTCTTCATTCGTACAACGCCGATCCCAGCGGTTTCGAACGGGTGAATCCCGGCAGGACGAGGAAGGTGGCGGACGCCGTGGTGGTGGTGAAGTCAAGCATTCGGTCGGCTTCGTCAAGAGATGCCATGGTCGCCGTAAAAGTTCTAAGCGTGTTTTGAAAGCTGATGAAAAGAAGGCCGGGATAGGGGTCATCGATTGAGTACGACCGTCGCAACATCACCGGCACTCCCAGAGCAAGCGGGTGCGCCCGTCTTGCATGAGCATCAACCGGCACCAAGTAGACACCCTCCGGAGTCTTGGCCCCAAGGTCGATCTCTTCGCCCCCAGAGAGGGGCCGCGAGGAAACCAACTCCCGACCGACAGCCTTCTGCTGTTGATCCACGTCGAGCGCTTGCCAACCCGTCATGTCGAAACGAAAACGTCTGACCACCGCGATTGTGGCTCCGGAAAGCAGATCTGGATCAGAGATCCAGACGCCCTCATCGAGCTCTTTGTCGCCACGCGGGAGGGTGATTCCGTCCTGGAATCCCATCATATTTCTTGGGGCCCTGACCTTCGGGGTGCTGCTGCTCTCGACCAGACCGGAGTCGCCCCGCCAAGCGCCTTGTCGCCAGTTCAATCGCGCTGAGTCCCCGAGGCTTTCTCGTAGGGAAACCTCGGCGAGTGACACCGCCAACGGATCACTCCCGCAGATCTGGAGCCAGAGGTCACCGCCGCGCGCCTCACCATCGATGTCTTCGCGCCGAAAACGCGGCAATGCCTCGGCTCCGGGCAGATTCGGGTCCACCGCTTTCACGAGTCTCGGCCCGATCCCGACCGTAACGGTTAGGTCCTGGTCCGACACCACACCGAGCATGGGCTGTTCAGTGAGAACCAGGATTCTTTCACCGAGGGCTGCCAGCAAATTGGCGATCGCCCTGTTGCCCATGTCGTCGGGCAGATCGAAGACCAGCGACACCAACTGCGACTGAGGCGACTCCGGTCGAACGATGCCCGCCTGGTTGGCACCCTCAGCGGCCACTGGCTCGCTCGCTTTTGTCTGCCTACCCGATGGCGAACTCGATGGTGGCGACGCAGCAGAGCACGCGGAAAGCGACGCCACGGCAGCCACTCCGGCACCCGTCGCGGTCAGCAGTCCACGTCTGCTCACCTTTCCCGATGCACGCTGGTCCGTCAACCTGTTACCCCAACCGGATCCGGAGCCTTAACGGGCACGGCGTACCAGACAGTGCGGCGCAGCCAGTTTCCCGGACCAAGACGTTTCCCCGAGCACACCACGATGACTGCCTGTTCCTGGCCCCAAGTACGGAACATCTTGCGACGCGGCAGTTTTGATCGCCGGTAGGAACGCCGCTCGACGATCTGGTAGCAAACGGCCCGACCAGCTGCGTCACGAATCGTGAAGGTTGAACCAGTTTTGAGAGAACGCAACATTGCATTGCCCAAAGCGGATCCATCAGGCCAGGTGTGGGCGTCGAGGATTACGCTACCCCGACCCGTTCCGGGCCGGTTGTAACGATCCCAGCCCATCAGGCGTTTGCCACGTGAGGTCACCGGTGGCGAACCGATCGCGCCATTGCGCTTACGGCCCACACCCACCACATCAACTGTCCGATTGAGCGCGGGGATCACTGCCTTGGCTGGACGGATTGGGCCGGTAGCGGTTGTAAGACATCTCGGTTCAGAGGTGGGGTCAGCCGAAGCCGATCCCTGAGCATTGGCGCTGCCCACACTCACCACGAACAGGGTGGCGGTCAACGCCATGACAGTGCAGAACACAGACATGACCATGACCGGGGTACGTACTTCACGAGTAGACATGAGAACTTCTCTCATCGAGCCAGCAGGGTGCGTGCTGGAATCTTGATGGTCGACACTTCGGGCATGACGACGACAGCGGGCAAGCTGTCAGGAACCACGTCCACAGCCGACAAGCTGGGCTGAGGGCCGGGCTCAGGAACATCCATGAAGCTCATTCCTGCCGGGGCAGGGACGCCTTGGGCGAACGCGCTGGCCGAAGCAGCCGGGGCCGTGGTCTTCGTCGTACACGACTCGAACGCCCGCGAAAGCAGCACGGGAAGCGTCGAGATGCCGGGTTCAGCACAGTTGCCCAAACTGGGAGTCTCGGCCGAAGAAATATTGACGTAGTCGATCCCATTATTGGCATACCGGTTGCCGGTGAAAGTATTGCGCAGCGAGGCCAGATCAGCAGTATTGGCGATCACCACTCCTCCACGTTTGTTTCCAGAAATCAGGTTGCGGAGGAACTCGTTCTCGGTGCCGCCGCTGATGCCAATACCGGTGCCGAAGCCGCCATCAGCTTGTGCCGGAGACTCTGGCTCGTTGTTGTTGTCGATCAGGTTTCCCGCAATCACATTGCCCCGTTGCGGGATGAAGGCTTCCTGGTAGTCCGACAGAAAGGTCATACCGACGCGATTCGAACTGAACCTGTTTCCAGTGATCATCAGGGGCTTGGAGGCATTGGCATTTTCGAGGCCAACAGCATTGTGCTCACCGATATTTCCGGACACCAGGATGCCGCAGTCGTGACATTGACCGACGTAGTAACCGCTATCGGCAGAACCGCTCGCATAGTTGTCACGGATTACGCCATGTTGGGAATTGAACGCATAGATGCCATAGAGGCCATTGTTGAGAGCGGTCACATGGTTGATGTCGAAGCGTTTCAGGGGTGGGAACTTCGCGGGGTCGAAGGTCTCGTATCCACCGGTGTCATCATTTGCCCTTGGCCCCGAATCGTCATGCAGCCCGGTCACGAGGACTCCATAGAATGTGGTACGCCGCACGGTGAGGTTCTCTATCCGCACACCATCGGCAATACCGACCACGCCATAGGGCCGTTTTCCCTCACCATCGACGATCACCGAATTTCGGTCCATACCTCGCACGGTCACGTCAGGCTTGCGGACGAGCGCGGTTTCTTTGTAGGTACCCGGCGAAACCAGCACCATGCCACCTTCCGACACCTTGTCGAGTGCCTTCTGGATGGTAGGAGCATCGGCTGGCACCCGCACCAACTGTTGACTCGCACCTGCTTTGGGAGAGTCCGAGTTGGAGTCCGAGCCACACCCAGTCAACAATGCGACTGAGAGGATTGCGGCGAGGATGGCGGTGCCAACCCGGCGCTTTGATGATGTCACGGTTTGGATGCCTCAATTCGCAATACGGCAAGTACCTTGCGCGGAATTTCTATGGGGTCGTCACCATGAGAAAGCACACTGAGAGTGGCCCATGACCCACCGAGATTCGCTTCGAAGCGGGACATTACACCGTCCTTGTTCACCCAATATTTGGTTCGCGACTTTGTGCTTCCACTGCTGTTCGCACCATCTCCTTGGGAATCCGAATCCACACCAGTCGGGGCGGGCCCACTCATGACCCAGACCTCTTTCCCGTCCACTTTTTCGGTACGCAACAACCGGGCGGTGCTCTGCTGGAGAAGTACGGGATTCTCCGGGCGATCCATCCCGAGTTGAAGAGCCAGCAGGAGCATGGCGTCCACTGCGGAAGCCTGCCCAATTTCGCGCTGCGTCCACGCAGAATCCGAGGGTATTTTCTTGAAACTGCCACCGTCCGTGGTCGCGATCATGGACTGGCTCCACGCAATGACACCAGAAGTGAGCACCTCTTCGGCACCGGGCTGTTTGGTCGAGTACTCGCCATATCCAGCATGGTTGCGCAGATCGATCACTGCCCTGGTGTGAAAGTCCACGGGCGCGCCAGGCACGTCGATGCTCACATTGAGGACGCGCTTGTCGTAGTTCTGAAAGCGCATTATGGCCATGGCTTGCGCCTGGTCGGTGGTCAGCCGTTGAGGGAGCTCAACCTTGGATGCTGAGCTCCCGCAACCCGTCAATACGACAGCAATGGTTGCGACTGGAATAACCAGTCGCAACCATTGCCTTTTGTGCTGCCGTTGGATCACCGGCCGGTGTTCGGTCCAAGCGCGAGCCCCTTTGCCACACGAGCGAAGAAACGGTTCTTCGAGGTGAGGCGGGTGCCCACTGGATCGAGACCAGTGACCTTGATCTGATCACCGTGCAACCTCTTGCCGCTCTTCATGCTGAGCTTGGCGTTGCAGTAGAAGGTCACACCGGGGTTCCACACCTTCGGGTTGGCGCCGAAGCTCGCCTTCCAGCGAACCACGCCCTTCTTGTTGGCCTTGACCCTGGAACCATCCGGGAAGGTGCAGCGCAGGTTGGTCACCTTCGGCCCCTTGAGGGTCTTGTCGCTGACCTCCACATTCGTGACCGGTGAAGTACCGACGTTGGTGGCCGGCATCTGGATCACACGGGCCTTACGAGACCTGAACTGCATCGCCGTGTCAGCAGTATCGGCTTCGTATCCGGTTGCCTTGTCGCGCTTGGTGATCACGATTTCGGACTTGAAACCGGTCTTGGCGTAGTACCGATCGGCATCGGAAACCGATGGCACACCCTCAACCTTCAGCCCACTGACGGGATCGACCTGGTCTGCAACCACGCTTGCTTCGTCCGCGTGATTCTGACCTGCGGTCAAGTTGATCGAGCCAGTGCATGGGAAGGAGTCGCCGGGCTGGAAGATACCGACCCAACTGGTGCCCGTGCTTGGACCACCGAGAGCGGAGAAGTCGCATGTCAATCCGCTCATGGCTGGCTTCTGCAAGGTGGCATCCGACACGTTCACATTACCCAGAGCAGCAGAACCGCTGTTGGTAATGATCATCGAGACCGGCTGGGCACCCGTCTTACCGTCAGCACCAGCTTCGTACACCGTCGGGTTGTCCACATTGTTGTTGTGCTCCAAGGGACCACCGACAGGACCTGGGAGGCGCCCGTCGTACTTAACAATGCGAATGCCCGGCTTCGAGGCGAATCCGATGTCATAGCTGTGGTTTGTCTCACCGGGATCACCCGTTGTCAGGGCAATCTGCGGATAACCATCCGGACCAGCGGATGCCTTGTTGCCATTGGCACCACTTCCGATCTGGGTAAGACCCCACTTCGTGGAATCAAGCGGACCACCGGGGGCGTAGTCCGACGGCTCGTCCATCTTCACCACGTATTTCGTGTTGTAGTTCAAGCCATCGTTGATCGAGTCGAAGTAGTACTCGCCGCGATCGTTGGTCACCGTGGTGGCCACAAGGTTGCCGTCGGTGTCATAGAGGTTGACCGTCGCTCCGACAACGGGGAGCTCCGCTGCGCGTTGGATACCGTCAGCAGCCTCGTTGTACCAAACCCGGTTTCCGATCTGGATCGGGGCAAGGTCACAGAGGACGTCCATGTCGGCCAGGCCAGCGCCCTTCTGGAAACCGTTCGCACTGGGTCCATTAGCAGCAGCAATAGTCTGCGACCCGGTCTGAGTTCCGTCGTCCTGCTTGAAGGTGGTCAGACCATTGGTGAAGAACGGGCCACCGGCATCCATCTGGTCAGAGATCAGACCCTCTTCAGCGCGGCTGCGGGTCATACCAGCGAAGGTGGCTGTCGGGTGTGGGCCGCCCTGGTTGTTGTAGAAGGTGACGCCAACTCCATTTGCATCAGGAGAGCTAATGCCACATCCACCTTGCACATCCATCACGTAGGTGTTGAGTGCGGAGTCAAAGCAGGCGCGGTTCAACTGACCCGAAGTGATGATGTACTCCGAAGTAGCTGTGCCGCTGCCCACCGTCCTGGCCATCAAGAACGGTCCATTCTGGTCAGCATTGCGATCGCGGAAGTTGAGCACGAGGTCACCATTGGCTTCAGCAAGAATCTTCAGCAACATCGGCTGCGGCGAGGCATCCTGACTTGCGGCATTGCACCAAAGGTCATCGTTCCAAGCGAGCCAAGGCGAGTAACCGGAGACGCCATCGGTGCAAGAGAGTGATGCGCCAGCCAGCGGCCTCAAGTAGTTGCTCAATGGCTGATCGAGCACGACGCCCTGGCTGGTTCCGTCGGTCTCGTCGAAGGCCATCACGACAACCTTCATTGAATCCGGACGGTTGTCGGCGGTGCTGGTGGCTTCGCTCTCGCCGGTGCAAACGCCACCGACATAAAGGACGCCGTCGTTCTCGCCGAGGCCGCTGGGACGCCAATCACCATCGACGGTTCCAGTGCCACAGACATTGGCTGAAACATCGATCACCTGCAATGGGGCAGTCGCGGTGTTTCCGGTGGCATCGTATTCGTAGACCTTTTTGTCATTGAGATTCATCACGAACAGTGACTTGTAGTCGTCACTCATCACGATGGTGCCCAGGGACTCCTTGCCAACAGCCTTACGGAACTCGAGGTCCTCATCGCCACCGGCGCTGATCGGGGTCAGGTCGTGAACGGTAGAACCTGCGTTGGGAACGGTCGCGAAAACCGTGGTCACCTTAGTGGCGGGATCGGTGATGTAGATGCCGCCAGGACCAGCATCACCGTAGTCGACATTGCGCTTGGCATAGGCCGCTGAGAAGACCTTCTTGGTGAGGCGGTTGTAAGCGATGCCGAAGACCGAGCCCGTGCCAACGCTACCGGCAGTAGCAGCCGACTTGGCGATGTCATCGTAGGCAGAGTTGTTGTAGTTGGTCAGGAAAACAGTGTCGCGCGGGCTCGTCTCAACCCCGCCGGGGCCCTGCTCCGCGTGGTTGAAGATGCCTGGCTGACAAGCGTTGGCGACCTGAGGATTGGACTGACAGTAATCGCGGGCATGCATGAACCCGGTCGTAACTGCCACATCGCCTTCGGTCAGATCGACATACTCCTCGTTGGGAGACAGATCCGTGGCCGAAGGAGTCGTGCTGGGGTCATTGTTGGCAGCGAATGCCGTGGAGTAGTAGTCGGCATCCGGGTTCGCAACGCTGACTCGGTACTTGCCACCACTGAGCTGAGTGTCACCAGCAGGAAGGGTGGCTACGCCGCTGGCATCCGTGGTGAGTGCAACTGAGTTGCCGCCGTGGTCCGTGACCGTAACCGCGACTCCGGCCAGCGGCAGATCAATGAGCGGATCCCATTTTCCGTTAGCTCCCATATCGCGCACGACCTGGACGGACAATTCGCCATCCCCGCTCGCGGCACTGGCACTGGTGCCAGTCACTCCTGTTCCGATGACAGCGGCAATGGAAGCCACCATGGCGATCGATGTCACGCTCGCTATGCGTCGTCGGGCAGAAGAAATCCCAAATGCTTTACCCATTGGGCGGTTCCCCTTACTCGTTGATGTATTTCACTCGAATCCCAATCCCTGCGGGATGGGGATGCGGAACCGCAACGCTAACTACGTCGAGTCGCAATTCCGCCCGAAATTAGGCGCTAAAGCCCAAATGACCCCGGTTCGGGGGTCAGGCCTTTGACAACGGATGGAAATGGGTTGGGAACGGGTCATTTCGGGCGGGAAACCTGCGCTGATGGCGACAATCTCCAGACTCTGATCGGGACTCGGCTACCCAGCGGCCAAAATGACACCCAGATGGGTGACAAGAAATGCCGTCCGGGAGCGGCTCGCACCACGCGTCATTCGTCCAGCGACAAGCCGTCACGCTCCACCACTCGGCGGATGTCGATCTTGGTGTGCACCTCATCGCCAGCCCCGATGTACTTGCGCTTGGCTCGCTCGAGATATTTCTTTGCCGTGTTTGGCTGCACTCCCAGTGACTTGGCAACCTCATCCAGAGTCAACCCAGATGCATACAGGACAAGCGCTCGCTCTTCTTGATCACTCAACCGCGGCCGATTCGCATCGCCGGCAATCAAGCTCGCCACTTCGGGAGTAATCCACTGTCGGCGCTCAAGGGCGGCCCAGAGTGCCGCGATGACCTCGTCCTCGGAATCACGCTTGCTGACCACGCCGTGCACTCCGGCGCGGATGATGGAGCGAACCAAGGGCACCGAAGCCATGGCGGAAACCACCAGCACCCTCAGACCGCCATCGATCAGTTTGCCCACAACTCGTGGGTCCACTTCGCCAACACGGTCGACCATGAGGTCCAGGATCAACAGATGGGGACGCGCGCGGGCTTCTTGCTCCCGAGCCCAAGGCACGAAGTCGGTCAGTTTTTCACCACTCCACACAACGCGGATCCCGTCCTGAGAAGCCACCAGCTCCTCGGTCCGGTTGCGCTGCAGCAGGTGGTCCTCAACGATCGCCACCCGCCAGTAGTCACTTTCCCCGGCATCGAAATCCCGGACTGTCACGACGCCCCCTTTCCTTGGGTATTTGGAATGATGCCACGATTCCAAGGGGACCCAACTTCCAAGCAGGGTTGACCAAATGGCCCTCAGCCTGTGGGCCAGGTCACTTCCAGGAGGTGGTGTTCTCCCAGATCCTGATGCAGCGCTGACCAATCAGCGGGCAGGTCGGACAGGCTTGACTTCCAAGGTGGCCCGACCAGAAGCATCGAGGACCGTTCACCTTGGGAAAAGACGCTGACGGTCACGGTTTCCCCCTCCGATGTATCGAGTACTCGTTGCCGGATCAACCCGCCCAGAAATTCTGCCGAACCCGGATCGGAGGCATCTCCAGCGTCCCCAACTCTCAAGACCAGCGAGACCGCTCGATGTTGGGCTTCGATCATCGCGCTGACGATCCAAGGGGTCAGTCGGGAGAACCGAGTGCTCATCATGGTCAGCTGTCGAAGAAACTGCTCCTCGGCAAGACATCGTTGCTGGATATCGGACGACCTGGGGTCGTCTCGACCATCACCGATCCGATTCAGTGTTTGTAGGGCCGCCCGCAAACCCGCCGCCCACCATTGGAGACGCGCCTGGGCCATCTGCTCACGCGAGGCGAGCTGGGCCCTGAGCCGAAGCAGCTCATTTCGATTGGCATCAAGATTCTCCACCGTCTCCGTCAAGAAGTCTTTCCACCAGTGAGCTATGGCTGCAACCAGTAGCACCGGGATTGACACGATCAGGATTTCCATTGCATGGGCCCGGTCTTGGGAAAACGCCACCACGGTAACGACCGACGCAGCTGAAAGGGAGTAGATGGTGACGCCGACTATGAACCACCATCTCGACGCGACCAGCAACAGGACCAGCAACAACGGGCTCAATGCGATCGCCTGGTAGTACTGAATGTTGTCAGCACCGAAGTCAACCGCTCTCAGTCCGGCGACATAGGCAAAGGGGATAGCAACAACAACTAGGAGCAGCAGCCATTTCGAAAAGCGCCCGGGACGTGCGATCACCAGCATCCCGCACCAAACTCCAAACACCACGATCGCCAACATGACGTAGGTGAACGAGAACTGCATGCTCCTGTTGAAGAGCTCCAGAACCACTCCCACGGCAGTTACACCCAGTGTCCAGATCTGAATGCCCTGCCAGTAAATCCTTGCGAGTGTGGATTCTGGAGCTGTAGGGATCTCCACCCGGGTGCGGCCCTCTTGTACCCGCAAGTGAGTCAGGGGCGCCCTCAACCGGATGCTGGTCCCCACCCCCGGTGTGGACTCAATCGCTGCTTCACCTCCCACGTCACGAATGCGTGCCACCACTGATTCGGCCAATCCGCGACCACTGATCACATTCCCGTCGAATCCTCGACCCAGATCAGAGATGGTCAGGACCAACTGATCACGGAGTTGGGAGATATCGAGTTGAGCTTCTGAGACACCTGCATGCTTGGCCACATTGCGAATGGATTCCCTGGTTGCTCCGATCACAGCCTGAACCGTGTCGCGGTCGAGCAACGGCTCAATCCTGAGCAACTCCTCATCCGAGAGTCCGGTGCGATTGATCTGAACTCCCGTATTGCTCTGTGTCAGCGAGAGCAGACTCGCATCCGGCGCTTCGGCTCGATCCCTGAATCTTTCCCTCACCCTCTCGACATCCTCGAGGCAACGGGCTCGAACAACGTCGAGATCACCGGTGGCAGCTCCCCCCATGGCAATGGCCGACAGAGTGTTCACAACAGTGTCGTGGAGAACCCGAGCATCCTCTGCGGAGGACCGGCTGATGCTCTGTTCGATCAGGATGGACTCACGCTCCACCGCCAGGTCGGCGGCAGCCTCATCGGCGGTTGCCACCAGCTTTCGAATGCGTAGTACCCCAATCCGCATCGCGAACAAGGTGGCCAGACCCGTGAAACTCACGGACGGACCGAGCTGGGCAATCACACCCGTTGCGAACATGACGATGGCTGCTCCAGTGGTGATGGCAGCAGCCACGGCAAGAACGACATAACGTCGTTTGTGAGTGGCCATGGGGAGAATCAGGTTGGTCAGGTTCACCATCCAAATGGCGGCAATGCCCAATGGCGTTTCGACGCTGGGGATGCTGGTCAGGTCCAGCACTGCCAAGGCATAGAGCCCGAGTACAAGTGCGGGGACGACCCGAGGGATTCGGGTTCCCAACAACAGGGCGAGCACCGCCACCAGATGCAACCCGATGAGAATCCAGGGGTTCCTGCGGATCTCATCGGTGGTCCCCACGATGGCGATCAGCATCACTGGCTGCCAGACCAACAGCAGGACCATGGAAACTCGACACAGTGAGTCCTCCAATCCATCAGCAATACTTCGCACCGGCTTGTTCACGTCGATATTGTTACCCAATGAGAGAGCAGGCCAGCGACAGTCTTCTGGGATTGATCCGTTCCTCGGTGATCGGTGATGACCAGGTGATCGTGACGCCGTATGGCAGACGACGGGTGATCTACGCCGACTACACGGCCAGTGGTCGCGCCCTGACCTTCATCGAGGATTACATCCGTGATGAGGTGCTCCCCCTCTATGCCAATACCCACACCGAATCCAGCGGTACCGGGTTGCAGACCACCCGGTTGCGCGAGGATGCCCGCGACATCATCCGGCGGGCCGTTCATGGTGGCCCGGAGACCGTCGTACTCTTCACCGGCTCCGGCTGTACCGGCGCCATCGACCGCCTGATCGGCGTGATGGGGCTGCGCATCCCCTCTGCGCTCGAGGACCGCTGGGCGTTGAGCCAGCAAATCCCGCTGGAGCAGCGACCCGTCATCTTCGTGGGCCCCTATGAACACCATTCCAATGAGGTCAGTTGGCGCGAGACCATCGCCGACGTCGTCGCGATCCGGCAAGACGATGACGGCGGGGTGTGTCTGGAAGATCTACGCAGCAAGCTGGAGGAGTATGCCGACCGACCAGTGAAGATCGGTTCTTTCTCCGCCGCCTCAAATGTCACCGGGATCGTCTCTGACACCGTCGGCATCGCCTGTCTGCTGCACGAACACGACGCCTTGTCCTTCTGGGACTTCGCCGCCGCCGGGCCCTATGTCGAGATCGACATGAATCCTCCCCCGGGGGCTCCGGAGGCGTCATACAAGGACGCGATCTTCCTCTCCCCACACAAGTTCATCGGCGGCCCTTCGACACCGGGTGTCCTGGTAGCGCGCCGAGAACTCTTCACCAACCGGGTGCCGGTCGTGCCCGGAGGCGGCACGGTCGCCTATGTGAACCCCAACGAGCACGTCTATCTCGACAATCCCGAGGTGCGTGAGGAGGGCGGCACCCCCGCGATCATCGAATCGGTCCGCGCCGGGTTGGTCTTCCAACTCAAGGAGGCCGTGGGAGTCGACACCATCCAGTCCTGCGAACGTCGCCTGCTCGACCGGGTGATCACCGCCTGGTCATCGGATGATCGCATCGAAATCCTCGGCAACACCGCGCACGAACGATTGTCGATAATGTCCTTCGTGCTGCGTTCCCCCTCAGGCCGCTATCTTCACCACAACTACGTTGTCGCACTGCTCAATGACATGTTCGGGATCCAGGCTCGCGGTGGCTGCTCATGTGCTGGACCCTACGGGCATCGCCTGTTGGGCATAGACATCGAGCGCTCCCACGAGTTCGAGACCGAGATCGTCGGTGGTTGCGAGGGCATCAAACCCGGATGGGTTCGCGTCAACTTCAACTACTTCATCAACGACGCCGTGGCCGACTACATCATCGAGGCGGTGCGATTGGTGGCCCAGTCGGGTTGGAAGATGCTGCCCGACTACACCTTCAATCCCACCAGCGGATTGTGGCGACATCGCGAGGGGTTGGTCGATCCGCCGTTGTCCCTGCATCAGATCACCTATGCAGACGGGCAGATGCAGTCACCCAGCGCTCGCGACAGCGGAGACGACGCCATGCTCGCTGACCAGTTGAGCGATGCCTCTCGGATCCTGGCCGAGGCTGCCGAACCCGACCTATCCCGCCCGGCAGGAAACGTCTCGGAGCACTTCGAGCACCTGCGCTGGTTCGACTGGCCTGCTTGATCCAACTTCACCATCACCCGAAACAGGAGAACCAAATGGCCATCTCGACAGGAACCCGCACCGCCCGCAATTCCGTCGAGGCGGCACTAGGTCGCATCGCTGAAAACGCCCATCTCAATGCATTTGAGCAGATTCGCACCGAAGCCGCCCTGGCCGAGGCCGACGCCCTGGATGCAGGCGGGCCAGGCAGTGACGGACCTCTTGCCGGGGTACCGATCGCGGTCAAGGCTGAGAACGACATCGCTGGCCTGGTCACCACCTATGGCGGTCGCAGTAATACCACTGCGGCACCCACCGATTCGGAGATCGTACGACGCCTGCGAGCGGCCGGCGCGATCGTTGTCGGCACCACGGTGATGCCGGAGTTCGGCCAGTTCCCATTCTCCGAGAGCGCCGCCAACGGGCAGGTCCGCAATCCCTGGCAGCTCACCCATACCACCGGCGGCAGCAGCGGCGGTTCGGCGGCGGCCGTGGCGGCTGGCGTCGTACCCGTTGCGGTGGGTGGGGATGGTGGCGGCTCGATCCGGATCCCGGCATCATGCTGCGGTCTGGTGGGTCTCAAACCCACTCGCGGCCGCGTTTCCACTGCGCCCCATCCCACCCTGTGGGGTTCCTTGGGTGTCGTCGGGGTGCTCACCGCCAATGCCGCTGACGCGGCCTTGGTGTACGACGTGATCACCGGCAATGCGGGTGCCGATCGATATTCCCTGCCGCCGCCTGAGACCTCCTTCACCGAGAGCCTCCAACAGGGCCCCGGCAAGCTACGGATCGCGCTGGTCACCAAGCCGGCACCCGGCCCGGTGCGGGTCGACCGAGAGGTACTCAGCGCTGTTCACAACCTGGCCCAACAACTCACCGCGTTGGGTCACGAAGTGGTCGAGGATTCCGGTTCATGGCCAGATGCCACGGCCAGTTTCGTGCCGCAGTTCCTCCACGCCATCCGCGAGGAGATGGGCCAGGTGGAGCATCCCGAACGCCTCGAATGGCGCACTAGGTCCACCGCCCGGATGGGCGTCTGGGTTGGGCCCCGGGTGCTCCGGGCGGCGGTTCGGGAGGGCGAGCGCCTGACCGCTCGCTTCGAGCAGCGCTTCGCGTCGTACGACGTGGTGTTGACGCCGACCCTGGCCTGCCGGACACCGCTGCTCGGGCAACTCGACGCCTCCGGCAGTCTGCATTCCCTGCTCAGGTCGATGCCGATGATCGCCTTCACCACTTTGGCCAATGTGACCGGGCATCCGGCGATCTCGGTGCCTGCAGGTGTCGACAGCTCCGGGCTGCCGATCGGTGCACAACTCAGTGCGCCGGGCCCGAGCGAGGGACTGCTCCTGGCCCTGGCCCATCAGTTGGAGACTGCTTCCTGACCGCCACCGCACCAGCACCCATGGTTGCGACCAGGGTGATCACGATGCTCAACATCAACGCCGAGGACTCTCCGGGGTCGAGCACGCCGAGTTCGGTGCCGACGGTGGCTGCAGCCACCGGCACCCCCATCTGGGCGGCAGTCACGACACTGAGTGTGATCGGGGTGGAGAGGAGCACCAGGGCGAGGTGACAGACCACTGCTCCCAAGCCGAGGGCCACACCGAGCATGATCGTGTTGGGGTGGTTGGCCAGGTCACGAAACTGCAGAGTGGCGCCCAACCAGACGAAGAAGATCGGGCCAAAGAATCCCTCGGTGATCGCAAAGACCTGATGAGCCACTCGACGTGGTTCCCCGACCCGCGAGACCACCAGGCCCAGGACAAATCCCGCCAACATCGCCGAGATTCCCAGCGCCGTCGCCAGAGCAGCCAACGCGAAGAGAATCAGCAGGCTGACCCGCAGTTCCACCGCAAACAGCCGCCGCTCCGAAACCCGATGCACCCGCTGCCGCAAGCCACTGCGCTCCAGGCGATACAACACGGCGTACACCAACAGGCCGGCCAGCAGCACCAGTATGACGCCCAGCAGCGCCGGGGTTGCATGCGGCGGATCGACCGCCAAGGGCAGGGCTACCAGACAGAGTACGTCGGCGACGGCGACGGCGGGCAGGATCGCGATCACCTTCGGCCCCTTCAGACCAACCGAATCGATGATCGGCAGGATGATTGAGGCAGACGACGAGGCCATCACCACGGCGTACAGCTGCCAGTGTCGATCGTTGAAGATGCCCCCGATCAGTAGCCCTACTCCTATTGCCACCAGCGAGACCGCGGCCACTTTGAGCAGTCCCATCCCGAAGGCGGACTTCAGTCGCTTGTCGCGCATCGGTACATGGGTGCCGACCACGAACATCACCAGTGCGAAGCCGATCTGCGCCACGAAATTCAGCGTCGGCTCGGTGGGGTCGATGAGACCGAACCCGGTGCGTCCGAAGACAACTCCGGCGAGCAATTCGCCCAGCACGATGGGCAGATGCCACGACTTCTTGACTGCCAGCAGCGGACCGAGCAGGCCGATCAGACAGATCAGGGCCAGGATCGCAAAGCTCACCCTTGCAGGGTAGGGCAGTCACGGCATGAAAAGGCCCCCCGCGCACCCGATAGAGCCCGCCTGCCCTTGCTGCCTTCCGGCCCTGGGGGATTCGGTGGGATACCGCCGCACGGGGGGTTGCCCCAACTGTAGATCATCGGCCAACGTGAGACCGAATCGCCTGTTCCGGTGGTTGTCGGGTAACCTCTTCGGCGGAGGATTCGCCTAGTGGCCTATGGCGCTCGCTTGGAAAGCGGGTTGGGTTAACGCCCTCGCGGGTTCGAATCCCGCATCCTCCGCCAATTGGCAGCCAGAGCTGCTGACATCAGGTGCGCACTAGTCACCAGATATTTGACGACGGGCCCGCTCGATGGCCTGTTGTTCTCGAGCATTCCGCGCTCCTTCGCGGGCTGCCCTGATGGCTGGCACATCAAGCACGACCACCCCTGGCCGGTCGGGGTCATAGCGAATTGGCAGCACATTGCCCACTGCGCAACCCAATATGTCGACGTCCACAACCCCGACCTTCTGCTGGAACTCGACCCTGGACCCATCAGGCAGATGCGCTTCAAGGGTCAACTTGTGTGCTGAGAAGCCACCGGCGGTCAGATTTCGCCTTGGCTATGGATGATGATTGCCTCGGCTCGCTCACCCTCGGTGAGCACATTCTTGCCACTCTAGTTCTTGTTGCCGAATAGATGCATCAGAACTCCTTACCCCGACAAATGCGCCGCCACTCAACATACGCCCGACTCAGGTGATTGGTCGAGGGGCAGAATCGGGGATCAGCTCAACCGCAGGTTCTTGATCCGCAGGCTGGGGAGGTCCTTGCTGGACCAGGACATCTCAAAGGTACGCCGATAACCGGTGCTCCTGA
>CAZRKI010000036.1:0-23162 GCA_964600765.1 uncultured Marmoricola sp.
GACGGCGGAGACGTGGCCGACCACGATGGTGTCCACCACGCCCATCAGCATCAGCGCACCCGCGATTCCATACACCAGAGGCATGATCCGCGCCTCATCGAAATACCCGGGGTCTGGGCGACCCAGGAGGCGGGCAATGCCGCGGCGGATCGCTTCGTAAAGGGCACCGGCGATCCGGCCACCATCAAGTGGTGGGAGCGGCACCAGATTGAGGATCCCGATGAAGAAGTTGAACCCAGCAATCAGCATCAACAACGAAAGCGCCTTGTCCCTGACCGGGAATCCCTCGGCGGCAGCGGTCTCACCTGCAATCCGACCACCACCAACGATGCTGACCGGGCCATTGGGGTCTCGCGGCTCGGCACCAACTATGGCCAGGCCGACCTCATAAACGCTGACCGGGAGTTTCACCAGCGCCTTCACCGAGGCTGTGGCCATGTCACCCATCACCCCGAGGGTGTAGATGGGGCCACCCGTGGTCGGTGGACCAATCGTGGGTGAGACACCCAGGAAGCCAACCTGCACGGTTTTGCTGGGGTCCTTGAGATCCGGTCGAGCCGCAACGGTGGTGTTGGTGGTCGTGGTGTGCACCTCACCGTTGCGTTCGTAGGTGAGCGTGATCTGATCAGACGCATTCTCCCGGATCTGGTCGGTCAACATCGTCCAGGAAGTGATCTTCTCCCCGTCGACGGTCAGCAATCGATCGCCAACCTGCAGACCGGCCTGTTTGGCAGGTGCGATCGGATCATCTGGTTTGCACTCCCGGCCATCCTGAGCAGCCGGTACGACGCACCCCGCGACATTTGACAGCACCAGGCTCTCGTGGCGATCGGCCGGGTTCCCGTAAGTGGCGAAGATCCCGGCAAAGATCAGGAATGCGATGATCAGGTTCACTGCAGGTCCGCCTGCCATCACGATGACCCGCTTCCACCAGACGAGCTGATAGAACAAGCGCCCCTCATCCTCGGGTTTGACCTGCTCCCATTCAGCCTCCCGACTGGCCTCGATCAGGCCGGAGAAGATGCCGGTGGTGGCATTGCGTGATTTTCCGGAGTCCGGGTCCGGCGGCAACATGCCGATCAACTTCACATAGCCACCGAGCGGGATGGCCTTGAAGCCGTACTCCGTCTCACCCCGCTGCCGTGACCAGATGGTCCGACCAAATCCCACGAAAAACTGGGAGACCCGCACTCCGAATCGTTTGGCCGGGATCATGTGCCCACATTCATGCAGGGCGACGCTGATCAACAGGGCGATCACGAAGATCAGTACCCCGAGGGTGTAGTAGACCGCAGTCATCAAAACTCTTTCCGTGGCCGGTCAGGACAGCAGGGCGGTGGTTTCCGCACGTGCCCAGGCATCCGCCGCAAGCACATCATCAATGGTGAGGGATGGCTCCAAAGCAGCGGATGATGGGGCTTGGGCACGGTGCCGGTCCAGGAGCACCGCAACGGTGTCGACAATGCCGGTGAACGGGAGTCGACCATCACGAAAGGCCTGCACGCACACCTCATTGGCTGCGTTGTAGACCGCTGGTGCCGTGCCCCCCGCAGACCCAGCCTCCCGGGCCAGGCGAACGGCGGGAAAGGCTTCATCATCCAGCGGAAAGAACTCCCACTTCTGGCCCCGCGTCCAGTCAACCGCAGGCGCCGTGTCAGGCAGCCGATCCGGCCAGACCAGACCCAGGGCGATCGGGATCAACATGGTCGGCGGGGACGCCTGGGCAATGGTCGAGCCATCCACGAACTCCACCATCGAGTGGACCACGCTGGTGGGGTGCACCACCACGTCGATCCGGTCAAAATCGATCCCGAACAGCAGGTGCGCCTCGATCACCTCAAGGCCCTTGTTGACCAGAGTGGCTGAGTTGATGGTTACCACGGGCCCCATATTCCAGGTCGGATGGTTCAGTGCCTCCGTAGGAGTGACCTGACTCAACTGTTCCCGACTCCACCCCCGAAACGGGCCACCGCTCGCGGTCAGCACCAGGCGGCGTACCTCTGTTGTCGCACCAGCCCGCAGGCACTGGGCCAGGGCGCTGTGTTCGCTGTCCACCGGCACGATCTGACCCGGTCTGGCGCGACTGGTGACCACCGAGCCACCGATGATCAAGGACTCCTTGTTGGCCAGCGCGAGGGTGTTGCCCGCTTCCAACGCAGCCACAGTGGGGCGTAATCCCACTGCTCCGGTAATTCCGTTGAGCACCACGGTTTCCGGGATGGAGGCTGCCTCCACTGAAGCCTGTTCACCCAATCCGTGGAACTCCGGGACATGCCTGGCCACCTGCTGTGAGAACAGGTCCCGGTTGCCACCTCCAGCGGTCATCGCCCTGATCCGGAATCGCCCGGGATTGGCCTCGATCACCTCCAGTGCCTGGGTGCCGATCGAACCGGTCGAACCCAGGATCACCACATCAATCGGTGCGTCCATCTCAGACCCCCAGCACGCCGCGCAGCTCGGCCGCGCTCAACGGCGTACTGACCGCATCAAGCAGTGCATTCATCTCAGCAACGGTGTGTGTCGCGGAGAATTGGGCATTGTCGAAGACCAGTTCCACTGCTGCCGGATCAGTGCGACCGGCCCGGAGCATCAGGTTCCAGTCAACATCAGGTTCGGTGGCACCGCGAAACAGCCGAATAGTGGTCCGGGTGATTTGGGTGGCCGAACAGATCGCGATCGGACCAGCATGTTCTGGATTATTGGTCACCACACCGCCAAGCCTGGCCACGGCCAGAGCGGCGATGACGGCGTCTAGGTCGTCCTCAATCAGCACCGGAACCAGGGTGTCGGGGTGGACTCCCAGATGGCGTAGGGCACCAGCCAGGGCCGCAACCTGCTCCAGCAGGGTGGCGAACTGCAATTCATCGCAGACCACCTGATCGGCCCTGCCCTCAATCACTGCTGAATCAAGGAAGCCAAAGCAGACATTCATCGGATCACTGACCTGTTCACAGGATCAGCCTAACCAGTCCGGGAAGCAACGATTCCAACACCGGTTAGCACCCGATCCGGACACCCGGTGGGAGATGATCTGGGACATGAATGCCCGACACCACCCGCAACCGATCGAGATCGAAACCCTGGAGCGGTTTGACCAATTGGTTACTCCCGGACGACACCTTTCCGGCTGGGAGATCCAGGGCCTTGACCTGAGCGAGCGTGACCAGGTGCTGAGGCAGGCACATCCCAGTGGCGCCCTCTTCCTGGGCTGCAAATTCCATCAGCCAACCGCGGACTGGCTCCGGAAACGGGGTGCCTTGTTATTCCCACAGGTCCCAGACCTGCCCTTCAACCCCTACCGGACCCAGCTCTACACCGGATCGGAGTTGTACGAAGGCCTGGACACTTCGTATGAGGCAACCCCGGATGCCCAGATCTACACCTGGTGGCGAGCCGATGGGCGCGGCATCACCAAGACGCTGGCGCAGGCACTACATGACCACGCCATCGATGATGCCCTGGAGGATTGGATTGATGGGCGCTCGATCGTGGGGATCATGGGCGGCCACTCAACCCCTCGCGGCACCAGCTCCTACGTTCAGGCAGCGCAACTGGCACGACTCCTGGCCCAACAGGGAGTCACGGTTGCAACCGGGGGCGGGCCCGGCTCCATGGAAGCGGCCAACCTTGGCGCCCGGTTCTGCACCCTCGAGCTGACCGACTTCAATGCCTGCCTGAAGCAGATCGCGCAGGTTCGCGACTACCAGGACCTACGCGCCTGGGCCCAACTCGGACTGGCACTGCTGGACTCCGGTCCAGACAGCGGACTGAGTCTTGGCGTCCCGACCTGGTACTACGGTCACGAGCCACCCAACCCGTTCGGCTCCCGGATCGCCAAGTACTTCCGCAATGCATTGAGAGAGGACATCCTGCTGAGCATCTGCAGTACGGGCGTGGTCTTCCTGCCCGGAACTGCGGGCACGGTGCAGGAGATCTTCCAGGCCGCCTGCAAGGTGTACTACGCCGAACCGGCATCCGTCTTCCCGATGGTCCTGGTCGGGCATGAGTACTGGACTGACCAACTCCCGAGTTGGCAGTTGCTGGCCAGCATGGGCCTGGGCCAGCAACTTGGGGATCGGATTCACCTGGTCGATGATGTCGAAGCGGCCGGACGAGTTCTGTTGGAACGGAATGGCAGTTAGTCCTGGCCCTCCTGATCGGCTTCCTCGGTCCGTTCCCAACCACGAATGACCCGGCGCAGTTCCTCTGCCTGTTCGTGCACGAACTGGGAGGCGGGTCCGGGGAACTCACCACCTGTCAACAGGGCTTTGTCCCGGGAGACCTCACGGCGTACCGCCCAGGGCTCCAATCGTCGGTAGCCCTTCACTGAGGTACGTCGCAACCGACGCAGGATGTAGGCGGGGTTGTCCCCCACCTCATCAGCCAGGCCACGGTCGATGAGCACCTTGCCCGGACGGGCCAGGCTGGTCAATCGCGAGGCAACGTTCACCGACGGACCGAAGACATCCCCCCAGTGGGAGACCACCATCCCCCAGGCGACCCCGACCCGTAGTTCAGGAAAACTCTCGTCCTCTTCATGGCGCTCGGCCAGTTGCAGGGCGATCTCCACCGCGTCGAGGGGGTCATCAGCGGCGTACATGACTTCATCACCGATGGTCTTGATGATCCGTCCGTTGTGTTCGGTAATCACGCTCAGGGCCACCGCCTCGAACTCATCCACCAGGTGGGTCAGTTCATGAGTTCGCAGTGAACGACTCTGCCTGGTGTAGCCAACGATGTCGGCAAACCCAACAGCCATCGGCGCGGATTCCTCGGTGTGTTCGGGTGCGATCAGATAGCGCGAGGCAGCATTGAGCAGGTGCCGGCGCCAGGCATAGGACTGGACTGCCTCCACCTGGGGGATGATGTCCTCCATCGCGGCAAACAATTGCTCGGTATCCAGGTCCTCCGACTCCATCACCCGCCTGGCCAACAGGTTTATCTGCCACTCCGCCAACCGGGCAAAGGCCCGCCCGATAGCGCGCACCAGAGCAGCCTCGTCCTCATCCACCATCAATCCGCTCTGCCGCAGCGATTCGGTGATCCGAAGCGCATTGACATCAGACTCGGTGAATATGGGCTCATCGGTGGAAACCGCGGTGAACCCCAGGGAGCGCCAACGTCGTTGGGAGACCTCAAGTGGCACGTCGGCCTGTTGAGCGACCTCCGGGCTGGTCAGGTGTGGTGCCTCACCAAATAGTTGCAGCTCAAGCCCGTCAACCAGGAGTTCGACCAGCTCCCGGTCCAGGGCTGGACCGGAATGAACCCCCTGATCGTCCCCATCACTTGTGGGAACCCCGGACTCGTTGGGATCAGTGTCCTTCGACACGGTCCTGCGAAGTGGCTCGAACTGCGTCACCAAAGGATGGGACAGCAGCCATCAGGCGTTCCATCCCGGCCCGGTCGTAGTGGAGTGCCTCAACATCAGTGGTGGTGACCACGCTGGCAGTGCGCAGCTTCTTGTTCACGATGGACATCTCGCCGATCAGATCACCAGGGCCCAGTACGGCGATCTCCTCTCCACCCTGACGAACGCTGACCTGTCCATCAACAATGAGATACGCCTTGTCGGCTGCGGCCCCCTCCCACATCAGGGACCAGCCAGATGGAATGTGCACGGGCTTGCCCTGCGCCACAACCTTCTTCAAATCCTTGTCACTCAACGCATCCAGGCGCGAGATCTGCCCCAGTTTGGACACCGCATTTGCATCAGTCACGAAAACATCCTTTCAGGTCCAGAGCACCTCTTGTGCTGACCGGGCAGTTGAATCCTTGCCGACCAAGGGGTCGCATTTCAACTGTGTTCTCGGACTCACCCAAAAGAGATTTGCTCGCGACATGGGTGTATAACGAAGTTGGCCAGCCCTTGGTAATCCTGCTGGGCAACCCAATCCACCAGCAGGAGCACCAGGTAAGGAGAATCGACATGCATGCCGTCATCAACCATCTGAGGTTCACCGATCCAATTGACCCGACCTCGTTCGACGAGATCCCGTCACTACAGGAACAATTGACCAGCATCGCCGGGTTTCACTCACTACTCGTCGTTCAGACCGGCGAACACGAGGCGACCTTCCTTATCCTCGCCGACACGCAGGAATCCCTCGACCAGATTTCCAGAGAGGTCGGGTCGCCATGGGTAACCCGAACGATCCTCCCTCTTCTCAACGCACCACCCGACCGAAGGGTGGGACGCATCCTCGTCACTGCGGCCCGGGAGGCCCAGTAGACACCTGTCACCTGAATCAGCCCTCAACAGCAGCAAGCTGCCCACACGCCGCGTCGATATCGGACCCGCGCGTGTCACGCATCGTGGTGCTGATGCCACGTTGGATCAGTCGATCCTGGAAGGTTGCCATATCCTCCTCACGGGATCGGGTGAAGCGGCTCCCCGGAACTGCATTGAGCGGGATCAGGTTCACGTGCACCCAACCCCAGTCGCCACGGGCATTGAGTTCATCAGCCAGTAGGTCTGCCCGCCAGGCCTGGTCATTGATGTCACGCATCATGGCGTACTCGATGGAGACCCGACGCCTGGTGGTTTGCGCGTAATACCAGGCCGCATCGAGCACCTCGGCAACCTGCCAACGATTGTTCACCGGCACCAAATCATCGCGGAGTTCATCATCGGGTGCATGCAGGGAAAGGGCCAGGGTGACCGGGATGCCCTCCTCGGCCATTTGCCGAATCCTGGGGACCAGGCCGACGGTGCTCACGGTGATCCCGCGAGCTGACATACCCAATCCATCCGGGGACGGATCAGTCAGGCGACGTACGGCGCCAAGCAGGGCGCGGTAGTTGGCCAGCGGCTCCCCCATCCCCATGAAGACCACATTTGAGACCCGCCCCGTTCCACCCGGCACCTCATTTGCGGCCAGGGCCCGGGCACCGGCCACCACCTGCTCCACGATCTCGGCGCTGGACATATTGCGTTTGAGACCACCCTGACCGGTGGCGCAGAACGGGCAGGCCATCCCGCAACCGACCTGGGATGAGACGCACATGGTGACCCGGTCCGGATAGCGCATCAGCACCGACTCGACCAATGATCCGTCAAAGAGGCGCCAGAGGGTCTTGCGGGTCTTTCCCCGGTCTGCTTCCTGGACCCGAACCGCGCTCATCAGGGGCGGCAACAGACCTGCCACCAACTCCTCACGCTGGGCGGCGGGCAGGTCAGTCATCTCCTCTGGATCTGCGACCAGCCTGGCGAAATAGTGCCGGGATAGCTGTTGGGCCCGAAAACCGGGCAACCCAAGTTCCACCAGGCGTTCGCGACGCTCCTGGGGAGTGAGATCCGCCAGGTGAGTGGGTGGCTTGCCCCGGCCTTTCGGTTCCTCGAAGACCAACGGAAGCAACTTGGGGGTTTCAGACATGACCCGCACAGTGTTTCATGCCACGGCCAACGAGACACCTGAAGACCGCAGCAGCGGCTCCGATACGATGGCCCAGTCCCCTTGGAGAGGCGCAGATGACCAACACACAAACTGATTACCAACTGAGTCAGTTGGACCAACTGGAAGCAGAGTCGATCCACATCTTTCGTGAGGTCGCCGCGGAGTTCGAGAAGCCGGTGCTGATGTTCTCCGGCGGCAAGGACTCCATCGTGATGCTCCGGTTGGCAGAGAAGGCTTTCTACCCGGCCCGGATCCCGTTCCCAGTCCTCCAGGTGGACACCGGGTACGACTTCCCTGAGGTACTCGCCACCCGCAGCAACTGGGTTGAGCGACTGGGACTCAAACTGATCGTGGCCAGTGTTGAGGAGGCGATCAAGGACGGCATCGTCGTCGATGACGGCAAGACCTCCCGCAACCGACTGCAGATCGGCACCCTGCTCAATGCGATCGAGGAGAACGGGTTCACCGCTGCCTTCGGCGGCGGGCGCCGTGATGAGGAGAAGGCCCGCGCCAAGGAGCGGGTCTATTCCCACCGCGACGATTTCGGTCAATGGGATCCGAAGAACCAGCGCCCCGAACTATGGAGCCTCTACAACGGGCGGATCCATGAGGGCGAACACATGCGGATCTTCCCACTCTCCAACTGGACCGAACTCGACATCTGGCACTACCTGGGCCAGGAGGGCATCGAGATCCCGTCGATCTACTACGCCCATCAACGACGGGTTTTCAACCGCGACGGGATGTGGCTCTCAGAGTCGGAATTCAACCCCCTTCGTGAGGGCGAGGAGGTGGTCGAGAAGACCATGCGCTTCCGCACCGTTGGAGACCTCACCCTCACCGGATGTGTCGAATCAGAGGCAGACACGATCGAGAAGATCATCGAGGAAATCTCCGTGGCCAGGGTCACCGAACGTGGGGCCACCCGCGGTGATGACCGGTTCTCAGAGGCTGCCATGGAGGATCGCAAGAAGGAAGGCTACTTCTGATGTCACCCGAACTGGCCACGACCGAACCCCATCAGGGACGTGGCCCAATGGATCTGCTGCGGTTTGCCACTGCTGGATCAGTAGATGATGGCAAGTCCACCCTGATCGGTCGCCTGTTGCTTGACTCCAAGGCCATCTTTGAGGACCAGCTCGAAGCCGTTGAGGCAACCAGCCAGTCAAAGGGCTATGACTACACCGATCTGGCGTTGCTCACCGATGGGCTGCGCTCCGAGCGCGAGCAGGGCATCACCATCGATGTGGCCTACCGCTACTTCGCGACCCCCACGCGCAAGTTCATCATTGCCGACACGCCCGGACACATCCAGTACACCCGGAACATGGTTACCGGGGCTTCCACTGCCGATCTGGGATTGGTTCTGGTCGATGCCCGCCAGGGCTTGACCGAACAGTCCCGTCGGCACGCCGTACTGCTGTCACTGCTGCGGGTCCCGCACCTGGTCCTGGCCATCAACAAGATGGACCTGGTGGATTACGCCGAGGAAACCTACGAGCGGATCCATTCGGAGTTCAAGAGCTTTGCCACCAAGCTCAATGTGCCCGACCTCGAGGTGATCCCGATCTCGGCGCTACAGGGTGACAATGTGGTGACCCGCTCGGAGAACATGCCCTGGTACCACGGACCGACCCTGATGCATCACCTGGAGCACGTGCATGTGGCCTCCGACCGTGACCTGGTGGATGCCCGACTCCCGATTCAGTACGTCATACGACCCAAGTCCGATGAATTCCACGATTACCGCGGTTACGCCGGTCAGGTCGCTGGTGGCGTCTTCAAACCGGGCGACGAGGTGATCGTGCTGCCCAGCGGGATGACCAGCCGGATCCAGGGGATTGACCTCTTCGACAAGGAGGTCAGCGAGGCCTTCCCACCAATGTCGGTCACTGTGCGCCTGGAGGATGATGTTGATGTCTCCCGGGGCGACATGATTGCTCGGGTAAAGAACGCGCCCACACCCACTCAGGACATCGACGCGATGATCTGTTGGATGGCCAGTGAGCCACTGCGTCCGCGCCAGAAGCTGGCTATCAAGCACACCACCCGCAGCGCCCGGGCCCTGATCAAGGACGTCCAATACCGCTTGGACATCAACACCCTGCATCGCGATCAGGACACCAGGGAACTGGCGCTCAATGAGATTGGTCGGGTGCAGTTGCGGACCACTTCGCCGCTGCTGTGTGATGCCTACGCCAAGAACCGCACCACTGGTTCGTTCATCCTGATCGACGAGGCCACCGGAGTCACTGTTGGCGCCGGCATGATCCTGTGATCCTGCCGGCCAGATAGCTGCCGACTAGAAGACCAGGTAGTGCATAATCAGCCAGATCGGTGCGATCGTGGCGAGTAGTGAGTCGAGTCGATCCATCAGGCCACCATGGCCGGGAATGATCTGACTCATGTCCTTGATGCCCAGGTCACGCTTCATCACCGATTCCACCAGGTCGCCCAGAGTGGCCATCACCGCTGCGCTGACCCCCAGGAGGATCCCGACCCACCACTCACCGTGGAGGAAGTAGACGACAAGGGCAACGCCAGAACCGACGCAGGCCAGCACCGAACCAGCAAAACCCTCCCAGGATTTCTTCGGTGAGATCACCGGCGCCATCGGGTGCTTGCCAAAGAGTACGCCGGCGGCGTACCCACCAATGTCGGAGATCACCGTGACCAGGACGAAGGTGACGATCCCGCGACGACCTGCGTCGTAGCCAAGTGAAGTCGTCTCATTGAGCATCAGCCCAACAAAGGACATCAAGAAGGCGACATAAATCAAGGTGAAGACCGCTGCGGTGGCGTTCTGGACGAAGCCACTGACTCCCCGGCGCAACAACCAAAGCATGATCACCAGGGAGGTCACCGCCGTTGCCGTGACCAGCGCTGGCGCCCCCCAGACATAGGCAAGGACAAGCATGATCACGCCGCCAACCATCAATGGCTGCTCGGGAATGTCAATGCCCTTGGCGCTCAGGCCTCGGTGCAACTCCCACACCGCCCCGACCAGGGCAATGGCGACAACCACCATGAAGGCTGGCTCGAAAAAGGCCAGGCTCAGGGCCAGGATCGCCCCCAGGGTGACCCCGGAGCCGATCGCCTTGGGTAGGTCACGGCCGGCGCGGCCATGGTCCTTCTTGGGTGGGCTGGGCACCGCAGCGCTGGGCTCGTCTGCCATCTTTGGACTCAGACCTCGAGGAGTTCGGCTTCTTTGTGCTTGAGCAGGTCATCGATCTGATCGACATGCTTCTTGGTCAACCCATCCAGCCGCTTTTCAGCGCCGGCCGCATCATCCTTGCCGATCTCACCTTCCTTCTCCAGCTTCTCCACCGCTTGCTTGGCATTGCGACGGATATTTCGCACGGAGATCCGGCCCTCCTCAGCCTTCTGCTTGGCAACCTTGATGTACTCCTTGCGGCGCTCCTCGGTCAGCTCCGGGAATACACAACGGATCACCTTGCCGTCATTGGAGGGGTTCACCCCAAGGTCGGACTCCCGGATGGCCTTCTCGATATTGGGAAGGGCGTTGACATCGAAAGGAGCCACCAGGATGATCCGGGCCTCCGGCGCGGTAAACGTCGCCAACTGCTGGACCGGGGTTGGGGTGCCGTAGTACTCCGCGGTCAGCTTGGAGAACATCTGTGGGTTCGCACGTCCGGCTCGGATTGCGGCAAACTCCTCCCGGGTGACGTCAACGGCCTTGGCCATTTTCGCGTCGGCGTCATTGAGAGTCTGATTGATCACTGCGTCGCTCCTAGTTGTTTGCTGACACCAGCTGGGGTAGCCACTGCGCCACACCCAATCCGGCAATAGACAAGTGTGCCCTATGCCCTGGGTCCACGGATATTTGGTATTTGATCAGGTGGCGCTGACCAGGGTGCCGATCTGCTCCCCCTGCACCACCCGCAGGATGTTGCCCTCAGGCTCCATCCCGAAAACCACCATCGGCAGGCTGTTCTCCATGCACAACGCAAAAGCAGTCGCATCAGCCACCTTCAACTCCCGCTGCAGTGCCTCGCCGAAGGTGAGGTGGGTGAACTTCTCTGCTTTCGGATTCGTGCGCGGGTCGGCGTCGTACACGCCATCGACGCCGCTCTTGGCCATCAGGACCACTTCGCACTTGGTTTCCAGGGCTCGTTGGGCAGCAACGGTATCGGTTGAGAAATACGGCAATCCAGCACCGGCACCGAAGATGACCACGCGACCTTTCTCCAGGTGCCTGATCGCCCGACGCGGGATATAGGGTTCGGCAACCTGACCCATGGTGATCGCGGTTTGAACGCGAGTCTCCACGCCTTCCTTCTCCAGGAAGTCCTGCAGGGCCAGGCAGTTCATCACGATGCCGAGCATGCCCATGTAATCGGCCCGGGCCCGATCCATCCCCCGCTGCTGCAATTCCGCACCCCGGAAGAAGTTGCCACCACCGGTCACCACAGCAACCTCGATGCCAGCTCGTTGGACGGCAGCGATCTCCCGGGCGATCTTCTGCACCACGTCAGGATCCACCCCGACGCTGCCACCACCGAACACCTCACCAGACAGCTTCAACAGAACCCGTTTGTAACCACTCATCTGCACTCCTTGCCCCTGGTCAGTTGACCGGTTCCGACTGTGTGGGCGGTGCTGACCGCACCGAAACAGAAGGCCGGCTCGATGCAGTACTCGTCTGACATCGAACCGGCCTCCTTCTGACTTTTCGTCTGGCCCAAACCTAGACGATCAGGCGCCAACCTCGAAGCGGGCGAAGCGATTGATCGTGACCCCAGCCGCATCCAGTACCTGCTTGACCGACTTCTTGTTGTCGGTCACTGATGGCTGGTCCAGCAGGGCAACTTCCTTGAAGAAGCCGTTCAAACGCCCCTCAGTGATCTTGGCGATCGCCTGTTCAGGCTTGCCCTCCTCACGGGCAGTTGCCTCGGCAATGGAACGCTCGCGCTCCACGATGTCGGCAGGGACCTCATCGCGGTTGAGGTACTGCGGACGCATGGCAGCGATCTGCATGGCCGCTCCACGAGCAGCATCGGCATCCGAGCCCTCGTACTCCACCAGAACACCCACGGCAGGAGGCAGGTCAGCGGCCCGCTTGTGCATGTAGGCCACGGTGTTGCCCTCAAAGAAGGCCACCTGGCCGAGCTCGATCTTTTCACCGATCGTGACCGCCAGCCCCTCGACCATCTCACCAACGGTAGAGCCATCCAACGCAACTGCCTTCAGGGAGTCGGCGTCGCCCGCCTGTGCGGTGGCAGCGGCATCAGCGATCTTCTGGGCGGCAGCAATGAAGTCTTCGTTCTTGGCCACGAAGTCGGTCTCGCTCTTCAGCTCAACCAGGGCATTGCCGGAGTTGGCCACCAGGCCAGAGGTGGCCTCACGCTCAGCACCCCGCTTGGCTGCCTTGGCAGCGCCCTTGACGCGGAGTACCTCGACCGCCTTGTCGAAGTCGCCATCAGCTTCTTGCAGCGCCTTCTTGGCGTCCATCATGCCCGCACCGGTCAGGTCGCGAAGCTTCTTGACGTCAGCAGCAGAAATTGCCATCCGGGATCAGTCTTCCTTCTTCTCAGCATCGTCAGCCGCAGCCGGTTCAGTGGCTTCGACCTTGGTCTCTTCAGCTGCAGGAGCAGGCGCATCCGCACTGCCCTCGAGCAGATCCCGCTCCCAGTCAGCCAGCGGCTCATCTGCACCAATAGCAGCCTCTTCGCCCTCGGTGGCCTTGGCTCCCGAACGAGCGATCAAGCCCTCGGCAACTGCGTCAGCAACCACGCGGGTCAGCAACCCAACAGCACGGATGGCGTCATCGTTGCCCGGGATCGGGAAGTCAACCTCGTCCGGATCGCAGTTGGTGTCCAGGATCGCGATGATCGGAATCCGCAGCTTGCGGGCTTCCTCGATCGCCAGGTGCTCCTTCTTGGTGTCCACGATCCAGACCGCGCTCGGAGTCCGGACCATGTCCCGGATGCCACCCAGGGTCTTGTTCAGCTTGTCACGCTCCCGCTTCATCTGCAGGAGCTCCTTCTTGGTGCGCCCGGATCCCGCGACATTGTCGAAGTCGATTTCGTCGAGTTCCTTGAGCCGGTTGATCCTCTGGTGGACCGTCTGGAAGTTGGTGAGCATGCCACCCAACCAGCGCTGGTTCACATAGGGCATGCCGACGCGGGTTGCCTGCTCAGCAATCGCCTCCTGGGCCTGCTTCTTGGTGCCCACGAACATGATGGACCCGCCCTTGGCGACGGTCTCCTTGATGAAGGCATAGGAGGCATCGATATAGGTCAGCGATTGCTGCAGATCAATGATGTAGATGCCATTGCGCTCAGTCATGATGAAGCGCTTCATCTTCGGGTTCCAGCGACGGGTCTGATGCCCGAAGTGGACGCCACTCTCCAGGAGTTGGCGCATAGTGACAACGGCCATGCCGAAGTCCTTTCCAGTCGTGGTCGCGCCACAGCGCGAACCGGTTTTCAGTTCGTTGCAACACGGTTGGTGCTGCCCTGACGCCTGCGCGGAGTCCGACCCCGAAGGGACTGAGGACTCTCGCCCGAGGGCGCTCCTGATCCGTGGAATCCGGATCAGGTCTCGGTCTGCGAGCGTGCGAAGTCAATCCATACGGATGGATTGCTGGGGTAAGTCTACCGATCAGACCCGGAACTGTCGAAATGGCGGCTCCAATGGCTCAGCGTCAATGCCCCGATACAATCCACAACCCCGGATCGGGTGCTCACAATCCACAGATTCGGGTACCCGCTGGCCTCGACTGCCCAATCCCCAGATTCTTGCCCTGTGGGAAATCGCTACCTGATCAGAGCCACCCAACAGCAGGCAGTCACCTGGGCTCCTGTGTTGGCGATCATGGTTGGCCTTCTCGCTGGGCCGAGCCAGCCACCCTCACCTGGCTCGGCCCCCAGGGGGGTTTGGCCCCTGGAACCACGTCCTCGGGTCGTGCATGGTTTCGCACCACCATCGGTGCGTTGGGGTTCCGGTCATCGAGGAGTTGACCTCTCCGGCCGGGCTGGAAGACCCGTGCGCAGCGCCACAGCCGGCACCGTGCTCTTTGCTGGACGGATCGCTGGCAAACCAGTGGTGGTTATTGACATCGGTGGCGGGCGACGGACCACTTATGAGCCGGTGACCAGATCGGTCAGCGTCGGAGATCGGGTCCGGGCCGGCCAGGTAATCGGTATTCTGAGCCTGGCCCATGGACACTGCCTCCCGGCCGCGTGTTTGCACTGGGGTCTGATCCGGGGCAGCAAGTACCTCAATCCCCTGCTGTTGATCGGCATCCTGCCGGTTCGCCTCTATCCCACTCACTGACCGCTACTCCCCAGACGAGTAATTTTCTGCCGCCTTGGCGTGTTAATTACTGCCGCCTCGGCGGGTTTGTTCTGGGGTCAGGCCCGGGGATGGGCCTGTTTGAACGCGGCGCGGAGTCGGTCATTGGTGATGTGGGTGTAGACCTGCGTGGTCTGCATTGAGGAGTGGCCCAGCATCTCTTGCACCGTGCGCAGATCGGCACCGCCCTCCAGCAGATGGGTGGCTGCGGTGTGCCGGAGTCCATGTGGCCCGAAATCAGCGGCACCTGGCACCTCAGCAAGTCGGGCGTGCACCAGAGTACGAACCGCTCTGGGGTCGATTCGGCTGCCTCGGGCTCCCAGGAACAGGGCTGGACCGGCGCCAGGCGCAAACAGTTGTGGCCGGCCCAGGTCGAGCCAGCGGCCCAATGCGCGCTGTGCTGGCAGCCCAAAGGGAACGGTTCGTTCCTTTCTGCCCTTTCCCAGGACCTGGATAACACGTCGTTCCTGGTCCACATCGTCAACGTCCAGACCGGTCAGCTCCGAAACCCGGATGCCGGTTGCGTAGAGCAATTCCAAAATGGCCACATCCCGAATCCCGATGGCTGAGCCATCATCGGCGTGCTCAGCGGCGGCTTCCAGGAGTTCCCGGGCCTGGGTGGCGTTGATGGTGGCGGGCAGGGATTTGTGCACCTTTGGTGATCCAAGGTTGGCGCCGGCATCGACCCTGGACCGGCCGGTGCGTTGTGCCCACGCGGTGAACATCCGGGCAGCTGTTGCCCTGCGAGCCATGGTGGCCCGGGACTTGCCCAGGGTTTGCAGTTTTGCCAACCAACTGCGCAGCACCCGCAGGTCCAGGGTCTCCACCCGGTCATGGCCCATCGCCTGGGCATGCTCCAGTAACGCAGTCAGATCGCCGATGTAGGCCCGAACAGTGTGCTGGGAGAGGTCTCGCTCGGATACCAGATAGCGCTCGTAGGCAGCCAGGTCTGCACTGAACTGCTCCCCCAGCACCTGATCTGTTCCCACCCCAGCACCTTATGACCTGGGCAACTCCTGATCTGGGATTGAGCCAGTGGGATTGGTCCGGGGCGGCAACCTCCACAGCCCATTTCGGTGGACCACCAACCGGGCCTGATACAGATGAGCCAGGGCTTCCTCGGTACGCCGTCTGGAAAGTCCAGCCGCTCTGCTGATCCGCTCGCTATTCACCGCCTCCTGGACCGGGACCGCATCGAGCACCTGGCGCTGTTGGCTGGTGAGCAGGTCCCTTGGCTGGCTGGCCTCCCGGGGAAACTCCAACAGGTGTTGCCCCATCCGACCAACCACTTCGAGCACTTCAGCTGCCGAAGTGACCAGGTTGGCCCCCTTCACCCGGATCAGTTGATGTACCCCGCTGGACGGCGCACTCGTGATCGGCCCCGGAACCCCCATCACCTCCCGACCCAGACCAATCCCCCAGTTGGCGGTGTTCAGGGCCCCGCTGCGCAGCGCGGCCTCCACCACAACCACCCCACAACCAAGTGCCGCGATCAGCCGATTACGACTCAGGAACCGGATCCTGGTGGGGGAACCACCAGGTGGGGACTCCGAGACGACCACCCCGTTCTCACATATCCAGTCGAGCAACTCCTTGTGCGCTGTTGGGTAGGCCCGGTCAACCCCACAGGAGAGCAGGGCCACGGTTGGCGCGCCCGCCATCAGGCTGCCCCGGTGGGCTGCCTGATCAATCCCGTAGGCAGCACCAGAAACCGTGGCATAGCCCGCGTCTGCGAGCTCCATCGACAAACGCCTGGTGACCTCGGTGCCATATGTGGTCGCTGACCTGGACCCCACGATGGACACGCTCTGGGCCACGACTTCGGCAAGGTGGCGACGCCCCCGGATCCATAACCCGATGGGGATACCGCCTCGATCATGCAATGCCGGAGCGAAAGCCAGGTCCTCGACCCGCACTGGCCACTCATCATCACCCGGGATCAGGAACCTGATCCCCTGCCGGGCCGCGTCCTGAAGCAGGGTTGCTGCATCCAGCGCCTCGATCCTGGCGGCCAGGTCTTCACGGAGCTCATCGGTTTCCCCCTGCCGGACCAGGCTCTCCCAGACCCGGCCGGCGCCCAACTCGTTGACGAGGTGGGTCAACCGCAGATCACCTGGCTCCCCGATCATACTCAGCGAGGCCCGGAGCAGTCGCTCCTCGTCATAACGGGTCACGAGGCGCTCCAGATCGTCTCAACAGCTCCGTACTGGAGCGGTTGCCCCGTACGCAGTTGGAGTGCGATCAAGAACTCATCTGTGCCGGGGGTTGGCACCTCACGCAGATCTGCGATCGTCCAGGCCAGCCGGTGCACCCTGGTCGCGCCACGTCGGGTGATCCGTCCCGAGTAGATCTCGACGTCGAGAGCCTGCATGGCCGCTGGTGTCATCGGCCAGTTCTGCCGGATGATCGGGCCGGGAACATGTGCATTGATCCGCCAGTCATGACCGGAATATCTCTCCGCTTGACGTTGTCGGGCAGTAGTGACCCGGTGGCGAATCTCTGCTGATGTCTGCGGCCGGTTGGTGGGATCGGGCACGCGGCCAGCACCAAACTCCGGTTCCACGAACCTGGCGATATCGATTCGATCCGCGATGGGACCGGACAACTTGCGTCGGTAGTCCCGACGGCGCACCTCGGTGCAAATGCAGGGGTTATCCCGATTCCCGGGATGGTATTCCCCGCAGGGGCAGGGATTGGCGGCCAGTACGACGATGCCGCGGGCTGGGAAGATGGCTTCATCCTCTCCTCTGGACAGGCTGATCTCCCCGGACTCAAGCGGCTGGCGCAGGGCCTCGATGATGTCCGTGGGCAGTAGCGGGAACTCGTCAAGGAAAAGCACCCCAAGGTGCGCCTTGCTCACCTCCCCCGGGCGAATCCGACCGGTGCCACCGCCCAGAATGGCGGCCCGAGAGGCCGAATGATGTGGAGCCCGGAAGGGTGGTCTGGTCAGCAGGGGTGCACCTGGCTTGAGCCCACCGGCCAGGGAGTAGACCGCAGTCAGCTCCAATTGTTGGTCCCGGTCGAGGTCGGGAAGGATGGTTGGCAATCGCTCTGCCAGTGAGGTCTTGCCCGCCCCCTTGGGACCGGTGAACATCAAGTGGTGCCCACCTGCGGCTGCCACCTCAAGAGCAAATCGGGCATCCTCCATCCCCAGTAGGTCACCCATATCGATGTCCTGGAGGCGCTCCTCCCCTCGCCAACGGATCAGCCGCTCCCCGCTGTCAGGTTGTACGGCGGGCGCCTGCGGCAACTCAGTACCGGTCACTGCCGCCAGCGCCTGGCGCAGCGAACGCACCCCGGTCACCTGGACACCAGCCACCAGCGCCGCCTCAGCAGCCTGGGGTTCAGGAACCAGCACCTTGCTGATCCCCCGGGCGGCAATCGCCATCACCATCGGCAGTGCACCCACGACACTGCGCAACTGCCCATCCAGGGTCAACTCACCGATCATGGCCCACTCCTGTAATTGCTCCCCGGGGAATTTCGGATCTGACGCAGCGAGCACCGCCATCGCGATGGCCAGATCGAAGTGCGGGCCCCGCTTGGGCACATCTGCAGGTGAGAGCAGGATCGTCACTCGCTTGTCATTGGGCCAACGCAGGTTGGCGTGATCCATGGCCGTGCGACACCGCTCCCGGGATTCATTGATCGCGGTGTCCGGACGCCCGACCACTTTGGCCCCCACCACACCAGGGCTGACATCCACCTGGACATCGATCACGTGTCCAACCGCGCCGAGCAGCGAAACCGTGCTGGTCCGGGCAAACATCAGCACACCCCCTTGGCGTACTGGATGGTGATTGGACCGCGCAACGGACGGAGGACGCCAACTGCATCGATTCGGATGCCATCCCAGCGAACCCGGCTGGGCTCAGTTGCTGCCCAGACTGCGATCAGCCGACGCAGCCGGGCGTACTTCTCCGGTGTGATCGCAGCCAAGGGGTGCCCGAATCGGGTATCAGTGCGGGTCTTCACC
The DNA here is from genome assembly GCA_964600765.1 of uncultured Marmoricola sp. Classification (GTDB taxonomy): domain Bacteria; phylum Actinomycetota; class Actinomycetes; order Propionibacteriales; family Nocardioidaceae; genus Marmoricola. The sequence continues at coordinate 18,688 of CAZRKI010000036.1, forward strand.
TCGCAGGCCACCAGTGTGGGGCCATCGTGCAGGACCAGGTCCAACTCGCCATGAACACAACGCCAGTTGCGGTCCAGGACCACCATGCCCAGACCGACCAGGAATCTCTCTGCCCGGAGTTGGCCATAATCGCCAAGGGCGTTGTTGTGTCCAGGACTCATGGCGCCACTCCACCCGAGTCCCGGGGGTTGAGCCAGTGCCAATTCGGATCTGTGGAAAAGACACCCGGTTCAGCGGCCTGTGGATGACAACCGGGCAATCCCGCACGTTATTCGTCAGGGGTTTCGAGTTCCTCCACGTTTACATCCTTGAAGGTAAGCACCTTCACCTTCTTTGCCAGGCGCCGTGCGGGTCGGTACATATCCCAGACCCAGGCGTCGTTCATGGTGACCTCAAAATAGGCATCCCCGGATTCGGTGCGGGCCTTCACATCGACCTGATTGCACAGATAGAACCGGCGTTCGGTCTCCACCACATATTTGAAGATGCCGACCACGTCCCGGTACTCGCGATAGAGGTTGAGCTCCTGCTCGGCTTCGTACTGCTCCAATTCCTCCACGCTCATGCAGGTGCCTCCTCGACCCGGTTTCCATCGTCAAACAAATCCAATTGGGGTTCTAGACTGCTGGGCACCGGGTCTGGAATTCCAGCGGCACGCCGTACGTTGACAAAGCACCTGCGATGAATCGGCGCTGGGCCGTGCTCAGCAAGTGCGGCATTGTGGGTCCGGGTCACATATCCCTTGTGCGTCGCCAGATCATATGCCGGATACAGCTGATCAAGCTCGGTCATGATCCGGTCCCGGGTCACCTTGGCAATTACCGACGCAGCAGAGATGCAGGCAGCGACCAGATCGCCCTTCCAAATGGCCAGTCCCGGCACCTCCAACCCATCCACCGGGAAGCCATCGGTGAGTACGTACGCCGGGCGGATATCCAGGCGGGCCAGAGAACGCCGGAGCGCCTCGATATTGGCCACGTGCATCCCGAGTTGGTCGCACTCGGCTGGGGAAATCGTCACCACAGACCAGGCCATGGCTTTGGCGAGCACCTGTTCGTAACACCGCTCCCTGGCAGCAGCGGTGAGCAACTTGGAATCGGTCAGCTCAGGAATCTGTCCCGCGCGACCCTCAGGCAGGATCACCGCAGCAGCCACGAGCGGGCCTGCGCAGGCACCCCGACCGGCCTCATCGACACCCGCGATCGGAGCCAGGCCAGCTCGGCGCAACGCCCGTTCATACCCATAGGGGCCGGCGTCCCTGCGAATGGCCAGTCCCCGCGGCAGAGTTGTCATCGCTTCACCACTCAGTTGGCAGCCGGGATGCCCTTGAAGGTGTCGGGTCGGTGAATGATCTTCGCCCGATTTGGTGGCCAGATCAGGGTGAACACCTTGCCCACCACCTTGTCCTCGGGAACGAATCCACCTCCAGGCAGACCCATGTGCCCGCGGGAGTCCCAGGAGTTGTTGCGGTTGTCACCCATCATCCACAGGTGCCCCTCCGGCACCCGCACATCAAAAGGTGTGGTGGCGTTGTTGGACCCCTTCTTCAGGTAGGGCTCGTTGAGGGCTTTGCCATTGACCGAGATGCGTCCCTGGGCATCACAACAGATCACCCGATCGCCACCAACACCGATCACACGTTTGACCAGGTGGCCACCAGATGGGTAGAGGCCAATCAGTTCAAACAATCTGATTACTGGACCCGGGCTCCCGATTTCATCCTCATCGAGCCAACCACCCGGGTCCTGGAAGACCACGATGTCACCGCGCTGCGGCTCACCGAACAGATAGCTGGGCTTTTGCACCAGGATCCGGTCATTCTGGATGAACTCCGGTTCCATCGACTCGGATGGAATATAGAAGGCCTGAATCAGGAAGGTCTTGATGATCACTGCCAGCACGAGCGCGGTCACCAACAGGACAATGGTTTCCAGCCATAGCGGCAATTGCCATTTGGGTTTGGCTTCAGTCCCGGTGGATTCGGTCACGAACTGACCTTAGCCAGCGCAGGCAAGCAAGTCTGATTCTCCACGCCGAATGCGGTCACGCACTCAGGCCTCGCGGCGCTCCTTGATCTTGGCAGCCTTGCCGCGCAGATTGCGCAGGTAGTAGAGCTTGGCCCGGCGTACGTCACCCCGGGTCACCACTTCGATCTTCTCGAAGATCGGCGAATGCAGCGGGAAGGTCCGCTCGACCCCAACCCCGAAGGAGACCTTGCGCACCGTGAAGGTGCGGCCAACGCCAGAGCCCTGGACCTTGATCACCACGCCCTGGAAGACCTGGACGCGGGAACGGTTGCCCTCAACGACCTTCACGTGAACCTTGATGGTGTCGCCGGCGCGGAAATCGGGGTTGTCATCACGCAAAGAGGCGGCGTTGAGCGAATCGATGACGTTGGTCATGGTGTCTCCTCGCGAGCGCCACAGGTCACCCGCGGTATGGGTGTTGGTAAACGTTTCGTGGTCCGGCGTAATCCGCTTCAGTGCCCCCTGTGGCAGGTTGCGCGGTCGTGGACCAAGGGTTTATTTTGCCAGATTCTTTCGATTGGACGAAATCGGGTTCATCCCGATCAGGTCCGGTCGGCGCTCCTGGGTGCGTCGTACCGACTGCTCCAGGCGCCAGGTGGCAATCCGACCGTGGTCGCCGGAGAGCAGGATTTCAGGGACCTCATGGCCCCGCCAACTGGCCGGCTTGGTGTAGACGGGGTACTCCAGCAAACCATCGGCATGGGACTCCTCCAGCAGCGAGTCAGGGTTGCCCATGAAGCCAGGGATCAGGCGCACAATCGCCTCGATCATGGCCAGCGCAGCCACCTCGCCGCCATTGAGTACGTAGTCACCAATCGAGATCTCGCGCACCTCCACCCGGGTTGATGCCTCATCAACCACACGCTGGTCGATCCCCTCATAGCGTCCACAGGCAAAGACCAGATGCTCGCGCTGGCTCAGGTCACGGGCCTGGGACTGGGTGAACAACTGCCCACTTGGCGTGGGCACGACCAGCACTGAATCCGGATTCAGCACCTGGTCCAGGGCCTCACCCCAGGGCTCCGGCTTCATCACCATGCCAGCACCCCCGCCGTAGGGGGTGTCATCCACCGTGTGGTGTCGATCATGGGTCCAGTCGCGCAGATCATGCGAGGTGAACTGCAACAGGCCGGCCTGCTGGGCCTTCCCGGGCAGGGAGAGGTTGAGAGCGGCCAGGTACTCGGGGAAGATCGAGATCACATCGATGCGCATCAGCCCTCCTGGGGATCCAGCAAACCCGGTAGGTCACGAACGATAATCCGGCCGGCAGCCAGATCCACCTCAGGCACCAGGGCCTGCACGAACGGCACCAGCACCTCACCCTCCGGCGAGGTGATCACCAGGAGGTCCTGGGCGTGGTGTTGTACCTGCTTCAGGGTCCCGATCCGTCGACCCGAATCGGCGACCACCTCCAAGCCGATGAGCTGGTGGTCGTAGTACTCATCCGGCTCCTGGGGACTGTCCTGGTCTGTCGGGCAGCGCAACTCATATCCACGCAGCGCTTCGGCTTCAGTGCGATTTGCCACTCCAGCGAACCTGATCAGAGTACGTCCCTGGTGGTCCTTGCGCTGCTCAACGGTGAACTGGCGTTGCTCATTTCCGAGTACGCCGAGCAGGCTCGCCCCAATCGCGAACCGGCGTTCGGGCTCATCAGTGCGTGGGGCGACGTACACCTCTCCGCGAAGGCCATGAGCGGGTCCGATCACCCCGACAACCACGTAGTCCTCAGTCATCTTCTTCCCCTGAATGCAGTTTGGGCACCGACCAATGCGGTCGGTGCCCAAACCAGCGAACTGAAATCAGCGACCGCGGTCGACGTCCACGAAATCAATACGCGCGCCGCCACGACCAGCCAGTGAGCCGATCACGGTCCGGAATGCAGTGGCGGTACGGCCACTGCGCCCGATCACCTTGCCCAGATCACTGGGGTGCACCCGCACCTCAAGGATTGAGCCCCGACGCAGTTGCTTGTCCCGGACGCTCACATCGTCTGGATTGTCGACGACTCCGCGAACCAAATGCTCCAGAGCTTCAGCCAGCATCATGCTCAGGCCTCTTCGCTGGGTGCTTCTTCAGTCTTGGCTTCCTCTGCAGAAGCCTCTTCTGCGGGAGCCTCCTCAGCCTTTGGCTCCTCTTCAGCCTTCTTCTTGGCAGCCTTCTTGGTCACTGCCTCGCCCTTGGGTTCGTTGGCAGCTTCCTTGGCAGCCTGGTTGAACAGCTCGGCCTTGTCAGCCTTGGGCTCCTTGACCTTCAGGGTGCCCTCGGTGCCGGGCAGTCCCTTGAACTTCTGCCAATCGCCGGTGATCTTGAGGATCGCCTCCATGGCCTCAGTGGGCTGGGCACCCACAGAGAGCCAGTACTGAGCGCGCTCGGATTCAACCTCGATGAAGGAGGGCTCTTCCTTGGGGTGGTACTTGCCGATCTCCTCGATGACCTTGCCATCACGCT
>CAZRKI010000037.1:0-22517 GCA_964600765.1 uncultured Marmoricola sp.
GACGTGTCCTCAGCGCTCGCTGTGGTGGAAGCCCTGGACCAGGGAAGGCTGGTGCTGGAATACCTACGCGGGCGGGCCGGATGCTCGGCTCAGGTGCAGTACGCCGAGATCGAATTGCGCAAACACCTGGGCCATGACCAACTCGGGGGAATCGAAGTGATCGCCCAGGAACCCGGCCGCACCTCGCTGAGGGTGAGGGGTGCGCCGTACCTGGTGGAGAGTGAGATGGTTCCGGGCCCGGACTTGTTGCTGAGCTGCCGCGATGACCAACCCCGCGCCTCGACGTACTTTGAGACCCGGGGGATCACCCGCCTGTGAGTGGATCACGACGCTGGTCGAGAGGGCGAATCGCTGCTGCAGTGCTGCTGGCGGCGTACCTGCTGTTCTTGGGCCTGATCCTGTTCAACCCCTCTGCCCGGTTGGCCACCGACACCGTGGTGAGCGCCTATGACGTGCTGGTGTCATTGCTGGGGGAGCAAACCTGGTTGACGGGCAAGCGCGTCGAGTTCGCCACCAATCTGGCGATGTTCGTGCCGCTGGGCCTGCTGATTCCATTGGTGTTTCCCAGATTGAACTGGCGTGATGTGACCGTGACCGCTTTCCTGATTTCCTCCGGAGTGGAGATCTATCAGGGCGTCCTGCTCCCGCATCGATCCGCTGAGTTCGCCGACGTGGTCGCCAACACCCTCGGCTGCGCGCTGGGCGCCGTCGTACTCACCCCATTCCTGCCGAGGCGGCACTAATTAACACGCCGAGGCGGCAGTAATTAACACGCTGAGGCGGCAGAAATTAACAGTACTCAGCGGCTCCTCGGTTCCCTGATTTCGTGACCAAGTGTCACAAAACCCCCAAGCTGATACTGATTCGTGGCTGGTTTGAAGATTTTGGTATGTGATTTAGTGCCGACTCGACGTGTGAACTACTGCCGCCTCGGCATGTTAATTAGTGCCGCCTCAGCGTGTGAACTAATGCCGCCTCGGCGTGTTAATTACTGCCGCCTCGGCGAGAGGGAGGCACGGCGAGAGGGTCTACTTGCTGGCCAGGTATTTGTTCACCAACCTGGTCAGGGGTGATGGGGCCACACTGCTGGCTGCCATGGAGAGTTGTGACTGCCTGCCCACTCCGTGATGTGGGGAGAGTTGCCGCTTGGCCTGCACGGTCTTCCAGGCGCTGGTTGCCACATCCTCCGCGGTCAGGTTGATGCCGAGCGCACGACTGGTGCCGATGTCCATGTCGTTGGTCATGTGCGTTTGCACAAACAGCGGCCACAGGGCACTGACCCTGATGTCATCGGGTGCCCATTCCAGGTCTAGTGCCTCACTCAACCCACGTACGGCGAACTTGGTCGCCGAGTACGTCGCCAACTCCGGTTGGCCATAAACAGCAGAGGCCGAGCACAGGTTGATCACGTGTCCGTGCGCTCGCTTCAGGTAGGGATAGGCCAGGTGACATCCGTTGATCACGCCGATCACGTTTACCTCAACCGTGCGGGTCTGATCGGTCAGCGGGATCTCGGCGAACTGCCCACTGTGCAGGATCCCGGCGTTGTTCACCAGGACATCGAGCCCACCAGAGCCCAGGAAGTCGGTCAGCGCCTGTTCCCAGTCCGCAGGGTTGCGCACGTCCATCAGACCGGTGTGGATCTCAGCCCGCGGGCCGGCTTCATCAGCCAGGGTCTCGAGTCCGTCCTCCACGATGTCAAAAGCGCCGACCCGATAGCCCTCGCGGGAGAATCTCAACGCGATTGCCCGGCCAATACCAGTGCCAGCGCCAGTCACCAAAACAGTCCTACTCATGCCAAGCACGCTACCGCCACCCGGGGACTTTGGCAGTGTGGCATCTGACACCCCAAGCATCAGCCGTAGGCTCTTGCCGTGAAGTTTGAGAAGAAGCACGCCCTTACTCTGATCGCAATCGCCATCTGGAATGTGCTCACCTACGCACGATTCACCAAGGCTCTGATTGACACCGAGGAGTCACGACCCACGTCGTACTTCGTTGCGCATGGGGTGCTGATCGTGGTGAATCTGCTGATTGCTGCGGTGTTGGGTACCTGGGGAGTCAAGGCGCTGCGGTCGAACCGAGCCACAAAGGCCTGATTCCTGGGGCGATTCCCCTAGCATTGCTCGATGCAGTACGACGATCTCGGGTCCTCCAGAGCACGCTGGCTGGTGGGACTCGGGATCCTGTTGCTGTTCTGGCTGATCGGCCCCTGGGTGCTGGTGGCCACCTGTCTGACGTTGTTCAGTGAACGGGTGCGTCATTTTCTGGCACCCAGATTCAAGGGGCGACTGGCCCTGGTGGCAACCCTGGGTCTGGTGCTGATCCTGATCGCAGTCGTCTGGGCACCCAGGGGCCGGCTCCCGATCGTGTCCGGTCCCGGGATCATGATGGCCCCGAAGTACGACGGTCGGCCCGCGCCCCTGAAAACTTCTGCCGCCTCGGCGAATGGTGGGCCGCTGGGGGAGCAGCCAGTGGTTACCTCCAGGTCCTACGGCGTGCGCCAGTGTGGGCGGATCGCGTTCCTGAAATCCGGTGATCTGGCGGCTACCTGTGTCTCACCCACGGGTGAGCAGGCAGTCGTGATCGATCACCAGAGCCTGCAGCCGCGAAGTTGGCGCCAGTTGCCCCCGCGACCCTCTGGTGGGCTCAATCCGTTCACGAACGCGTGTACCGGCACCAGCTTCTACCTGGATGCCCGGGATCGGATGGTGCTGGCGGATGCGGACCGGCGGATCCGGGTGTTGATGCCGGCGGAGTCGCTGAAGGAGCAACATAGTTATGACCTACGCGATCGGATCAGCGCCAACGACTGCCTGGTGGCGGTGCAGTCTGGTGAGGCTGGCCGGGTCTGGTTCGCCAGTCGGGCCGGTGTGATCGGGGTGCTGGACATCGAGTCTGGTCGGGTGCACACCCGGAGATTGGGCGAGCAGGTGACAACTGGTCTGAGCACTGATCCGTCCGGCCGGGTCTATGTGCTCACCAGTCGTTCGCTGGTGCAACTGCGTGCCAGCGCGAGTGGGATCGAGTTGGGATGGCGCACGGACTATGAGCGAGGGGAAGGGCCCAGGAAAGGCCAGTTCGGGCTGGGAAGTGGCACCTCGCCACTGGTGCTTCCTTCCGGGCAGGTGGCCTTCACTGACAATGCCAACGACCGGATCCGGGTCAACATCGTGGCCGCTGACACCGGCCAGGTGATCTGTCGGGAAGCGGTGTTCGAGTCCGGTGACAGTGCCACCCACTCTGCCCTGCATGCCGTGGGCTCGGGGGTGTTGGTGGTCAACAACAGTGGATACTCCGGTCCGTGGAGCACTTGGTTTGGTCGCAGTACGACGCCCGGCATCGCCCGGGTGGACCTGCGTGGAGCAAGTTGTGCGACCCGATGGTCCAGTGAGTTGACCTCTCCAACAGCCAATCCGGGGGTGTCTGCTGGGAATGGGTTGGCCTACTTCGTGACCAAGAGTCGTTCCTGGTGGGGAGTTGATGCCTGGTACCTGACTGCGGTTGAGGTAGCCAACGGGCACACCGTCTTCCGGGTCCGGATCGGGGTCGGAGCCCAGTTCACCCCGCACCGTTCCGGGGTTTACCTGGCCCCCGATGGCTCGGCCCTGGTGCCCACGATCTCGGGGCTGGTCAGGGTCCGGGATCGCACGACCAAACAGCCAGCCTGATCAGGCGAAGGCCTCGCGCACCTGGTCCTCACTGAGGCCGTAGTCGGCCAAAGAATAGGAGTGCTTTGGTGCCCGGGGACCAGTCTGGGAAGCGGCATAGTCGGCCCGGACTGCGGCATCCACCTGCTCGGTGTAATCAAGACCGAAGGCGGCATAGATCTGTTGCACGGTGGCCACCGGATCAGCGACGAAGTCGTGGTAATCAACGTCATGGAATTGCGCTGTTGGATAGGCTTTCCGGGCCCGGGCGAAGCTCTGGTACTCATCGCTGAGCAACTCCAGTTGGGTCCGTCCGATGGTCTCCCCGACGTAGTTGGTCGACCATCCGGCGGTGGCATGCGCTGACAGCGAGCAGGCCGAGGCAACCGCAACCACCGGGTCCCGATGTGTCTGGATGATCAGGGCGTCCGGATAGACGCTCATGATCGCGTCCAGGGCAGCGAGATGGGAGGGATTCTTCAGCACCCAACGCTTGTCCTGGTCGTTCATCCCGATCAGTTGCAGGTTGCGATGGTGCCGCTGGTAGGCGTCAGTCCAATCTGTGTTGCGTAACCACGCGGCGTACGTCGGGATGTCGGCGAGGGATTGGAAGGCCAACGACTTGCCCTGTTGTTGCAGGAGGCGCCAGCACTCCTCGACGGTGGCGGCATCCATGTAGTGGATTCCGGCCAGCTCGGCATCCTGGTCGTGGTGCTGGGCATAGAGCTGGTTCAACCCGGTGTAGATGGGGTTCTCGTCCCAGGTGTCCCGGGGCGGTCGTGGCATCGGTACGTCGGCCAGCCACAACTCCAGCCCCTGGGTGCTGGGGTCTGCGGTGAGCAGCCGGTGCAGTGCGGTGGTGCCGGAGCGAGGCACCCCCATCACGAAAACCGGTCTGGTGATCGAAACCTCGTGGTGGGCGGGGTTCTCCCTGAAGCTGTTCTCCGCGATCAAGCGCGCAGTCAGGGCGCTCTTGATCATCTGGCGGTACATGTAGTTGCCCACGGGCGTCAGCGCCATCGAAGCAGCCATGTCCTCGCAGAGGATCCCGAAACCCTCCTCATGGGAGGTGTCGCCGAAGTCGCTCAACCCGGTCGAGCGCACTGCGGCTGCGGCAATATCGGCGAAGGTGCCGAGGTCGTCCCGGCCGCGCTGCTCAGTAGCCATGGAACTCACCACAGCTCACATCGAGGGTCACCCCGCTGACCGCCGAGGCCAGGTCGGAGGCCAGGAACAGGGTGGCCCGGGCGACTTCCTCTGGAGTGGCCAGACGCTTCAGATCGGTCTTGTCGGCGATCTCGTCATAGATCACCTGGTGGCTGACCCCACGCTCGCTGGCCATCCAGTCGAAATAGGCCTTGTTGACGTCCTCATAAATCCAACTCGGCGCCACCGAGTTGACCCGGATGCCTCTTGCGCCGAGCTCGGTGGCGAGCACCGAGGCCAGGTGCACCAGGGTGCCCTTGCTGAGTTTGTAGCCACCGAACTCTGGTTGGGAGTGGCGCAGGACGGCTGAATTTATCATGATGATCGATCCCCTGGCCTCGGCCAGAGCGTCGGCGAACAACCGGGACAGGCGCAATGGGGCGAAGGTGTTGGTGTCGAAGGAAGCCCGCAACTGAGCCTCATCGATGGTGGTCAGGGGCTCCATCGGCGGGATCGCGAAGGCATTGTTGATCAGGCAGTCGACCCGGCCAAACTCAGCCAGCGCGGCCTCCACCAATGCTGCTGAAGCGGCTTCATCGTTGATATCAGTCGGTACGACGAGTGCTCGCCGCCCGTGGCTGCGCACCTCGTCGGCCATCTTCTCCAGGCGTTCACGGGTGCGCGAGACCAGCACCAGGTCAGCGCCCATCGCGGCCGCCTCAGCACCCAGGGAACGACCCAGTCCCGGGCCGACTCCGGAGAGCACGATCACCTTGTCCTCAAGCAGTTTGGTCATGACAACATCCTTCGCGCGATGCCGAGTTGCCGGGCGGCGATCCGCTCGGCGTACTTCTCGGGGGTGATCTGGTTGTGCTGGTAGTGGGGCAGGCGGGTGGACAGGTCGTCGTACTGGCAGAGCTCAACGGTGGGCCCATCAGCCTCGGTGAGTTCGCGGGTGAGGCGCTGCCAGCGCAACATCATCACGCCGTGCCGGTGATCCAGGACCTCCAGCCAGTTGGCCACCCCGGGATCGCGATTGCTGATCACATAGCGATAGTTGCCATCGGGATCCAGCTGGCTCTGAGCGCCGGTCAGTGAGGTCTGGTGGGTCTCATAATCGGTTGAGACATACCAGTCCGAGCCGATCTGGATGGCCTGATAGCTGCCATCCGCGCACCTGGGCACGGTGACTATCATGGCCTCATCATCAGCGAGTTGGTAATGACCGATGGAACTGAACTGGCTGGCCAATCCACCCGGAGTGGACTTGGGGATGGTCAGGGTGTTCACCGGCTCCTTGTAGGTGAAGAAGTGCGGGAAGGCGAACCAGGTCTGGATCGAGCCGGTCAGCAGTTTCCCGGCGATCTCGTACTTGCGGGCCAACCGGTCATAACTGGGCGGGTCGGCTGGTTGTCCCTCATTCCCGATCCGTTGGATCCACAACTGGCCGCGCTCCTCTCGCACCCAGTCGTCGTACACCTCGCGGATGATCAGGTTCTTGGCTCCCGGACGTAGTGCGAAGACATTTGGCTGGCCGATCTCAGCGGATCCCTCGGGCACGAACCGGATCTGAAAACTGCCATCCGGTTCGATCGAGAAGCCGCGGTCATCAAAGGCAGCCTGACTGCCCGGCGTGGAGTCGGCGGAGTAGTTGCCACTCATCACCTGGAAGGACAGGTCAGCAGTGTTGCCCCGCTTCCCGGTGACCACGTACGACTCGTCGTCGCGCAGGTAGGCGTGGAAGTAGATCGCGTCGGGATTGTCCAGACCCTGTCGGGAGAACTGATGGGTTGAGTTGATCAGGATCGGTCGGTCGAGGTCGTGATCGAAGGCCAGTTGCAGGGAGGCCCGGATCCGACCGGCCAGATAGTCCAGGCCCTCATTGAGGTCCTGTTCGGAGGTGATGAACTCAGCGCCCCGGATCAGGCGCTCGGCCTCGCTGATCGCATCGGTGAAGGGTTTGGTGATGTCCGCGGAATGCTCCGGGGGCATCAGGACACCTTGCTGATGATGCTGTCGGCGTAGGAGTTGAGGTGGTCAATCTTCTTCTGCAGCGGTTCGGTGTCCTGGCCCTTGATATAGGGGACCCGGAAGCCAACGATGGCGTCAGTGATGCCCTTCTCCTGCATCGACTTGATGCCGTCGAGGGTGTAGGCGTCATAGGAGATGGCGTGCACCTCGAAGTCCTCACGGGTGTCGCCCTCTGCCTTGCGGATCTCAGCCAGGCGCTTGAGCAGTCGATCGAGTTCCTCCCCGTCTCCACCGGCATGCATCCAGCCGTCTCCACGCAGTACGGCGCGCTTGAGCGCTGCGTCGGAGTGCCCACCCACCAGGAGCGGGATCTTCTTGGTCGGTGCTGGGGTCTGCTTCATGGTATCGATCTTGAAGAACTCGCCCTCATAGGAGAAGAACTCCCCACTGGTGAGCCCGCGCACGATGTCGATGCACTCATCCATCCGCTTGCCGCGCTTCGCCCAGGGCACACCCATGGCGATGAAGTCCTCGGGCCATGGGGACAGGCCGATACCGAGGCCGAGCCGGTTGTCGGACAGGAAAGCCGCTGAGGAGGCCTGTTTGGCGACCAGCACTGGTGGGCGGACCGGCAGTTTGAGCACGAACGGGGTGAAGCGCAGGGTCTTGGTGTGGGCGGCCAACCAGGTCACCAGGGTCATCGTCTCGATGAATTCCTTGTCCTCCAGGAACTCCCGATCACCGGTGTCGGTGTAGGGATAGGTGGAGTCGGACTCCTTGGGGTAGATCAGGGAATCAGCCACCGTCATCGATGTGTAGCCAGCGGCTTCAGCGGCTTGGGCAAGGGGTACGTAGTAGTGAGCCCGGGTCATGGCCTCGGCATAGGTAAAGCGCATTGAGCCAGACTAGAACGTGTTCTAGGTTTCGGCCAGACCCGAGCCAAATTTGTTGGGTGTCGAGTGGGAGAATCATGGGGTGCATCACGGTCCGGTTCTAGATCCACTGTCCTGGTCAGCATTCCTGTCCACCTGGCAGTTCCGCCTGGGGTGGACGATCGCCTGCTTTGTGCTGATCTCCCTGTACGCCGTGCTCTGGGCCCGCGCCCGACGCCGACCGGACCGGTTGTCGGTCTTCCGGCTGGTCATGTGGACCCTCGGGGTGCTGCTGCTGCTCTACACGATGTCCTCAGGTATCGACGCCTATGCGATGGCGTTGTTCTGGATGCACATGACCGAGCACCTGATGCTGATCATGGTGATACCCGTAGTCCTGGTCTATGGAAGCCCGCTGAGCCTGATCCGGGCCAACCTCAATGAACCCGGACAGCGCCGCTTCGACGCGGTCATGGGCAGACGCAGCCCGATTGGTTGGTTGTTCAATCCTGCTGTTGCTTTCGTGATCTACACCGTGGTGATCTTCGGCACTCACCTGACCGGATTCATGGACCAGATGGCGATGAATGAACAGTTGATGCTGACTGAGCAACTGCTCTATTTGATCTCGGGTTGGTTGTTCTTCACGCCACTCATGGGCAAGGAACCCATCGCCTGGAGTTTCCCCGTCCCCGGGCTGATCGGTTTGATGATGATCGGGATGATGCCGGACACCATCGTGGGCATCGTCCTGATGCAGTCCACGGTCAACGTGTTCCCGATGTACATGTCGATGCGCCCTGATTGGGCCACTCCAGCGATGACCGACCTGTACTACGGCGGCTCGATGATGTGGGGCGTGGGCGATGGGTTGATGATGCTCTTTGCAATCATCCTGATGTTCCGGATCGTGGCCAACCCACGCAAGGAAGCGGTGTTTGGCAGGTGGTTGGAGAGTGCGCGCACCGGCGCCTTCTCCCATCACCTTGAGTCCGGTGGTGAGGCCTATGCCGCCCGTGAGGGCGAGGGCACCATTGATGACGATGATGAGGCATTGGCGGCCTACAACCGGATGCTGGAACGGTTGAGCAAACAGGAGTGAGGAATGGACCTGACCGAAATCAGTGATCGGATCGAGATCCTCGATGTGATCACCGACTACACCCGGGCCGTCGACACCGCTAACTGGGCTGCCCTGTCCCAGGTATTCACCGAGGATGCCGTCATCGATTACTCCAGCGCCGGTGGACCGATCGGCTCGCTGGCAGAAGTGATCCCCTTCATCAGAAACATGGAGGGCTTTGAACGCTGGCAACACGTGATCGGTCAGGTCTCGGTGGAGTTGCGGGGTGACCGCGCGCGTGCCACGGCGTACTTCATCAACCCCATGGTGGCCAAACTGCCCGATGGCGACGAGACGGTCTGGGAGGTGGGTGGGTACTACCATCACGAACTCATCCGGACTACTGCCGGATGGCGTTCGGCCCGCATGGTCGATGAGCTGATTTGGAGCCGGTGATGGATCCCAACAACAAGCCCAGGGGACTGGACAGGCCATCGACCACAAAGATCATCAAGGTGATGGCCAGGTCCAATGTCTGGCTCTACCGGAAAACCGGCGGGCGGCTGGGCAGCCACTGGCGGGTGGGCGCTGCGTTTCGCAAGCCAGTCAAGATCTGCCTGGTGGAACACACCGGTCGCAAGACCGGGCAGGCCCGGGTGACACCCCTGGTCTTTCTCCGGGATCAGGATCGGATCGTGGTGGTGGCCTCCCAGGCCGGATTGCCACAACACCCACAGTGGTACCGGAATCTGATGGCGGACCCAAGGGGACACGTTCAGATCGATCGGGATCGGTGGCCGATCCTGGCTCGTGAAGCTGATCCAGTGGAAAGGGCCGAGTTGTGGCCCCGACTGGTTGACCTGTACTCCGACTACGACACCTACCAGGCCTGGACCGATCGGGAGATCCCGGTGGTCATTCTCGACCCTGCTTAAGTCACGATTCGGCAACGGCGAGTTGTCATCCTTGACCAATCCCGTCCTTGGGCATTGAGTGAACCCGTAGGCGTCCGGAAAGGCAAGGAGTAGCGGGATTTGAGCACATTCGATCCGGGTACAGAACTCCATGGTCCCGACCCGGAGTCCGCCCTGCTCGAAGGAGCCCCGACTGAGGCCATTCAGGGGCGCTCGCTGAGTCAAATCGCCTGGCGGCGGTTGCGCCGGGACAAAGTGGCCCTGGCGGGTGGTTGTTTCATCATCTTCCTGATCCTGGTGGCGATCTTTGCCCCCTTGATCACCCGGATCACCGGCGGCCCACCAAACACATTCCATGAGGACCTGCTCGATATGAATCTCGGTGGGGTCCCCTATGGATTCTTTGGCGGGATGAGCTGGGAGCATCCGATGGGGCTGGACATTCCCCATGGACGCGACATCTTCAGTCGGGTCGTGTACGGCACCCGGATCTCGCTGCTGATTGCGATCCTGGCCACCGCGTTATCGGTGACCATCGGCACCACCATCGGGATCATCTCCGGATTCTTCGGCGGTTGGGTTGACGCCTTCCTGAGCCGGGTGATGGACATGTTCCTGGCCTTCCCGCTGCTGGTTTTCGCGCTGGCGCTGGCTGGGGTCATGCCCGATGAGGCATTCGGTCTCTCCGGGGTTCCGCTGCGGTTGATGACCCTGGTGTTCATCATCGGATTCTTCAACTGGCCCTACATCGGACGGATCGTGAGGGGACAGGCGATCGCGTTACGGGAGCGGGAATATATCGAGGCGGCGCGATCACTTGGGGCCCGTCGTCCGTACATCCTGTTCACTGAGCTGTTGCCAAATCTGATGGCGCCGATTCTGGTGTATTCCACGCTGATCATTCCCACCAACATCCTCTTCGAGGCGGCGCTGTCCTTCCTGGGTGTGGGCGTGCCTCCTCCGACTGCAAGCTGGGGCGGCATGCTCGCTGACGCAGTCACGATCTACACCCAGCCGCATTTCATGTTCTGGCCCGGTCTGGCGATCTTCGCCACCGTGCTGGCTTTCAACCTGTTCGGGGATGGATTGCGTGATGCCTTCGATCCCAAAGGCCGGTAAACCCGGTACAAAGTCCACCGTCTCCCAACTGGGTTGGCGGCTTAGTGAAGGAAGGTAAGAGGATGCGGATCACACGCACTAAAGCGTTGGTCTCCCTCGTTGCGGTTGCCTCGCTTGGGGTCACCGCAGCTTGTGGATCCGGGACCAACAAATCGGGCAGTGACTCAGAGCCCAATCTGAGCAACGCTGCTGTCGGCAAGATCGCTGACCCCTCAGACAAGAAGGGTGGCACGCTCCGATTCGGACTTGCTGGTGAATGGGGTGACTCGGTTGATCCCGGTGACACCTACTACGGCTTCTCCTGGGACATGCTGCGTAACTACGCCCGCACCCTGGTCACCTTCAAGACCGAGCCCGGGAAGGCCGGCAACGAGTTGACTCCTGACCTCGCTGAGGATCTGGGTGTCTCCTCAGATGGTGGCAAGACCTGGACCTACAAGCTCAAGTCCGGTCTGAAGTTCGAGGACGGCACCCCGATCACCTCCAAGGATGTGGCCTATGCCGTCAAGCGCACCATGGCCACCGATGTGCTCAAGAACGGGCCGACCTATTTCGCTGACATGCTGAACTGGCCGGCTGACTACAAGGGCCCCTACAAGCAGAAGGATGCCGACGTTAGCTCGGCAATTGAGACGCCGGACGACATGACCATTGTCTTCCACCTCAAGCAACCCTTCGGTGGCTTCGACTACCTGGCTCAACTGCCCCAGACCGCACCGGTACCTGAGGCCAAGGACACCGGGATCCAGTACAAGGATCACGTGATCTCATCAGGTCCCTACAAGTTCGAGGGCAACTACAACCCGGCATCGGGATTCACCCTGGTCCGCAACGATCAGTGGGATCCGGCCACCGACGACATTCGTCGGGCCCTTCCGGACAAGATGACCGTCAAGCTGAACATGCAGGCTGATGACCTCGACAACCAGATCATTTCTGGCGACATTGACGTCGATATCGCCGGTACCGGTGTGCAGCCTGCGGCTCTGAAGTCGGTGCTTACCGATCCGAACCTGCAAAAGCGTGCCGATAACCCGACGCTGGCCCGTACCTGGTACACCTCGATTCCCAGCACGGTGAAGCCGCTGGACAACATCGAGTGCCGCAAGGCAATCGTGTACGGCATGGACGCCAACTCCTTCCAGAACGCCTACGGTGGCAAGTACGCCGGTGGCGAACTGGCTGGAGGCCTGCTGCCGCCGATGATCCCCGGATATGTCGAGTCCGATCCGTGGGGCATCAAGGCAAATCCGAAGGGCCAGCCGGACAAGGCCAAGGAAGCCCTGAAGAAGTGTGGTCAGCCAAACGGTTTCTCCATCAACATGGGCTACCGCGATGACCGGCCCAAGGAGAAGGCTGCGGCTGAGGCATTCCAGCAGGCACTGGGCAAGGTGGGCATCAAGGTGACCCCCAAGCCGATGCCGTCTGGCACCTACTTCTCCGAGTTGTGTGGTAACCCGGGCTATGTTGTCAACAACAACATCGGCCTTTGTGCCAATGGCTGGGGTGCTGACTGGAACGATGGCTTCGGCTTCCTGTCACAGATCGTGGACAGTCGAGTGATCAAGCCCCAGGGTGGATCATCAAATATCTCGGTACGGATCCCAGAGGTCGACAAGTTGCTCGACAAGGCTGTTCCGGACACCAACGTCGATTCCCGCAACCAGATCTGGGGCGAGATCGACAAGATGGTTTCCGAATCAGCCATGGTCTACCCGGGTATCTATGCCAAGGCGGTGCTCCTGCGTGGCAAGAACATCACCAACGTGTTCGTCAACGAGGCGTACGGCTACTACGACTACACCGCAATTGGTGTGAAGTAGTAGCAAGCGCTGACTGACCAGCAATCGAAAGGTTGGTGAAGAAGTTGGTGGCCGGCCCCCGCTGAGGGGTCGGCCACCACTTCGAAGAATTTGTTGGGTTACATCCTCAGACGAATCCTGGGCGCTGCCGGCGTCGTGGTGGTGATCTCAATGATCACCTTCGCGATCTTCTTCCTGATGCCCCGATTGGCTGGCGCCACCCCGGAATCAATGGCGGTTCGCTATGTCGGCAAGAGTGCGGACCCAGCCACCATCGCTGCCACCGTGGAGAAGTTGGGCTTCAATGACCCGATCCACAAGCAGTACTGGGACTGGATCTCCGGAGTGGTGGCTGGCAAGACCATCGACACCGGGGCCTCCGAGGTGGAATGCCCAGCACCCTGCCTGGGGTACTCATATCGCACTTACGCCCCGATCATGCCGGAGGTGAAGGAACGCTTTCCGGTAACCCTCTCCCTGGCGATCGGAGCCGCAGTGCTCTGGTTGACTTTCGGGGTCACCGTCGGGGTCATCTCTGCACTGAAACGAGGATCCATCTTTGACCGGGCAGCGATGGCCGTTGCCCTGGCCGGGGTGTCCCTGCCGATCTTCTGGACCGGCTTGGTGTCCCTGGCGATCTTTTCCTATCAAATGGGCTGGACTGCTCCCGGTGGCAGTTACACCCCATTCACCGAGAACCCGGCCGGTTGGGCCTTTGACCTGCTATTGCCCTGGATCACCCTGGCGTTGTTGTTCTCTGCGCAGTATGCCCGGCTGACTCGAGCCGGGATGCTGGAAACCATGAGTGAGGACTACATCCGAACCGCCCGGGCCAAGGGATTGGGCGAACGCACGGTGGTGGTCAAACACGGGCTGCGCTCGGCACTGACACCCATCGTCACCATCTTCGGGCTGGATTTTGGACTCCTGATCGGCGGTGCCGTGCTTACTGAGACTGCCTTCTCCCTGCCGGGCCTGGGACAAATGGCCCTGCAGGGCACCAAGACCAATGACCTGCCCAAGGTGATCGCCGTAGTGCTGATCACTGCGGTCTTCGTGGCCATCTGCAACCTGATCGTTGACCTGCTCTATTTGGTCCTGGACCCAAGGGTGCGTACCCGATGACCACAACCACCACCGAATCCGCCCAACCTGCAGCGCCGGGCATGGCGCCGTACCTGGATGTCCGGGACCTGCGGGTGCGTTTCGCCACCGATGATGGCGTGGTCAACAGTGTTGATGGGGTTTCCTTCTCGATCGCTCGGGGGCGCACCCTGGGCATCGTTGGGGAGTCCGGGTCCGGAAAATCTGTGACCAGCATGGCCATCATGGGCCTGCACACTGCCACCAATGCCACCATTGAGGGGTCCATCCGGATCGATGGCGAGGAGATCGTTGGCAAGCCGATAGACGCAGTACGCAAGTTGCGTGGCCAGAAGATGGCGATGATCTTCCAGGACCCCTTGTCCTCATTGCATCCCTTCTACACAATTGGCAACCAGATCATCGAGGCCTACCGGATCCACAACAAGGTATCCAAGAAGCAGGCCCGTCAGCACGCCATCGAAATGCTGGATCGAGTCGGTATTCCCGAACCCGGCAAACGGGTGGATTCCTATCCCCACCAGTTCTCCGGAGGCATGCGGCAGCGGGCCATGATCGCGATGGCACTCAGTTGTGACCCCGATCTGCTGATCGCAGATGAGCCCACCACGGCTCTGGATGTGACTGTCCAGGCACAGATCCTTGACCTGATCCGCGACCTGCAAAAGGAGTTCAACTCCGCGGTGTTGATGATCACTCACGACCTGGGAGTCGTCGCTGAACTGGCCGACGACATCATGGTGATGTATGCCGGTCGGTGCTCGGAGTACGGCACTGCTGACCAGGTCTTCAACTCACCAGAACACCCCTATACCTGGGGCCTGTTGGGTTCGATGCCACGTTTTGACAAACCGCCCACTGATCGACTGCTACCGATCAAGGGCACCCCGCCCAGCCTGATCCAACTGCCCTCCGGATGCTCATTCAACCCGCGCTGTGAATTCAAGGGCCGGGTGGGTGAGCGCTGTTTGCGGGAGACCCCGGAGTTGTTGGGCACTGATCACAAGGTGTCCTGCCACCTACCCGTTCCCGAACGCCAGCAGATCTGGACCGAAGAGATCGCTCCGAGGGTGAAATGACCACGACAGCAAACCAGCTACCAGATCAGCCTGCCGACAGCGCTGCTGATGGAGACCACCTGCTTGATGTCAAGGGACTCGTCAAGCATTTCCCAATTCGCTCAGCGGGCATGTTCGCCAAGAGGCAGACTGTGCAGGCCGTCGACAACGTCGATTTCTTCGTACGACGTGGCGAAACCCTATCCCTGGTGGGTGAATCCGGCTGCGGCAAGAGCACCACGGCCAGGTTGATCACCCGATTGCTGGAACCCACAGCGGGAAGCATCGTCTTCGACGGGCGTGACATCTCCCATCTCTCCGATGGGAGGATGCGCAGCACCCGGCGTGACCTGCAAATGATCTTCCAGGACCCCTATTCCTCGCTCAACCCGCGTCATACGGTGGGCAAGATTGTGGGCGCTCCCTTCCGGCTGCAAAAGGTTGACCCGCCCGGCGGTCGCAAGAAGGCAGTTCAGGAACTGCTGGAACTGGTCGGACTCAACCCGGAGCACTACAACCGCTATCCGCATGAGTTCTCAGGTGGGCAACGGCAGCGGATCGGCATCGCCCGCACCCTGGCCCTCAAACCCAAACTGATCGTGGCTGATGAGCCGGTCTCTGCGCTGGATGTCTCGATCCAGGCGCAGGTGGTCAACCTGCTGGAGGACCTCCAGGATGAACTCAACCTGACCTACGTGATGATCGCCCACGATCTTTCAGTGGTGCGGCACGTTTCTGACCGGGTGGCGGTGATGTACCTGGGCCGAATCGTGGAACTGGGTGAGCGCGACGACGTCTATGAGAACCCGCGGCACCCATATACCAAAGCGATGTTGTCGGCTGTTCCGGTGCCTGACACCGCAAGGCGGGAGAACCGGGAGCGGATCCGGTTGCAGGGCGACGTACCCAGCCCGATCAACCCGCCGACGGGATGTCATTTCCACACCCGGTGCTGGAAGGCCCAGGAGATCTGTCGGACCACGGTGCCCGGGCTCGAACTTCTGGCCCCCAATCACCAGGCTGCCTGCCACTTCCCCGAGGAACCCAGCAAGCCCAAGTCCTGAACCTCAGCCGGGGATGGCGGCCTGGCGGCGTCGTACCCTGGTCAGGGCCAGGGCAGAAATCGCGATCAGTGCACCACCCGTGCCAGCCACCACGAATCCGGCTGGCCACCCCGCCTGATCCACTGCCAGACCGATCAATGGGCCGCCTGCTGCGCTCCCAGCAGTGAGTGCAGATCCATGCCACCCCATTGCCTCACCCCGCACCGACATCGGAACCACATGGGAGAGATCCTCGATGGTGGCACTGATCGTGGGGCCACAGAGCAGCCCGGAGATGAACAACAGGATGGTCAGTTGGGCCGGGTTGGTGGCCAGGGCCACTGGAATGGTGGTCAGGCCCAGGGCCAGCAGCAACCAATAACTCCGGATCGGCTTGCGCGCGATCCCGTACACCCCGGCACCGATCAGGGATCCGAGCGCCCAACTGGCCAGCACCAGACCAGCCAGCTTTGGATGGCCCATCTCGCGCAGGGCCGCGATGGTGACGATGTCGCCCGCAGTCAGGACGAAGACGGCAGCGAAACAGACGATCAACACGCCGATGAAGGCAGCCGAGACCCACTGGCGCAGGGGATAGCGGTTGGTTCGGTCTGCGGCGGTTTGCCCAAGCGGGGGATTGTCGATCCAGAGCAGGATGCCGCCGACCACGAACATCAGCTGTACGGCGAGGATCGCCAGCCGGGTATCGATTGTGGTGGCCAGCCAAACCCCGATGATCGGGCCGGCCATGAAGGCGATCTCGGTGGTGATCGAGTCCAGTGCAAGCACTGCCTTGCGGTCCGTTTCGGATACGGCATCGATTAGGACCTGGCGCACCACCGAGAAGGACGGAATCATCATCAGGGCGCCAACGAATGCCAGGGCGACGAGGGGCCAGTAGCTGACCCACGGGGCAATCGCCCAGGCAATCCCCATCACGACGACTGAGGGGAGCACCGTGGCCCGCAGGCCGAGTCGGTCGAGCTTGCGCCCGCGCCAGGGGCCGCTCAGTGCCGCAGCGGCGGTCTCTGCGGTGACCAAAAGCCCGGCCATCGCATAGTTGTGTCCCAGATGCTGGGTTACGTGAACCACCAGGACAACACTGATCGCAGCCATTGGCACCCGGCTGGCCAGGCTGAGCAGCAGCATGCGGCGTACGGCAGGAATCCGGAGGATCTGTCCGTAGGTTGCCGCCATCAGACCATGAAACAGTAGGTAGTGCGTTCCGGCCAATTCCGAACCGTAGTACCAACCGACCTTGCGGGTGCTGGATAAACTCAGGCCCGTGTCCAATCAGCAATTAGATGATGATCAGGAGCGCCGGGACCAGGTCCGTGGCGCGCTGACCAAGGCTGGGCTGGCTCTGGTGGGTCTGATTGCGGTGATCGCCGTGACCACCTATCTGGTGGTCAATGTGCTGGGTCTCAATGACGCCGGGTCCATTTCCAGGTCGCCAGTTGACGTCCCAACCCCGCTGCCCACAACCGCTTTGCCGACGCCCTCTTCTTCTGCTGACCCAACTGATGAGCCCAGTGACTATCTGACTGAGGAACCCACCATTAGTGATGGGACCCTGACCCTCAGCGCCTCGCCGGTGCTCGTTGGTCCGATGGAGCGGATCAACCTGAGTGGTTCCTATCCGGGCAAGGATGGGATCATCCTGCAGATCCAGCGCCTCGAGGAGGGCGATGTGTGGTCGGTCTTCCCGGCCACGGCCACGGTAAAGCAGGGCCGGTTCGCGACCTATATCCTCACCGGCCGCCAGGGCGACAACAAGTTCCGGGTCTTCGATCCCGCCACCCAGACCTCCTCATCCCCGGTCACCATCACCATCCAGTAGGGCCCCCATCTCCATCTCGCCGAGGCGGCACTAATTAACACGCCGAGGCGGCACTAATTAACACGCCCAGGAGGCAGTAGTTAACACGCTGGAGGTGTAGTAGGCGAGTGGTTCGTGGCTCTCTAGTAAACCTGGATGGGGTCATTTAGCTTTTTGAGTCCTCATTGTGAGGTTTTGACACCTCGATTGATGTCACGAGGGCAGCTCGGATCGTCGTACGTCGTGAGCGATGGGGCATTGAAGGTGATTTTCTGCCGCCTCAACCCGGTAATTTCTGCCGCCTCGACGCGGGTTGGTGCTATCCCGCTGCGTTAGTTTCTGCCGCCTCGGCGTGTTAATTACTCTCGCCTCGGCGTGTTAATTAGTGCCGCCTCGGCAGATGCGGGGAATGAATGGCCCCGGGGGTTGGTTGAGTACCAGTGAGCAGTAAAGTTGAGCCGTACAGACTCAATAAACTTGTTCGATGGTGCTGAACCCGGCACACTGGAAATAGCAGGACCCAAGATACTTAGTGGAGGTTGAAAACATGGCACGAGCGGTTGGCATTGACCTGGGTACGACGAACTCCGTCGTCGCAGTTCTTGAAGGTGGCGAACCCACCGTCATCGCAAACGCAGAAGGCGCCCGCACCACCCCGTCGGTGGTCGCCTTCTCAAAGTCCGGCGAGGTGCTTGTCGGAGAGGTGGCCAAGCGTCAGGCAGTGACCAACGTTGATCGCACGATCCGTTCGGTCAAGCGGCACATGGGCACCGATTGGAAGATCGACATCGATTCCAAGGACTTCACCCCGCAGCAGATCAGCGCGTTCGTGCTGCAGAAGCTCAAGCGGGATGCTGAGGCCTACCTGGGTGAGACGGTCACCGATGCGGTGATCACCGTGCCGGCGTACTTCTCCGATGCCCAGCGCCAGGCCACCAAGGAAGCCGGCGAGATCGCAGGTCTCAATGTCAGCCGGATCGTCAACGAGCCCACAGCTGCTGCTCTGGCCTACGGGCTGGACAAGGGCGAGGCCGACCAGACCATCCTGGTCTTCGATCTCGGTGGCGGCACCTTCGATGTGTCCCTGCTGGAGATCGGTGATGGCGTTGTCGAGGTCAAGGCAACCAGTGGTGACAACCACCTGGGTGGCGACGACTGGGACCAGCGACTGGTGGACTGGATGGTCAAGAAGTTCAAGGACAACAATGGGGTCGACCTCAGCCAGGACAAGATCGCCGTTCAGCGCCTGCAGGAAGCTGCTGAGAAGGCCAAGATCGAGTTGTCCAGCTCCAGCGAGACCACGGTGCATCTGCCCTACATCACCCATGGTGAGTCCGGCCCGCTTCACTTTGAGGAGAAGCTCACCCGCAGTGAGTTCCAGAAGATGACCAGTGACCTGATCGAGCGCACCAAGGCTCCTTTCCGCAACGTGATCAAGGACGCCGGCATTGACGTCGCGAAGATCGACCACGTGGTCCTGGTGGGTGGTTCCACCCGGATGCCTGCCGTGACCGATGTGGTGCGCGAGCTGACCGGTGGCAAGGAGCCCAACAAGGGCGTCAATCCCGATGAGGTCGTGGCCGTTGGTGCTGCTCTGCAGGCTGGCGTGCTCAAGGGTGAGGTCAAGGACGTCCTGCTCCTCGACGTGACTCCGCTCAGCCTGGGCATCGAGACCAAGGGCGGTGTGATGACCACCTTGATCGAGCGCAACACCACGATCCCGACCAAGCGTTCGGAGATCTTCACCACCGCTGATGACAACCAGCCCTCGGTTGAGATCAAGGTGGCCCAGGGTGAACGGCAGATGTGGGCGCAGAACCAGCCGTTGGGCAACTTCGAGTTGACCGGACTCCCGCCGGCACCCCGCGGCGTACCCAAGATCGAGGTCACCTTCGACATCGATGCCAACGGCATCGTGCACGTCTCCGCCAAGGACCAGGGCACTGGCAAGGAACAGTCGATGACCATCTCTGGTGGCAGCGCGTTGTCCAAGGACGAAATCGACCGGATGGTCAGGGACGCCGAGCAGTACGCCGAGGAGGACGCCAGGAGGCGCGAGACCGTCGAGGCCCGCAACCAGGCTGATTCACTGGTGTACTCAACCGAGAAGTTCCTGGCCGAGAACGACGACAAGCTCACCGATGAGATCAAGAGCGAGGTTCAGGCCGATGTCGATGAGCTCAAGAAGTTGCTCGAGGATGAGGAAACCGACAAGGACGCCTTCAATGCGGCCATCACCAAACTCGGTGAGTCCAGCCAGAAGATGGGTGCGGCGATGTACGCCGCCACCGCTGATGAGGCCGGCGAGGGCGTAACCCAGGAGCAGGACGCTGCTGCTGCTGGTGATGATGATGTCGTCGATGCTGAGATCGTGGATGAGCCTGAGACCAAGGACGAGGGCGACAACTGATCCACGTTGGGTGAGACTGGTGGGGAGCGGTGCAGCCCGGCTCCCCACCGGCCTCGCCGGATTGTGCTAAGGAGACGACATGAGCAACGAGCACGAGAACCACACCGATGAGTTTGCGGCCGGGATCAACCTGGACGACGTGGAGAGCGACATGGTTGAGGAGGGGGCTCCGCTCTATCCGGAATCAGACCTGGACCAGATCCGTACGGCGCTGACCGAGCGGACCGCGGATCTGCAGCGCCTCCAGGCGGAGTATCTGAACTACAAGAAGCGGGTTGACCGGGATCGGGAACTGATCAAGGACAATGCGGTGATCGGCGTCCTGACCAGTCTGCTGCCGGTGCTTGATGACCTGGACCGGGCCCGCGAGCATGGTGAACTGGAAGGCGGCTTCAAGGCGGTGGCTGAGACCCTGCTGAAGGTGGTCGCTGACCATGGCCTGGTCCGGTACGGCGCCACGGGCGAGGAGTTCGACCCCAACCTGCATGAGGCCCTGATGCATGGCCAGTCACCGGATGTGGAGACCATCCAGGTGCAGGAAGTGGCCCAGCCCGGCTATCGCCGCGATGAGCGGATCATTCGGGCGGCAAAGGTGACCGTGATTGGGCCGGAGTGACCGGCCGGGCAAACCAGAATGAATCGGAAGGAGGGGTGAGGTGAACAACGCAGATTGGGTCAACAAGGATTTCTACAAGATGTTGGGCGTGGCCAAGGATGCTGACCAGAGCGCGATCAAGAAGGCCTATCGCAAACTGGCCCGCGAGAACCACCCCGACTCCAACCCGGGTAACACCAAGGCCGAGGAGCGGTTCAAGGAGGTTGCCGAGGCCTACGACGTGATCGGCGATCCGGCCAAGCGCAAGGAATATGACCAGATGCGGGAGGCCTTCGCCAGCGGCGGCTTCCCGGGTGGGTTCACGAGTGGCTTCGATGGTGGCGCCGGAGGCGGGTTCGATATCGGCGACCTGCTCGGTGACCTGTTTGGCGGGGGCCGGGGCGGCGGTGGATTCGGCCGCCAACAGCGTGGTCCCCGGCCAACCAAGGGCGCTGATCTGGAGACCGAGACCTCCCTGTCCTTTGCTGACTCCCTCTCCGGTACGACAATCAGCCTGCGGCTGAGCTCGGATGCGGCCTGCGCCACCTGCTCGGGCACCGGTGGCAAGCCGGGCACCCGGCCACATGTCTGTGGCACCTGCAATGGCACCGGCCAGGTGATCAACAGCATGGGTGGCGCTTTCCAGATGAGCGAGGTGTGCCCCGAGTGTCACGGCCGCCAGCTGGTGTACGACGAGGTCTGCCCCAGCTGCCATGGTTCTGGCCGTGGCACCTCCAGTCGCACCATCACCGCCCGGATCCCGGCAGGTGTGAAGGATGGCGCCCGGATCCGGCTCAAGGGCAAGGGCGGTGCCGGTGAGCACGGCGGCCCACCCGGTGATCTGTTCGTGGTGGTCCGGGTGACCCCGCACAAGCTTTTCCACCGTAAGGGTGACAACCTGCATCTGACGGTTCCGGTGCGCTTCGACGAGGCAGTGCTTGGTGGGGAGATCAAGGTGCCGACCATGGATGGCGCCCCCGTCACGCTGCGCCTGCCCGAAGGTACCCCCAATGGGCGAGTCTTCCGGGTGCGTGGCAAGGGGGTTACCCGAAAGGACGGATCCCGCGGCGACCTGATGGTCTCGGTGGAGATTCTGGTGGATACGACGCCCGATGAGGCGGTCAAGGAGGCCGTCAGCCGATACCGCGCAGCCGTGGGCTCGGTTGACCCCAGGGCCGGGATGCTCAGGAGCGTGTGATGGCTCCCCGGAAACCCAGATCCGCAGGCGCCCAGCCCCCGGGCCCAAATGTCCCGGTGTATGTGATCAGTGTGGCTGCGGAGTTGACCGGGCTGCATCCGCAGACGCTGCGTCAGTACGACCGGGCTGGTCTGGTCACTCCGGGTCGCACTGGTGGCGGTGGTCGGCGCTATTCGCTCAATGACATCGAGACCCTGCGGCTGGTGGCTCAGCTCACTGCAGTGGGTATCGGCCTGGAAGGGGTACGCCGGATCCTGGAGTTGGAGAACCAGGTCGCGGCGTTGCGCGCCCGCAACGCCGAGTTGTCCCATGAGGTGGAGCGGTTGCGACAGGTGGCTGAGCTGGCCACCTCTGCGTTGCTCGAACGCCGACCCAACCTGCCGGCGTTGCGAGGTACGACGGCGATCAGCCGCTTTGACCGCAACTCCTAGTGGTGGGGACGGTCGGTGGCGAGAATTGCGCATCCCACGAGCGGAGGAGTTCGACATGGCTGACACCCAGGTGTGCGCCGCGTGCGGCGGTGAGTTGAGAACAGGTGTGCTCGGGACCATCAGCGATACCTCGCTGTTCTTCCGGGAGTCGGAGACGAAGAGCTTCGCAGGGATGAAGGTGGTGCAGTCCTCTGGACCCGGGCTGCCAATCGTCGCAACGCGCTGTGCCGGATGCGGGCGGGTCGAACTTACTGCGTAGGCCCTAGGTGTACTCGGCTGACACGTTCATGACAGTCGGCTGATCGGGGGTAGGCCTCCGAGA
>CAZRKI010000038.1:0-22376 GCA_964600765.1 uncultured Marmoricola sp.
ACCTGCCTTGATGTGCTGGCCAGGATGCTTCGCGAATCCCGGTTTGATGTTGAAGACCCCAAGACCGGCATGGAGATCGAGTTCAGCCTGGTGGATGACCAGGGTCGACCGGCGCTGAAGAACGCAGCTGCCCTGGCCAGGATCGCGGATCCGGCATTTCAGACCGAGCTGGCTCAATACAACCTCGAGGTCAATGTTCCGCCACAGACGCTGCATGCCCAGGGGGTCAAGGCCTTCGAACGCGATCTGCGTGCCAGCCTGAACAGCGCTGAGGCCGGGGCCAATCAGGTTGGTGCCCGCATGGTGATGGTGGGCATCCTGCCAACCCTGGAGGAGGGGCATTTCGCGCCCTCATCGATCAGCACCAATCCCAGGTACCAATTGCTCAGCGATCAGATCCTGGCTGCTCGTGGTGAGGACATCTCAATTGAGATCAGCGGTCCTGAGCAGTTGCGGACCACCTCTGAAACGATAATGCCGGAAGCTGCCTGCACCAGCACTCAGTTGCACGTACAGGTCAGTCCGGAGTCGTTCTCCTCCTACTGGAACGCCTCCCAGGCGATCTCCGGAGTTCAGCTGGCGTTGGGGGCAAACAGCCCCTATCTACTGGGACGGGAGTTGTGGGCGGAGACCCGGATCCCGCTGTTCGAGCAGGCCACTGACACCAGGGCGGAGGAACTCAAGGAGCAGGGTGTCCGACCCCGGGTCTGGTTTGGTGAGCGTTGGATCACCTCCATCTTCGACCTCTTTGAGGAGAACGTGCGCTATTTCCCAGCCCTGCTCCCGGTTACCGAGGAAGAGGATCCGGTAGCCCAACTGCAAAGCGGCGTGACCCCAGCGCTCAGTGAGCTGAAACTGCACAACGGGACCATCTACCGCTGGAATCGGCCCGTGTACGACGTGGTGTCCGGGCTACCGCACCTGCGGGTGGAGAACCGGGTGTTGCCCAGTGGTCCCACGGTGATCGACACTCTTGCCAATGCTGCTTTCTACTTCGGCCTGGTCCGGGCCCTGGCTGAGAGTGAGCGACCACTGTGGTCCCGGATGTCTTTCTCGGCGGCGCACGAGAACTTCCATTCCGGTGCCCGCCATGGCATCAATGCCCGGGTCTACTGGCCGAGGATTGGTGATGTCGACGTCGTGGAGCTGGCCCTACGGCGATTGCTCCCGATGGCTGCCGAGGGCCTGGCCGCGTGGGGGATGGATGGGGCCGAGGCCGGTCGCCTGCTCGATGTGATCGAGCGCCGTTGTGTCACCGCCCGCAATGGTGCCCAGTGGCTGGTGGCCAGGGTGCGCGCCGCCCAAGCAGGTGGAGTTGATCGAGCCGAAGCCCTGCGGATGACCACTGATGACTACATCGACCTGATGCACACCAACGAACCGGTTCACACCTGGCCGCTGTGAGTCGTTGACCCCTCCCAGACCCAGTCCAGGGACACGTCCTGATGGCCAACTCCCAAAGCCGGTACGTCGCGGAACTGACGACGATTGGGCCGAACCCGGTACCAGCTGTGCTGGTTGCCGCTGATCAGGTCAACCCAACTGTCATGGTCCATCACCACGAAATGATGCAGCGGGATCCTGTAGGTAGCGAATGCCTGGGAGATCGCTCCATGGGCGATTTCATCAAGTGCATCAACATGACTCATTCGGGAAAGCCAGGCGGTCAATCCGCGAACCTCTGGGATTAGTTCGATTGCGCGCACGGCCTGGTCCACCAGGTGGGGATCGGTGGGGTCCAGGGTGCACCGGGAGCGAGTTGGATGTCCGATGTGCAGTTGTGTCGGCCAGCGGCGCAGGCCCGAAAGTGCGCTGGACCTGGCAAAGAGTTCATCATCGAAGGCGGCCGCCAGATCAGGGTCCATCGGCGCATCATGTCAACCGAACCACCCTGATGCAGCGAAATCCACAGGCTCCGGTGTCCTCATGGACTTGACCCAGGGCCGGTTGGAGCGCGAACCAGTCGCCCAGTTGTTGAGTTTCACCGGGTACATGTCAGAATGTTCAGCGCGGCTGTTGACAGGGACGGGCCTTGCCGCGCCCATTGGGCTAGATACGCGTTCAGCAAAGAGGTTTTAGTGTCTCCGAGTTCGACTACCGCCAAGAAGACTGCGGCCAGGAAAACCACGGCCAAGAAGGCAGCAACAACGGCGTCCAAGTCCGCAGCCAGTAAAACCTCTGCGGCCAAGCAGGCACCAGCCAAGAAGTCGGCTGCCAAGAAAGCGCCGGCCAAGAAGGCGGCCGCAACCAAGAAGTCCGCGGCTCCAGCTACTGCAGCCAAGGCCAGCCCAGCGGGCAAGGCTGCTACCAAGTCCGCACCAGCCAAGAAGTCGGCTGCCAAGAAAGCGCCGGCCAAGAAGGCGGCCGCAACCAAGAAGTCCGCTGGCAAGTCCGCAGAGGCAATCCAACTTGAGTCCATGGCGGTTGGGCCAGATGGCAAGCGGGTGTTGGCCGACGTACCTGATGAGCAGTTTGAAGCCGATGTGAAGAACGACCCCAGCATCAAGGAGGACGAGAAGGAGGCATCCTTCATCGTCTCTGCGGCTGATGAGACAGATGAGCCCGAACAAACCGTGATGGTGGCTGGAGCCACGGCTGATGCGGTCAAGGACTACCTCAAGCAGATCGGCAAGGTGCCCCTGCTCAACGCGGAGATGGAAGTTGAGCTGGCCAAGCGGATCGAGGCCGGCCTTTTCTCTGAGGAGAAGGTGAACCAGGGCGGCAAGATCAGCGCCAAGACCCTGGAGGAACTTGAGTGGATCTGTGAGGACGGTCGTCGCGCCAAGAACCATCTGCTGGAAGCCAATCTACGTCTGGTGGTGTCGCTGGCAAAGCGCTACACCGGTCGCGGGATGCTGTTCCTGGACCTGATTCAGGAAGGGAACCTGGGCCTGATCCGGGCGGTGGAGAAGTTCGATTACACCAAGGGCTACAAGTTCTCCACCTACGCCACCTGGTGGATCAGGCAGGCGATCACCCGGGCCATGGCAGATCAGGCCCGCACCATCCGGATCCCGGTGCATATGGTCGAGGTGATCAACAAGCTGGCCCGGGTACAGCGCCAGATGTTGCAGGACCTGGGCCGCGAGCCAACCCCTGAGGAACTGGCCAAGGAACTGGACATGACCGCTGAGAAGGTCATTGAGGTGCAGAAGTACGGGCGTGAGCCGATCTCCCTGCACACCCCGCTGGGTGAGGATGGTGACTCCGAGTTCGGTGACCTGATCGAGGATTCAGAGGCGATCGTCCCGGCTGACGCGGTTTCCTTCACTCTGCTCCAGGAGCAGTTGCACCAGGTGCTCGATACGCTCAGCGAGCGTGAGGCTGGCGTGGTGCAGATGCGCTTTGGGCTCACCGATGGGCAGCCCAAGACGCTCGATGAGATTGGCAAGGTTTATGGCGTGACCCGCGAGCGGATCCGTCAGATCGAGTCCAAGACGATGAGCAAGTTGCGCCATCCCAGTCGTTCCCAGGTGTTGCGCGATTACCTGGACTGAGGTTCAGCCCGGCACTTGAGGTCGACTCAGGAAGCCAACCCGACGCACACAACAGCGGTCAGGCAAAGGCACATCCCCACGCCATGGGAGGCGCTGAAGCGTTCCCTGAGCACGGCTGCAGCCAGCGCGATGGTGGCGGCTGGGTAGAGCGAGGTGACCACTGCCGCAATCGACAAATAGCCGTGATGGGTCGCGAACAGGAAGGCCACCATGGCCCCAGCGGCCAGTGCTCCTGCCACCAGGCCCCAGAGATCAGCCTTCTGGCGGGGCGCCCAGGCCTGTTTCAGGACGGTTGCAGTCAGGACCACTGCGGAGGCCCCCACCAACTGAATGATGGCAACTGGAAACAGGCCTGCATTGGATCCAATCTGACCAGCAAAGACAAACAGGAATCCAAACCCCAGGCCCGCCAGCACCCCGTCCAGGACGCCGGCTGAGGTGGCGCTGGAACCGGGTTCCTGGGAAACCAACCAGATGCCTGGCAGGGCCAAACAAATCCCCAGCCAGGCCAACCAGGTGGGCCGCTCACCCAGGAGCACCGCAACCGGCAATGGAATCAAGGCGGCGCCAACCGCAGAAATCGGCGCGACCACGCCCATTCGGCCGCTGGCCAGGCCGCGATAGAGAAACGCGCCGCCCAAGCCGCTGCCAACTCCGGCCAGGGCGCCCCAGACCAGATCCGTGTTGGTGGGGTCACCGCGCAGGATGACGGATGCAGCCAGGATGGCCACAGCGGCTCCGATCGCAGCCAGGAAGGCTACCGGCCAGGCCGTCGTACGCCGTGAGGCCAGGCCACCGATGAAGTCCGACAGTCCATAGCTGACAGCGGCAATCACGGACAGGGCCAGGGTGATCATGTGATCAGGACGCCGGTGAACCAGGTGAGGGCAGCCAGGACCCCGGCAGTGAACTCGATCAGGATTGAGAGTCCGATCGCCTTGAAGGCATGCACGGTTGATGGCCAGGCCTCCTGGTGGCCCAACCGGCGTAGTTCTGCAAGGTAGATGCCCAGGACGAATCCGATCACAAAGCCGATGACCGGCACCACGAAGAAGCCGATCACCCCGAGAATCGCTCCGGCGAGCATGGTCGTGTTTGGGATTCCGGCGCTCTTCAGGCTCTTGCCCGGGATCAGGTACTTCACCAGCCAACCAATTGCCATGATCAAGGCAGCAGTGGCGAACACCACCCAGGCCAGGGTGCCCCCCTGCTCAGTGGCCCAAACCGCGATCGCACCGATGATCAGCAGGGGCCCGGGAAGAACCGGGAAGAAGATGCCCACCAAACCGATGGCGATCACAATCGCGACCACGATCTCGGTACCGCTCACCGGGCCTCCTGTTCTGGTCTTGAAAACACTCGACGCCCCGGAACGATATCCGAACCGGGGCGTCGAGGAGAGAGAGTGTGGTTCAGTGCTCGTCTGTGCGAGCGCTGGCTGGGGTGTTGGCGAGGCGATGGGTCTCGTCATGTACGTCGGTGGCGATCTCGCGGATCTTGTCACCATGCTCACGGGCGTGATGGGCGCAGAAAAGCAGTTCACCTCCGGACTGGAGACGGACCCGAAGATAGGCCTGCGCACCGCACCGGTCGCAACGGTCAACCGCGGTCAACGGCTCACTTGGGGCAGTTGCTGTGGTCATGTCCAGCCTCCTTTTCCGTCTGGCCCGGCCGGATGCTCCGACAAAGGCCTTGTCTGGTGTCATCTGCAACAGTCCAGACCCGATGAACATTCCCCGGGTCCTGACTGCCATGATGACAGTCTTATGCCTATCACGAGAGGCAAACCCAGATGTGGATGTCCGCGTAATGGGCCACGCCGCGTTGGGCGAGTCTCCTGTAAAGCGCTCAACGCGGCTGGGTAGTTTTTGTCACGAAACCAGGTGCAATCAGGCAGACCAACAGCGGCTGCGCAATCCGGTCCGGAGACCGCGAGCAGGCGACGTACGAAGAGGTAAGGATCATCGACAACACCTACAACGCCCAACACCTTCTGGTCCTGGAAGGGCTGGAAGCGGTTCGCAAACGCCCCGGGATGTACATCGGCTCCACCGACACTCGGGGGCTGATGCACTGTCTGTGGGAGATCATCGACAACTCCGTGGATGAAGCGCTGGGCGGTTTTTGCAACAAGGTCGATGTGATCCTGCACCCGGATGGGTCTGCGGAGGTCCATGACAATGGTCGTGGCATCCCAGTGGACAAGGAACCCAAGACCGGGTTGTCCGGCGTAGAGGTGGTGTTCACCAAACTGCATGCTGGTGGCAAGTTCGGCGGCGGTTCCTACGCAGCCACCGGCGGCCTGCACGGGGTTGGTTCCTCGGTGGTCAACGCACTGTCATCCCGACTCGATGTCGAGGTGGACCGGTCACCAGCGACCCAGAAGATGAGTTTTCAGCGCGGGATCCCCGGAGTCTTCGATGGCGAGGGGCCGGGCACCGGCTTCACCGGGCAATCCGGGCTGCACAAGGGGGCCCGGGTCAAGAAGGGGGTGACCGGCACCAGGGTCAGGTTCTGGCCGGATCGCCAAATCTTCACCAAGGATGCCCGGTTCCAGTACGACGACCTGGTCGCCCGGGCCCGCCAGACCAGTTTCATTGTGCCGGGGCTGGAACTGGTGATCACCGATCTGCGTGGTGACGAGCCGGTTACTGAAACCTTCAAACATGACGGTGGGATCGCTGAGTTCTGCGAATTCCTCAGCCACGACGAGCCGGTCACTGAGGTTTTGCGGTTGCAGGGCTCGGAGAGCTTCACCGAGACTGTTCCCCTTCTTGACGACAAGGGACACATGACTCCTCAGGACGTTGAACGCGAACTCGGCGTCGATGTGGCCCTGCGCTGGGGGATGGGTTATGAGACCGAGGTACGTTCCTTTGTCAACGTGATCGCCACCCCAAAGGGAGGTACCCACGTCGCCGGCTTCGAAGCCGCCCTGACCAAGACCTTCAACGATGCCATGAAGTCGGCCCGGGTGCTCAAGGCCAGCGACCAGGACGTCGTCAAGGACGACATCCTCGAGGGCCTGGTGGCAGTGGTGACGGTACGCCTGGCCGAGCCCCAGTTCGAGGGGCAGACCAAGGAGGTGCTGGGCACGCCTGCGGTGCGGACCGTCGTACGCAAGGTGGTGTCGCGGGAGCTGAAGAAGTTCCTGGGGTCCACCAAACGGGCTGAGAAAGCCCAGGCCAAGTTGCTGATGGAGAAGGTCCTGGGGGCCTCAAAGACCCGGCTCGCTGCTCGCCAGCACCGGGAGAACCAGCGGCGCAAGAATGCCCTGGAGTCCTCGGCACTCCCGGCGAAACTGGCTGATTGCCGATCTGGCGACGGCGAACGTACTGAGTTGTTCATCGTCGAGGGTGACTCCGCTTTGGGTACCGCGAAGCTGGCCCGCAACTCCGAATTCCAGGCTCTCCTCCCGATCCGCGGCAAGATCCTGAACGTACAGAAGGCGGCGGTTGCCGACGTACTCAAGAATGCCGAATGTGCCTCGATCATCCAGGTGGTTGGGGCTGGTTCGGGGCGCACCTTTGATATTGATGCGGCGCGATATGGCCGGATCATTTTCATGGCCGATGCCGATTCGGATGGCGCCCACATCAGGTGTCTGCTGGCGACCTTGTTCTACAAGTACATGCCGGATCTGGTGAAGGCTGGCCGGGTGTTCACTGCAGTTCCGCCCTTGCACCGGATCGAACTAACCAACCCCAAGAAGGGGATGGACAAGTACATCTACACCTATTCCGATCCGGAACTGCAGCGCAAACTCGCTGAGCTGAGCAAGAAGGGTGTCCGCTGGAAGGACCCGGTTCAGCGATACAAAGGTCTGGGTGAAATGGACGCTGATCAGTTGGCTGAGACCACCATGGATCCGCGGCACCGGACCCTGCGCCGGATCACTGCAGATGATGCTGAACGCGCCGCGGAGGTCTTCGACCTGCTGATGGGCTCCGAGGTGGCCCCGCGCAAGGAGTTCATCGTCGCCGGCGCCTACGAGGTCGACGTGGACTCCATCGACGCCTGACCCTC
This sequence comes from uncultured Marmoricola sp., assembly GCA_964600765.1. Lineage (GTDB taxonomy): Bacteria > Actinomycetota > Actinomycetes > Propionibacteriales > Nocardioidaceae > Marmoricola. The sequence continues at coordinate 7,524 of CAZRKI010000038.1, forward strand.
CCCATTTCGTCGAGGCGGCACTAATTAACACCCCGAGGCGGCAGTATTTAACATGCCGAGGCGGCACTAGTTAACACGCCGAGGCGGCAGTATTTAACATCTTGGAGCGGAATCTGACTGGGCAGGTTTACGTGTTCTCCGCTTCAAGTACTGCGAATTGCAAGCCTTGATCCGTTATACCCGAGGCATTGACAGGGCGCTCCACCATCGATTCATCGGGTGTAGCCGTGTTATTTTCTGCCGCCTCGGCGGGGGTGTGGCTTGTTGTTGAACCCACACAGCCGTGTTAATTAGTGCCGCCTCGGCATGTTAACTACTGCCGCCTCGGCGTGTTAACTACTGCCGCCTCGGCGGGGAAGATGAATGGGACGGTGAATGGGAATGTGTGTTGGGTGGGGGAGGTGGGATCAGACCAACTGGTTGAGCAGACCGGTGTCCACGTCGTAGATGAAGCCGCCAACCAGGGTCGAGTCGGGGATCAGCGGGTGCGAGGTGACCATTCGGACATCGTTGCGCAGCGCTTCCTCCTGGTTTGAAATCACGCTGAACCGGTGCCAGGAGGCATCCTGGCCAGCAGAAGCGGAGACCGCCTCCTGGATCTCCCGTTCGCTGCTCGAGGCCATGGCGCAGCGGGTGTGCGGCACGATCAGGATCCGTTCCACTTTCAGCAGGTGTACGCCGAGTACCAGCGCCTCAAGGGCCTGCGGCGTGATCCGTCCTCCGGGATTGCGGAAGATCTTGGCATCACCAGGAGCCAGTCCGACCATGCCAAGTGGGTCAATGCGTGAGTCCATACAGGTGACGATGGCCACGCCCGCGTGAGCGACGCCATCGAAGCCGCCGAGTTTGAAGTTGGCTGCGAACTGCTGGTTTGCACTGATCAGGTCGGTGAAGTCATCTGCCACGTCCTCCAACATAGACCCCCGGGTTGGATCGGCTGGAGGGTGTCTCAGAGCCAGCCCTCATCCAGAGGCCAGGATGCCGCTGGACCTGGCCCGTGGAGCGGACCAGAAAAAGACCACCGAGCACAAGGCTGCGATGAAGGCGCAGGCTGCTGCGCCAGCGAAGATCAGGTGTAGTTGCGCCATTCCGGCCTCTGCAACCAGGTTGGTGAACTCCGGACAGTTGGTGGAGATGCCGCCACAGACCTCGTTTGGGCTGGGCAGGTCGCCCTCGCGGGCGTAGTACCCACGCAGGCCGAGGGTGGTCAGGGCCGAGATCCCCACCAACATCCCCACCATCCGGGCCACGACCAGCAGGGCGCTGGCGACTCCATGATCCTGATCCGGTGTGGTGGCCAGCAGGGCAGCATTGATCGGGGCCAGTACGACGCCAAAGCCGAACCCGGTCAGGGCCAGCTCAGCAGAGGAGGACCAGTGCTCCAGCGCGGAGTACCCCCAGTTGGCCATTAATACGAACCCGATCCCGGCCAGCGTCATCCCGGACGCAGCCAGGAGCCACAGCGGTGCGACCCGGGTCAACCAGCCACCAACCAGGGCCCCGATCGGTAACGCGATCAAGAACTCGATCAACACCAGGGCTGCCCCCAACTGGTCTGCTCCCAGGGAACCGACCCGGGCATAAACCGGGATGTCGGTGAGAGCGGCGATCAGCGCCGCGCCCACGAAGAAACTGATCACCAGCGCTCCCCAGGCAGGTGTACGACGCAGCGCCCCGCGCGGCACCAACGGTGCCGCAGCCCGATGGTTGTGCCAGGCCAGAGCCAACCCAGCCACTGCTGAGACGCCCAATAACCAGGGGCCGATCGGGGAGAACACGGCCACCGCCGGGTCAGCGGTGGCGAAGGCCAGGATGATTCCGCCCAGCATGACCGACATCAGGCCGGCTCCGACCAGGTCTGCTTCACGGGCCGACCGCAGCCAGCCCCGGAGGTCGATCAAGCGGTCCTGACCGACCAGGCACCAGGTCAGGAAGACCAGTCCGAGCACCACCGTGGCCACGCCCAGCGGAGACCACCATCGCAGTTCGGGGTCGGTGAAGGGCACGAATGGTGCTCCCAGGGACACGTCGGTGATCAGCCGGGTGGGTTGGGTCATCACCAGCACCATCCCGGCCAGCGAGGCAACCAGGAGGAGCATTCCGATCAGATCCCACCGGCGTCGGGGTGGGCGTGGCCCGCGTCGTACGACGCCAGCCACGGCCGCGGCCAACACCAGGCCCGCGGCCAGGTTGATCAGGAAGATGTCCCGCCAGGTGCCGAAGGTCAACACCACCGCGCCATACAGCGGCCCCAGCACGCTGCCGAGTTCCTGGACCGCCCCCACGATCCCCAGGGGGAGGCCCCGTTCCTCGGCTGGGTAGAGATCGGCCACCAGCGCGAGAGTCACCGGCACCAACCCGCCACCGCCCAGCCCCTGCAGGAAGCGGCCGGCAACCAGGCTGTCCAGGTCATAGGCGACCGCGGTGACCAGCGACCCGAAAGCGAAGATCACCAGGGCAGCGGTGAGTACTGGCACCCGCCCGCGCAGGTCAGCGATCCGACCGATCAGCGGCAGCATCGCGACATAGCCCAGCAGGAATCCGCTGATGATCGGTGCGGCGCGCTGGAGTTGTTCGACGCTGAGCCCCACCGAGGACATCATGTCCGGCAGGGAGAGTACGACGACGTAGGTGTCGGCCGCGGCGAACATCACCGCCACTGCAGCCAGCCAGAGCAGCGGGCGACTCACCCCGGCATGCGGGGTGCTGGTGGCCATGTTCAGTTGACGCCGGCTGGCGCCTTGACCGTGAACGGCTGGTTGTAGTCGGTCAGTTGCATCTGGTAGGTGACATCCGCCACGCCTTCGAAGAAGTGGCCGGTGACGTCGATGGACACGATGTATCCCTGGTCATCGATACCGATCTCCACGGGGTATTTGCTGGCTGCGTCAGCGCTCGGGATGATTGGCTGCACCTTGCTGCCCGGGACATTTCCGGTGTACATCGTCAGCACAATCTTGCCGTCGCGCTTCTTGCCAGCCTCCTTGAGGTCAGCGATCTCGTTGAGCAGCGAGGAGATCCCGGTGTTGGGGTCGGCAAATGCAGCCGGGTCAGGGGCGCCGTACTCCGAGGGGTTGATCACCGATGGTCGGGGGAACAGCGGCAACTGGGCATAGACCTTGTTGTTCACCGCGACCACCGGGATATTGGCGGTGAGTCCGTTGAGCTGGACCTTGACCTTGCCATCGAATCCGGGTTGGTGGGTCAGCACCCCATCGGCCCCCAGAACCCCATTGCCATCCTTGGGGGTGGACTCGGTGGTCAGGACCAAGCGCATGCTGGCTGCCTCATCAAAGAGTTTCTTGGCCCTGGCCATGGCGGCTTTGGCGGCATCATCCCTGGGTTTCTCGCTTTTCTTTGAGTTTCCACAACCCACCGTGAACAGAAGGCTGACAGCGATGAGGATGGTGGCCAGGAGGCGCAACTGCTTGATCATGTGGCCTACTTTCCCATGGTTTGGCCGGTGATTGGTGCTGCGCATGCCGAAATGGCCTGAACAGCTGGAGTGCCAGAGCCATCCCGGCGCCCCTCAGCGGCTGGGAGTTCCACCGGGCTGCCGCTGGCTGCTGCAGCCATGGCTGGCCCGGGTCCGGCCCAGGCGAACAACAGGGCGTCCTCTCCCTTGAGGAAGCGATGGCAACGCACCCCGCCGGTGGACCTGCCCTTTGCCGGGTACTCGGTGAATGGGGTCACCTTGACGGCCCCGGAATCAGTGCCGGCCAGGGCCGAAGCGGAGCCGCTGACCGTGACCACCACAGCATCCTCGGTTTCGAAGGCGGTGAATGAGGTCACCAGGGCGCCTGCGCTGAGCCTGATCCCGGCGATTCCGCCACCGGACCTGCCCTGGGGTCGCACCAATTCTGCGGAGAAGTGCAGCAATTGGGCATCGGAGGTGATGAAACACAACTCCTCCTGCCCGGTGCTCAGTTCCAGAGCACCGACCACATCGTCGCCGTCCTTGAGACTGATCACCTCCCAGACGTCCTTGTTGTTCGGGTAATCGGGGTTGACTCGTTTCACCACTCCCTGTGCGGTACCCAGGGCCAGGCCAGCGGAGTCATCGGCCAGACTGGTCAACCCCAGGACTCGCTCGCCGGATTCCAGTGCAACGAACTCAGCTACTGGTTCGCCCCCGGACAGGCTGGGATGGTTCGCGGTTCCGGGAAGGGTCGGCAACTCCAGTACGCCGAGCCGGTGCAGGCGGCCGGTGGAGGTCAGCACGCCGATGTCTCCCCGTGCCGTGGCTGGTACGACGCTGGTGATCACGTCGTGATTGGACCTGCCCCCACCGTCCCCGAGTGGGTCCCGGTTGGTTGTTCGGGCAATCAGGCCGGTGGCGGAGAGCAGCACGAAGACCGGATCATCGGCCACCTCCAATGGGGTCGCGCTTGCCTTCGCAGTGGCCCCAGAGCTTTCCAGCAGGATGGTGCGCCGGGGGGTGCCGTAGGTCTTGGCGACCTCAGCCAGCTCATCAGAAACCACCTGATGCAACCGGGCCTCGTCGTTGAGGATGGCGTCGAGTTCCTCGATGGTGCGCTGCAGGTCCTCCTGTTCCTTCTCCAGTTCAAGCCGGGAGAACTTGGTGAGTCGACGCAGCGGCATGTCCAGGATGTAGTTGGCCTGGATCTCGGTGAGTTCAAATACCTGCATCAAGCGTTGCCGGGCCTGATCTGCATTGTCGCTGCTGCGGATGAGCTGGATGACCTCATCGATGTCGAGGATGGCCAGGAGCAGGCCCTCAACCAGGTGGAGTCGGTCGGCGGCCTTGCCCCGCCGGTAGGTCGAACGACGTCGGACCACCTCAAAGCGGTGTTCCAGGAAGACCTGGAGCATGTCCTTCAGGCCCAGGGTCTTTGGCTGCCCATCGACCAGCGCGACCGCGTTGATCCCGAAGTTCTCCTCCAGCGGGGTGGACTTGTACAACTGCTCCAGGATTGCCTCTGGGTGGAAGCCATTCTTGATCTCAATGACCAGGCGCAACCCGTGTTGGCGGTCGGTCAGATCCTTGAGGTCGGAGATCCCCTGCAGCTTTTTGCTCTGCACCAGTTGCCGGATCCGCTCGGACACCCGCTCAGTGCCCACGCCGTAGGGGAGTTCGGTGACCACGATTCCCTTGCGGCGTGGGGTGATCGACTCGATCCGGGCGGTGGCCCGCATCTTGAACGAACCCCGACCGCTTTCGTAGGCGTCCCGGATGCCATCCAACCCAATGATCTTGCCGCCAGTGGGCAGGTCCGGCCCGGGGATGAAGCGCATCAGCGAGTCGAGGGTGGCATTGGGATGTTTGATCAGGTGGCGAAGTGCCTGGATCACCTCAACCAGGTTGTGTGGGGCCAGGTTGGTCGCCATTCCGACTGCGATCCCGGTGCCACCGTTGACGATCAGGTGGGGGATTGCTGCCGGCAGCACCGACGGTTCGACCTCGCGCCCGTCGTAGTTCGGTCGGAAGTCGACGGTGTCCTCATCGATCGAGGCAGTCATGGCGACCGCTGAGGGAGCCATCCGGCACTCGGTGTAACGCATTGCAGCAGGGGAATCATCGGGTGAGCCGAAGTTTCCGTGACCATCAACCGTGGCCAGTCGCATCGACCAGTCCTGGGCCATCCGGACCAGCGCGTCGTAGATGGCGGAATCACCGTGCGGGTGGAATCGACCCATCACCTCACCCACGACGCGGGAGGATTTCACGTGGCCCCGCTCGGGGCGCAACCCCATGTCGTACATCGAGTAGAGGATGCGCCGCTGCACGGGTTTGAGCCCATCACGAGCATCCGGCAGGGCCCGGCTGTAGATCACCGAGTAGGCGTACTCCAGAAAACTGGTGCGCATCTCATCGCCGACATCAATGTCGATGATGTTTTCATCGAAGTCTTCTGGGAGCGGGGCGGTCTTGCTTCTGGCCATGCGGGGCATTCTCGCAACTACGGTTTGGATTCCCACTACTGGCACGCCGCCATGGGATTGCGGGCTATCGTCTACACGTGAGTTCGCAAGACCCCAGCCGACCTGCCGAACCCAGTTATCCAGCTCACTGGGAGGCCGATGTCCTGCTCCGGGACGGACGTACGGCGCACCTGCGACCGATCCATCCCGATGATGGCCCGGCGCTGGTGGAGTTCTACGAACAGGTCTCTGCCCAGTCGAAGTACTACCGCTTCTTCGCGCCGATGCCGAACCTCTCTGCCCGGGAAGTGGAACGAATCACCCACGTCGATCATCACAATCGGGTCTGCTTTCTGCTGCTGGTGGCCGAGAAAGTGATCGCGCTGGGCCAGTACGAGGGCATCGGTGAGGGGCGGGCCGAGGTTGCCTTCCTGGTGCAGGATGCCCATCAGGGCAGGGGCATCGGCCAACTCCTGTTGGAGCACCTGGCCCAGGCCGGTCGCGAATCCGGAATCACCAGGTTCGAGGCCCAGGTGCTACCCGACAACAAGGCGATGGTGCAGGTCTTCCGCGAGATGGGCTACCGGGTGGTCAGTGGCTGGGAGGAGGGCGCGCTCAACTTCCACTTCGACATCAAATCCACCGACACCGCCATCGGAGTCATGATGGCTCGGGAGCACATGTTTGAGTCGGCCTCGATCGCGGCCTTTCTGAATGCCCGCAGCGTCGCCATCATTGGTGCCTCCCGCAGGGCAGACACCATTGGCTCCCAACTCGTCCGCAATCTCGTCCTGGGAGATTACGCCGGCAAGGTGTACGTCGTGAACCCATCCGCCGACTCGGTGGCCGGGATGCCGGCCTATGCCTCGGTCAATGACATCCCTGACGAGGTCGAGGTGGCCGTGGTTGCGGTGCCAGCCGAGACCGTCAAGGACGTGGTTATTGATTGCGCCGCGAAGGGGGTCCACGGCCTGGTGGTGATCTCCAGTGGTTTTGCCGAGACCGGTGATGAGGGTCGCCGGCGACAACGTCACCTGGTCGGGTTGGCTCGGTCCTATGGGTTGCGCCTGATCGGACCCAATGCTCTGGGAGTGATCAACACCTCCAGCGAGGTCTCACTGAACGCGTCCCTGGCGCCGGTGATGCCACCCCGTGGTCGGGCTGGATTCTTCTGTCAATCCGGCGCCCTGGGGACCGCGATCCTGGAGAAGGTCCGCAACCGGGGCCTGGGCCTGTCCACCTTCGTCAGCGCCGGCAACCGCGCTGATGTCTCCGGCAACGATTTGCTGCAGTACTGGGAGGAGGACACCGCCACCGAGGTGGTATTGCTGTATCTGGAATCGATCGGTAACCCGCGCAAGTTCTCCCGGATCGCCCGTCGGGTTTCCCAGCGCAAGCCGATCGTGGCGGTGCGTTCGGGTCGGGCCACCCAGGGGGTGCCGATGGGGCACGCCGTACGCCAGATCGCTGCCCCGCCAGCCGCGGTGGATGCGATGTTCCGCCAGGCCGGGATCATCCAGGTGGACAGCCTCGACGAGATGTTCGACGTCGCCCAATTGCTGGCCCACCAGCCGCTGCCCAGAGGGTCACGAGTGGCGATCGTGGGCAACTCGGATGCCCTTGGTTTGTTGGCGGTTGACGCCGCAGCCGCACATGGGCTCCCGGTGGCCAGCGTGAAGGCCCTGGGTCCCACTGCGGACGCCAATGACTTCGAGGAAGCCCTCGACGCCGCGATCGATAATGAGGAAGTGGATGCGGTGGTGGCGGTTTATGTGCCACCGCTGGATGCTCCCGGTGTTGACGTGGCCCAGGTGCTGGCAGCAGTCGGGGAGCAGTCGGACAAGCCACTGGTCTCCAGTTTTCTGGGTCGTGAGGGAGTCCCCGAACTGCTCCGGGTGCCAGACCACGCTGGCAACACTGCTGGGCGGGGTTCGGTGCCGTCCTATCCCGGGGTGGAGGCTGCGGTCCAGGCCCTGGCCAAGGTGATGGAGTACGTCGACTGGCTCAACCGTGGCGACACCGGACCCACCGCGGTTGAGGGAGCAGACACCGCGGCTGCGGTTGCTTTCCTCGATCAACTTCTGGTTGATGCTCCTGACGGTCGGCAATTGACGCTTGCTGAGACCCAGAAGCTGCTCGCCTGTTATGGAATTGACCTGTGGACCCCCATTGCCGTGAGCAGCATGGCAGAGGCAATCGAGGCGGGTGAGCAGCTTGGTTGGGACGTGGTCCTGAAAGCAACTGCCGAACGCTATCGACATCGACCCGATCTGGCCCATGTCTGGCGCAATATCGACTCAGTTGAGGAGATGACCACCGCTTGGGAAACACTGGGGGGAACCCTCTTTGAAGCCGATCAGGCCGACTTCGTGGTGCAGAAGAATGCCGGTCCGGGAGTACCCATCTCGGTGACCGGGCTGGAGGACCCGCTCTTCGGTCCGGCTCTGGCCTTTGGGGTCGCCGGACCCTTGACCGAGTTGGCCGGCGACCGGGTATATGCCATCCCGCCACTGTCAGTCCTGGACTCCATTGAGACCGTGCGGGCGATCAAGGCGGCCCCGTTGTTGTTTGAATACCGCGGCACCGCTCCGGTGAACGTGGAGGCAGTCGAGACCTTGTTGCGACAGGTAGGGCAACTCAAGGAGGACCTGCCCCAGGTCAAGAAGATCGACATCGATCTGGCTCAAGCAGGCGCAGAGGAGATCAACGTACTCACCGCCTCGGTGAGCATTGAACCCGTGGCGGATCCGCGCTCAGATCATTTCGTGCGTCGCCTCACGGCGCCCCTCAGCGACACCATCCCGGGGTAGCCGGGGGCTCACATGACAGACTGGGCGCATGCCTGATCTGAGTACCACTGACCGTGTCGCGGATCTTTTTGCCGCCATTGACCAGGCCGGGTACTTCCCAGCAGTAGTGCGGGCCTCGGTGACCGCAGCGCTGGCTGGTGAACGCGTGGTGGCCTTCCTCTCCCATCACGAACCCACCATCGACCATGACCAGGTTCGCCGACACATGACCGTAGCGGTGGTCACCCCAAGTCGGTTGCTGCTCAACCACACCGACGACCATTCCGGGGATGACCTGCTGCCGCAGCCATACGCAGCGACCACCACTGAGGCGATCCCGTTGCGGCGCCTGCGCTCGGTCGTGGTCAACCGGATGGTGGCCAACCCGGAGAAGTACGTCGGAGAACTCGAGGTGCCCACCACCGAGGCCGTCCTGACCCTGAACTGGGGTGGGGTGAACCGGATCGACATGGAGCCGGCCAACTGCGGTGACCCCGACTGCACCGCCGACCATGGCTACACCGGCGTTTTCGCCGGCGAGGACTTCTCACTGAGGGTCAGTGCGGCAGCTGACGGGCAGGTGGCAGTGGACAACCTGTTGACCTTCGCGGACTGTGTGACTGCGTTGACAGCGGGGGATCAGTGAGCCAATTTCGCGAACCCGCCTACGGGCGCAGATCGCTTTGTGATGTCCTGCCAGCGGCGCTGAATGCCCTGGGTGCCACTGATGTGCCCGCGCCAACTGAGCTACAACTGCGCCCGGCCGAGCACTACGTCGTACTGTTGGTTGATGGGCTGGGCTATCACCTGATTGCCCAACATCCGCGCCAGGCGCCGTACCTGCACTCATTGCTGGGCAGCCAGTCCGCAGGCACCTGTGGGGTGCCCTCGACCACAGCCACCTCGCTGACCGGCCTGGGCACTGGTGCCGCCACCGGGCAGCACGGGATGGTGGGGTTCACCCAGCGGGTGCCGGAAACCGGAGCCCTGCTCAACTCGTTGTTCTGGGACCAACCGGTCGACCCGTTGCACTGGCAGTCCCTGCCCACGATGTTCGATCGTGCCGCCGGCCAGGGAATCAGTGCCACGGTGGTCTCCAAGAGCGAATTTGCCGGGTCGGGGTTGACCAGGTCGGCGCTCCGGGGCGCCGAGTTCGTGGGCACCGGCGGTGTGGACGAACGAATCTCCGCGGCGGTTTCCGCGAGTCGCACCAGCCCCTCCCTTACCTTCGTCTACGACGGCGATCTGGACGGCGTGGGCCATCGCAGCGGGGTGGATTCTGACCTGTGGCGGGCCCAGTTGCAGGCGGTTGATGAGGACGTCCAGGAATTGCGCGCCGCCCTGCCCGACTCAGTGGGCCTGGTGGTCACCGCCGACCACGGCATGGTGGATGCGACTGCAGCCTCCCGGATCGACATCGATCAGACACCGGGGCTGCGCGAGGACGTCCAACTTCTGGGTGGCGAGGCCCGCTTCAGGCACCTGTACTGCGCCGGGGGACGGGCAGAACGAGTCCGGGACCGTTGGCAGGAGCAATATGCCGAGCAGGTCACCGCTTTGACCCGCGCGGAAGCGATCGAGCGGGGCTGGTTTGGCGTCGTACGACCGGAGGTGGCTGGACGGATTGGTGACGTGGTGGTGGCCGCGCACGATCAGGTGGCCCTGTTCAGTTCGGTGGACTTCAACTATGAGATGAGTCTGGTGGGGCTGCACGGATCCCTGACGCCTGAGGAGATGGAGATCCCCATCCTGCAGGTTGATTGATCCCGGTCTGCGCTCGACGCCTATTGGTTAGTCCGCGTCGAAGGGGAGTGGCTCCGGGATCATCGAGACCGCCCTGGCCCGGGCGGTGGTCATCCGCCTGCGATGATGCTGGCGACACAGGACCTCATAGGCCACCTCTGCTGGTTGCTCATCTGGATTGTCCACGTCGCCAACCACGATCACCTCGCCCTCGGTGACCATCTCGCCGTTCTCGGTGCGTGCATTGTGGGTGGCCTTGGCTCCGCACCAGCACAGTGACTCCACCTGCAGCATGTTCATCCGATCGGCCAACTCGACCAGGCGCTGGGACCCCTCAAACAGTTGGGTCCGGAAATCGGACAGGATCCCGAAGGCGAAGACATCGATCTGAAGTTCATCAACCACCTTGGCCAGTTGGTCAACCTGAGCGGTGGTGTAGAACTGCGCCTCATCACAGATCAAATAGTCGATGCGCTTGCCATTGGTGAGTTGATCGACCACGTAGCGCCAGAAGTTGAACTCAATATCGACCTCGATAGCGTCGTGGATCAGGCCCAGACGGGAGGAGATCACCGCTTCGCCGGCCCGGTCGTGGGTGGTGAAGATCCGTCCGATCCGACCCCGGGCTGCGTGGTTGTAATTGGTCTGCAACGCGAGGGTGCTCTTCCCCGAGTCCATCGTTCCGGTGAAAAATTGCAGTTCAGCCATCGCGCCCGATCATCCCACACCTCGCCGACTCCGGACGTTAACTACTGCCGCCTCGGCGAGGGAGTGGCCAGGGTGCGCAGGTGAACTACTGCCGCCTCGGCGAGGGGTTAGCTGGCGTTGCGTTCCCGGACTGCCTGCACTCCGGCCTTGACCAGGATGAAGGGCAGCGCCAGGGAGGCAATCGCGGTGACCAACCAGACCACCAGGGTGGCCAGGATCCAGGTAGTGATACCGCCACTGATGCTGAGCCCATCGCTGAAGTTGCTGGCCACGATCAGGGCGATCAGCGTGGCTACCAAACCGGTGCCGCCCAGGAATGCCGATGCGTGCTTGGCGGCCAGTTTGAGCAGGAAGGGGCTGATCACCGCTTGGATTACCGTGTAGATGACCACAGCGGTGATGAAGCCAACTACGTTGACCGTTACTCCATCCACAACCAGCGAGGCCGCCAGCAGTCCGACTGCAGCAGAACCAAGGAAAATCACGATCTGGATCAGGAAACGAATCATTGGAGCCTCCGGGCTAGTGGGTGCTGAGTTGATTGGGTGGTTGGGATAGGTCCTTGATCTGACTGCGCAGGGCGAATCCGGCGATCACCAGGATCAGGCCCCAGACCAGGGCGAGCAGACCGAGCACGAACGCCAACGCCAACGCCGAGCGACCGGGATTGGACATGAACAGCACACCGATCGCGATGTCAATCGCCCCGCTGAAGAAGAGCAGGAACTTGCCGCGGGCATGGGTGATGGAGAAGGCGCTGATCATCTCAGCGATGCCACGGGCGATCAACCAGGCACCCAGTACCCAGGTAACCGCTTTGACCGCAAAGCCCGGTGTGGTGACCGCGACGATTGCAGCGATCAGCGACACCAGGCCGAGAAGGGCAGCCAGGAAGCGAGCAGATGGTGGGATCCCGCGGGCGAACACGTGGGTCAGGGTGCCGATGCCGTCCAGCAGGGCCCACACCCCCCAGAAGATCGCCAGCACCAGCAGGGTCTTGGCCGGCCAGATCATCGAAAGTGCCCCAAAAATGACACCGATCCCACCACGGAGTACCAGCATCTTCCAGGACAACTCGAGCCAGTCCTTGGGAACCTCAACTTCTTCCAGGAAAGCCATGACTCCTACTGTAGGGCCGCAGTCAGGCGCATCACGTTATCGACATACTTCAACCGGGCGGGCCGTTCCAGCCATTGCGCCAGGGTCAACTCAGTGCTCAGCGAACGGTAGGTGTCCTCGACCTCGCGCATGCTGTTCACGATCTCGGTCCCCAGCATCATCAGCGAGGTCTCATAGTTAAGTGAGAACGAACGTTGATCCATGTTGCTGGAGCCGAGTACGGCGATGTCGTCATCGACGGAGAAGTGCTTGGAGTGCAGGATGTGCGGCGCGGGGTACTGCCAGATCCGCACCCCAGCTTCCAACAGCGCCCGGTAGTAGGAGGCCTGGGCGTGACCCACCATGAACTGGTCGGACACCTCGCTGACAAAGAGTTCCACCTCGACACCGCGTTGCGCGGCAGTGGTGACGGCGCTGAGCAGCGACTCATCCGGCACGAAGTACGGGCTGGTGATCGAGAGCCGTTTGGTGGCGGCGTAGATCAGGGAGTTGAACATCCGCAGGTTGTTCTCCGAGGGGAAACCCGGACCGCTGGGCACCAGTTGGCAGTGCAGATCCGTGATTGGACTGGTGATCTCCGGGTTGTCGCCAACCGAACGCTCGAATGGCAACAGGTTGGGCAGTTCGCCGGTCTCGGTGTACCAGTCAGCAGCGAAGACCGCATTCAGGTCGGCAGCGATAGGCCCCTCCAGCCGGGCCATAAGTTCCACCCACTCCCGGCCGAGTTGATGGTTCCTGGGTTTGTTGTAACCGGGCTCGGTCAGGTTCAGCGAGCCAGTGAAACCCACCAGGTTGTCAACGATCAGCAGCTTGCGGTGATTGCGCAGGTCGGGACGGCGCCACCTTCCCTGGAGCGGTTTGATCGGCAGCATCACCTGCCACTTGATCCCGGTGGCGGCCAACCGCTTGAGCATGTCCTTGTATCCGGGGATACCGCGGGAACCCAGGTGATCAAAAAGCAGCCGCACCGCTACACCACGCTCGGCAGCCCGGGCCATCTCGGTGAAGACCGGATCGGTCACTTCATCCCAGGCGGTGATGTAGAACTGCACATCCACTGTGTCCCTGGCGGTGGCGATCTCGGCGGCCATCGCAGCAATGCATTCGCGGTAATCGGGTAGCAGGGTGATCGCATTATCTGTCTGCACCGGAAAAGCTGCCAGGGATTGGTTCAGGTGCGTGATTGTGGAAATCTTCTCCCGGACCCTGATTGCTGCTTCCGGGGGCTGAGCGTCAGCGGCCCGCAACCTCGCGATCGCAGTGTGTGCCTCCTGCTGGCGTTGGTGGCGGATCCGACCCAGTTTGGTGCGACCCAGGAGCAGGAAGAGGGCGAACCCGGTGAAGGGTTCGAACAGGATCAACAACAGCCAGGCCATCCCGGTGCTGGGCTTGCGGTTTCCGGGGATGAACCCAAGGGCGATCAGGCGCAGCAGGATTTGCAGCGTCACCACGACAAAGCCTATGACGTTGGTCCAGGTCAGGTCAGGCACTCGCGCAGCCTATCGGGGACCCTGCGCGCCGGTGGTCAGAATCTCCCGAACCCGCGGAACCACCTCGCTGCCGTACAGTCGCAGCGACTCAAGGCGTTTCTCGTGAGGGAGGTTGCCCACGGCGTACTTGAGGTTGAACCGGGACAGGCCCAGAGTGCGGATCGCCCAGGCGACCTTCTGGGCCACAGTTTCGGGGGAGCCGACGAAGTAGGCGCCCGTGGGGCCGCAGTGCGCGTCGTACTCCTGGCGTGACATGGGTTCGCCCCAGCCGCGTTCGCGACCGATCCTGGCGAAGGCATCACGTTGGGGGAGGAAGTGCTCCTCGCGGGCCTGCTCATCGGTGGCAGCCACGTGCCCTGGGCTGTGTATCGCCACGGGTAACTCGGGGCGATCCACCTCAGCCAGCGCGCGGTGATACAACTCGACCAGCGGGGCAAAGCGAGCAGGGGAGCCACCGATCACGGCGAGCACCAGCGGGAACCCGTACGCCGCTGCGCGCACCACCGACTCCGGGGTGCCGCCCACGCCAACCCAGGTTGGAATCCGACCGCGCTGAGTCTTCGGGTAGATCTGCTGCTCGTGCAGAGCAGCTCGAGTGTTGCCCTGCCAGGAGACCGGACCCTCGGTGAGTACTTCCGCGAGTAGCTGGAGGCGCTCCTCAAACAGGATGTCGTAGTCAGTGAGTGAGTAGCCAAATAGCTGGAAGGACTCGGTGAATGAGCCACGACCCACGGTGATCTCCGCGCGGCCGGAAGATACCGCGTCCAGGGTGGCGAAGCGCTCGAAGACCCGCACTGGGTCATCAGAACTGAGCACAGTCACTCCGGTGCCCAATCTGATGCGTTGGGTCTGACCAGCGATCGCTGCCAGCACCATGTCCGGAGCGCTGACCGCGAAGTCGGGTCGGTGGTGCTCGCCGATCCCGAAATAGTCCACCCCATTCTGTTCGCAGATGATCGCCTCGGCAACCACCTCCCGGATCGCCTCCGGGTACGGCGTGGGGGTGCCGTCGGCACGGATCGCCACATCACCGAAGGTGTCCACCCCGAAGGTCGGCTGTTCCCTGGTGCCCAGAAAATCCAGGTCGCTCATTCCTCGCTGCTCCTTCGCTCGCCCAGATA
>CAZRKI010000039.1:0-21753 GCA_964600765.1 uncultured Marmoricola sp.
ACCTGGAGTACAAGCTCGAGGTCTGGGATTCCCCCAACTCCGCCGGCATCATCATCGACGCCATCCGCGCAGCCAAGATCGCCAAGGACCGCGGAATCGGTGGTCCGCTGTTGTCTGCTTCGTCATACCTGATGAAGAGCCCGCCGGTGCAGCGTCCTGACGAAGAGGGTCGCGCCACCGTCGAGGCCTTCATTCGCGGCGAGGTGGAGCGCTGATCCGCTCCCAATAACCGTTGCTTGACCGGGCGGGGTCACTGTTCACGCAGTGGCCCCGCCCGGTCACGTCCCGAGGTGGAACCGCTAGCCTCGCGCCATGAGTTCTGGCAACCAGCCGCCCGGCTTTCCACCCGGTGGTGGCACCCCTCCACCCCCCAGCCCGTACGGCGCCCCGCTGCCCGGCGGTGACCCAGCGTCGTACTCTGCGGTGGAGTCGATCAGCTACGGCTGGAACAAGTTCACCCAGAACCTCGGGCCGATGCTCCTGATCACCCTGGGGATGTTCGTGGTCTCGGGGTTGGTCCAGGTGCTCACGTCGGTGATCCAGACCGGGATCGGAGCCGCTGGACCCGTTGTGAACAATTGCGACCCGACTCAATCCGGGTGGGTGGAGTGCCTGACCCAACCCACAACCAATACTGGCCTATCGCTTGCGGCCACACTCACTGGGTTGGTGATCTCGCTGCTTGGCTCACTGGTCTCGGTGTTCCTGCAGGGTGGGCTCTACCGTGGCGCCATACTGATCGTTGATGGGCAGACCCCCACGGTTGGGGAAATGTTCCAGGGATGGGCCAAGGGTCGATATCTGGTCACCATGATCCTGACCGGACTGATCATCACCGTCGGAGTGATCCTCTGCATCATCCCCGGCATCGTGGCTGCCTTCCTGCTCTTCTGGGTGCCCTTGATGGCGGTGGAGAGTGAGAGTGGCTCGGTGACCGATCCACTAAAGCGCAGTTTTGATTTGGTCCGGAACAACATCGGCCACACGCTGGTGTTCGTGATTTTGGCCATCCTGGTCACCATTCTGGGGTTGTTGTTGTGCTGTGTGGGGTTGTTAGCCACCATTCCTTTGCTGTCGATCGCCATGGCCTACACCATCCGGCGACTCGAAGGACGCCCGGTTGCCCCCTGAGTTAGGGCATCCTCAATTGATTTGATCAAGATCACGTTTGGGGAAACGTCGGCCCGGATGGGTGACATCTGGTGATTGATGGCAATAGATTTGCCGCATGAGCGATGGAAACATTCCACCCAGCAATCCCGCAGACGGTGCTCCCACTCCACCACCACCGCCGGGCCCACCAACTCCGCCACCTCCTGCAGGTGGCCATGCCGCACCCCCACCCCCACCCGCATACGGCGCTCCCGCCTACGGCGGACCCGGCGGCGGCGCGGCGTACTCGCCCACTGATGCGATCAGCTACGGCTGGAACAAGTTCAAGGAAAACGTCGGCCCGATGGTGTCGATCACCCTGTGCATCGTCGGCGTGATCGTCGCCGTGATGGCCGTGATGATCGGGATCATGGCATTGGCCGGCGCCTTCACCTCATCGGTCACCACGTCCGCGGCAGACTGCGATCCAAACTCCGTCGACTACCTGGACTGCGTGATGAACCAGTCCCAAAGCGCGGCTGTGGGTACTGGCTTCAGCTTCGGCATGATGCTGCTCTGGATAGGCGGCACCCTGGTCGCCGTACTGGCCTCGCTTTACTTCCAGGCCGCTGCCTACAAGGGTGCCCTGCTGATCGCCGATGGCCAAAAGCCCACCATGGGAGACATGTTCAAGGGCTGGAGCAAGGGCGGAGTGCTCGGCTCAATGGCTCTGATGTGGATCATCGTGATGGTCGGCATGATGCTGTGCTACATCCCCGGCATCATCGCATCGTTCCTGTTGATGCTGGCTCCGATGTACGCCGTGGACAACGAGGGTGGTTCCATCACGGATCCGCTCAAACGCAGCTTCGAGGTCGTGAAGAACAACATCGGCCCGATGATCATCTTCTGGCTGCTGACCTTCGTGGTCATCTTCGTTGGCGAGTTGCTCTGCTTCGTCGGTCTGCTGGCTGCCTTCCCGATCGTGATGATCGCCCAGGCATACACCGCCCGCAAGCTCGAGGGGCGCGAAGTCGCGGCCTGATTTCCCACCCAATAGCGAAACCCCCCGCAGGGATAACCTGCGGGGGGTTTCTGCTTACCGTGAACGGGCGTCGTACTAGCTGAACAGGCCACCGATCACATCGCTGGCTGAACCACCCGAATGGCCCTTGCTGGCATTTGGATCGTTCTTCCACTCCGATGGCTGGACCACAACAAAGCCCGGACCATGGAAGGCGTATTGCATCGCCTCACCGGATCCACCACGCAGCATCGACTTCATATTCATGCTGTTTGTCACGCTGGGAACCAGATTCGCCGACCAGGCCACCGCCGATTGCAGATCGACGTAGGTGGGTTGTTGGCTGCAATCGAGAACTACGGGTTGGCCCACGGTGCACAGGGCGACGGTGCCCTCGCCGCTGAGCGTGGTGTTGAACAGACCGCCGCTGAGCATTCCGGCGCCCTGAACCCGGTTGATGTCCCAGCTCAGGGCGGCGTCGAAGGCCAGCAGGTTGCGACCGTTGACACTCAGGCCATCACCACCCAATTCCACCAGGTACACCACCCCGGCCTCATTGGCGAAGAAAACCTCGCCCTGTCCGGAGACCCGCATCAGGGGCTGGTCATCGCCACTGACCATCTTCTTCAGCATCCGGCCCATGCTGCCGGCACCCTCGTGGTTGAAGGTGATCTGACCCTGATAGGCGACCATCGATCCCTTTACCGCCAGGACATCAGCACCAAGGGAAACCCGCAGTAGTTGGGGGTTCTGACGGGCAAAACGCTGCCCATCAGAAATCTCCAGATTTGCCTGGGAAAACAACTCGCTCTGCATGGCGGATCCCAGGTCAGTTGGCCAGGTCGTTCTTGATCCGCTGGAGGGTCTGACCCATTCCCTTGCGGAGTACGGCAGTGAAGTTCTCCTGGCCACCGAAGAACTTCTGTACCAGATTGTTGGAGAGGTCGCTGGTGCCCTGGGGGACCTCACGCCGGTGGATGATCCTGGTACCGCCGGACTCGGTGGGCTCCAGGTTGAGGCTCCATACGGTGAAGTTCTCCTTGATCCGCCAGCTCAGCCGCTGGTCCGGGTCAAAATCGATCACCATGGCCTGGGTGGGCCAGATCTTGATGCCGTCCCGGTTGATGTTGAGGAACTTCGCACCCTTGCGGGAAACCCCGCCCCGGACGAAGGACTTCACCACCTGCGGGCTCCATTTGGACATCCGGCGGATGTCGGAGATCAGGGCCCAGACCTCAGCCGGGGAATTGGTGACCTCGATTGACTCTTCAAGTGGGGGTGCAACCTGTGCGTTCATGTCGGAAGTCTAATCGACCGCCCCGTCCAGCCCACCCGCCGAGGCGGCACTGGTGAACACGCCGAGGCGGCAGAAGTTAACAGCAGGCGCAGCGCCGCTGCGTACTACGAACCGCGAAGCGTCGACCTAACGTCGTACGAATTGTGGCCTATAACCCTCAATTCGTATGACGTCCCGCATGGTTGTCACAACACGCATGACGTAACCGGTGTTAATTACTGCCGCCTCGGCGTACGGGTCTGTGTTAACTACTGCCGCCTCGGCGTGTTAATTACTGCCGCCTCGGCGGGGTTGGGGAGGAGTGGGTGTCCGTGTTGTTCCACCAGGCGAGGAGGGCAGCGGTGGCCTCCTCGGGGGACATCGGGCCGTTGTCCAGGCGCAGTTCCAGCAGGAACTTGTACGCCGCCCCGACCTCGCGGCCAGCGGGAATGCCCAGGATCTCCATGATCTGGTTCCCGTCCAGGTCCGGGCGTACGGCGTTGAGTTCCTCCTGCTCGGAGAGTCTCGCGATCCGCTCCTCAAGAGAGTCATAGGTGCGTCGCAACCGGTCCGCCTTGCGCTGGTTGCGGGTGGTGCAATCAGCGCGGGTCAGCACGTGCAGGCGGGTCAACTGATCCCCGGCATCGCGCACATAGCGACGTACGGCCGAATCGGTCCACTCCCCGGTGCCATATCCGTGGAAGCGCAGGTGCAATTCCACCAGAGCCGAAACGGCATCGGTCTCCTCGTTGCTGAAGCGCAGCGCCTTCATCCGCTTGCGGGTCAGTTTCGCCCCGACCACATCGTGATGGTGGAAGGTGACCGCGCCACCCTTGACGAACCTTCGGGTCCGGGGCTTGCCGACATCGTGCATCAGGGCCGCGAATCGGGAGACGAAATCGGGACCACCGAAGCGCTCCTCCTCCTGGGCGATGGCCTGCTCCAGGACGGTGAGGCTGTGCTCATAGACATCCTTGTGCCGGTGGTGCTCATCGCGCTCCAGACGCAGCGCGGGCAGTTCCGGCAGCACGTACTCCGCCAACCCGGTGTCGACCAGCAGGGTCAACCCCCGACGGGGATCAGGCGCCATCACCAGTTTGACCAGTTCATCGCGAATCCGTTCGGCCGAAACGATGGAGATCCGCTCCGCCATTTCAGTCATCGCCCGGACCACTTCGGGGGCCACCGTGAAGCCGAGTTGGGCCGCGAACCGGGCTGCCCGCAGCATCCGAAGCGGGTCATCGGAGAAGGAGTCCTCTGGCCGACCCGGGGTTCTCAGGGTGCGATGGGCCAGATCAACGATGCCACCGAATGGATCCACCAGAGTGCGCTGGGGCAGCATCAGGGCCATCGAGTTCACACTGAAGTCCCGTCGACCGAGATCACCCTCGATGTGGTCGCCATACTCGACCTCGGGTTTGCGGCTGTCCGGGTCATAGGACTCCGACCGGTAGGTGGTGATCTCGATCATCCAATCGCCGCGGCGGGCTCCGATGGTGCCGAAGTCACGGCCCATGTCCCAGATCGCATCGGCCCAACCCGTGAGCAGCCGCTCGGTCACCTCCGGTCGGGCAGAGGTGGTGAAGTCGAGGTCGTTTTGCAGGCGACCCAGGAAACTGTCCCGCACCGGCCCGCCGACCAGAGCGATCTCCTCACCGGCGTCGGTGAACAGTTTGCCCAACTCGTCGATCACCGGCGCGACCCGCAGGAGTTCCCCCAGCGCCGTCTCCTGGGCAGCGCTCATCTGCAGCGGGGGAGGTGTTTCGGTGCCAGACACGAGAGTCAAGCCTATAAGCAACCCACTGGTCGATAACATCTAGCGGTGACCCGAGCCCGCCCTGCCACCCCTGTGCGGTGGTTGCTACTGGCCGTGTTGCTCCTTGTGCCGCTGGTCCCGGCGTACGCCGCCCCCCAGCCCAGGGGTCACAAACCGACCGCCGAGACCATCACCCCACTGGCAGTGAACCTGACCTCCATTGAGCCAGCAGTGGTACCCAGGCGGGGTCCAATCACGATCACCGGTACGGTCACGAATCGCTCCGATGAGGACTGGCGCGATGTGAGTGTCTATCCCTTTGCCTCATCACGACCGATCACCACGCAGTCCAGCCTGGCCGAAGCCCTGGAAACCAGCGAGGGCACCGTGGTTGGTAGTCGCTTCTTTGACACCAAGCGAGCCGTGGCCCGGATCGGCAGCCTGGAAGTGGGCAAGACCGCCGGCTTCCAATTGGTGCTGCCTCGGCGGATCCTGCCGATCCCAGTGAATGGTCCGGGGGTGTACTGGATCGGTGCCCACGCCCTGGGTGCCAACTCCAGTGGCAGTGACTCCCTCTCCGACGGGCGGGCCCGCACCTTTATTACCCAGGTTGGCGCCAGGCCCCGACAGACGCGGGTCGCCCTGGTGATCCCAGTACGCGCCAACGCCGCCCGGACCCCGGATGGCAGTGTTGCCGCCGCGAAGCGATGGAGTTCGTTGTTGGCTCCCGGTGGCCGCCTGGACCGGATCGAGGGTCTGGTCGCCTCAGCACCCGCGCAGTCGGTGAACCTCCTGATTGACCCGAACGTGTTGGACGTGGTCACCAACCTGGCCGCTGGCAACCCACCGGCCCAACTGGGTCTGGATGAGTCCGCCACCAAGGATGCCGATCCAGCGGCCCGGGACTGGCTCAACCACCTGCAATCCGACACCACCCGGCAGTTCACCCGGCACCTGCCCTATGCCGACCCCGATGTCGCGGCCACTCTGCGGCACCGGCCCGACGTACTGCGCTCAGCCCTGCACCTGTCCCGGCTCAGCCTGAAGGAACACAACATCGTCTCGGAGCTGTTGCTGGCACCAGAGGATGGCCAGTTCGATCCGGATCAACTCACCGATGTGGGTGCAGCGAATGTGCTCCTCGACGCTGCGGCGGCTACCGAGGACCTCACTGCTGCTGACTATGCAACCAGCAGCCGGGTGCACCTGGTCTTTGCTGATCCAATGGTGACCAGGGGACCTGAGGGAGGCACCAGTCCGGGCAATCCCAACAATGCCCTGGCGCTGAGGCAACTGGTGCTGGCCAGGGCCTATCTGGACCAGGCCAACCGGGATCCCGATGCCAAACCCGCGGCCCGGCCCATCGTGGTCAACCTGCCGCGGCTCTGGGACCCGGGCACCTTCTGGAAGTCAGCAAATTTCTTCTCCGGGTTGCAGCAACCCTGGCTGCGTCTGGGTGGCCTGCCGACCGCAAATGCCGAGGAATTCAGTGGAGAGCTCGAGTACGACGACGCCGGGGAACTGCCCGCAGCCAACATTGAACAGGCCAGGAAGGGACTGCTTCGGGCGCGCACCCTGGGGGAGTTGCTGACCGCAACCAACAACGCCCGGCTGACTTTCAGTGGCGCCGCGCTCGCGGCCACGTCGTACGACGCCCGGGTGCACCCCCGCCTGGCCCGCAGGTCGGCAGACGGGGCCGATGAGTGGGTCTCTGATCAGCTTGGCAGGGTGCGCATCACCGGAAGCGATTTCGTCACCCTGTCAGGTGGCAGTGGCCCGGTCTCGGTGAGCATCGTCAATGGTTTGGATCATCCGATCGAAGTGGGGATCAAAGCGATCACCCCCTCCCGACTGATCCAGGTGGAGACTCCCGAACCGGTCCGCCTGGAGCCGAACCAGCGCGCTTCGGTCAAGGTGCAGATCCACGCCAACACCGTCGGAGTGCAGGAGATCGGCCTGGCTCCAGTCACCACCGGTAACCACGTGCTTTCCGAACCCTTCACCTTCAAACTACGCACCAGTCCGGTGGGCAAGCTGATCTGGGGGATCCTGATCGCCGGGGGTGCCCTGCTGTTGGTGATGATCATCAGACGGATCATCCGGAGGGTTCGGACCCGCTCCTGGGCGCTGCCTGAGGACGAACCAGGAGAGTTTTCAGATGGCCAGCAGCGCTGAGGGCTCCAGCGGCATCCTGTCCTCATCAGCAGTGATGGCGGCTGGCACGGTCGTCTCCCGACTCAGCGGTTTCGTCCGCGGCGCTCTGCTTGTCGCCGTACTCGGCTCCGGGCTGCATGCCGACATCTTCAACCTGGCCAACACGCTGCCCAATATGCTTTACATCCTGTTGGCCGGTGGGGTGTTCAACGCCGTCCTGGTGCCACAACTCGTGCGGGCCATGAAGAACGACGATGACGACGGTGCTGCCTATATCGACCGGATCATCACCCTGGCCGGCATCTTCCTTACCGTGGTGACGGTGGTGTTGGTGCTGGCCGCCCCACTGGTGATGCGGATCTATCTGGGGGCGGCCTGGTATGAACCCCGACTGGCTGAGCAGCGCGCCTCAGCAATCGCCTTCGCTCGCTACTGCCTGCCCCAGGTTTTCTTCTACGGCATGTTCGTGCTGGTCGGCCAGGTGCTCAACGCCCGGCGTCGTTTCGGCCCGATGATGTGGGCCCCGATCGCCAACAACGTGGTATCAGTGCTGGTGATCGTGGCCTACCTGCTGGCCTATGGCCGGGTGGACTCCGATTCGAATGCTCCCTTCACCGCCACCCAGGAAGCTCTGTTGGGCATTGGCTCAACGCTCGGGATCGCCGTCCAACTACTGATCCTGGTGCCCTACCTGCGCTCAGCGGGAGTCAGTTACCGACCCCGTTACGACTTCCGCAACACCGGGCTGGGTCAGACCATGAGATTGGGCACCTGGACGGTGCTCTTCGTATTGGTCAACCAGGTCGCCCTGGCGGTCGTCTACCGGATCGCCGGCACTGGTGCGGCCACCGATAGCCAGGGCACCGGTCTGACCGTCTACCAAAACGTCTTCGTGTTGATGCAGGTGCCGCATTCGGTGATCACGGTTTCGCTGGCCACCGCCATGGCGACACTGCTCTCGACGTACGCCGCCACCCGCGAACACACCCGGTTGGCCACTTCGATGAGTGAGACCACGCGACTGGCAGCCGCCCTGGTGATCCCGGTGTATGCCCTGGTGGTGATCCTGGCCGGGCCGATCAGCCACGTGGTCTATGGCTTCCAGAAGGACGCTGAGGCCTGGCGCAATTTCGTGCCCACGATGACTCTGTTCCCCTTTGCGCTGATCTGTTTCACCTTCCATTACCTGATGCTGCGGGGCTTCTATGCCATCGAACGAAACCGCTTGGTCTTCTGGATCCAGTGTCTGATCGCCGCCACCAATATCTGCCTGGCCATCGCGCTGACCCGGCAGATCGATCCCCGCGACACCGCTCCTAATCTGGTGCTGGCCTACGGGGGTTCCTACCTGGTGGGGGCCCTGGTCTCGGCCTGGTTCCTACGCCGCCGGATCCCCGGATTTGCGATCGGTTGGGGATTCTCGGCCCGGTTGGCCGTGGGAGTGGCGATCTCAGCAGCGGTTGCCTGGGCTGCCCTGCAGGGGTTGCAGGCCTGGTTGGGTGAGACCTCCATTCCCCTTGCCCTGACCTCTGGAATCCTCACTGCGGTTGTCTTTGGCGTCACATACCTGGGTAGTGCCCGTCTAGTGGGCATCCAGGAAGCAAACCAGGTGCTCACAATGGTGCGTTCGCGCCTGAAACCGGGCTCCTGAGTCACTACAGTTGCCAGTGAGCGGCCACTTCAGACCCGAGGAGGAGGGTGATGGCCCCAACCACATTGGGCCCAGGCGCAGTACTCAGCCAGCGCTATCGCCTTGAGGACCTCCTCGAGGAGTTCTCCGGGGGACGCTTCTGGCGGGCAACCGACATGGTCCTTGCCCGCAATGTGGCCATCCATGTGATCGCGGCCAGTGACCCCCGGGCCGAGGCCCTGATCACAGCCGCACGGGCCAACGTGTTGATCACCGATCCCCATCTGTTGCGGGTGCTGGATTGTGAAACCGATGAGACGGCAACCTGGGTGGTCAACGAATGGGGGGAGGGGTTGTCCCTTGACAAGATGCTGGACCAGGGGCCGTTGTCCCCGTCCCGGGCCGCGTGGTTGGTCCGGGAAACCGCCCAGGCGATCAACGCCGGCCATGCTGCCGGGTTGGCCCACGGCTGGCTGACCCCAGAACAGGTGCTGGTCACCAGAGCCGGTGCGGTAAAGGTGATCGGATATGCGACCGCCGCCGCTCTGCATGCCACCCCTCATGTCGACGCCAGATATGGCGAACTCACCGATCAGCAGAGCGACGTACTGAACCTGGCCAGCATCCTCTACGCCGCACTGACCGGCACCTGGCCCGGCGTACGGCCCAGTCGGGTGCCCCGGGCTCCACGGTCTGGTGGAAACTATTTGCGAGCCCGGCAGGTGCGTGCCGGTATCCCAAGGCTGCTGGACAGCATCTGCACCCGCACTCTTGATCGCAATCACCCGCACGGAATGCCGTTGGACTCCGCCTTCGAGATCGAAGCGGCACTTTCGGATTTCCTGGGGGACCCAACCAAGGTCGCCCCCACCAGTTTGTCGGCGATGTACGCCGAACCGGAACTGCACGATCCCGACCCGATCGAGGAGATGCTCTCCACCAGCGCCAGTACCGGAGACCGAGAGGCCTGGTTGGAAGCACTGGCCGCCCAGGACGACTCCTTTGGATCCACCTCAATGAACCCGGTTCCCGACCCGGAGCCCTATGTCGATTCAGCCGAGAGGCCGCTATTTGCCGACTCCGATCGCCGACTGCCTGAGGGTTCACCACCAACCACCAACCCTGCTTCCCTGCCACCACTGCGGCGTGAGCACCAGCGCGACCCCCAACCCGAACCCGGCAACCAGGGTCGGTTCACCTCACGGGTGGCGATCGCACTGTTGATCATCATCATTTTGGTGTTGGCCGGGGTGGCGGCGATCAGGGCTTATGAGATGGGGCGCGATCATGCCGCACCTGAGGTGGGCCTCGTCGTACCCGATGGGGGGACCGGCACCGGATGACCCGGACAGATGCCGAACTCCTGGCTGCCCACCTGGGCGGTGACCCCGGGGCTTTCGGTGAACTATTCACCCGCCACCAACAACGCCTCTGGGCGGTTGCACTTCGGACCACCGGGAATCCCGAGGATGCTGCGGATGCCCTTCAGGACGGGCTGATCTCCGCCTATGAGAAGGCGGCTGGGTTCCGCTCGGATGCCCAGGTCTCGACCTGGTTGCACCGAATCGTGGTCAATGCTGCCCTGGACCGGTTGCGGCGCAACAAGGTCCGGTTGGCCACCTCGATCACCCCCGAGATGGATTTTGAGTCACCTGCCCCGGGGCCAGCCGAGGTGGCCGTCTCCGGATCGGTGCGCGATCAGGTCCTGGCCGCCCTGGATCAACTACCTCCCGATCAGAAGGCAGCCCTGATTTTGATCGATATGGAAGGCTTCACGATGCAGGAGGCAGCAGCCATCCTGGACGCCCCTGCCGGGACCATCAAGAGTCGCTGCTCCAGGGGTCGGGCAAAACTCGCCGAGATCCTGCGACCAGTCCTAACGGATGCAACCGAAACCGGATCTGGTGCGTCAAATATTCATCGGGTCGACCCACGCCTGGAAGGAGGAGCGTCGTGACTGACCAATCATCGAACCACCCGGATCCTGGGGAATCCGACGATGAACTGGCAGTACGGCGACTCCTCGCGGCAGCCCGGGTGCAGGAGCCGATCCCCGAACAGGTGGCTGCTCGATTGCAGGCCACCCTGGCCGCAGCTGCACCAGTGGCTCCGGTGAAGCGGCGCCGGGTCAATTATCTGATCCCGGTCGCAGCGGCCGTGGTAGTGATGATCGGCGGAGTTGGCCTCTTCGAGGTGCTATTACCTCACCGCGAGACCAATCCCGTGGTGAGCGCCACCCAGGCGCAGGACCAACACAGCCCGGACCAACAGGGCGCTGCCCAGCCAGAATCCGGCCAGGCTCCCAGCCTCGCCAGGACTACGGCTCCATTGGCATCCGCCGAATCCCTGGCCGGCACTGCTGACCAGGAGGGAGCCTCGTCCTCGATGAGCACCACGAACCTGCCCGTCGTACGTCCGGGGCACTTCGTTCCGGACGCCCAGGCAGCCCTGGCCCAACCAGTCCTGGCCCAAAAGGCAGGTCCGCAGTCCTCGACAACGGCACTGGAATGCGCGACCGGAGTGGTAAATCCCGGAGATCGCAGCGCCGTGGTGTCCTTCCGGCAGGTGACCGCTCGCGTCGTACTGGATGCGCACCGGCTGCTGACCCTGTATTCCTGCGATGGAATGGTTTTGCTGCAGCGGGAGTTGGACTGAAACGGCCCGAGTAGGATGAGCGGGCCGTTCAGACCGCAATGCCCACACAACCAGGAGTTGAGCCCCACATGTCCGAACCCCGCAATATCATCATCGTTGGTTCTGGACCTGCCGGTTACACCGCAGCCATCTACGCCGCTCGGGCCAACCTGAACCCGCTGGTCTTCGAGGGCTCGGTAACCGCCGGCGGAGCCCTGATGAACACCACCGAGGTGGAGAACTTCCCCGGGTTCCGGGAGGGGATTCAGGGACCGGCGCTGATGGATGAGATGCGGGCCCAGGCCGAGCGCTTTGGCGCTGAATTGATTCCCGATGATGTCACCTCGATGAAACTGGATGGACCGATCAAGACCGTCACCACCGAGGAGGGTGAGTTCACCGCAAAGGCAGTGATCCTCGCGATGGGCTCGGGCTATCGCAAGCTCGGATTGCCTGATGAGGACCGGCTTTCGGGGCGGGGAGTAAGTTGGTGTGCCACTTGTGACGGCTTCTTCTTCCGGGAACAACATATTGCCGTGGTTGGCGGCGGTGACTCCGCTCTGGAGGAAGCCACCTTCTTGTCCCGGTTCGGTTCCAAGGTGACCCTGATCCACCGTCGCGATGAGCTACGCGGTTCCCAGATCATGCAGGACCGGGCGAAGAACGACCCCAAGATCGAGTTCGCCTGGAATAGCGAAGTGAAGTCGATCAATGGTGCCGATCGGCTGGAGAGCCTGACCCTTGAGGACACCCAGACCGGGGAAACCAGGGAACTGGATGCCACCGGGCTGTTCATCGCGATCGGGCACGACCCCCGCTCCGAACTGGTGGGCGATCAGGTCGAACTCGATGATGAGGGTTATGTCCTGGTGCAGGGGCGTAGTACCCGAACCAACCTGGAAGGTGTCTTCGCCTGTGGTGACCTGGTCGACCACACCTACCGCCAGGCCATCACCGCAGCCGGGTCCGGGTGTGCTGCTGCGCTTGATGCTGAGCGCTTCCTGGGAGCCCTGGAGCACACCTCGCGCTGATTTTGTCGGGGGCGTCGGGAATGATCCACGGCGTACCCGTGTTCAATGAGCAGTGTTCAATGAGCAGGATCCGAATAGCCCGGATCCTCAACAACCGAGTCTTTCCTCAGGAGGAAGCATGGCCAACATGCCCAGCGTCACCGATGCCAACTTCGATGCCGAGGTGCTTCAATCCGACAAGCCGGTCCTGGTGGACTTCTGGGCTGAATGGTGCGGCCCCTGCCGGCAGATCAGTCCGGTCCTTGAGGAGTTGGCCGCAGTGCACAGCGAAAAGATGGGCTTTGTGAAGCTCAATATCGATGAGAACCCAGTGACCCCAGCCAGCTACCAGATCACCGGCATCCCCACCCTGAATGTCTACGTCGGCGGCCAGGTGGTCAAGTCGATCGTGGGTGCGCGTCCCAAGAGCGCGATCCTCAAGGAACTCGCTGAGTTCATCGACGCCTGATCCCAACACCTGCGCCGCTTGCTGAGCCGCCAATAGGTCGCCTCGGCAGGTGGCGTTGGTGGTTGTCGGGCAGTCCCTGATCTGGGAAAGTTACCCACAACGCCGTACGACGCGCATCTCGCTGTCGCAAAGGGGAGATCGTGGAGACCACCGTGGAACAAACCTTCCGACTTGGTGATCAGGGGCCAGCGATCCTGGAGATCACCGGCCTGCTGGCCCGTCTTGGCCTGCTTGAAGGGGCGCCGGGGACCCAGTTCGATCAACGGGTCGAGGTCGCAGTCAGAGCCTTTCAACAACAGCGGGGTCTGGTGGTTGATGGCGAGGTCGGTCCGGGCACCTATCGTCGGCTCAATGAGACCCGCTGGGTGCTGGGCGACCGGATCCTGACCCACCGGCCCGGTGACCTGATGGTCGGGGACGACGTCTATCAATTGCAGCAACGACTGCTGGAATTGGGCTTTCGGGTGGGCCGGGTAGATGGCTACTTCGGAGCCGAGACCGCAGCCGGCCTGGCTGACTTCCAGGCAAATCTCGGATTGAGTGCTGATGGCACCTGTGGGCCGGACACCCTGAATGCACTGGCCCGGCTGTCCCCTCTGGTCAGGGGTGGCGCACCAAACGCGATGCGCGCCCAGGAGCGGATCCGGGCAGCAGGCCCAAATCTGGGTGACAAGGTGATCGTGATCGATATCAGTCGCGCCCATCGCCTGCCCGCGGAGTACGCCGAAACCTCCGACATCATCATCAAGGATCTGGCCCAACGAATCGCCGGGCGATTCGGCGCAACTGGGGTCTCTGCTTATCTGACCACTTCTCTGGTTGGGTCCACTGAGTTGGCCCAGGAACGCAGCCGCGCCGATTTCGCCAACCGAATCCGGGCTGACCTGTTGATCTCCCTGGCCCTTGACTACTCCAGTAATCCACAGGCCCGTGGGGTGTCCAGCTATTTCTTCGGCGACACCAATCACGACACCTGGTCCACCACCGGTGAACGTTTCGCCGGGTTGGTTCAACGAGAAATTGTGGCTCGCACCGGTCTGCCCAATCTGCACAGCCATCCCAAGACCTGGGATCTATTGCGGTTGACCAGAATGCCGGCCGTGTGGTTGGAGGCTGGATATCTCACCAATACCGAGGATCTCGCCGGTCTGGAAGACCCCAGTCACCGGGATCTGATCGCCGAAGCAGTGGTGGTCGCCACTCAACGCTTCTATCTGACCCCGGAGCAGGATGAGCAAACCGGGATGCTCGATTTTGACCAACTGCGTTCCAGGCTCAACCAGTTTCCCGAGCAGCAGGGCCCCGATCACTCACCCTAGGACTCGATATCCGGGCACCGGAGCCACTCTCCGGGGCCGGATTTGGAATGGGCCGCAGCAGCCGATCCAACATGAGCTCCAATTCCTCGCGCAGGCTCAGCGTCGTACGCAGGTCCATTCGCATCCGGGGGTACTTCGGATGGGGGCGCTGGGTGGCAAAACCCACCGCCAACAAGAAGTCCTGAGGGATCTCACAACCTCCCGGCTCGGTGCTGGCGATTGCCTCTACCGCTTTGAAGTCCTTGCGTCTGACCAGTTCCTTGGCCATGGTTCTGATCAATTGCCGACCCAGGCCAGCACCGCGCTGGGTGGGAGCCACATGAATATTGGCCAGTACCACCGCATCGGGACTGGTCGGGGCGGTTGGATAGGAGGCCAGCCCGGGTAGATAGGCCGACGGACCCCAGATCACGTGCCCTACCTGGTGTCCATCCTCCAGGGCCACTGCGCCACACCCACCCCATTCGCGCAGCAGGGTGGATACCCAGGTGGCCTTCTCGGCTGCATCCCTGTCTGGTGCCTGCTGACCCGAGAGTTGGCTCCGGCGCACTGGGTCCAGTTGCCAATGCAGGCAGCTACTGCACCTGGGCAGGGACAGTTCAGGCAGGTGGTCAAGGGTGAGTTTCTCAATGCGCCGGACCATGCCACCTCCTGGGTCAAGTACCACTCCTGAGCCTTATCCCCCATGCTAGACACATGCGTGACTTCGTGTACCCAGTTGTGGTTCGGGCAATTCTGGCTGCTTTCAAGGGCCTGGACCTTGAATTCCAGGTGAAGGGAGCCGAGAACGTCCCAGCTGAGGGCGGTGTCCTGGTGGCCTTCAACCATGTGGCCTATGTGGATTTCATCCTTGGTGGCTATGGCGCCTGGAAGGAGACCGGGCGCCTGCCCAGGTTCATGGCCAAGCGGGAGGTCTTTGATAACGCTATTGCGGGACCGTTGATGCGGGGAATGCATCACATCAGTGTCGACCGGGCGGAAGGTGCCCAATCGATGCAGGATGCAGTGGAATATCTGAAGATGGGGGAGATGGTCGGGATCTTCCCCGAAGCCACCATCTCCCGTTCCTTTGAGGTCAAGGAAATCAAGACCGGTGCGGTGCGGATTGCTGCTGCAGCCCAGGCACCTCTGGTCCCAGTCGCGATCTGGGGCAGTCAGTTGATCATGACCAAGGACCACCCCAAGGATCTCTTTGGCCGGGGCAAGACGATCACGCTGGTCCTGGGTGAGCCCATGTATTTCACCGGTGAGGATCCCGAAGCCGAAACCGCGCAACTGCGCGAGCGGATGATCCAATTGCACCAGGAGGCCGTCGATTGGCATCCGGACGAGGCGCAACCTCCGGGGTCGTGGTGGTTGCCCGCATCACTCGGCGGTTCGGCTCCCACTCCAGAAGTCGCCAGTCAAATGGATGCGGTGGAAAAGCAGGCCCGCGCAGAACGTAAGGCCGCAAGAGCCGCCGCAAAAGCAACCAAGAACTAAGTGGTTTCAGTTACATATCTATTTGTCGATAAATAGTTAGATCGGTCTATCGGTACGATTTCGCGGGTCAATAATATTGACAATCCGCTCCAAATCGCCCATGGATGCGAACTCAATT
The DNA here is from genome assembly GCA_964600765.1 of uncultured Marmoricola sp. Lineage (GTDB taxonomy): Bacteria > Actinomycetota > Actinomycetes > Propionibacteriales > Nocardioidaceae > Marmoricola. The sequence goes on from CAZRKI010000039.1 coordinate 15,965, forward strand.
GAGATCGTTCCCTTTGATTTGCCCAGCTTGACCTTCACTCGGGTATCGAGACGATCTGCCAACCGATCATTCAGGTCGGTCAACGCTGGCGCCGTCAACTTGGTGGTCCGGCGCTTGGGGGCAGCCTCCTCACCCAGGCCACCCAGGGCGACAATCTCCTCCAGTCCCCGCACCGAAATGCCCTCTGCCACCACCCGTTGTGCCAACCGATCCTGCGCAACAGGATCCTCGATGCCGAGCAGGGCTCGGGCATGGCCAGCACTGATTACCCCGGCAGCCACCCGGTTCTGGGTCGCAGTGGAGAGTTTGAGCAAGCGCAGCGTATTGCTGATCTGGGGACGACTGCGGCCAATTCGGGAGGCCAACTCCTCATGGGTACACCCGAAGTCGGTGAGCAATTGTTGGTAGGCGTGTGCCTCTTCCAGAGGATTCAACTGGCTGCGATGCAGGTTTTCCAGCAGGGCATCGCGCAGCATGTCGTTGTCCTCGGTCTGGCGCACGATCGCGGGGATCGTGGCCCGACCGGCCTCCTTGGTGGCCCGCCAACGGCGTTCACCCATGATGAGTTCAAAGGAGTCGGCATCAGTGCGCCTGACCACTACGGGTTGGAGTAGGCCCACTTCCTTGATGGAGTGCACCAACTCCGCCATGGCCTCCTCGTCGAATACCTCGCGGGGTTGGGCGAAGTTGGGCCTGATCTGATCAACCGGAATCTCGGCAAAGTAGGCGCCGGCGACCATGGCGGGGGAGTCTGGGTTGGGTTTGGCGGTATCAACCTGGGCTGGGATCACCGGATTGGTGGTGTCAGTCGGTTCGGCATCTGCCGGGCCCTGGGGGATCAACGAGCCAAGGCCCCGGCCCAATCCTCGACGTGGAGGCTGCTTACCACTCATCCCTGCTCCTTCACACCCTGGTTGGCGATCTCTCGGGCTGCTTCCAGATAGCTCAACGCTCCTGGTGAACCAGGATCGTAGGTCATCACGCTCTGGCCATAACTGGGAGCCTCGGATACCCGCACTGATCGCGGGATCGATGTCCGGAGAACCTGATCCTGGAAGTGCTCACGTACCTCCGCGGCTACTCCTGCCGCCAGATTGGTGCGGGAATCAAACATGGTGATCAGGATGGTGCTGATTTCCAGGCCGGGGTTCAGGTGGGTCTTGACCATCTGCACGGTCTCCAGCAACTGGCCCAGGCCCTCCAGTGCGTAGTACTCAGCCTGGATCGGGATCAGCATTTCATCACCTCCGACCAGCGCATTAAGGGTCAGCAGACCCAGTGAGGGTGGGCAGTCGATGAAGACGTAGTCCAGTTCGTGGTCAGTCAGGTACTTCCCGATGGCGGTGCGCAAGCGGTTCTCCCGCGACACCATGCTGACCAACTCGATCTCGGCGCCAGCCAGATCGATCGTGGCTGGCACCACCTGAAGTCCGGGGATTTCCGGATGCTGCTGGACGGCTTCTCCAATGGCCAGGCCATCAACCAGGACGTCATAGGTCGAGGGGGTACCCCGCCGATGATCCGCAGCGAGCGCGGTCGAGGCATTGCCCTGGGGGTCAAGGTCTATCACCAGCACCTTGAGTCCATGTTGGGCCAATGCCACTGCCACATTGACCGTAGTGGTGGTTTTCCCAACCCCACCCTTTTGGTTTGCCACCACGAAGGTGCGGGTATGGCCGGGTCGGGGGAGTGGTTCACCAACGGCTCGTTGTCTGCGCAACTGCTCCTCGATCTCCTGGGCCATGGGTGTGCTGCTGTCGTAGGACGGGATTTCCTTGTCGTAATCACCTGCTACCGGCACTGGGTTCGGCTCCTTTGACTGCTCACTCATCGTTCTCATCCCGGGTCATCGTTTCACGTGAAACATCGTCGTTCGTGGCAGGGTCAGGCAACAGACCATCTTCAGAGGGATCCGATGCCGCCTGTGGATAAACGGGGTCGTTCTGTGGATTCTCACGCGTGATCCTCCACCCAACCTCGGTGGATAACTGGTCTTGCCCAGCGTTCGGCCCGATCCCAGCGTGCGTTGAAACCACGGACTGGCGGGCAATCCAGCCCACTGGAGCTCCCTGCTCAGCGCTGGACGACTCAACCTGCTTGATCAAGATCAACCCTTTCGAACTCGGACCACAGTAACTGGCTCGGCTAACCACTCGGTTCCCACAAACTCAACACTGGCCACCACGCCAGCCCTGGCCAACTCAGTACTGGCCTGATGAATCTCCTGCTCAGCCGACGAGCCCTTCATCGCCAGAACCTCCCCAGTCTGATTGCATAGAGGTAGTGACCAAGCCAGAAGCTTCGGTAGCGGGGCCACTGCCCGTGAGGTCACCACATCGAATGCTTCGCTTCCGTGCAAGTTCTCCGCTCTTCCCCTGTGGACAACCACATTGGGTAGATGCAGCGCTTCGACCACCTCATCAAGGAAAGTGGTCCGACGCAGCAACGGCTCGACCAGGGTCACCTGAACGTCCGGCCGTCGGATAGCCAGACATACTCCGGGCAACCCGGCCCCGCTGCCAATATCAACCACGCTGGCACCTGGTTGGATCAGGTCACTGACCACAGCGCAGTTGAGGATGTGCCGCTCCCAAATCCTGGGAATCTCGCGTGGACCGATCAATCCGCGAACAGTGGCCTGAGTAACCAGAAGATGGGCATAGGCCTCAGCAAGGGGGAGCTGATCGCGAAAAACCCCTCGGGCCAGGTCTGGCGCGAGGGGTGTTTCACGTGAAACATGATCAGCCATGGCCTAGCTTGGTAGCACCACGACGAAACGTTTTGGTTCAGCACCCTCGGACTCAGAACCAAGACCAGCGGCAGCGATCACATCGTGAACCACCTTGCGCTCGAAGGCGCTCATTGGCTTCATGGCAACCTTCTCACCCGAGGCCTTTACCTGCTCGACAACCTCGCTGGCCTCTGCCTCCAGCGCAGCCCGGCGCTTGGCTCGATGTCCGGAGATATCCAGCATCAACCGGGAACGCTCCCCAGTCTCACGATAAACAGCCAATCGGGTCAGTTCCTGAAGTGCCTCCAACACCTCGCCCTTGGCGCCAATGAGTTCGGGAAGCTCGGCACCAACGATGGAAACAGTGGCTCGATCACCGTCCACATCCATGTCCAGATCGCCGTCAAGGTCAGCGATCTCAAGCAACTCCTCCAGATAATCAGCAGCGATCTCGCCTTCCTGCTCCAGGCGCTCCCGCTTGCTGGGGCGATCGGACTGAGGCTGTGCCACTTCAGCCTGGCTTGATTCCTCGATCACTGATTCGGTCTGCTCTTCGCTCATGTCTCTCCTGTATTGCTAAAAACTGGCTTTTGGAAATTGCGGCTACTTGCCGCCAGACTTCTTGCGCTGCTCCCGGCTCTGCTTCTTGGGCTGTTGCCGCTGGGTTGGCTTGGGGGCTTCTTCCTCGGTTGCCAACTCCTCTGGCTCTGGATCGACTGCCCTGCCCTTGGCCAGATCGCGCTTGCGTTTGGCTTCGAATGCGGGGGTACCGGGAGCCGGGTTATTGCGAATCACGTAGAACTGCTGGCCCATAGTCCACAGGTTTGAAGTGGTCCAGTAGATCAGCAAGCCAATCGGGAAAGCCACGCCAGAGACAGCGAATACGACCGGCAACACGTAGAGCAGCATCTTTTGTTGTTGGGCATAGGGCCCGGTCATCGCATCCGGGGGCATGTTCTTGGCCATCAATTGGCGCTGGGTGATGAAGGTGGTAGCCGTCATCGCAAGCACCAGTACGCCGGCCAGGATCTGAACATTGATCGAGTCAGCCTTGGTGAAGCTGTCTGAAATCCGAGCACCGAAAATCGTGGCTGAGGACAGATGCTCAACGTCTTTCTCGGTGAGGACTCCCTTGGGCACCTCATTCGCGGCATTCGAAAGCAAGCGGAACAAGGCCAGGAAGATCGGCATCTGGATCAGGATGGGGAGACACGAGGCCAGCGGATTGGTCTTTGACTCCCGGTAGAGATTCATCGTCTCCTGAGCCAGGCGCTCCCGGTCATGACCGTACTTCTTCTGCAGTTCCTTGACCTTGGGTTGCAGCAGGGCCATGTTGCGGGATGCCTTGATCTGCTTGACGAAAAGCGGGATCAACAGAGCCCGGATCACGATGGTCAGACCAATGATCGCCAACACCCAGGAGATCCCGGATTCAGCACCAAAAATGGAGCCAAAGATCCGGTGTACGCCTACCAGGATGAGTGAAATCACCCAGTACAACGGCGTCATGATGAACGAGCCGATCTTGCCGAGAGTTTCCATCAGGCTCCTTGCCTAGTTAAGGAATCCGTACTGGATCCAGAGTCAGTTCCAGCAGTACCGCTACCCGGCACCGGGTCGTATCCACCCAGGGCCCATGGATTACATCGAGCCAGTCGGCGTACACCCAACCAGGAACCACGCAGGCTCCCATGAATCTGCACCGCCTCCAGCGCATACGCCGAGCAGGAAGGATGGTAGCGACAAACCTGGCCATACAACGGGCTGATGAACAGGCGATATCCCTTCAAGAAGGTCACCAGCAGCCATTTCATCTTGAAGTGAGTCCGTTCAGACAGCGATCCAGCGCCAGGCTGAGCTCGGTGTGACTGGCATTTGCAGCGGATGGGAGCGCCCGCACCACGACACCACTGCCAGTGGGCAGTGCCGCCACCCGCAGGCGCATCAGGTGTCGCAATCGACGCTTCACGAGATTTCGGGTAACCGCATTCCCGACGGCCTTTGAGACCACGAAACCAACCTGGGTCTGGGACTCGAAGGCATCGGTCAGCAGGTGCGTTACCAGCAGCGGCCCGCCCTGGCGCTGCCCACGTCGTACGACGCGGGAGAAGTCAGCGCTCTTGATCAAACGATTTGGGGCACTCAACATGAGAACCCTCGGGCCTGCGCTGGATCACGCAGCCAGACGGTTGCGGCCCTTGCGACGACGAGCGGACAGGATCGAGCGTCCCGCACGGGTACGCATCCGCAACCGGAACCCATGGGTCTTGTGCCGACGACGATTGTTCGGCTGGAAAGTACGCTTGCTCACGATTGAATCTCCACTACTTTTATTGCGATAAGTACTAAAATGCCATGAAGTCGCAAGCCCGTTGGACCGGTGCCCTGGGGCCTTTCATGGACATGCCACTACGCCGCTGGGAGCACAAAAAGTGCAAGCGACCTGCCAACGGTACGCGGGGGTGTGGACCAGGGTCAATTCGTAGCCCCGATGGGACCTGGGTCGCAGTGCACAATTCTGCGTCAACAGGGTTGGGCATTACCTGACTTGTGTCATCCTCGTTAGGAACAGTGGTACCTCATCTGGGAAGTGGGAAGTTGAGCAGCCAACCTCATCAACAAAACCAGGAGCGGCAGCGTCGCTTGCTGGTCCTGATCACACTTGCGGTCACGGTAGCCCTGGTTGTGACAGCAGTGCTTTGGTATCAGTCGCGCTCAGAACCCACCCCAACGGCTCAACCGACCGTCTCCGCCGCGCCCACCATGCCCACTGGGACGGCATCGATTGCACCCTCCGCACCACACAAGGTCACCAAACCGAGGGTGGATTGCACAAATCCGCCCAATGTGGCCTTCACCCCCAACCGGATAGCGGTCACTGGAGTGACCAGGAGCAGCCCGGTTCTCGCTCTACCCCGTGACAAACAGGGGGTACCCGGAACCCCACCAGTGGACAGCAGTGGCAAAAATGAATTTGCCTTCGATGCCCCTGGTATCCATCCCGGTACGCCGCAGGGCAATGTCCTGCTCAATGCGCACACCTGGCCAGATGGCAGCG
>CAZRKI010000040.1:0-20900 GCA_964600765.1 uncultured Marmoricola sp.
CAGTGATCCTGACGAAGCCCTCATCGTCGATCTCGCCGAGGTCGCCGGATCTGAACCAACCATCAACAAGAACTTCTTCAGTGGCCTCATGATTGCCCCAGTAGCCATTGAAGATCTGACCACCCTGGAACCAGAGTTCCCCATCGTCAGCAACTCTTACCGAGGTGCCGGGTAGGGGTCGGCCCACGGTGCCAACTTTTTGCTCCTGGGGCAGGTTCACGGTCAGTGCTGCAGTGGTTTCGGTGAGGCCATAGCCCTCAAGGATTGGGATCCCCATGCCTCGGTAGAAATGCACCAATCGCTCGCCCAAAGGCGCTCCACCGGAGAGCGCGAATTGGCATCGGTCGCCAAGCGCGGCACGCAACTTCGCGTAGACCAGACGGTCAAAGAATCGGTGCTGGATGGCAAGGGCCGGACTGGGACGTCCCTTCTCCATGGCCCTTGACCAGGAGATCGCTACCTTCGCGGCTCGGTCAAAACTCTTTCCCTTGCCAGCTGCTACAGCCAGTTGGGAACTGGTGTTGAAAATCTTCTCAAACACCCTGGGTACGGCGAGCACAAAAGTCGGTCGGAAATCGCTGAGATCCGAAACCAGGTTTCGCAGATCTGCCGAGTGCCCCATTCGGACACCAGCCTGGACGCATCCCACCTGAATTATTCGGGCAAAGACATGGGCAAGTGGCAAGAAGAGCAGCGTGGCTGCCGAGTCATCGGAAAACAGTTCTTCCAGGCTGGCCACTGCTGTTCCCAGTTCAAACATGAAGTTGCTGTGGGTCAGCTGGCAACCCTTGGGCAGGTCAGTGGTCCCAGAGGTGTAAATGATGGTGGCCAGATCGTCCGGCGTGACAGCCCGACGACGGGTATCCAGCGTCTCGGCGGGAACCGTGGCTCCCTGCTCCTGCAATCTGTCGAGGTCCTGGTTGCACAGAGCCCAAACCTGACTCAACTCCTGAAGGTCCGGTTTGGCGGCGGTGAGCTGGGTCAGATGATTCTCGGTTTCAACCAGAGCCGCGACTGCTCCGGAGTTGTCCAGGATCCAGGTGGCCTGCTCGGCGCTGGTGGTTTCGTAGATGGGCACGGTGACGGCTCCGATGTACCAGATCGCATAGTCGACAAGGGTCCATTCGAATCTGGTGCTGGACCACAACGCGACCCGATCACCGTGGTTGATGCCGGCAGCGATCAGACCGGCGGCCACAGAGCGCACCTGCTGATGAAAATCAGCGGCAGTAATGTCCACCCACTCTCCGGTGCTGGTGGACCTGCGGGAAAAAAGGGGCAGCTCAGGAGTTTCTGCATGGTGTCGGAGTAGGTCATCTGTGAGGTTGCCAACACCCGGTATCTCGACGTTGAGCGGTGTGGAGTATTCACGCAAGGGGCTGCTCCTTCTGACACAGTCGATTCGGCTAGCCTAGGGGTTACTCGGGACGTAATCGACGTGAGGACCCCAGATGGCTGAACAAACCACCTCCAGCATCGAAATTAATGCCTCGCCAGAGCAGGTGATGCAGGTTATTGCGGATTTTGCTGCCTATCCACAGTGGGCACAGGGCGTCAAGAGCGCAGTCGTAGTGGAACCGGGGGATCAGGGCCGGGCCAGACAGGTTGCCTTCGAGCTCGAGCAGAAACCGATCAGCGATGCCTACACCCTCTCCTATGTCTGGAATGGCGATGAATCCGTCACCTGGACCCTGGTTGAGGGCAAGACCCTGAAAGCCCTGGATGGTTCCTATGAACTACAAGCGGTGCCAGCGGGTACCAGGGTCACCTACAAGCTCTCGGTGGACATTTCCATCCCGATGATCGGGATGTTGCGTCGCAAGGCCGAGAAAGTGATCATCGACTCGGCTCTAAAGGGCCTGAAGAAGCGGGTTGAATCGATTTCGTGACCGCAAGTGACACGCGAGTCCTCCTCTTCACGGGCAAAGGAGGAGTCGGCAAGACCACGAGTGCTGCCGGGACAGCTGCCCTGAGTGCGGCAAGCGGCAAGCGCACTCTGGTGATGTCCACCGACGCTGCCCATTCCCTTGGGGATGCCCTGGGTACCCGGGTAGATGACGGTGTCACTGAGGTGGCCCCAAACCTGCATGTCCAACAGGTCAATGCGCAGCGGATGTTTGAGGAGTCCTGGGGGGACATCCAGCACTACTTGTTATCGGTACTCAGCGCCATCGATGTGGATCCAATCGCTGCCGAGGAGCTCACGGTGATTCCGGGGGCCGAGGAGATCCTGGCCCTGCTCGCTCTGCGCGATGCCTGCCACAGCGGCAACTATGACGTGGTCATCGTTGACTGTGCTCCAACGGGTGAAACCCTGAGGCTGTTGGCCCTGCCCGAGGTGCTCCAGTGGTACATCGACAAAGTCCTACCGACCGAACGCCGGGTGATCAAGGCCTTGCGCCCGGTACTGACCAAAGCCGCTGGCGTACCCATGCCGGGCGATGGTGTGTTTGATGCCATCGTGCAACTGCATGATGATCTGGCAGATGTCAGATCAATTCTGACCAGTGCCCTGGCGTCGGTGCGGGTGGTGTTGACTCCCGAGTCAGTTGTGGTTGCTGAGGCCCGTCGATCGCTGACGATGCTTTCCCTGTATGGCTATCGCGTGGATGGGGTGGTGGCCAATCGGGTATTTCCAAGTGCTGGATCCGACCCCTGGTTGACTGGATGGGTAACCCAGCAGCGGGCAATTCTTGAGGATCTGCGCGATTCTTTTGCCGGTTTGCCCATCTGGCTGGGTGAATACCAACCCGGTGAACCAGTTGGCGCGGCAGCTCTCGGTGCCTTTGCCCGGGAGATCTACGGGGACGAGGATCCGGTGGCACCTCCAGTTTCTGCCGACCCGATGACGGTAACCAGGCAGGGAGACCTCACGATTCTGGAGTTGGCCCTTCCCTTTGCCACCAAGGAACGAGTCGACCTGGTTCGACGTGGTGATGAGCTGGTGGTCACCGTGGACAGCTATCGACGCCTACTGACCCTGCCCCCTTCGTTGTCCCGGCATGTGGTTGCCGGAGCCGGAGTGCGCGAGGGGCGATTGCGGGTGCGCTTCAGGATCGATCGAAGGGATTCGGCATGACCGATGAGAATGTCGGTTCAGTTGGCGAGGAAGCCGCCAAACTGCTCGGTGCCCTGGGGGATTGGGCCAAATCCCAATCTGATGGACATTCCGAGAACATCGCCGGATTGGCATCCGGGCTCAACGACAAATTGCAGGACATCAACCAGCATCTGGCCACTGATGCCGCCGAGTGCAAGTACTGTCCAATCTGCCGAGTCGTCCATGTGGTTCGATCAGCCAGTCCGGAAGTGCGTGACAACCTGCTGTTTGCCGCCACTGCCCTGATGCAGGCCGGTGCCGCCTTCCTGGCCACTCAAACACCACGACAGGAGCCGCGGTCCGGGGTCGAACACATCGATCTCGATGACGAGGAGGATTCCTGAACATGGAATCCATGGCGATCGGGGTTGACGTTGGCGGTACCAAGATCGCTGCTGGCCTGGTTGATCCAACCGGCGCCATCCGGAACCGGATCCAGGTCCCCACTCCAGCAAACGACCCAGATGCCATCGTTGGGGCCATTTTGCAAGCGGCAGCGGAGTTGGGAGCCGGCAACCAGGTCTCCCGGATTGGAGTGTGCGTTGCCGGATTCGTTGACCACACCCGGGCCAGGGTGTTGTTCGCGCCAAACCTTGCCTGGCGGGATTTCCCGTTACGGGATCGTCTGGAGCAATCAGTGCCAGCAACCTGGGTGATCGAGAACGACGCCAATGCGGCTGCCTGGGGTGAGTTCCGTTTCGGTGCTGGCCGTCGGGTGGAAGACCTACTGATGGTCACGGTGGGCACTGGTGTGGGTGGCGGCATGGTGGTCAATGGACAACTACTTCGGGGGAGCCACGGGGTGGCTGCTGAGATCGGTCATCTCTGCCTGGTCCCGGATGGTCAGTTGTGCGGCTGTGGAAACCACGGCTGTCTGGAGTCATATGGCTCAGGGAAAGCGCTGGTGCGCAACACCCGTAATGAGGCTGCCAAGTCACCCAGGGCAGCGGATCTGATCAAGAGGGCTGGCGGGGAGATCTCCCAGATCGAGGGGCCGATGATCACTCAGGCAGCCCTGGATGGGGATGCATTCGCTATTGAGCAGATCCGCGGTCTTGGTTCCTGGTTGGGCCGAGGAATCGCAAATATCGCCGAGATCACTGATCCAGCCATGGCGGTTATCGGTGGCGGGGTGAGCCGGGCTGGCGCAATCCTGGTCGAGGCCATTGAACGCTCCTATCGTGCCAATCTGAGTGCTGCCCGGCAGCGGCCGCACCTGGAGGTCCGGATTGCTGAACTTGGCAATGATGCCGGTTTGGTGGGCGCAGCCGACCTGACCCATCAGGTCTCAGGGGGTTAGCAGGTGAGCACCGGGGATGCCATTGGAGTGGACATCGGTGGCACCAAGATCCTGGCCGCAATCGTTACTGAGTCCGGTGCGATCACCACGCAACTGAGCGCAGCAACTCCCTCGGGAGCCACAGATCCAGGCCTAGTGGAGGATGTCCTGGTGTCGGTACTGCTGCCGCTTCTCGCCGAGTCGGGTCCGGTTCCGGTTGGGATCGCAGCAGCCGGTCTGGTGGATGCCGGCCAGGGCGTGGTGCGCTTTGCTCCCCACCTTCCCTGGCGCAATGAACCATTGAGAACCAGGCTGGCCCAGCGGATGGAGATCCAGGATCAGGGCAACCTGGTTGTTGAGAACGATGTCAATGCCGCACTCTGCGCGGAGATTGCCTTTGGAGCGGCAAAGTCACACTCAGCTGTCCTGATGGTGACTGTCGGTACCGGTATCGGTGGTGCGATCCTGGCGGGTGGCCGTCTGTACCGCGGACTGAATGGGCTGGCGGGGGAGTTCGGCCATCTACCCTTTGACACCGTTCAGAACCGCCCCTGTCCCTGCGGCCTGAGTGGTTGTTGGGAGCAATATGTCAGTGGGCCAGCGCTGTCCCATGAGATGCGCATTCTGGGGCGGGAGATGAGTGGTCCACAGATCCTGGCTGCTGCTCGGGATGGCGATCAGGACGCTCTGGCTGTGTTCAAGGTGGTCGGCATGGCGCTGGGCCAGGGCCTCGCCCAGCTGGTGACCAGTCTGGACCCGGAAATGATCCTGGTTGGTGGCGGAGTTTCGGAGGCAGGGGAGTTGCTTCTCGAGCCAGCCCGTCGGGCTCTGGCAAATAGAGTGGTGGGCAGCGCTTTCAGGGAACCACCAGAACTTGCTCTTGCTGCGCTCGGCGCCTCGGCTGGTGTCATCGGCGCTGCTGAGTTGGCCAGAAGGCAGATCGAATCATGAACCCCGGCCGTGGGTGCAGGCCTCAGACAACGGCTCCATCATCGGGTCCGTCGTGCCTGCGGGTTTTGTCCATGGTGGCCACCAGGTAACCCAACCCAACCACAAACCAGGTGGCGCCAATCCCGATGGCCCAATCCGGCAACTGAACTGAGGCCAGCAGGGAAACCAAGAGCAACAATGGGACCCCGAATACGCCAAACCAGGCGATCCGGCGCCGTGGCTCAGGAAGTGCCTGTGGGCCCGGGCGAGGCGGGATGAAGACCTCACCAAGCGGATCGGTCTCAACAATGGGCTCAGGTGAGTGTGGCTCAGAGTCGGCTGTCCTCGGTTGAACTGGTGGTTGGGTTATCTCCACCCGCTCGCCATAATTGTCGATGATCTCCTGCCAAACCTGATTGATTGACCGTTCAGGGTCGGGCTGATCACGGTTCATTTCACTGCGGTGCGGTCAGCCGCTGGATGAACCTGGCTGACCCATCAAAAATGAGTTCAGCGTCATTGTCCAGGGTGGCCACGTGATAGCTGTTTGGCAGCAGGACCTCTTCTCGGTCCGATGAGGAGACCCCAGACAGGATGATCCGGGCAGATGATGGATCAACCACATGATCCTCAACTGAGCGGAACAACAACACTGGGCAGTTCACCTTTGGCAGATCCGCGCGCACCTGGTGCCAGGCCTGAACCATCGAATGCAGTGGTTTCAGTGGCGTCTTGTCGTATCCGACCTCATCCTGGCCGGGCTTCTTGATGTCATTTCCGATGCCCGGCATCGCCTTGATCAGGTGTTTGATCACGGGAACGGCAAGGAGTTGTTTGTTATCGCTGGCCACGGCAGCGTTGACCAGCATCACTCCGGCAATCTCTGGATGATTGGCGGCCAGCCAGAGCACCAGGCTGCCGCCCATGCTCAATCCGCCCACGAACACCTTGTCAGTGCGCGCGGCCAGTTCCTCATAGGCCCGCTCGACCTCAGCGTAGTAGTCGGAATAGCGGGTACTGAACATGTCTTCAATGCTGGTGCCGTGTCCGGGGAGTCGGGGGACGCTGACGGCGTAGCCCATCTTGTCGAGGTATTCCCCCCAAGGCCTCATCGAGGCCACACTTCCAGTGAATCCGTGGCTGAGCAGGACTCCGATCCGCTGCCCGGATGAGTCCACGGTGCCCATGGTGGTAAATCCCTCGCAACCGGGTTTCACTGAATAACTCACCGACACACCTTGCTCCGTTCCCTGGAAGTTCCATCGTTGATTCTTGATATGTTCACATTCTTGATCATCGTGTCATGCATTGTGATCACCGGCTAGTGTGCCCAGATAGGGTGAAAAATAATGGCCCCAGGGCGGTTGGGAGAGGTAATTCGTTGATCTACTGGTTCCTGAAACACCTTTCGCTGGGGCCACTGTTCAAAGTGGTCTTCCGGCCGCACTGCCATGGGCTGGAAAACGTCCCTACTGAAGGGCCGGCAATCATCGCCAGCAATCACCTGTCCTATATGGACTGGTTGTTCACACCGCTGTTCATCAGCCGCCAAATGACCTTTGTGGCGAAGGCTGAGTATTTCACTTCCCCGGGCATCAAGGGGTGGCTGCAGAAGACATTCTTCTCATCGGTGGGACAGGTGCCGATTGACCGTTCTGGTGCCTCAGCAGCAGAGGGCGCCCTGAAATCAGCGAAGAAGGTGCTGGCGAATGGTGAACTCTTCGGCATCTATCCAGAGGGCACTCGATCCCATGATGGGAAGTTGTACCGCGGTCGTACCGGGGTGGCCCGGTTGGCTCTGGAGACTGGAGTACCTGTGATTCCCTGCGCGGTGATTGATACCGACGTTGTGGCACCTCCGGGCAAAAAGTTCGGCCGGGTGACCAGGCCCACGGTGAAATTTGGCAAACCGCTGGACTTCTCCCGCTATGAGGGCATGGAGAACGATAGGTACATCCTGCGCTCGATCACCGACGAGATCATGTACGAAATCATGCTGCTTTCCGGTCAGGAGTATGTTGATATGTACGCCACCAAGGCGAAGGAAGAATCCAACAAGGCCAAGTTGGAGGCCAAGCGTGCGGCCAGGGAAGCAGAGAAGGCTGGTGGAGGCACACCCACGCAGAAGGCATCCTGAGCCCCACGGCAACAGGGCCGGGTAATGAAGTGGCTTCAGAGTGCTGCAGGGGAACAAGGAGCAGGGGTTTAGTGTTAGCCGTTGAGTTCGGTCAGTGGACGGAAATCTCCAAGACCACAGCCAGGGAGGAAATGTGAGTCAAACCGCGGTCCTGTTCCGCTCCTCATTGGGCGAGGTGCTGCGTGCTGAGCGGATGCATCAGGCGATGACCCTGCGGGAGCTCTCCTCATCTGCTCGGGTCAGCCTGGGCTACATCTCTGAGATCGAACGAGGCCAGAAGGAGGCCTCATCTGAGTTGTTGGCCTCACTGTGCACTGCCCTGGAGGTGCCCCTCTCGGTGGTGCTTGCCGAAGTGAGTCGCCGGGTTGCAGTTGCAGAACGAGGCCTGGTTTCCACCCCGGTGGCGTCAGCCGCCTGACCACTGGCTACTCGTGCAAATCCTGGACAACTGAGTCCACCACGGCCACCAGGTCGAAGTCGGTATCGGTGGCCACTTGGCGTTGACGCTGGTACGACGCCCCCACGACAGGGATCTGGCCCACCTGCCACAGGTCCCCAGCGCAATTCAGCCGTTTGGCAACTGGCTCCAGCGTGTTGAGAGTCTCCTGGAGATCGTCCTGAAGCAGGGCCTCGCGGGATTTGTCGTCGAGGATCACCCAGGCATCCAAGCCGTATCGAGCCGCGCGCCATTTGTTCTCCTGGACATGCCACGGAGGAAGTGCTGGAAGCGGGTGTCCGCTGTTGAGCAGATCAGTGCAGTGCACCACCAGGCAGTGCACGAATGCAGTCAGTGCCCGGAGCTCCCGGACCGTGGATACACCGTCACATACCCGGATCTCCACTGTTCCATGGGCAGGCGCTGGCCTGATGTCCCAGCGGATCTCGTTGATCTCATCGATTACTCCGGTAGTGATCAGATCTCCGGCGTAGTGCTCGAACTCAGTGAAATCACTGAACTGGAAGGGCAGTCCAGCGGTGGGTAGCTGCTGGAACATCATCGCCCGATTGCTGGCATAACCGGTGTCCACTCCTGCCCAGATGGGGGAGGAGGCCGACAGGGCCTGGAGGTGCGGATACCAGCGCAACAGCGCTGAGACGATTGGGATCACCTGGTCCTGAGGCACTCCGACGTGCATGTGCACTCCCCAGATCAACATCTGTCGACCCCACCACTGGGTTCGGCTGATCAGTTCCTCGTAGCGATGTCCGGGGGTCAGCAGTTGATGCGACCACTGGGCGAATGGGTGGGTGCCGGCGCTGAACAGGTCCACTCCCAGGTCATTGGCCACCGGAGTGACCAGATCAATGAGTTCGGTCAATTCAGCAGCTGCCTGGTCCACGTCGTGGCAGATGCCGGTGGTCAACTCCACGGTGTTACGCAGCAACTCCTTGTGCAACCGGGGTTCGGTTCCGTGGCGTCGGGTGAACTCATCAAACAACTCCGAGGCAGCATTACTGAGGTCCCGGGACTGCTTGTCGACGAGTGCGAACTCCCACTCGACACCGAGAGTGGGCTGGCCATCACCGGAGAAATCGATACGCACCACGAGATTGTCTCAGCTGTGTTGGAGTCGATGCCGCAATTTGGCCAGCCAGTCCAAATGTACGCCGTCAAACGGGGGCTCATGGGAGGTAACCGCGGCCAGGATGCGGTCTGCGGTCAGTTCTGCATTCTGGATCACTTCTGGCGGGTAACCAAGGGACACCTGGTGCTCGCTGAACTCGTCCTGATCATCGATGAAGGCATCCTCGCCCGGTCTCCTGGCCACGTCCAGGTCCAGGTCGATGGTCTGCACCAAGTCCTCACCGCGCCATTCAGCAGGGGTGGCAATGTCAACGTAGACATCGAAGGGACGCTCGAGGTCCGAGCCATAGAAGGTGCCCAACCACCATTCATTATGAGGCACCAGTACGACGTGATCAGCGGCGGCCTGGAAAGCCCTGGTCGGCTTTGACAGCAGGGTGCCCCTGCGAACGCCAACCCAGATGCCGTGCTGGTCAGCACCCAACCGAACCGCATCGAACTCCCAGTGGGGCTGATCTGGCCACTTCTGGGTCTCGACCCGTACCGACCGCAGTGACATCGCAGAGTTGGCTGTTACTTGGTGACCGACGGATAGAAGCGAGCCACGACATCCTGATAACTGGAGCCAACATTCTTGGCCAGGTGATGGACCAGGTGGGCATCAATTCCCACCAGCACCCGGGCCTGCTTCTTCAGAGCGCCCCGCAGGATGATCCGAGCGGCCTTGTCAGCATCCATCCGGGCCAGTTTCTTGTCGAACAAGCGGTCCAACTTGTTGGCGTCCAACTCTGCGTTCTTGCGTCCATTCCGGGCGATGCCGGTGCGGATCCCGCCGGGATGCACCACCGTGACGCTGACTGGATGCTTGTTGACCAGCATCTCCTCACGGATTGCCTCGCTGAAGCCGCGCACGGCGTATTTTGTTGCGTTGTAGGCGGACTGGCCGGGCATGCTGACCAGACCGAACAGACTGGAGATATTGACCAGGGAACCATCCCCGGAGGCGATCAGGTGCGGCAGGAACTCCTTGGTGCCGTGCACCACGCCGTAGAAGTTGATGCCCACGATCCAGTCGAAGTCCTCATAGGACATGTTCTCGAAATCGCCGGTGACGGTGACCCCGGCATTGTTGATCACCATGTTCACCCGACCGAACTGGTCGACCACTGCGGCTGCCCAGGCAGCCATGGCCGCACGGTCGGAAACATCAATGCGATCGGTGCGGATCTGGGTGGCACCGGCCTGTTTGCACTGGTCTGCGGTCTGGGCGAGCCCTTCCTCATTCCAGTCACTGATCGCCAGCAGGGCTCCCTGTTGAGCGGCCTGGATGGCCATTTCCCGGCCCATGCCACCAGCAGCGCCAGTGATGACCACGACCTTGTTGTTCAGATCCTTCATTTTGACTCCTTGTTGAGGTGGAGTGGATCAGGAGACCAGTGACCTGGCAGACGTGATGTTGTAGGCGTCTGCGTCGAACTTGTGCATCTGTCTGACATAGGCAAGTGCGCTCCTGGGCCAGGAGATGGTGTTCCGACCAGCCTGGTCCAGATACCAGCTGGAACAACCACCAGTGTTCCAGATGGTGTTCTTCAGTTGCATCCGGAGTTCATGGGTGTAGGCCCGGGTCAGGTTCTCCTTGGGCTCGATGGCGTCCAGGTCGAGGTGATCCATGTAGTCCAGCGCTCCGAGAATGTAGCCAATCTGGGCCTCAATGATTTCGATCATGGAGGTGTGACCCAGCACGGTGTTGGGTCCGGTGATCTGGAAGAGATTGGAGAATCCGGGCACGGTGGTGCCCTTGTACGCCGAGGCGCCATGCCAGCGCCACTGCTCGGCCAACACGACTTCCCGACGGCCCTGGATCAACTCGGTGATCGGATGATCGGTGGTATGGAATCCGGTGCAAACGGCGATTGCGTCCACCTCACGTATCTGACCATCCTCGGTCTGGATCCCGGTCGGGGTGATCCTTGAGATGGGTTCGGTGATCAGATCCACGTGTTCCCTGGACAGCGCTGGATAGTAGTCATTTGAGATCAGGATCCGCTTGCACCCGATTTTGTAGTCAGGGACCACGGCCTGGGCCAGTTCGGGTTTGCTCAGCCCACGGGCAATATTGAATTCCGCCAACTTCTGGTAGGCGCGCCCCATCGGCTGGGCGAAGGTGAATGCGGGGACATAGGTCTCCCGCCCGAGCCGGATCGACTGGCGGTACAACTGATTGAGCCCGGGGACCGTACGCAGGGCAGCGCGCTCGGCGGCGCCGTACTGGCGATCGTTGCGGGGGATCACCCATGGTGCGGTGCGCTGGTAGACATCAAGGCGGGCCACCTGCCCAGCAACCTCGGGGATGATCTGGATTGCGGATGCACCAGTGCCGATGACTGCCAATCGCTTGTCGTTGAGGTCGAAATCATGGTTCCACCGGGCTGAGTGCCAGA
This sequence comes from uncultured Marmoricola sp., assembly GCA_964600765.1. Classification (GTDB taxonomy): domain Bacteria; phylum Actinomycetota; class Actinomycetes; order Propionibacteriales; family Nocardioidaceae; genus Marmoricola. Next base: position 11,413 of record CAZRKI010000040.1, read on the forward strand.
TCTTGCCGGTGAAGGACTCGATCCCCTCGATCCCGGGAAGCCTGGGCGCTGAAAGGCTCCCCGCAGCCACGATGAGTATTTTGGCCGTGGTGTCCCCGCTGGAGGTGCTGATCCGCCAGTGGCGCTGATCCTCATCCCACGCCATCCGGGTCACCTCGGTGTTGAAGTGAAAATGGTCGCGGACCCCGAAGTCGTCGGTAACCTGCTCCAGATACCGCTGGATCTCCGGTTGTGCGGAGTACGAACGCGACCACTCCTTGTTGGGAGCGAAACTGAATGAGTACAACTGGCTGGGCACGTCACATGCGGCCCCGGGATAGGTGTTGTCCCGCCAGGTGCCACCCACGGTGGAGCCCCGATCGGCGATCACGAAATCGTGGTGCCCGGCCTGGTTCAGTTTGATCGCCAGGCCAATACCTGAGATGCCACCACCAACCACGAATACCTTGGTGCTTGCTGGCAGGGAGCGGGTGGATACCTGCTGAGTCATGGCCGGAATGGTACCGCTCGGGCGTATCGCAGCATCAGGATTTCGGCTCGGCGTCCAGTTCTTTCAGTTGGGCCAGCATCACTGCATTCTCCTGGGTTTGGCTGCGAGCCATTTCCAGAGCCAGGCCGCGGACGGCCGGGGTCGCGGCCTGCTCTGCGGCTGCCTGGGCCATTTCAATGCCACCGGTGTGGTGACGGATCATCAGTTGCAGGAACAAGATGTCAAAGGCAGTGCCCTTGAGTGAGCCCAGTTTGGTGATTTCCCCGATAGTGGCCATACCAGGCATCAGTGCCTGCTCGGTGCCAGTTGCATCGTGACCGGCGTGGGCGCTCCCACCAGTGTCGTGATCCATGCCCTTCATCCAGGCCATATGCGGGCCAGCGGGCAGTTCGGGTGCCTCCCACAGGATCAACCAACCCGACATCAGTCCCTTCTCAGTGGCCTGAGTGGTCAGGATCTGTAGTGCCAACCGATGGATCTGCTGGTCGGTGCTGTTCCCGAGGGCGAAGGTGGACATTTGCAGGGCTTGGTTGTGGTGCACGGTCATGTCCTGGGCAAAGCCGATATCTGCAGCGTTTGGTCGTGGAGCTTTCGCGCTATCCACCTGCGCCCCTGAGGGATCGGATTGCGGCTCGTTTCGCGTCGGAGCTGAACCCCATGCCGCCCAACCGATCCCGATGCCCACCAGCAAGGTGAGCAGGGCCATGCCAACCCGGCCCAGGTGCTTGTTCACCGCTGGGTGACCCGGGGCCGATGCTGGTGCCGCTTCTTGGCCTGGTGCCGCTTCTTGCGCTGGTGTCTGGCCTTGGCCGATTTCTTTGCCTTGGCCTTCTTGGGCCCGGCAACGGTTGCCGGAGCCGCTGGTAGCGCAGTGGAGGTGGTGCCTGCCTCAGCGCCGGTGTGGTACTGCAGGATCATGAACCCGTTGTCCATGCAACTGACCCAGAGTTGGTTTCCGGGACGGAATTCCGGAGGTGAACTGCACCAATCCACGCTGCCATCAGGTTGGGTGAACAGTTTGGTGAAGTCGGTGTCCATGGGATTGGTCAATGGCGGCAGCAGGGTGCCCAATGCGTGTGGCGAGTTGGGCAAACCAGCCTTGCTCAACAACGGTGTCTGCCCAGGCGGGTTGTAATAGGCCAGTTCCTTTGGATTCATCAGGTCAGAGATGTCAAACAGACGCACACCAGAAGCCCAGTAGCTACAGGCCAGCAGGGTCGGATTCACCGGTGCGTCCACGTTGCAGTAGTGGGCGTCATAACCAAAGGCGCCATTGCCCGCGACGTCGATCTTGCGGGTGGGACCGTTCTCGGGCCGGTTGATCTCCAACCGGTACTTGCGGATCACCTTCGGTTTGGTGCGATCCTCGACATCGAGCAGTCGGACGCCGCCGCTGCCACCCTCGTCGACGGCGAACAGGTATTTGTGGCCATCCTTGACGAAGTTGACCGAAGTCTGCGAGATCAGGCCGTCGTACCAGAACTCAGCGCCAACGATGCGAACCTGTGGATTGGGTCGACGTTGCTGGATGTCGCTGATATCCAGGACCCGCACTCCTGCGGGGAAGATCCGGGCCAGGTACATGGTGTTGCCGTCGGGGGAAATCGAGAATCCATGGGAGGTGAGGCCCGTGAAGTTCATGTAGATGGTCTCCGGCCTGGTTGGGTCAGAGATATCGATGGCGGTCAGGTCGCCAAGTACGTCAGTGGCGTAGTAGGTCCTGCCATCAGGGGAGAATCCGCCCTCGTGTCCGGCCACGGCCAGCGACGGGGTCTGGTCACTGTCGTCCTTGCGGTTGAGCAACCTGGGCCTGGTGCAGTCATCCTTGATGTCGTAGATGTCAAAGGTCATGAAGCCGAACAGCAAGGGCACTCCAACGGCGGCCAATCTGCCGTTGACCGGATCCACCTTGAGTGACTCCCAGGTGCCCAGGGACATCGCAGATGAGGTCAGCTTGGTTACTGCTCGTGGCTGGGCCTGATTGGAGGCATCGATCACCTGGACACCGTTCTTCTCTCCCATCAGGCTATTGGGGAAGAAACTGCCGAAATAGGCGCAGTTCTGATAACTCGGATTGATGATCCCGGCTCCATGGCCCTGGTACTTCCCGATCAGGCTCATATTGCACCAGTAGCCCTGCAGTGAACGACCGTTGTCCCGCTCAGCCCGGGGCACCTGCCCCTGCAACCCGGTCTCAGCCATCGAGTAGTCATCGCACTCTGCCCGGTCCACTTCCCCTTCAGGGGAGACGGCTGAGGTTGTGGGCAGCCCCGGCAACAGCGAGAGGGTGAGAATAAGGAATACGCCCGCAGCCCAGCGAATGGTGGCGCGACGTCGCTTGGTCGGTTGCATCTGGACCTTCCAGTTGAATGACATGATTCGTGAGTGTCGTCACACTTTATGTGGTGTTGTGGATGCTGGACCAGATGGGCGGGATGTTGGGATCAAGTGGGCAGGCCCACCCGTGGTGAAGTAACCGGACGGGATCGGGGAGACTGGACTGGTTGTGAGGAACCGAACCACAGAGCGCCAGTTGGCGATCAGCTTTCCACCGGAGCTACCGGTTTCTGGCCGGCGTGAGGAGATCGCGGCGGCGATTCGGCGACACCAGGTGGTGATCGTGGCCGGGGAGACCGGTTCGGGGAAGACCACCCAGTTGCCCAAGATCCTGATGGAGATGGGCAGGGGCACAGCTGGGATGATCGGGCACACCCAGCCGCGACGGATCGCAGCCCGTAGCGTGGCCGAGCGCATTGCTGAGGAGTTGGGCAGTGAACTTGGTGACATGGTCGGCTATCAGGTCAGGTTCACCGACAAGAGCTCCGCCGATTCCAGGGTGAAAGTGATGACCGATGGGATCCTCCTGGCTGAGTTGCCTCATGACCGGGAGTTGCGCAGGTACGACACGATCATCATTGATGAGGCCCACGAGCGTAGCCTCAACATTGACTTCCTACTCGGATACCTGAAGCGGTTGCTGCCCAGACGTCCTGATCTGAAGGTGGTGATCACCTCAGCAACCATCGATCCCGAACGGTTCTCCCGGCACTTTGATGAGGCCCCGATCATCGAGGTGAGTGGACGGACCTTTCCCGTTGAGGTTCGCTACCGACCGTTGGTCGAGCCGCAGTACGACGACGAGGACGGCGAACCGGTTATCCGGGACCAGACCGAGGCGATTGAGGATGCAGTTGCCGAGCTCTGCGCGGAGACTGATGGGGACATCCTGGTCTTCCTGCCCGGTGAGCGGGAGATCCGGGATACCGCTGATGCCTTGGCGCATCGAGCTCAGGGACCAAAGGGCTTTGATCTGGTGCCGCTTTACTCCCGCTTGTCGGCTGCCGAGCAGCACCGGGTCTTCGAAAGGCACACCCGGCGTCGCGTCGTACTGGCCACCAACGTTGCAGAGACCTCATTGACCGTTCCCGGAATCATGGCAGTGATTGACACCGGGGTGGCCCGGATCAGTCGCTACTCCCATCGCACCAAGGTGCAACGATTGCCGGTGGAGCCGATCAGCCAGGCCTCGGCGAATCAGCGCTCGGGTCGGTGCGGTCGGATCGCCGCCGGCATCGCGATCAGGCTCTACTCAGAGGAGGACTTCCGGTCAAGACCGGAGTTCACCGACCCCGAAATTTTGCGCACCTCCTTGGCGAATGTGCTCTTGCAAATGGCCTCGCTGCGTCTGGGCTCCATTGAGGGCTTCCCATTCCTGGATGCTCCTGATTCACGAGCCGTGAAAGCCGGAGTGCAACTACTGGAGGAACTGGGAGCGATCAGGACGACCGGGACCCGTTCTGGCCGCCTCGCACTCACTGGCATCGGACGCAAACTTGCTCGGCTGCCGATCGACCCGCGAATGGGGCGGATGGTGCTGGAGGCTGACCGGCTCGACTGCCTGCGTGAGGTTCTGGTGTTGGCTGCAGTGCTGTCCATTCAGGACCCGCGTGAACGACCCCGGGAATTCCAACAGCAGGCGGATCAGTCGCACGCCCGGTTCACCGACCGTCGCTCCGACTTCATGTCCTTTCTGAACCTGTGGCGATACCTGCAAAAGCAGCAGAGCGCGCTGGGTTCCAGTGCCTTTCGCAGGCTCTGCAGAAACGAATATCTCAACTATCTTCGGGTTCGGGAGTGGCAGGATTTCGAGTCCCAGCTACGGCAGGTGTGCAGACAGGTTGGGATCCGGGTCCCGAAGGTCGTGGGCACACCCGATGATGACCGGATCCATCGAGCTCTGTTGTCCGGACTGCTGTCCCACGTCGGTTTGAGGGACCCTGATCGCAAGGACTACCAGGGCGCCAGGGGTGCCCGCTTCTCAGTCTTTCCCGGCTCGGCACTGGCCAGACAGCCACCTGCATTCGTGATGGCAGCGGAGTTGGTGGAGACCTCCCGGTTGTGGGGGCGGCAGAACGCGGCGGTGGACCCAACCTGGGCTGAGGAATTGGGCGCCCACCTGGTCAAGCGCAGTTACTCCGATCCGCGCTGGTCCCGCAAACGGGAGAGTGCCTGCGCAAACGAACGGGTCACCCTTTACGGCGTACCGCTGGTAGCAGAACGAACCGTGCTGTTGGGCAGAGTGGATCCAGCGATGGCCCGGGAAATGTTCATCCGGCACGCCCTGGTGCAGGGCGAGTGGCAGGCTCGGCACAAGTTCTTCATGACCAACCAACGCCTGCTCCAGGAAGCGGCTGAGGTGGAACATCGCACCCGGAGGAATGACCTGGTCGTCGATGAGCTCGTGCTCTTTGACTTCTACGACGCTCGGATCCCGCCGGAGGTGGTCAGTGCGACGCATTTCGACACCTGGTGGAAGCAGACTCGCAACAAGGATCCGGACCTGCTCACGTTCACCCCACAAATGCTGCTGCGCGAGCAGGCTAGTGGAGCCGAGCAGCAGTTCCCCACCAGCTGGTCCAGTGGTGATTTCGATCTCGCGGTCGACTATCACTTCGAACCCGGACATGAACAGGATGGGGCCACCATCGAAGTGCCCCTGGCGGTGCTGCAACAACTGGACTCGGCAGAACTGAGTTGGGGCCTACCCGGTCACCGTCAGGACCTGGTCACCGCGCTGATCAAATCACTGCCCAAGCAGTTGCGGGTGCAGTGTGTGCCGGCAGGGCAGACGGCCGCTGAATTCCTCAAGGCAGTGCCCATCGGTGCGGAGCCATTGCCCACCGCCCTGCAACGGTTCCTGCTTGCGACCAGGGGAGTGGTGATCTCGCCAACGGACTGGGTCAGCGATCGGATTCCAGCACACCTGCGCACCAACTTTCGGGTGGTGACCGAGGATGGTCGGGAGGTGGCCCAGGGCAAGGACCTGGCAGCTCTGAAACAGGACCTTCGGGCGGAATATGAGGCGGTGGTGGCGGGGATTGCCTCTGACTCCGGGATGAGCAGTACCGGCCAGACGAGTTGGACCTTCGGTGACATCCCCAGGAGCATCGAACAGCACCGCTCGGGTCATCAGGTTCGTGGTTTTCCGGCCCTGACCGACGAGGGTGGGAGCGTAGGACTGGTGGTTTGTGCCACCGAGGCAGAGCAACAGGCCCGGCACCAACTCGGCGTACGTCGTCTCCTGGCGCTGAACGTGCCCCATCCGGACCTGACTGCTGACCTGGGCAATGCTGACAAGCTGGCCCTGGCCAGCACGCCATACCCAAACGTGAAGGCATTGCTGGCTGATGTGTGCCTATCCGTGCTTGGGGACCTGGTGGCTGATCAGCCGTCGGTTCAGGACGAGGCTGGATTTGCAGCGCTGCTGACGAGGGCTGGTGCCGAGTTACCGGAACGAGCAGTCGCCAGACGCTTACAAGTGCAGCGGGTGTTGCAGGCCTGGCGGGAAACCGACCGCCTGTTGCATGGGCGAGTGGATCTGCAGTTGCTGCCCGTGTTGACCCAACTACAACAGCGGCTGGCCGGACTCGTTTATCCCGGGTTTGTGGCTGATGTGGGTCCGGAGTTGGCGCAGTTGCCGAGGTATCTGGCTGGGATCCAGCGTCGGTTTGCCGATCTCAACGACCTGGCCCGGGATCGGAGGTTGGCGGAAATGGTGGCCCCGCTGCAACAATTGTGGGACAACCGGGTGGCTGCTCTTCCCGTGGGGCGACCGATGGATCAGCAATTGGTGGAGGTCCGCTGGCTCCTGGAGGAACTGCGGGTCAGCCTGTGGGCCCAGGACCTGGGCACGAACCGGAAAGTCAGCGTCGAACGAGTCCGCAAAGCCCTGGACTGAGGCCTGCTCAATCCAGATAGGGCTCGGCGGCGCGGAGCACCTGTTCATACAACTGTGCACTGACCCGGCCGCCCTCGCGGCGTACTTCGTCGGGGGAAAGGCTAAGCACGCGGTTCAGGCGCACTTCACTGGGGCGACCCCGGGTGTCCCAGGATCCAGACCCGATGTCCATCCAATAGCGCCCCACCTCGGCTTCCTGATCGGCATCGCGATCGTGGTCCTTTGAGGTGAGAGCCAGACCGATCACCGCATCGCTGGTGACCCGCAGGACCAGGACGGGACGATCCTTGCCCTGGCGGGGATCCTCTTCGTAGGGCACCCAGGCCCAGACCACCTCGCCCGGATCAGGTTGGCCGTTGGACCTGGGCTGGTAGGGGGCGGCCACCGGTTCCCGGCGTTGGGGGATCCGGGCCCAGATGGCTCTGACCCGAGGGATGAATCCCATTTACTTCCTCGCTGCTGATGGTTGATTGCGCGCCGGACCGGGAGCGCCTCACGGCGCGTGGCCGCTCGTAGCGGCTAATTTTGGGACCCGGGGCTGCCACGGCCCGGCGCACCGCAACAGTGTAGACCCACTCGACCAATACCTGCGGCCCAAATTCGCGGAGTGGTGGGCTGACTGACTCAGGCCAGGTGACCGGCCAGCTCGAGGTGCCCAGCGTGCTCCAATTGCTGTGACATGGTCAGCAACCGGGCAGCAGACAGGTCGTTGTGGTACGACGTGTGTCCGGCGGGTGGATGCAGATGTGCCCGACCAGCAGCAGCCACTCGGGCAAATGCGGCCGCGCGGAAGATCGTGTCCACGAACTCGCCCTCCACCACGCCAGCCAGCACGGCGTCCACCAGTTGGCGCAACTCCTCAGGACCGGGAGGCACGGTTACCCCAGTGATCACCTCTGCCACGGGCGCATGGGTACGACCCTCGTTGAACTCGGTTGCGGCCTGTTGTGGATCGGCATGTACCCAGGCCCGGAGCAGATACAACCGCCACAAAGTGCCGGCCAGTGAATCCGGTGCGGCTTGCGACCAGAGTTGGGCGAGGGTCTCGATGCCTTCGGACTCGGCCAGATGGACCACCCGTTCCCGTAGGGCTGGATCGGACTGCCTGTTGCCACGGACCAGGGCGGCAGCCGCTCGATCCGCCGCAGCGGAGAGTTCTGCTGGATCAGGACCCCCCTCGATCTCGTTGAACAGGGCAGAACCGGGCAGCATCGGTCGGTGGTGAGTGCGCCCTGATGCGTCTGATGGGACAGCGGATTCGTTCATCCAGACCAGCTTAGGCTGGTGTGGCCCGCTATCGTGACAGAGCAACAGAACTGGGTGTGGAAAGGTTTCTGGTCGTGTCAAAGAGGGGTAACCCACGTCGGATGCTGGTTGGTGCGCTGACTCTCATGGTCACCGCCATGCTGATGCTGAGTGCATGTGGCAATGCAGAACCGGACCCGGAGAAGAGCGCGGCACCCAAGCCACCTGCGCTGATCCGGGTCTCGGTCTATGGTCCCTCCGAGGTCACCACGGCCTACGCCGAGTTGGCTGCGGCGTACACCGCCAAGCACCCGGACACCATCGTGCAGGTGCTCCCATCACCTACTGAGGAAGCAGCCCGACAGGCCAACAACGAACGGCGCGAGGCTGGCAAATCACCGGATTTGTTCTTGATGGATGTCGAGCAACTTCCGGAGTTGATGGCTGCCAGGGCCATCCAGCCAGTGGATCAGCCCCTGGAGAATCGCGACATCGACTTCGGGGACAGCTACCAACGCGATGCTCTGGAGGCCTTTAGCCGGGACACGGCCCTGCAGTGCATGCCGGTCGAGGTGTCACCCATGGTGGCCTACTACAACCGGGCACTGATCAACCTGGACCGACCCCTGCCCCCGGAGATCAGCCCAATCAACCCAGCCAAGGGCTGGAGCATCGATCAGTTCCGCGCGGCCCTGAAGGCGATGCTTACTCCTCGATCGACAGCTTTGGGGATGAGCGCGTCGCTGGAGCAGTTGGCCCCATTCATCTGGAGTGGCGGGGGAGAACTCGTTGATGATTCACAGGACCCTGAGAAACTGACCCTTTCTGAACCGGCTTCGGAAGCGGCGCTGGAGCCGCTGCTGACCATTGTGCGCGATCCTTCGCTCAACCTGAGTCAGGCCCAGTTGCAGAAGCGTTCGGCGCTGCAGCGCTTCAAGAATGGCCGCCTCGGTGTCATGTTCGGTTATCGCGACCTGGTGCCTGAGTTGCGGGCCACAGCGAATCTTGATTTCGATGTGCTACCGATGCCACGGATCGGACGATTGGCAACCGTGTACCGGATGAATGGACTCTGCCTGAGTGCCACCACCAAGAATGCCGAGCGCGCTGCCGACTTCCTTGCCTATGCGGTCTCCGATGACTCAGCGACGATCCTGGCCAGGACCGGCTACGTGGTACCCACCAATACCAAGGTGTTGGTCAGTAGCGACTTCTTGCAACCAGACCAGCGACCAGTCAACGCGCGCACCTATTACACAGTGCTCAAGGGCGGTCGCCTTCTCCCGGAAACGAATCGTTGGGCAGATCTGGAGACGTCGGTGAACCCGATGCTGGTGGCATTGTTCACCGACCCGGTCATCGATCCGCTGGCCGACCGGCTGGAGGCGATCGACCAGACTGGCAGTCTCATCCTGAACCCACCCACACCAACGCCCAGCCCCTAGCCGAGGCGGCAGAAATTAACACGCCGAGGCGGCACTAGTTAACACGCCGAGGCGGCACTAGTTAACACGC
>CAZRKI010000041.1:0-6886 GCA_964600765.1 uncultured Marmoricola sp.
GTGACCGTCTGCGGCGGCTCCCCGGTCCGGGCCAGTACGTCGTTGAGCGCCTCCCCCAGAGTCGCCCCGATGCCGACCTGGCGGCCGAAGGAAACCAGCACGAAGGCCAACCCGGGGAAGTTGCCCGACCCGGTATCGCGGGTGGTGTACAGCGGCTGCACATAGAGCAGCCCACCGCCAACCGGCAACGTCAGCAGGTTGCCGTACAACGCCTTCACATCGGCCCGCTTGAAGGCCAGCAGTTGCTGGGCGACCTTGTCATCGCGCTGGAACTGGTTGGCGATCTGGCTCGGCCCGGGCACCTGGGTGTTGTCGGGCAAGCGCAGGATATTGAACTTCCCGTAGGTATCCGGGTCGGCAGCATTGGCTCCCACCGACATGAAGGCCGCCAGGTTGTTGCGCTTGGAGGGCACATAGGTCGAGGTCAGCGAGAAGACCGGTGCCTCGCCGGTCTTCGGGGTCACCGAGAGCCGGTACGGCGCCTGCTTGCGGGTGTCGACATTCGGGTCGTTGGGCACATCCCACTTGTCATTGCCCTGGAAGAAGGTCTTCGGGTCGGTGACGTGATAGGCGGCCAACATGTCGCGCTGCACCTTGTACATGTCCTCGGGATAACGCATGTGCCCCAGAATCGCCTCGGGGATCTCTGACTTCGGCTTCACCACCCCGGGGAAGGCACCCATCCAGGCCTTCAGGATCGGGTCCTTCTCATCCCACTGGTACAGCTTCACGGTGCCGTCGTAGGCATCGACCACCGCCTTGACCGCATTGCGCATCGAGTTGATCTGGTCGGTTGGCAGAGTGGCGTAGGTGGTGCGCGGATTTAGCGCATCTGAGGTCATGTCCGCGAATGACTTCTTCTCAGCATTTGGATAGCGATCAGTCATCGTGTAACCGTCCAGGATCCACACGATCCGATGATCAACCACCGCTGGCAGCGCATCTGAGTCCACCGTCAGCCAGGGAGCAACTTTCTGCACCCGTTCGCGGGGACTGCGGTCATAGAGGATCCGGCTGTCCTTGTGCACCCGGTCGGACAGGATGATGTTGCCATCACTGAACTTCATCGCATAGATGAGTTTGTTGAACAGGTTGCCCACCGGCACCCCGTCCTTGCCGGTGTACGTCGTCAACCGCGGCTGGCCGTCGTTCTCGGTGCCACCCATCGGCAGATCGAGTTCGACATCGCGCCCTCCCCTGGCCTTGCCGACAATTGAATAGGTGGGACTGTTCTCCCCGAAGTACACCTGCCCGCGATAGCCCTCCGGGGCCTGGGAGTCGGTGATCGCGCCGACCGGTGGCAGATCCTCCTCGGCCCACACCGGTTCGCCGTCGTTGATCGTGGGGGCCCCGTCGGCGGTCTGCTGATTGCCAAAGGCGGCGACCACGCCGTAACCATGGGTGTAGACGGTGCGCAGGTTGGCCCACTTGCGCTGACTCTCGGGCAGACCGTCCAGGGACATCTCCCTGACCCCGAGCACGATGTCGCGTTCCTGGCCCTTGATCTGATAGCGATCCACATCGAGCACGTCGGGCATCGTGTAGTAGCTGCGCACCTGCTGCAACTGGTCAAAGGTCTGGGAGACCAACTGTGGGTCCACCAGCCGGATGCCAGGCAGCGAGGAGGCATCGCTGTTGAGTTGTTTCTGGGACAGGGTGGTGGTGGCGTCGTAGTCAGTCACCACCGATCCGTCCAGGGAGAACGCCGATCTGGTCGCACTGATGTTCTTGGCGATGTACGGCGCCTCCTTGTCCGGCTCATCAGGCTTGACGATGAAGCGCTGCATCACCGCAGGCCAGATCAATCCGATCAGGATCGAGGTGACCACGAACAGCGCCACCGAAACCGAGGGCAGCAACCAGGTGCGCCGGAAGACATTGGCGAAGAAGATCACCGCACAGATGATCGCGATGAACATCAGGATGTTGCGTGCTGGCAGCACCGCATGATCACGGGTGTAGGTCATCCCGGTGATCAGGCCACCAGTGGCCGAGGTCAGGTCATAGCGCCCCAGGTAGTAACTGATCCCCTTGACCAGAAGCAGCAGGCCCAGCAGCACCGAGATCTGGGCCTGGGCGGCACCGGAGAACTTGCCGACACTGGCCTGCAGTCTGATCCCACCGTAGAGATAGTGCATCAGCACGCTCGCGATCAGCGCGATGATCAGGGCTGCGGAGAGGAACTCCACCAGGAAGTGCAACCACGGCAGGGTGAAGACATAGAATCCGATGTCCTTGTGGAAGTAGGGGTCCTGCTTGCCATAGGGCTCCCGATTGATCCACATCATGAAGACCCGCCACCGACTGGCGGCGGACACTCCCGCGAACCCACCGAGCATCAACCCGGTGCCGGCCAGCAACCACCAACGGGCTGGTTCGATCACCGCCCGGTACGCCGCCAGACTGGCCTGTTCAGGGGTGGCGGGCCGGAACACCGGCCGGAACCGGTAGGCCACCATGATGTTGGCGACCACGATCAACGCCATCAACAACCCGAAGAAGAAGAACAAACCAATCCGGGTGAACAACAACCGGGTGAAGACGCTGGAATAACCCAGCGAGGAGAACCACAACTTGTCGGTCCAGATGCCGACGAAGACGCTGAACCCAAACATCAACAGCGCCATGATCAGCACGGTCAACAGGATCGGGCGGGGACTGCGCCGCGGTGGCAGATTGGGTCCGGGCTGCTGTGGCTGCTGGGCACCAAATGGGTTACTCACTGATCAAATCCTCATCCACTGCTGGCTCCAGGGTCTGCTGGGCCATCACAACCAGGCCCGGCACCAGGTCCGCTCCCACCAAGACCTCATGGTCCTCGTCATGGCTCCGCAACCGCAGGGCACACCAACTGCCCCCATCGCGCAGTACGCCGACCACGATCCGGACCTCCTCACGGTCGGGGTGATTGGCGGCAAACTCAATCGCCGCCTCGGGCTCCTGGGGCACCTGAGCCTCCACCTCGGGTGGGAGCATCACCCGCTCCACCACCACCGCACAACCAGGGACGATGTCGGGCCAGATGATCTGGACCAACACCTCCTCAAGCTCAATCCCCGGATCCAGGGCCTCCTGCTCCACCGGGGTGAAGCCACCGGCTTCAGCGTCCACGCCCAACACCTCAGCCAGGTCGGGCTCCCGGGAGAGCAGTTCCTCGGTGTCGACAAGCGCAAAGATCCGGGCGGGTTGGTCCCACCCGCCCTTGCTGGCGTGCCGCTCCAACTCGTGTACGACGCGGCGCAGGGCCAGGTCGGTCGTATCGCTGCTCATCTCACTCACTCACTTCTTCGCACACGTTGGCAGTTTTGCAGACTGGTCCACAGACCAGGCCTCCAATGATTTGATCGCGCTGTCCAGGGTCTCGGCCCGAACCAGGCGCATCTTCTTGGGGTCGTAGTTGGCCCGGACCGCCTCAGCGCAGTTGTCCGGCGGTACCAGGAACAGTCGGGCACCATCGCCCTGAGCCGCAGCGATCTTCTGCTGGATGCCACCGATGCTGCCCACCCTGCCATCCGGGTTGATCTCACCGGTGCCCGCGATGTCCTTGCCCCCAGTCAATGAGCCCGGGGTGAGCAGGTCATAGATACCCAGGGCAAAGGTCAGGCCACCGGATGGACCCCCGATCGAATCACCAACACCAAGATCGACGGTGAATGGGAACTCATAGCCCCGGCCGATCACCACCCCGATGATCGGCTTGACCGGTTTGGTGGCAGCAGCCCTGGTGGTCACCGTAATCGTCTTCTCAACGCTTGTTGGCGGATCCTGCTGCTTGGATTGGTCCGACTTTTCCTTCGGGGCGACCTCACGGCGTACGAGGAGTTTCACCTGGGCGCCGACCTTTCTGGCCTGCACCTGGTTGATCACGTCCTGGGAATCAGCCACTGGCCTGCCATCGACCGCCAGGACCACGTCCCCAATCTGCAACAGCCCCTCCGATGGCCCATCCGGAGTTACCCCGAGCACCTTGACCACCTGGGTGATCGGGATCTCCAACTCGGTCAGAGCCGCCGCAACCGCGGCATCCTGGGAGGAGGTCATCTCGGCAGCATTCTGTTGCTGCACGCTCTTGTTGGTGTCGCCCTCGTGATAGACCACCTCGCGCGGATAGATCGCGTGATCCGGCGTGAACCACGCCTGGAGGAGCTCGAACAGGTTCACCTTGTGGCTCTGCGAGCTGACCACCACAGTGGTCAAACGCAGGTCACCGCTGTCGCGATAGGTCTGACGTCCCTCGATCTGGATCACCTGATGCCCATCAACCTTGCCCAGGACATTGACCGTGGGACCGGGACTGAACACCACATAGGGCAATGGGAGCAGGCTCAGGGCCAGTACTCCAGCAACCGCCAGGGACAGGGCGAGCCAGCGGGCAGCCCAGAATCGTCTTCGTACCGTCATCAGCACTCCCCCGTGGCTGGCCGGATCAGGCGCTGCGCCGCGGTGGATGCACGACCACACCACTGCTGGCCGTTGGATCCTGGGGTCGAACCCGGGTCGTGGGCAGTGGTCGTTGCAAAGCCGCACCCATCCGTTCCTGGGCGGCGTCGCTGCGATCGCGGGTGACCGGTGGTCGCTGCCCGACCCAGCTCACATAGCCAATCGCCGCAAGCGTGGCCACGGTCGCTGGCGCCAACCACCACAGGATCTCCACTCCCCCATGATCGGCCCTGGATCCGCCCATACCGAGCAGACACGCCCCGATACGTACTCATCAACAGCTTCCCACCCACTCCTCGCTGCCGTCGGTGAAGCTCTGATGCTTCCAGATCGGCACCTGCTCCTTGAGCCGGTCGATCAACGCCCGGGAGGCGTCGTACGCCGTACCCCGGTGCGGTGTGGCCGCAGCCAGTACGACGGCCAGGTCACCGATGGCGAGGGTGCCGACCCGGTGTACCACCGCGAGCTGCGCGTCGTACTCCTGGGCCACGAGGGTGGCCACCTCGGTGAGCTTCTCGGCTGCGCTGGGGTGGGCTGAATACTCCAGGGCGGACACCTGCTTGCCGCCATCATGGTCGCGGACCACACCCAGGAAGACGTTGATGCCACCAGCGTGCGCAGCGGTCACCGCATCGATCACCTCCTGGGCATCCAGGGGTTGCTCACGGATGTCGACCAACCTGACTGTCACGGGATTGAGCCTACTTGGGGCCTGGGAGGTAGTTTGGAGCGCATGAACAATACGCCCGGCACACCCGGGGAGCCCGGGGAGAACCCCTTCAAGGGCACCCCGTTCGAGCAGATCTTCAATCAACTGGCAAGCGCCGGCGGTGCGGCCGGCATGGGCATTGACTTCTCCAGCATGATGAGCCAATTCCAGGCGATGATGCAGCCCTACGACGGGCCGGTGAATTGGCAGTTGGCCACCGACGTGGCCCGGCGTACCTGCGCCCAGAAACCCGACCCCGCCCCCACCAGCACCGACCAGAACGCAGTCGCAGACGCGGTGCGCCTGGCCGATCACTGGCTCGACGAGACGACCGTTCTGGTCAGCGGCGTACAGACCTCCTCAGCCTGGAGTCGGGCTGAGTGGATCGAGAACACCAGCAGCGTGTGGCAGGGCCTGGTCGAACCGGTGGCCGGCAGCATCGTGGGGGCAATGGGAAACTCGCTGCCCGATGAGGCCAGGGCGATGGCCGGCCCATTGATGGGCATGCTCGGCCAGGCTGGTGGAGCCATGTTCGGCGCCCAGGTCGGATCGGCCCTGGGCGAACTGTCAGCTGAGGTGTTGACCGCCTCCGATATCGGACTGCCGTTGGGACCCCAAGGACGAGCGGCACTGGTGATCGACAATGTCCGCAGCTTCGCCTCTGGCTTGACCGGCGTGGCCTTTGACGACGTACTGCTCTATCTGGCGCTGCGGGAGGCGGCCCACCAGCGCCTGTTTGCCCAGGTTCCCTGGTTGCGTCGGCACCTGTTGGCCTCGGTTGAGGAGTTCGGGCACGGGATCACCTTTGACTTCTCCGGGATCGACGATGCGATGCGCAATTTCAACCCCGCCGATCCAACCTCCCTGCAGCAGGCCATGGAGAGCAATCTCTTCGAGCCCAAGCGTTCTCCCGCCCAGGAGGCTGCACTCACCCAACTGGAGACCACCCTGGCGCTGGTCGAGGGCTGGGTTGATGAGGTGGTTGGCCTGGCCACGGAGAATCGGATGCCCAATGCGGCGCTGTTGCAAGAAGCTATCCGGCGGCGTCGGGCCGCTGGCGGACCGGCTGAGGAAACCTTCGCGGCACTGGTCGGGCTGGAGTTGCGGCCACGGCGGTTGCGCGATGCCTCCACACTGTGGGGTTCGCTACGCAGTCGTCAGGGCATCGAGGCCCGCGACGCGGTCTGGGCGCACCCAGACCTGTTGCCCACAGCTGCTGACCTGGATGATCCTCTGGGCTTCCGAGAGGACCTGCCCGAGCCCGTCGTACTCAGTGATGCGGAGTTTGACACCGAGTTGTCGAAGCTGCTGGACGAGGAGTCCGGTCGGGACTCCTGACCGAACTCCTTGCGCGCTGCGTCTTGTGCGCTGCGTCTTGTGCGCTGCGCGCTTCCTCGCCGAGGCGGCAGTAATTAACACGGGTCGCGCTGCGCCGCTCCGCGTCGTACATCTCGCCGAGGCGGCAGTAATTCACACGGCCGACCTCGCCGAGGCGGCAGTAGTTAACACGGGTCGCGCTGCGCCGCTCCGCGTCGTACATCTCGCCGAGGCGGCAGAAGTTAACAGGTAACCCAAGCCATGTTTTGGTGAGTGCGCCGTGAACGCTCATGCGAGAAATCATCCAAAAGCCGCAATCCGCCAACTTCAAGCCGACAACTCCACGGATCGGATGGCGCAAACGCACGCCTCGCGGTGTTAACTACTGCCGCCTCGCGGTGTTAACTACTGCCGCCTCGC
>CAZRKI010000041.1:6986-20505 GCA_964600765.1 uncultured Marmoricola sp.
GCCGCCTCGCCGTGTTAACTACTGCCGCCTCGCCGTGTTAACTACTGCCGCCTCGCCGTGTTAACTACTGCCGCCTCGGCGTGGGCGGCGCCCTGGAGGAATGCCTTGGCGGTTCCGGTGCGGGGGTACCGGTTGACCAGGGCCCAGAAGTCGGTGTTGTGGCCGGGCACGATGATGTGGGCGAGTTCGTGCAGGAGCACATAATCCTGCACCCACATCGGCATCGACTCGACCTTGCGACTCACCCGGATCTCGCGGGTGCTGGTGGTGCAGGAGGCCCATCTGGTGGTCATGTTGTCCACCCAACGAACCGATGCGGGTGTGGCCAGACCGGAGAGGTAGCGCTGGTTCAACTCCTGGGCCCGGGCCAGCAGGGTGGCATCGCTGGGACGGCGGCGTTGTGCCCTGCGCTGCAATCTGGAGACCATCCTGGCGACGTACTCCGCTTCCTGCGCCCTGGTGAACTGTGCCGGGATCTGCACCACGATCACCCCATCTCGTTGGTAGGCCGACACGGTGCGTTTGCGACGCGTCGAGCGGCGCACTTCTACCACGGGATCATCGGTTGGCATAGGGGTCAGCCTATGTTGTCTCAAGTTCACCAAAAGCCATTGTGGAGGCGAGACCCAGCACGGTATTTTGAAGACTGTAGGCCCCCGCAGGGTCCGCGTTGGCAAGGGGAAGGCTCACGCGGCGAATCGGGGGCCTTCGTCTGTCCCGGAGTCCATACCAGAGGACTGGACACGAAATTTATTCACCCACCGGATCACCACCAGCCCAGCCGGGTGGTCTAAGGTCAGGAGTGGTTCAAGAAGAGCTGGACCCCGGCGGGCATCCCCAAGCACCCCGTCGCGACGACCAAGGACAAATGAAGGAGGCCGTCATGGCGGAAACCTGGAGCGGTGAGTTCTACTGCGTGAAGTGCAAGGCCAAGCGTGAGGCAAGTGGCGAGGTAAAGGTCAACGACAAGGGCACCCGGATGGCCAAGGCTGTCTGCCCCGAGTGTGGCACCAACCTGAACCGGATCCTCGGCAAGGCCTGATCCGAGCCAGATCGAATTGCTAACGGCGGTGACCAGTTGGTCACCGCCGTTAGCAATTCATCCCGAAGTTTAATCTGGTTGACTCAGTCCAGATCGACGTTGAGGCTCAGGGCCAGCTTGGGGCAGCGTTCAACTGCCCGGATCACCTTGCCTTCCAGCTCTTCTGGAATGTCGCCCTCGATCAGGATCTCCACCGGCGGATCCTCACCCATCCGGAACACCTCCGGCGCGATTACCTCGCAACGTCCATAACCGTCGCAACGGTTTTTGTCGACACGAACCTGCAACATAGGCCCACCCTAGTCCTGCGGGTCCAATCTCTTCAGTAACGGCCCAACTATGTCCATTGGCAGGGGGAAAACCACCGTTGAGTTCTGGTCCGCACCCAACTCCAGAAGTGTCTGCAGATAACGCAACTGCAACGAGGCCGGACTCTGGGAGAGCATGTCCGCTGCCTGCTTCAATTCAGTCGATGCCTGTAGTTCACCACGAGCATTGATCACCTTTGCCCGGCGCTCCCGCTCGGCCTCGGCCTCCCTGGCCATAGCCCGCTGCATCTGCTCGGGGATCTCGACATCCTTGATCTCCACCACTGAGACATCCACCCCCCAGGGCTGGGTCTGGTGCTCAATGATCTTGCGCAGATCGGCATTGAGATCATCACGGTGGGACAGGATGGTGTCCAGGTCGGCCCGACCCAGTACGGAGCGCAGCGTCGTCTGAGCGATCTGTGAGGTGGCAACTGCGTAGTTCTCCACCTTCATCACAGCCTTGATCGGGTCGGTCACATTGAACAGCACCACCGCATTCACCCTCGCGGGTACGTTGTCGCGGGTGATCACTTCCTGTGGCGGGATGGTTAGCGTAATAACCCGGGTATCAACCCGCTGGATCCGATCGAGCCCGGGAATCAGGAGTTTCAGGCCGGGCCGGTACAGCTCACGCAACCGCCCCAGCCGGAAGACAACACCACGCTCATACTCAGGGATCACCCTGATGGACACCACAGCCAGAGCGACAGCCAGAATGACCAACGACAGAGTCGGCGCAATCCAAGAGGGCACTTATCAGCCTTTCTGAGAATCAGGCACGCGTGAGCGATCCCCACCCCAGCGGGTGGCATACCGATCCACCAACGCCTCGAGGGTCTCCTCCTCGCCCTGTTTGTCCGGGGACTCAAGATAGCCCTCGGCCTTGAGATGTTGTGGGAAGTTGGTCGGTGTATTCCACAAATGGCGCGCAAAGACGAACCCAGCGATGCCGCAGACAACCACCATGGCCACCAGTACGACGTACTCCGCGATCGTGCCAGCCCCACCGATCAGCAGCATGAACATCGGCAGGAAGATCGCAATGACCGCAATCACCAGGCTGATTCCGCGGTGGAATCGCCCGGCTTCAGAATGTGGCCACGGATCCAGCTGTCGGGTGATCTCCCGGGGCCCCGGAGTGGGACTGCACTCGTCCTTGGCTGGGCAACGACCACAAATCGCATGCTGGCCCTCATACCGGATCACCCGCTTCTCCGGATCAAAGGAGGCCGGCCACAACCACTGGTCCTCATGACACTGCCAGGCGTCCTGATCCTCGTGGTAGAGGAAGTTGCCGGTGCGCCATTGAGCCGATTTGTGCGCCGAGCGCATCCCCAGTACGTCGACCGCCCAGGCGATGGCCAGCAGGCACAGGGAGTACCCACCGATCATCGCTACCAGAGGATCCACGGAGCAATCACCACTTCTTCGATGTGGGTGCTGAGATCTCCGTGAACAGTACGTCCTGGGGCATCTCATGCACCGTCTTGCCGTGCCTGAAGTGCTTCAGGCCCAGGAAGGCGATGTAGAGGAATGGGACACAGCCACCAAGGATGAAGATCACATCACCAGGCAGACGACCCCATTCGATCAGGGAGTTCAGGTTGCCGGTCACGAAGTTCAGTGAACGGGCCTCGTAGTATCCCTGACCCACTGAGTGATAAAGCTGGATCACGCCAAGTGGCAGCAGGGTGGCGAAGACCATCCAGGCCAGGCCGATGTTGAGGCTCCAGAAGGACACCCGGGCCCATTTCTCGGGCCACTTGTCGGCTGGGATCAAATAGCGAAGCGCGAACATCGACAAACCGATGGCCAGCATTCCATAGACACCCATCATGGCGGCGTGGCCATGGTTGGCGGTCAGGGCAGTACCGATCTCGTAGTAACTGATGATCGGTAGGTTGATCAGGAAGCCGAATACACCTGCTCCCAGGAAGTTCCAGAAGCCCACGGAAACCAGGAACATGACCGCCCATCGGTGTGGGAAGGGCGCATCGGACTTGGCTTCCTGTCGGGCACCCAGTTGCATGAACGCCCACGCTTCCACAGTCAGGAAGGTCAGCGGGATCACCTCAGCTGCGCTGAAGAAGGCACCCAGAGCCATATGCTCAACCGGGGTTCCGGAGAAGTACAGATGGTGCATGGTGCCGATCACGCCACCCATGGAGTAGAGGATCGCATCCATGAAGATGATGCCGATGGCGATCCGTTCCCGGACCACACCCAGCATCACGAAGATGTAGGCAACCATCACCGTGGTGAACAACTCCAGGAAGTCCTCCACCCAGAGATGCACCACCCAGAAGCGCCAGAACTCAGCCACGGTCACATGGGTGCTGGTGCGCGCCAACAGGCCCACGGCGTAGAAGGCCGGGATGGCCAGGGCCGAGAAGAAGAACAGCCAGGGCATATTGCTCTTGGCCTCGGTCCTCAATCGGGCGCGGATACCTCGGTAGATGATGAGGATCCAGATGAACATGCCGGCTGTCAGCAACACCTGGAAGACCCGGGGCAGGTCAAGGTACTCCCACTGCTGGGCGAACAATGGACCCTTGGCCCAGCTGACTCCATGAATGGAAAGTGCCTCACCTGCCATGGATCCGAAGACCACGACTGCCACTGCGGCCAACAGGATGTAGGCCAGGACACCCTGCTTCTTGGGCTCCCGGCCCGCGATGAACGGGGTCAGGAAGATGCCAGCGGCCAGGAAGCCACCAGCAGTCCAGAACAGCGCCAACTGCAGGTGCCAGGTCCGGGCCAGGTTGAAGGGCAACAACTTGGCCAGGTCGAATCCAAAGAAGCTCAGGATGTCGGCTCGATAGTGCTCTGCTGCAGCACCAAGAAGTGCCTGCATCAGGAACAGCAGTGCAATCACGAGGATGAACCACGCACAGGCCCGTTGGGCCGGCGTGAGACCCACCTCACCGGGTTGCCGGAAGGCGATCGTGGGGGCTTCTTCGGAGTGCCAGCCGATCTTGCGGCTCCAGCGTCCATAGATCGCAAAGAGGATGCCGGTCCCGCCCAACAGCACGATCAGGGAGAGCCCCGACCAAACCAGCAGGTCCGGGGTGGGTCCGTTGTCCACCCGCGGTTCCATCGGCCAGTTGTTGGTGTAGCTGTAGTCATGTCCGGGTCGTTCAGCGGCGGCCGCCCACGCGGTCCAGGCAAAGAATGAGGTGATCTCCTTGATCTGCTGGGGATCGGTGATCAGTTTGGGCTTGAGTCCGTACTTCGTTGATGGCTCACCAAAGAAGTCGGCGTAGTACTGCGTGATCTCCTCAAAGGCCACCACCTGTTCAGCAGTGAACTCCAGAGTTCCGGACTTTGCGTCATAGCGGTTGGTACGCCACATCTTCACATTGGCCTCGGTGGCATCAATGGTCCCGGCCTCGCGCAGCTGGCGCTTGGTGGATTCGGTGGCCTTGCGGAGGTACTCGGCAGTGAAGTCGGGCCCCAGATAACCGCCGTGCCCCAGGATGGTGCCGTACTCCATCAGACCTCTGGCCTGGAAGAGCTTTTGCCCGTTGGTGATGTCAGCGGTGGTGAACACCACCTCACCGTTGGGATCCACCACCTTCTCCGGTTGCGGCATGGAGTCGGTGTAGGTGCGATAGGTCAGGATCCCCATCACGAAGAAGCTGAACAGCATCACCAGAGCCAGGCCCTGGACCCAGCCCTTGCTGATCTGCATTTGTTTGCGGTCCGGAGTAACCGGCGGTTCAGGTCGCTGCTCAACTGTGCTAGCCATGGGAGCCCCACTTCCATTTCTCACGAGTCGACTCGTAACTGGATCCGTTGGCCAGAAACTATCACTACACGGAGTAGGAGATAAAGAATGGCTGAGAAAACTTATCGAGTCCGTCGTGATCTGCTGGTTCCGAAATCAACTGTGGATTCAACCATCGAGCATCTGACCCGGGGTTAACGTGCCTGCATGCACCAGTTCAGACTCGCAACAGGTGCCCGGGTGACCAGATTGGGCACGGGATCCATCCAGGTGGCCCTGAATCCGGCACAGCAGACCAGGATTACCGACAACCCCCACAACCGACACCTGCTCGACTGCCTGGCCAGGCCCGAAATCGGGGATATCGACCCCCAGGATCGAGCCCTGGGGCAATTGATCAGGCACCAACTGGTCATCACCATCAGCGAACTGAAAGCGCGTGAGCGCAGGAGAAGAAAGACCAGGTTGTATATCGCCGGATTTGAGCCCTCCCCTGAGCAATTGGACTCGATTGGGGTGCGGCGTACCCAGGAACCAGAGCAGGCCACGGTGGCCCTCCTACTCGGCAATCAAGTCCACCTGGCCGGTGATTTCGCGACAGCAGGATTGCCCCACCTGGTTGCCGACTTCCCCGGGGGCACTCCACGCCTGGGTCCATTCGTGGCGCCAGGTCAGACGCCCTGCCTGGACTGCCTCGTCCTGCAGGGCCACGACCCGATCGGAACCGGAGACCTCACTGACTACGAGCCCAATCCAGCACTGTTGCCTCTGGGAGCACACTTCCTGTTCCGTGATCTGGACACCTGGTTGGATGGACACACCCCCTGGACCTGGTGTCGCACCATCCTGCTCGGTGTCAACCCTGAGCACTCGCAATTTCGCACCTGGCTACGCCACCCGGAGTGCGCGTGTACCTGGATCTAGCCCTTTGAGTCACACTGGCGTCATGGCAGATCTCCCGCGCAAGTCAGTGACCCGCACTGCAAAACTGGCCGCCCTCCCCCTTGGGTACGCCGGGCGGACCGCACTCGGGCTGGGCAAACGCCTGGGCGGGGCGTCTGCAGAAATGGTGCTCACAGACATCCAGCAACGCACCGCTGAGCAACTCTTCCGGACTCTTGGCGAGTTGAAGGGTGGGGCCATGAAGGTGGGCCAGGCGATGTCGGTCTTTGAGGCTGCCCTGCCCGATGATCTGGTGGCTCCCTATCGCGAGCAACTGACCAGGCTCCAGGACTCGGCACCCCCGATGCCAACCATTACGGTGCGCGAAATCCTGGCCGAGCAGTTCGGGACTGACTGGCAGCAATCTCTTGTTGAGTTCGACGCTGAACCGGCAGCAGCTGCTTCCATCGGGCAGGTACACCGCGGACGTTGGGTGGATGGCCGCGAAGTAGCGATCAAGGTGCAGTACCCGGGTGCTGACAAGGCTTTGTACTCGGACCTGAAACAGATCTCCAGGTTGGCCAGTTCGATGGCACCCATCCTGCCGGGTATCGATGTGAACGCCCTGATGAAGGAACTTCGGGAACGAGCCGTAGAGGAACTCGACTATGCCCTGGAGGCAGAGGCCCAACAGAGATTCGCTGATGAATATGCCGGGGATCCTGACATCGTCGTGCCAAATGTGGTCACCGCTGGCCCGAAAGTGATCGTCAGTGAATGGCTGGAGAGCACCGGATCACTGCTGCAGGTGATCAATGATGGCACCCAGGCCGAACGGGATCACTATGGCCAGGAGCTGGTCAAGTTCATGTTCGGATCCCCCAGCCGCACTGGGATGCTGCACGCCGATCCACACCCCGGAAATTTCCGCTTGCTGCCGGGTCAGGACGGACGCCCGGGCAAACTGGGCGTGTTGGATTACGGCGCGGTGGCCAGACTGCCCGAGGGCAATCTGCCCCGCACCCTGGGGGAATTGATCCGGATCGCCGCAATGGATGACTACGAAGAGGTGATCATTGCCCTGCGCAAGGGCGGGTTCATCAAGGACAAGGTCAGGATTGATCCAGAGCGGTTGCAGGCCTATCTGGGCCCATTCGTGGAACCAACCCGGGTTGAGGAATTCCATTTCACCCGAAGGTGGATGCGTGGCCAGTTCAACCGGATAAATGATCCGAAGGGCGACGCATTCTCAGTGATGACCAGACTGAACATGCCGGCTGAATACCTGCTCATCCACCGCACGTGGACCGGCGGGGTAGGGATCCTGAGCCAGCTGGAGGCCCGGGTTTCCTTCCGCAAATTGATGACTGAACACCTTCCCGGGTTCGCCGAGGAAAGCTGACCAACCCTGCACTCGGCATTGCTCAACCCTGGTCGACAGTGGCGCAGAGGAGTTGCAGCAACTCCGATCCATAGCGTTCGAGTTTGGTCTGCCCGATCCCATTTATCTCCAACAAAGCTGTGGTTGAAGTGGGCCTGGTCTCGGCAAGGGCTTCCAGGGTGGCATCGGAGAAGACCACATAGGCCGGGACCTGATCGGCCTCTGCCCGGGTACGACGCCACTCACGCAGGGTGGCAAAAAGTTCCTCGTCATAGGTGGCAGGACAGTCCTCACAGCGACCCCGATTGCGCTGACTGGACACAGTCAATGGCTTGTTGCAGATTCGGCAGTGTGATGGCTTACGGGTTTTCTTCCGGGACCTGGATCCGGTGACCTGCTGGCTGTTGGGCTCACTCAGGGAGTCCGGCAACAAGGGGACGATGAAACGAGATGGCTTGCGGCGCGCCGGTTGCCCCGGCGTACGGGCGCTGGCCCAGCCAACCGCCAAATGTTTCCGGGCCCGGGTAATGCCGACGTAGAGCAACCGCCGCTCCTCCTCAATCGCAGCAGGTGTCTGGGCATAGGTGATCGGCAGACTGCCCTCACTGACTCCGGCTAGGAAGACCGCATCCCACTCCAGGCCCTTGGCGGTGTGGAGGGTGGCCAGGGTGACCCCATTGATCTCCGGGGCATGTTGATCTGCAGCCCTTCGATCAAGTTCGGTAATGAATGCCTCCAGTGTCGTCGGGTCCGGCTGGCTCGAGAAGGCCTCAGCCAGGCTGTGCAATGCCTGAAGACTTTCCCAACGCTCACGAGCCTGACCCCCCGCTGTGGGGGCTCGCCCACCCCAGCCCAACCCGGTCAACACCTCGACCACCTGGGTGAGCAGGTCATCGGCACTATTGCCCGAACGCACCTGACCCCGGAGCAACGCGATTGCCTGCCGGATCTCCGGGCGTTCAAAGAACCGGGCCGCACCCCTGAGCACATAGGGAAGGTCCGCATCACTCAGGGCTGCCTCGAAGTTCTCAGATGCCGCATTGATCCGGAAGAGGATCGCCATCTCGGCAAGCGGCACCCCCTGATCGCGCAGGGTCAGGATCTGATCCACCACCCCCTTGGCCTCGGCCACCTCGTCGGGGTAGCTGGACCAGGTCACCTCAGCACCGGGTTCCTGAACCGAACGCAGGCTCACCGATCTGGTGCTGGTGCCCTGCAACAACGCATTTGCCGTGGCCACCACCTGCGGAGTGGATCGATAGTTGCGCACCAACTCCACCCGGGTTGCCTCCGGATAGCGCTTTGCGAAATCAAGCAACCGATCTGCCCGGGCTCCGGCAAAGGAATAGATCGTCTGTGCTGGGTCTCCAACCACACAGATCTCCCGGCTGTCCCCCAACCACAGGTTCAGCAGGGTCTGCTGGATCGGGTTCACGTCCTGGTACTCATCGACCACCAGATGTTGGTACTGCGCCCGCACGGCCGCAGCGGTCCGGGCATCCTCACTGAGCAGGGCAGCTGCGAGCAGCAGCACATCCTCCATGTCCATCTGGCCGGCAGCTGACTTGTGGGACTCATAGGCGTCATAGAGTCCGGCGACCTGCCCCAATTCCAGCCCGGAAACCTCACGCTGGGCCGCAGCAGCACGTTGCTCATAGTCCTGGGGTCGCACATTGGAGACCTTGGCCCATTCGATCTCGCTGGCCAGGTCCCGCAACCTCGACCGTTCGGTGGGCAGTCCCAGGGACTTGGCCCCTCGCCCGACCAAGCCGAGCTTGGAGTCGATCAACTGCGGCGGCTCACCGCCGTACACCCTTGGCCAGAAGTAGCGCACCTGGCGCAGAGCCGCGGCGTGAAAGGTGCGGGCCTGAACCCCCGGGGCGCCCAGGGCACGCAACCGGGAACGCATCTCACCCGCTGCTCGGGCGGTGAACGTGACGGCCAGCACCTCGGTTGGTCGATAGACACCTGACGCCACTCCATAGGCAATCCGATGCGTGATGGCCCGGGTCTTCCCGGTGCCTGCTCCGGCCAGCACTCGCACCGGACCGCGGAGGGCCAGAGCCACCTCACGCTGCTCGGGGTCCAACTGCGCCAGCAGGTCATCGGGGTTCACCAGGGTGAGCCTAGTTGTGCCCACCGACGCAACCACATCGGGAGCAACCGCTGAACCGTCCAGTGGAATGAAGGCCAGCCTGACCTAAACTGGGGTAATGAGTGACACCACGCCCCTTCCGATCATGTACACCACGCCCTGGTGTGGGTACTGCGTCCGCCTGAAGGGTCAACTTGACCGCGAGGGCATCGCCGTGGACATCGTTGACATTGAGCAGGACCCGGCTGCAGCAGAGATCGTGATGCAGGTCAATGGTGGAAATCAGACGGTGCCGACACTCGTCTACCCTGACGGCACCGCTCAGACCAATCCCTCCCTGGCGCAGGTGAAGAAGCAGCTGGGCTTGTGAATCAGGCGTTGGTCGCGGTGACTACCACTGACCAGGAAGAGCAGCGCCGTACCAGTGCTCGATCAGTGACCGACTGATCGAAATCCCTCCTGGCAGGGCTAATTCACCACTGGTGGCCTGGCGCAGCATCTCCTCCCGGGTGAACCAATTCGCAGTCTCGATCTCGGTCCCGTCCACCCGGATGTCGGTGGATTCGGCGTGAGCGACAAAGCCCACCATCAGGCTGGCTGGCAATGGCCAGGGTTGGGAGCCGAAGTAGTCCACCTGCCCCACCGTGATCCCGGCCTCCTCGAACACCTCACGGCGCACTGCAGCTTCCAGGGATTCCCCGGGCTCCACGAATCCAGCCAGGGTTGAGAAGCGCCCAGTCGGCCAACTGGGATGACGCCCCAACAGGCATCGGTCCTCAGCGACCACGATCATGATCACCGCGGGGTCGGTTCGCGGGAACTGCTCGGCCCCGCAGGAGACGCATCTGGCCAGATGGCCAGCAAGCTCAATCCGCAGCTGCCCACCACAGGCTGGGCAGTGTTTGGTGCGGGCCACCCATTCCGCAATCCCCACCGCATGCACTGCAAAGACGCCGTCCTGGTCATCGACCATCGCAGCAATGGACCGCATTGACCGCCACCCGGGTTGGGCCTGTGGAGTCAGGACGGCGAAGCGCACGGATCCGTCCCGCTCACCGAGCAAAACCCGCACTCCCTCCGGAGCCTCCGGTGCTGACACCCAGCCCAATCCCTGCTCTCCCAGGGCCATCCTGCCGCCAGAAAGCGGTAGCACCCGGGTTCTTGGATCCGCCCATTGCTCCGCCAACCAGTCAGCATCCTGCCGACGATGGGCGACCCGGTCATGGGGCCACTGGGAGAGAGCAATCTGGTTTGGATCCACCAACCATTGATACCTCAGGTTCCTGAGGTTGTCATGGACGCATCTCCAACCAAGAGGACCCGGGTATGGCAACCTGATCGATGTGTGGAAGTCCCTGCAACAGCCCAAATGGATCGCCCGGATAGCCTGGCTGGTCGGAGCCATCACCGTGCTCTCAGCCGTCTCGCCCACCATCGGGATGCGGTTCCGGTTGATCCACAAAATGGTGCCGACCATCTTCCCGGTCGCGGCCACCATCGGCGCCCTGAGCGCTGGGGTGTTGTTGATCCTGCTGGCCCGCGGGCTGAAGCGGGGCAAATACCGGGCCTGGTTGGTCGCCGTATCCCTGACTGCCCTAACCACCCTGTTCCACCTGCTAAAGGGCCTGGACTATGAGGAAGCCGCCCTGACCGCACTGGTCTTCGGATTGTTGTTGACCTCGAGGAACAACTTCACCGCGCGACCAGATCCGCGCTCCAGCAAAAGAGTCTGGGCCACCGCGATCGTGATGCCATTGATTGCGATCTTCTTCGGATGGTTGATGTTGACCCTCCGGGACCGCTACCAGATTCCCCAGCCCAGCGCCTGGGAGCGCCTCCAGGAGGCCGCCCTGGGTCTGATCGGGATCGATGGCCCGGTTCACTTCGTTACCCAAAGACACCAGGACCTGACCTCACTGGGCCTGGTCCTGCTGGCTCTTGGCCTGGTGGTGCTGCCGGTCATCCTGGTGGCCGCCCAGCCCGGAGGTGGGCCACACCCGCTGACCACCGAGGAGCGCGAGCAACTCAGAGGGCTGTTGGACAAGTGGGGCCGGATCGATTCGCTGTCCTATTTCGCCCTACGGGATGACCGTGCCGTGCTCTTCAGCAAGTCCGGCAAGGCGGCCCTCACCTACCGCGTTGTCGGCAGCGTCTCCCTGGCAGCAGGCGACCCCCTGGGTGATCCGGAAGCCTGGCCGGGTGTGATTGAGCTGTGGCTGGAGGAAGCCCGCAGTTATGGCTGGCTCCCCGCGGTTCTCGAGGCCAGCGAGAGGGGCGCTGAGGCCTTCCACAGATCTGGCCTGGACACCCTGGAACTCGGCGATGAGGCGATCATCCAGGTGGCTGAGTTCAACCTGGCTGGTCGCGAAATGCGTGGGATCCGGCAGGCGGTGTCCAGATGTGAACGGGCTGGGCTCCAGACGACCTGTTCCCGATTGAAAGCTCTGCCCCCTGCTGTTCGGGAGGAGCTGCGACAGAAGGCAGACGAGTGGCGCGATGGCACGGTCGAACGGGGATTCTCCATGGCTCTGGACCGGTTCGGCGAGGATCGCGACGCAGAGTGCGTCGTCGTACAGACCCGGGATCGGGAGGGCCAACTGGTAGGCCTGCTCAATTTCGTCCCCTGGGGATCACAGGGATTGTCCCTCGACCTGATGCGCCGTGATCGCGACACCGAGAATGGGGTAATGGAATTCATGGTGGCTGAACTCTGGAAAGCCGCCCCAACTCTTGGGATCACCCAGATCTCATTGAACTTCGCGGTACTTCGTTATGTCTTCGAGCGTGGCGAACGACTGGGTGCTGGCCCGATCATCCGGCTCTGGCGGATGGTGTTGATCTGGTTATCCCGGTTCTGGCAGATCGAGAGCCTCTACCGGGCAAATGCGAAGTACCGACCCGACTGGCAACCACGGTTCTTGTGCTTTGAAAACGTCGGCGATCTACCCACTGTGGCCACCGCAGCACTACGGGCAGAGGCTTTTCTGGTGGCACCAACCTGGATTCGGGGACTCAACCGAGGGTCCTCCTCCACCCCAGAACCAGGTGCTCACCCACTGACACCCAACCAATCAGTTCTCGACTGATCGCAGGATCCGACTCAACTCAGCCCGCCCGGGCAGGTCCGGATGTTGGATGGTCTGCCCACTACGCGGGTAATGGAAACAGGCTGAGATCTGCTCCAGACCGACGCCAGCCAACTCTGCCCAGGCCAATCGGTACACGGCCAATTGGATGGGATCGGCCCCATCCGATGAGCCGGTTTTCCAGTCCACCACCAGGTACTGCCCGGGTCCAGCTCCAGCCGGGTAAACCGCATCGATCCGTCCCCGGATCACCATGCCGTCAAGGAGCAACGAGAAGGGCGCCTCAACCGCAATGGGCTCCCGGTCGGCAAAAGGACCCGCCTCGAAAGCTGCAATCAGCTCCTGCAACTCAGTTCCGGTGATCAGGTCGAGATCACGGGGTTCGAGGACATCACTGGGATCAAACAGGTCGCGCTGCTGGAATCGATGGGCCACCCATTCATGGAAGGAACTACCAAAACGGGCTCCTCTGGACGGCGGGCGGGGCATCGGTCGGATCAACTCATCCCGGAAAGCCTGCGGATCCGCCCGCAACCGACCCAGGGCAGTAACAGACAGGCTGCTGGGCAAGGCCACCTCCACCGGGCTTGTCTCCTGGCGAGCCTGACCGAGCAGCCGGGTCAGGTCCCGATCCCAGGCAGCCACGAGTTCCTGCTCAACGGCAGTCAGCCCCACATCAGCCTGATTAACACCGACACCCGCGACCAGCGCAGCTGCCTCTGCTCGTGAAGTTGCCTCCAGCCCCTGACTTCTGGTCGGCCAGAAGTGCACCGGTTCCTGCCCCAGCAGCGGGTTGGGGGTTACCTTTGGGTCAGGTCGTTCGGCCCAGCCCGCGACTGGCTCACCCCATGACTCCAGCAATTCCTTGATGGTCTGCTGATAGGAAGAGGGCCCGCGCGGAGTCCTGACCGCCGGGTCCCAGAGGTGGGAGGTAACCACCAGGTCGTGTTCGGCCCTGGTCACCGCAACATAGGCGAGCCGGAGTTCCTCAAGTT
>CAZRKI010000042.1:0-20302 GCA_964600765.1 uncultured Marmoricola sp.
TGGTTAGCTACGTTCGGAAGTGATAACCGCTGAAAGCATCTAAGCGGGAAGCACGTTTCAAGATGAGGTTTCCCACCGGGTTAACCGGGTAAGGCCCCCAGTAGACGACTGGGTTGATAGGCCGGAGGTGTACAGCAGTAATGCCCAGCCGACCGGTACTAATAGGCCGAGGGCTTGTCCCTCAAAGATGTTGCGCGTCCACTGTGTGGTTCCCGAGTTACGGTCGGGAGCCTTGAAGAAGGCTAGAACACGATTAACTCAATAGTGTTTCGGCGGCCATAGCGAAGGGGAAATACCCGGCTCCATTCCGAACCCGGAAGTCAAGCCCTTCAGCGCCGATGGTACTGCAACCGGGAGGTTGTGGGAGAGTAGGACGTCGCCGGACTTATCTTTGCTGAGGGTCGCCCGCTTGCGGGCGGCCCTCAGTCCAATTTCAGCGCAGTGCAATTCCAGCGCATTATCAGCAATCAGTTCATTTTCTGAGCGGAATGTTGTGGTGGTGAACTGGCCTGGTTTATGGGTCGATCTCGTAAGCACTTTATGCTGATCCAAGGATTTTGTAGATGAGGAAAATATATGGCCGAGAACAGACCTCCTCGTAGAAGTAGTGGCGGAGATCCCTCAGGGCGAAGAGAGGGTGGGGGGCGTGGACCAGGCGCAGGACGCGGTTCAGGTTCCAACCGCGGGAAGAACCAGCCCATTGGTCGCGGTCGCCCTCGCGATGAGGAGCGAAGCAGTAAGCGACGCGATGGAGAGCGTCGTAGCGACGCGCAGGGTGGCCAGAAGGGATTCGGAGCACAGGGTCGCGAGCAGAATCGTCGCGGCAGTGATCGTCGGGTGACTGATCGCCGCCCAGGTGATCGCCGGGCTGGTGATTTCAGGCGTGCTCGTGATGATTCCTATGATCGAACCGAGACCCAGAAGGTTTATGACGGTCCTCCAATTCCGGACGAGATCACGGGCAAGGAGTTGGATCGTTCGGTTAGCGCTGCATTGAAGTCCCTCCCAGAGAAGTTGGCCCTCAGGGTGGCCAGACACCTGGTCGCGGCCGGCACCTTGCTGGACAGCGAACCCAGGACTGCCTATGAGCACACCCTCGCTGCGCGTGCTCGGGCGGGCCGTCTGGCCGTCGTTCGTGAGGCTGTTGGCGAGGCTGCCTATGCCGCTGGAGAGTATGCCGAGGCACTCTCTGAACTTCGGGCAGCCAGACGAATGAATGGGGCCACTGAGTACCTGCCCATCATGGCCGATTGCGAACGAGCACTGGGACGGCCTGATCGGGCCCTTTCGCTGATCAAGAATGCTCCTGTCGAGAAGTTCGCCCCGGCGCTACTGGCCGAGTTGCGGATCGTGGAGTCGGGTGCCCGTCGGGATCGAGGTGAATTGGACGCGGCTCTGCGTACCCTTGAGGGAGCCGGATTGATGTCACGCAGTCGTCAGCCCTGGCTGGCCCGATTGCGCTATGCCTACGCCGACACACTTGTGGAGGCTGGCGATCTGGAGTCAGCTCTGACCTGGTTCCATCGCACTGAAGCCGTGGATACCCAGGAGGTCACCGACGCGGCTCAACGGGCCGCGGAAGTGGAAGCGGCGTTGCAAGCGAGCATCTGATGCTCAAGAACTCAGCAAGTCGTCTTATTGACGGCTTTGATGCAGCAGTTTTTGATCTGGACGGTGTGGTCTACGTTGGTGCTGATGCGGTCCCCAGGGCGCCGGAGTATTTGCAGCGAGTGCATGACACGGGGATCAAATGGGCCTTCATCACCAACAATGCCTCCCGCGCGCCCAACGAGGTTAGTGAAAAGTTGGTTTCTCTCGGAGTGCCAGCAACCCAGACCGACGTGGTCAACAGTGCTCAGGCAGCAGCGCACTTATTGGCTCAACAATTGCCTGGGGCCAGCAAAGTATATGTCATAGGTGGCGCAGGATTGGAGGAGGCACTGGCTGAGTTTGGACTCAGACCAGTAACCCAACCTGAGGATGGGATTGCGGCCGTGGCGCAGGGGTATGGTCCGGATATGCCTTGGCGTCAGGTACTCCAAGGAGTACTACTGGTGGCCAGCGGCCTGCCCTGGGTGGCCACCAATACAGATATGACGATCCCGCTGGCAAATGGGATCGGTCCCGGGAATGGGGCGCTGGTCAAGCTGGTGGCCGATTTCACTGGCCGGGTGCCCCTGGTTGCCGGTAAGCCGGCCCCAGCCCTTTTCGCTGAGACCCAGGAGCGATTGGCTGCCGAGCGTCCACTGATGGTTGGGGATCGATTGGACACTGACATTTCAGGTGCCCGGGAAATGGGCTGGGACAGCCTTCTGGTGCTCACAGGTGTCAGTGGCATCAATGAATTGGTTTCGGCAACTCCTGAACTGCGTCCGGATTATCTGGGTATGGATCTTGGCTGCTTGCTGGAAGAGCATCAGGCGCCGCAGCAGGTGAGCGCTGAATGGTGCCTTGGTGGATGGCGGGGCAGCGTGCAGGACAACCAAATCCGGATATCCGGCACTGGACAGCCTGCGGACTGGTGGCGGGTGCTGGCTCACACGAGTTGGCAGCATCTGGATGCCACCGGGACCTGTGTCGACCTATCTGCGTTGCGTGAGCCTTGGATAGGTTGAGTGCATGACCGAGAATTCTTCCTATTCAGCCGATCTGGATCAGGTGATCTCCGAAGTCACCGATCTTGATCCAGAGAGACTGGCTGAGCACCTTCCGGTTTTTGAACAGGCTCACCAGACGTTGCGCGCGGCCCTGACCCAGGCCAGTACCGCTGCTGACTCCTGATGTCTCCGCGTAGGTTGCGACTGGATGCCGAGCTGGTTCGAAGAGGATTGGCTCGTTCTCGGGAGCATGCTTGCGAATTGATTCATGCTGGCCGGGTGCAGGTGAACAAACAGGGCGCCACCAAACCAGCAATGCAGGTGGCCATCGATGCTGATCTGGTGGTGCGAGGCGACGTCAGCGATCAGGGATATGCCAGCCGGGGTGGTTACAAACTCCAGGGCGCCCTTGATTCCTTCCTGCCACTGGGGCTTGTTGTTGCCGATCGTCGCTGCCTTGATGCTGGTGCATCCACTGGGGGATTCACCGATGTGCTGCTACGTAATGGCGCCAGCCAAGTAGTCGCGGTTGATGTGGGTTATGGGCAGTTGGCCTGGCCACTTCGCCAGGATCCACGGGTACAGATTCACGACCGGACCAATATTCGTGACATCTCAACAGAACTGATTGCCGGTCCGGTTGACCTGGTGGTTGGCGACCTTTCGTTCATTTCGCTCCGGCTCGTGTTGGATGCCCTGATTGGGGTCACTGGACCAGGAGCTGATTTGGTGTTGATGGTCAAGCCCCAGTTCGAGGTGGGCAAGGAGCGCCTGGGCAAAGGCGGTGTGGTCAGGGATGCCGACCTCAGGATCGCGGCCATCGAGGGAGTGGTGGCAGCAGCAGGTCAGCTTGGCTGGGGGGCCAAGTCGGTGTGTGTGAGTCCATTGCCAGGCCCATCAGGAAATGTGGAGTACTTTGTTTGGCTGGTGCAGGGGAACGATCAACTGCCTGATGGCTTGATCACCCAGGTAGTCCATGCTGGTCCTGAAGGCGCAAAAACCGGCTCAGCTCAACACAATGACACATCGGGATGAGAGGGTGTGCTTGTGACTGGAGCGCCTGAGTTGAAGGAACAGCGCCGGATCCTGCTATTGGCACACACTGGGCGTGAGGAGTCCTGCGCGATCGCTCACGACATCGGCTCTGCACTGGTGGAGCACGGACTGCGGGTTCGGGTCCTGGCCAGCGAGGGCAGGGATATGGACTTGATCGGCAATCGCGACGTGGAAATCGCTGATGAGTCTGATCCAGCTGCTGATTGTGAACTTGCTGTGGTCCTTGGTGGGGACGGAACCATCCTGCGGGCGGCTGAGTTGGTACACCAGACCGGCACCCCAATCCTGGGGATGAATCTGGGACATGTCGGATTCCTGGCCGAGGCAGATACCGGTCAGGTGGATGCGGTGATTGCGGCCATCGTGAATCGGAACTATCTCAGTGAGGATCGGCTCACCATTGATGTCCAGGTCTTTCAGGGAAAAGACCTGGTGGCGGCCATGTGGGCCCTGAATGAGGCCAGCATCGAGAAGGCGGCAAGACAGCGGATGTTGGAATTGGTGATCGGGATAGATGGTCGCCCAATCAGCCGATTCGGCTGCGACGGCATCGTGTGTGCCACCCCAACCGGGTCAACTGCCTACAACTTCAGTGCCGGCGGCCCAATTGTCTGGCCCGAGGTAGAAGCCTTGCTGATGGTTCCAATCAGTGCCCATGCCCTGTTCGCTCGGCCCATGGTGGTTTCGCCTGCTTCGGTGCTGGCGATAGAGGTTCTTTCCGAAACTGAAGGCACCGGAGTCTTGTGGTGTGATGGGCGTCGAACGGTGGATTTGGCCCCTGGAGCCAGGATCGAGGTACGACGCGGTGCAACTCCGGTGCGACTGGTACGCCTGCACGCCGAGCCATTCAGTGACCGTTTGGTGAACAAGTTCGAACTTCCGGTTTCTGGTTGGCGGGGGTCCCGTCGGGGAAGCTCTGGTTGATGAATGCGGGATGTTGCGGTGATTGAGGAACTGCGGATCAGCGATCTGGGCGTGATCAAGGAGTCGGTGTTACCGCTGGGAACAGGGTTCACCGCGATCACCGGTGAGACCGGCGCCGGAAAGACCATGTTGATCACCGCTCTGGGTTTGTTGTTGGGTGGCCGCTCCGAGTCCGGAATCGTGCGTGAGGGTGCCCCTGCAGCCCGGGTGGAGGGCTCCGTGTTCGTCGATGCGGCACTGGCTGAACAGGTCGACGCCAGGGGCGGAGTGGTTGAAGAGGACACTTTGCTGATCAGCCGACAGATCTCCGCTCAGGGGCGCTCCCGAGCATTTCTTGGCGGCTCGACAGTGCCTGCAGCGGTGCTGGGTGAGATTAGCCGCAGTCTGATCACGATCCATGGTCAGGCGGACCAACTTCGTCTACTGCGCCCGGGTACCGCCCTCAATGCGCTCGACGCCTTCGGTGGTCCTGATCTGGGGCGCACCCGAAAGGCCTACTCAGCTGTATTCCATCAGCTCAAGGATGTTGAGCGGCTGTTGCATGAGGAGACAACAGATGCTCGGGCACAAGCCCTGGAACTGGACCTGCTCCGTCATGGGGTTGAGGAGATCAGTCGAGTTGCTCCATCACCAGGGGAGGACGTTGATCTGGCCCACGAAGAAGCCAGGCTGGGTGCTGCGGACAATCTACGGGCGGCTGCTGCGCAGGCACGTGAGGCACTGTCATCGGATGCCGGCGGAGGGGATGCGATCAGCGCACTTTCGGTGGCAATCAAGGAACTGCAGCGAGTGGCCGATCTCGACACCACCTCCTCAGAACTTCTCGCGCGGGCAAGCGAGATTGGTGCTTTGATCAGTGATCTTGCGGGTGACGTCTCCTCCTATCTGGAGGATGTCGAAGCTGACCCCATTCGACTCGCGGTGGTTTCAGAGCGCAGATCTGCGTTGGCTGCTCTGACCAGGAAGTACGGGGAGGACATTGCTGAGGTGCTGCAGTGGGCGTCCACCGCTGCCGATCGAATTGACCGGATTGATGGCTCCGAGGACCGGATCCGGGAGTTGCAGCAACAGCGCGAGAATCTTCGTACGGAGTTGGGCACTCTCGCCGAAGAGTTGAGTGAGCGCCGGAGGAAAGCCGCTGCCAACCTTGGGGACCAGGTGACCAGCGAGATCAGGCAGTTGTCCATGCCACATGCCCAACTTGAGTTTGAGGTCAGGCAGCAACCGGCAGATCCTGGATCAGACACTGCACTCCTGCTCAATGGTGGCGCAGTGACATTTGCAGAGTCAGGGATTGATCAGGTTGAGATCAACTTCGTTGGTCACTCAGGGGCAGCAAAACGGCCATTACAGAAAGGTGCATCTGGAGGCGAGTTGTCCAGGGTCATGCTGGCCCTTGAGGTGGTTCTGGCTGCGGCTGACCCAGTTCCGACCATGGTCTTTGATGAAGTTGACGCGGGCGTTGGGGGTCGGGCAGCAGTGGAGATCGGTCGCCGACTCAGTTCCCTTGCCGAGCGCACCCAAGTAGTCGTGGTCACTCACCTGCCACAGGTGGCTGCTTTCGCCGATTCCCACGTCGTGGTTCGAAAGAGCAGCGACGGAGCAGTCACCAGTTCTGGACTTGAGACCCTGGATCAGTCTGGTCGGGTCAGGGAACTCGCCCGGATGCTGGCCGGCCTGGAAGGTTCAGATACTGCCCAGGCTCATGCCGAGGAGTTGCTGCAGGTGGCACAGAAAGCACGTCAAAACCATTCCGGCTCGGCGGGGTAGTAGTAAACCGATGCCGAAAAGTTGATAGGGTCGAACCCCGTGGAGAAGCGCTCAAAACACGTTTTCGTAACTGGCGGGGTTGCATCCTCGCTCGGAAAAGGCCTCACCGCTTCCAGTTTGGGGAGGTTATTGCGCTCCCGGGGCCTGCACGTCACGATGCAGAAGCTGGATCCCTACCTAAACGTCGATCCGGGCACCATGAATCCCTTCCAACATGGTGAGGTTTTCGTGACTGACGACGGCGCTGAAACCGACCTGGACATTGGACATTACGAGCGTTTCCTTGACACCAATCTCAACCAGATCGCCAATGTAACGACCGGACAGGTCTACTCCCATGTGATTGCCAAGGAGCGTCGCGGTGACTATCTGGGCGACACGGTCCAGGTGATTCCGCACATCACCAATGAGATCAAGGACCGAGTGCTGGCCATGGGCGGCCCCGACATTGATGTGGTGATCACTGAGATTGGCGGCACAGTTGGTGACATCGAATCCCTCCCGTTCCTGGAAGCAGCCCGGCAGGTACGCCATGACCTTGGAAGAGACAACTGCTTCTTTCTCCATGTCTCCCTGGTGCCCTGGATCGGACCTTCTGGTGAACTGAAAACCAAACCGACCCAACACTCTGTTGCAGCATTGCGCTCCATCGGTATTCAACCGGATGCCATCGTGTGTCGCGCGGATCGGGAGATTCCAGCCTCAGTAAAGAACAAGATTTCGCTGATGTGTGATGTGGATCAGGAGGCGGTGGTAACCGCCGCTGATGCACCTTCGATCTATGACATTCCCAAAGTGCTGCATCGGGAGGGCTTGGATGCCTACGTGGTCCGAAGGCTGAACCTTCCATTTCGCGATGTGGACTGGACGCTCTGGGATGATCTCCTCAGAAGGGTCCATCATCCAAACGAAGAAGTGACCGTCGGTTTGGTGGGTAAGTACGTCGATCTGCCCGATGCCTATCTCTCTGTGGTTGAAGCCCTGCGAGCTGGTGGATTCGCAAATGAGGCCAAAGTCATCATCAACTGGATTCCCAGCGATGAATGCGCCACTCCAGAGGGTGCGGCCAGGCAACTCGCGCAGGTCGATGCGATCTGTGTCCCAGGTGGATTCGGGATCCGGGGACTAGAGGGCAAACTCGGCGCTCTCACCTACGCCCGAACCCACGGGATTCCCACGTTGGGCCTCTGCCTTGGTTTGCAGTGCATGGTGATTGAGTATGCCCGGGAGGTGGCCGGTATCAAGGAGGCTGGATCCACCGAGTTTGACCCCTCGTCAGCAGAGCCAGTCATCGCCACAATGGCTGAGCAAGAGGCCTTTGTGGAAGGTGCCGGAGACCTGGGCGGCACCATGCGGCTTGGCCTGTATCCAGCAGTGTTGGTGGAGGGAAGCCAGGTGGCGCGGGCCTATGGCAGCACTTCTGTCCAGGAACGGCATCGCCATCGCTATGAGGTCAACAATGCCTACCGGGCGCGCCTAGAGGAGGCCGGTCTGGTTTTTTCTGGCACTTCGCCGGACAACAATCTGGTCGAGTTCGTGGAACTACCTGAGCAGGTTCATCCTTACTATGTCTCCACCCAGGCACATCCGGAATTGAAGTCCCGACCAACCAACCCGCATCCGTTGTTCGCTGGTCTGGTTGGCGCAGCGATCACCAGGCAACGCGAACTGCGCATTCCGATGGATGAATCCAAATTGCGTCGCCAAATTGACGATGAGGAAGAACAGACAGCCCCGGATGGAGATTCCCCTATTGACTGATGGCTCCTTTGAACTCGCTGACACCAAGGAGTCCTGGGAGGTACTGGACACCAGGATCATCCACCAGGACGACTGGATACTGACCTTCCGCGAGGACCTGGTCATCCGCCCTGGACACCCGGATGAGCAACTGCACCGGCTGGTGTTGGACCATCCGGGTGCGGTAGCGATCCTGGCGGTGGATGAGCAGGAACGGGTCCGTTGCCTACGCCAGTACCGTCATTCTTCTGGGATCAGGTTTGTGGAGTTGCCAGCCGGCCTGTGTGATGGGGATATCAATGAGGATCCCCTGGATACAGCAAAGCGCGAACTTCGTGAGGAAGCTGAGCTTCAGGCCACTGAATGGCGGCACTTGTTCACCACGTGGCCAACACCCGGTTTCACAAATGAGAAGCACTGGTTCTACCTGGCCAGGGGCCTTTCACATTGGGATCGCGGTGATTTTGAGATGCGGGGAGAGGAAGCTGACCTGGAGCACCAGTGGGTACCGGTGGATGAGCTGATCGATGCCATCTTCGCCGGACGGATCGGGGATGGGCCGGTTGTACAAGCGGTACTTGCCTACGACGTGCTCCGACGCCGGGGAGAACTGTGAACATAGAAAAGGTGCTCAGCGAACATCCAGTTTTTGATGGACATAACGACCTGCTCTGGGCCCTGCGTGAAGCCGTCGGATATGACTTTGACGCGCTGGATATCTCGGTTCCAATTACGGCGCAGCCCACCCGGACCCACACAGACCTACCCAGAGCCAGAGCCGGAGGTCTGGGCGCTCAGTTCTGGTCAGTATTTGTCCCAGCAGAGCTACCAGCTGAAGAGATTGTCGTGGCGACACTGGAACAGATCGATGCTGCCAGGCGGATGTGTGCCAGATATCCTGAACTGGCGCTGGTGACCGACGTTGCCGGTGTGGAGCAGGCCTGGCAACGAAACCAAATCGCGTCCCTGATGGGTGCTGAGGGCGGCCATCAGATCCAGGATTCACTCGGGGTGCTGCGGATGTACGCCCGACTGGGGGTTCGCTACCTGACTCTCACCCACAACAACAACGTCAGTTGGGCGGATTCAGCCACTGATCATCCGGTTCTGGGTGGCCTTAACGACTTTGGTGGCGAGGTGATCACCGAAATGAACCGGCTCGGGATGATCGTTGACCTGAGCCATGTCAGTTCATCAGTTATGCGTCAGGCCATGAACCTGACCACCAGGCCAGTGATGTTCTCCCATTCCTCTGCCCGAACCATCTGCGATCATCCGCGTAACGTGCCCGATGACGTCCTCGAGCAACTCGCTGTCAACGGCGGTATCTGCATGGTGACCTTTGTTCCCTTTTTTGTATCCCCAGCGGTCAGGGACTGGGAACAGGAATCCCGCCAGTCAGCCCGGGACGCGGGTATCCCGGAGTCACAGTTCGTGGAATATCACGCGCACCTGGACCGGTATGCCAAACAGAACCCCCCACCGAAATGTGGCATCCCAGACGTGGTGGCACATCTGAATCATGTTCGGGAAGTAGCCGGGATCCAGCACATCGGGCTTGGTGGCGACTACGACGGTGTGGGTTGGCTACCGGAAGGCCTTGAGGACGTCTCTGGCTATCCGAGACTGCTCTCCGCTCTGGCTGAATCCGGTTGGAATGAGCAGGACCTTGCGCAGTTGACTTCTGGAAACATGATCCGGGTCCTGGACGCGAATCCCGTTCAGGAGCAATAGAATCGGCTGAAGGTCAGGTCTACTTCGGCGGGTCAGGGAGGTCGCAGATGAGAATAGGCGTCCCGAGAGAAGTCAAGAGCCAGGAATACCGAGTCGCACTCACTCCGGTGGGTGTTCATGAGCTGGTTGGTCACCAGCACGAGGTATTCGTGGAACAAGGGGCCGGCATCGGGTCCCAGATCGCCGACTCGGACTATGAAGCCGCTGGGGCCAGAATTCTGCAGACTGCAGATGAGGTGTGGAGTGCCGCGGATCTGGTGCTGAAGGTCAAGGAACCCATCCCAGAGGAGTTTCAACGGTTACGAGCTGGACAGGTTCTGTTTACCTACCTGCATCTGGCTGCAGACCTGGATCTGACCCTGGAGTTGTGCCGCAAGCAGGTCACCGCTATTGCCTATGAAACCGTTCAGTTTTCCTCTGGGCTGTTGCCCTTGTTGTACCCCATGTCTGAGGTTGCTGGCTGTCTGGCGCCCCAGGTGGGGGCCCATGCCCTGCTCAGGGCACAAGGCGGCAGAGGTGTGTTGCTGGGTGGGGTCGGGGGAGTCGCCAATGCTCGGGTAGTAGTGATTGGTGCGGGTGTGGCCGGTCAGAACGCCGCCAATATCGCATTGGGGATGGGTGCCGACGTAACTTTGTTGGACACTGACCTGGACAAGCTGCGAATGACTTTTTGGCGCTACCACAACCGGGTACATGGCTTGGCCTCATCCAGTTTGACAATCCAGCAACAGGTAACCCAGGCGGACCTGGTGATTGGCGCAGTCCTGATTCCCGGAGCACGCGCGCCGAAACTGATCAGCAACGAACTCGTCGCTGAGATGAAGCCCGGTTCAGTACTGGTGGACATTGCAGTGGACCAGGGAGGGTGCTTTGCGGACTCGCGTCCCACCACGCACGCAGACCCCACCTTCCAGGTGCACGAATCAATCTTCTACTGCGTATCAAACATGCCAGGAGCCGTGCCGAACACATCAACCTATGCCCTGACCAACGCGACCCTTCCCTATGTGCTGGCACTGGCAAATCAGGGTTGGCGCGCAGCGCTGAAGAATGATGCGGCTCTGGCCCTGGGTTTGAATACCCATGCAGGCCTACTGACCAATGCTCAGGTAGCTCAGTCGCACGGACTTGAACGCCATTCGATCAAGGAGGCCTTGGCCTGAACACCCAACAAGGGGACGAGATCACCCGTGCCATTCAGATTTACCTGGATCATCTAATAGTCGAGCGGGGATTGGCCGCGAACTCGATCAAGTCCTATCGTCGTGATCTGCGCAGATATCTGTCATTCCTGCATGGACGGGGTCTGGATCACATGTCCCAGATCGGTCCTGATGTGGTCTCTGAGTTCCTCATGCAACTGCGTGAGGGAGACCCTGATCACAAACCACTCAGTTCCACATCGGCGGCGCGAACCATTGTTGCGGTCAGGGGATTTCATCGTTTTGCCCTCAGGGATGGGTTATCTGAACTGGACCCAGCTGCTGGTGTGTCCCCTCCGAATCCGACCAAGAGGCTGCCAAAGGCGATCCCCTACCGGGAGGTCGCCTTGATGCTGGAGGCAGCCAGCCAAGAGGATTCACCACTTGCCTTCCGGGATCGTGCGCTGCTGGAAGTCCTTTATGGGACCGGGGCCAGAATTTCTGAGGCAGTCGGATTGGATGTCGATGACATAGATCCGGAGACTGCCACGGTGCTACTTCGGGGCAAGGGTTCCAAGGAGAGATTGGTTCCCCTGGGCCAGTATGCCCTGGCGGCGCTGGATACCTACCTCGTACGAGGGAGACCGGCTTTGGCAGCCCATGGGGATGGTGGCAGTGCATTGTTCCTCAACGCGCGAGGGGGACGACTGTCGCGGCAGTCCGCATGGACAGTGGTCGGCAAGGTGGCTGATCGGGCAGGGGTCGAGGCTGAGGTATCACCGCACACACTGCGGCATTCATTTGCCACCCACCTGCTGGAGGGGGGAGCAAATGTCAGAGAGGTCCAGGAAATGCTGGGCC
The DNA here is from genome assembly GCA_964600765.1 of uncultured Marmoricola sp. GTDB lineage: Bacteria > Actinomycetota > Actinomycetes > Propionibacteriales > Nocardioidaceae > Marmoricola. The sequence continues at coordinate 11,825 of CAZRKI010000042.1, forward strand.
ATGCCTCGGTTACCACCACACAGATCTACACCTTGGTTACGGTGGACAGTCTTCGTGAGGTTTATGCCGCGGCACATCCACGTGCTCTGGGGTGAGTACCCACAGGTTTGCCCACAGGTAGGCCCACGTCTGTGTATGTCTGGCAGGGCCCAATACACAGCGAAACCCGAACTCTGGGTATTTCATGGGGGATTACTTTCTCGGCTTGTGGTCGGCGTTGCGTGAGGTCTAGATTCGCCCCCGGGCATAGCGTTATATCGACATTTGCTCATTGTTGGATAGGTCAGATGGGAGAAGGTCATGGTTGAAGGTGCCGGCGGCGGATCCATCGGAATCATGCAGAACTCCGGGAATCTGGCGGCCTCCATCCCGCCTCAGCATCCGGTGTTGAACCGGAGTGAGGTGGATGAGGCCGAAGTGGTGGAGTTGACTCCTGAGTCCCGACCCCTGGCAGAACCAGAGGCAAAGACCACAACCCAATCACCGGAACCAGCAATCGGTCCCACTGGTCGCCCAATGCCTGACTTTCCCGTGCCTCCTCCGGTCGCCAAGCATGGTCCTGCCCGAGTCATCTCCATGTGCAATCAAAAGGGTGGAGTTGGCAAGACCACCACAACCATCAATCTGGGCGCGGCGCTGACTGAATATGGCCGCAAGGTGCTTTTGGTGGATTTTGATCCACAGGGCTCCCTTTCAGTGGGGCTGGGGCTAAATCCCCACGAAATGGAGTACACGATCTACAACCTCTTGATGGAGCGTGACGTCACCCTCCGGGACGTCGTCGTACCCAGTGGAGTAGAGGGGATGGACCTACTCCCTTCCAACATTGACCTCTCCGCGGCTGAGGTTCAGTTGGTCCACGAGGTTGCCAGGGAACAAACCCTGCAACGCGTGCTGGCGCCAGCCATTGAGCAGTACGATGTGATCCTAATTGATTGTCAGCCTTCCCTGGGTCTACTAACCGTCAATGCGCTTACCGCCAGTGATGGCGTGATTGTTCCCCTTGAGTGTGAATATTTCGCGCTCAGGGGGGTGGCCCTCCTGAAGACCACGATCGACAAGGTCCAGGAACGGTTGAATCCGGATCTGGTCGTGGATGGAGTCCTTGGCACCATGTTTGATGGGCGCACTCTGCATGGTCGTGAAGTGATGCAACGTCTGGTCGAGGCCTGGGGGGAGAAGGTCTTTCACACCGTGATCAGACGCACGGTCAAGTTCTCTGATTCAACGGTTGCTGGTGAACCAATCACCAGTTATGCCACCGGATCTACTGGTGCAGACGCCTATCGCCAACTGGCCAGAGAGGTGGCGGCACGTTGTCTCGACGCGTGAGTATGCCGACTGCAGATGATCTGTTTCGGCCCACTGGCACCTCAGGAGCCAACGAGAGTGCCTCATCTCGCTCAACGGGGATCAAGGCAGTGCCTGATGATTCAGCTCTGGCCAGACCCAAGCGAACGAGCGGACGGGTCCGTCACGACGAGAAGATGACCGTCTATGTCACTGCAGAAGAACTACTGCAGATTGAATCTGCTCGGCTCAATCTCCGTAGTGAACACGGACTTGCTGTTGATCGGGGCCGATTGGTGCGTGAAGCGATCTCCATTGCGCTGCAGGACCTGATCGAGAACGGTTCCGACAGTGACGTTGTCAAGCGGCTGCACCAGCAATGACGCTGGTCAGTGATCAACCGCAGTCAGACGCCTATGAGCCAACCGCATTTGCAGTCCGACTGGACAATTTTGAGGGTCCATTTGACCTGCTACTTCAACTGATCAGCAAACATAAACTGGATGTCACTGAAGTAGCCCTTTCCAGGGTGACAGATGAGTTCATCGCGCACATCAAAGCAGGCGGTGACGACTGGGACCTGGAACAAACCACCCAGTTCCTGTTGGTCGCGTCCACCCTTCTTGACCTGAAGGCAGCCCGCTTGCTGCCCTCGGGTGATGTGGAGGATGAGGAGGATCTGGCCCTGCTGGAGGCCCGCGACCTGCTTTTCGCCCGGTTGCTCCAGTACAAAGCCTTCAAGCAAGTGGCTGGCATCCTTGAGGGGCGTTTGGAGCAGGAGTCCCGGAGACACCCCCGGTCTGTGGGCCTGGATGAGCGTTACTCGAGTCTTCTGCCTGAGGTGTTGATAGGACTTGGTCTGGATGACTTTGCTGCCCTTGCAGGGCGAGCATTGCAACCCAAGCCAGTACCCGAACTCTCCCTGGGGCATATCCATGCGCCGGCGGTTAGCGTTCGAGAACAAGCTGTTCTTGTGGTGGGTAGGTTGCGTTCCAGTGGGGTGCTCACCTTCAGGGCGCTGGCCAAGGACGCTCCGGACATCATGACCAAGGTGGCCCGTTTCCTGGCATTACTTGAGCTCTTCCGAGAGGGAGTGGTCGGTTTTGACCAATTGAGCCCGTTGGGCGAACTCACGATCCGTTGGACGGGTGATGAGGACAGTGAGGTTGAGATCAATGATGAGTTCGACATGGCTGCAGAAGGAGACCCGAATGAGTGAGGAAGTGCTGGAGCAGGAGACCCTCGCTGTTCCCGTCACCCATCTCAGGCCTGCCCTTGAGGCGCTACTGATGATCGCCGACCAACCCATGGATGAAACCACCCTCGCTACGGCGGTTGGCTTCGCGGTTCCTGAGGTAGTTGCTGCCCTAACTGATCTGGCTGGGGAGTATGACCGGGAGAGTAGGGGCTTTGAACTGCGTCATGTCGGAGGTGGGTGGCGCTATTACACCCGTGATGAGTTCAGCCACGTGGTGGAGAAGTTTGTCCTGGATGGGCAACAGTCCCGATTGACCCAGGCTGCACTGGAAACCCTGGCTGTGGTTGCCTACCGACAACCAGTCAGTCGAAGCCGGGTGTCAGCGATCAGAGGAGTCAATGTTGATGGGGTGATGCGGACTCTGCTGACCCGAGGGCTGGTGGAGGAATCCGGCACCGACCCCGAGACAGGGGCGCACCTTTACAGCACCACGACGTATTTCCTTGAGCGCATTGGGATCCAATCTTTGGCGGAATTGCCAGAGTTGGCGCCTTTCCTGCCGGGCATGGACGACTTTGAGGAAGTGGTTGAGCAAGCAAACCCTGGTGGACCCGCTGATCTGGCCACTCCGGATGAGACTGAATCGGTCACGGACTGAGAAGGATGTCCGAAACCGATGCAGAGGACCAGTTGGTCCGATTGCAAAAACTCCTGGCGCAAAGCGGGGTTGCCAGCCGTCGCAAATGTGAGGAACTCATGCTGAGCGGCCAGGTGGAGGTGGACGGCGAGGTGGTCACCCGACTTGGCACCAGGGTGGATCCTCGTAAGGCGATCATCAGGGTGGCAGGCGAACGGCTACCACCAGTCTCCGAACATGTGTATCTGGTGTTGAACAAACCCAGTGGAGTGGTGTCCACCATGTCTGACCCCCAACAACGACCAACCCTTTCTGATTTCGTGTCCGACCGGCCAGAGCGCTTGTTCCACGTTGGGCGATTGGATACCGAAACCGAGGGCCTGATCCTGCTCACAAATGATGGCGATTTCGCTCAGGCGATGGCACATCCGTCATATGAAGTCGAGAAAACCTACGTAGCAGAGGTTCGCGGACGGGCCAATCGGTCCACCATCAGGGCTCTACTTGCCGGGGTGGAGGTGGACCAGCGTCGAGTGGATGTCAGGAGGGCCAGGATTCGCGCGCAGGCAACAGAGAGTTCCGTGGTTGAACTGGTGGTACATGAGGGGCGTAATCGAATTGTGCGCCGGCTACTCGCCCAACTTGGTCTTCCGGTTGTGCGGCTCACCCGAACGGCGATCGGGCCAGTGCGGATTGCCGGCCTGCGCACCGGAGAACTGCGGGTACTCTCCCCATCGGAGACCGGGGCTTTGCTGGATGCTGCCGGGATCTGAGTAGGCTGGGATTTCACACGCACAGAGGAGACCACATGCCAGCGGATGAGCCAGTGAGTATTCCTGGCCATACTGATTCGGCACTTGGGAACCCGCTTCCCGAACCGGTTCACATCATAGGCACCGGACTGCTCGGAACCTCGATTGGGTTGGCCCTTCGACGTCGCGGTCATCAGGTATGGCTCAGCGACTGCAACCACGAACACGCACGTACTGCCATTGGCCTGGGTGCGGGCATTGCGGCTCCGGGCGACCTGAGCACAGTGGGACTAGTCGTGGTAGCAGTTCCACCCAGAGAAATCGCTACTACTGTGGTCTCCGCTCTTGAGGACAGTCCCAAGGCAGTGGTCACCGACGTTGGCAGCGTCAAGGGGCAACCGCTTGAAGAGATCTCTGATCAAGCGACACCCGAACAACTGTCCCGGTACGTTGGTAGTCACCCGATGGCTGGTAGTGAGCGGTCCGGCCCCCTTGCGGCCACTGCTGGTTTGTTCGAAGGGCGACCATGGGCGGTGACCCCCGATGTCCATTCAGTGGCCGCTGTTGCTGCAGTGGAGTCCTTGGTACGTGCCTGCGGCGCCGAGATCGTACGTCTCTCGCCATTGGAGCATGACCATGCTGTGGCCCGCACCTCCCACCTGCCGCAGTTGTTGGCTGTTCTGGCTGCCAGTCAGTTGGCTGATGCCCAACCCGAACAGTTGAAGCTGTCTGGCCAGGGAGTTCGGGATGTGACCCGCATCGCGGCCAGTGACCCAGAGCTGTGGTCCCAGATCCTGCTGGCCAATCACCAGGCAATTGATGAGTTGCTTGAGAACGTGCAGGACGGGATTCAGAATCTCCGCATTGCTCTCCGGGATGGAGACCAGATGCTTGAAATACTCGGCAAAGGCGTGGCTGGCACTGCTGCGATTCCCGGTAAGCATGGTGGTAAGCAGGTCGATACCACCGCGGTGTATGTCGCCGTGCCTGACCTACCCGGTGAACTGGCCCGTTTGTTCACTGAGATCTCCGAGATCGGGGTAAATATCGAGGACCTCTGGATCGATCACGATCCAGCACGTGACTTTGGTCTGGTGGAACTTCAGGTGGATGAATCGTTGGCGACAAACCTGGCCGAGCGCCTGGACGCCCGCGGCTGGGCAACACATCGTTAGTTCTCGGTTAGCGGTAGCATCTGACACGCCATGAGCACACCAACCCAAGTCCGATCCGCAGCCAGAAACGGAGTCGTCGTTACTCTTGATGGCCCCTCGGGAACCGGCAAGTCAAGTACGGCCAGGGGGGTGGCCCGAAAACTCGGCCTGCGCTATCTGGACACTGGCGCCCAGTTCCGAGCGTTGACTCTTTGGATGCTTGAGCATCGGATTGATGTGAACGACCCTGCCCAGGTCGCGCTGCACAGCGAGATCGCCAGGATTGAATCGGTTACGGACCCCAACAACCCCGCCATTCTGCTCGATGGCCGTGATGTCTCAAAGCAGATCCGCAGCCAGGATGTCACCACTGCAGTCAGCCCCGTGGCCGCAGTTCCGGCAATCCGGGATCGGCTGCTGCGATTACAGCGTGAATTAATCGCTGGTGGCGGAATCGTGGTCGAGGGCCGTGACATCGGATCGGTGGTGTGGCCACAAGCTGAAGTCAAGATTTACCTGACTGCTGACCCTCAGGCCAGGGCCCGTCGGCGCAGTCGAGAGGCTGGTTCGGACCTGGCAGCGACTGAAGCTGACCTGTTACGTCGTGACGAGCATGACTCCGGGCGAGAGGCTGCTCCATTGGTGATCCCAGATGGGGCAGTTCACCTTGACACCACCCCATACTCACTTCCAGAAGTCATCGACAAGGTGGTTGCACTGGTCACTGAGCTGCAGGATGGTTGACGATGAGGCAGTCTGCTGACACTTCAGAGACTCGAGTCCCGGCGACATTCATGTTGCATTCCCTACGGCCTTCATTTCACCGATTGGTTGCCCACCGTTGGCAGTTGGAAGTGTTTGGTGAGCAACGGGTTCCGACCAGTGGGCCCGTCATCTTCGCGGCAAATCACATCGGCTGGCTTGATGGTCCGTTGCTGGCTATTGTCTCGCCACGGCCTGCCCATGTTCTGACCAAGCGGGAAATGTACAAGGGGCCGATGTCGATCTTCCTCAGCAAATCTGGCCAAATCCCACTCAACCGAGTGGATCTGGATCTCCAGGCCATTCGGGATGCGGCTGCGGTACTACACAACGGCGGGGCAATCGGCATTTTTCCCGAAGGGGTACGTGGCGGTGGAGATGTGCAACATGCCAAGGGCGGAGCGGCATACCTTGCTCTGCGCACCGGGGCCAAAGTGGTTCCGGTGGGAATTCTGGGGACCAGAGCAGCGGGTGCCGCAAAAGGCTATATCCCGCCAAGGGGAACTCGAATCGCAATGGGGTTCGGAGACCCGTTGTCCCTGCCTCCACTGCCCTGGCCGCGGAAACAGGAAACGGTGGCCGAGGTCACCGATCGGATTCGACAGGCGTTGATTGCGACAGTTGCCGAAACCCAGACCCTGACCGGACTTGAGTTGCCCGGCCCCCTGACAGAGGTTGAAGATGAGTGAGATTTCAGTTCCCGTGTTGGCTGTCGTCGGGCGGCCGAATGTTGGCAAGTCCACCCTGGTCAACCGGATCATTGGTCGCCGGGAGGCCGTGGTTGAGGACCGACCGGGGGTCACTCGTGATCGGGTTTCCTACGATGCTGAATGGAACGGACGTGCGTTCACAGTCGTGGACACCGGAGGCTGGGATCCCGATGCCCGAGGCCTGGCTGAGTTGATTGCCAATCAAGCCGAGCTTGCCGTCTCACTGGCTGACGCAGTGCTTTTCGTGGTGGATGCCACGGTTGGTATCACAGACGCAGATGAATCAGTGGTTCAAATCCTGCGTCGAAGTGGACGTCCAGTTGTGCTGGCCGCCAACAAGGTTGATGACGACCGGACCGAAGCGGAGGCCTATTCCCTGTGGAATCTGGGCCTTGGTGAGCCCTATCCGGTCTCGGCACTACATGGACGTGGATCTGGAGACCTTCTTGATGCCATCCTGGCCGCGCTTCCTGAGGCTCCCGAGCAGAGTTTCGGCGAAGTTGGTGGGCCCCGCCGGATCGCAATCATCGGTCGGCCCAATGTTGGCAAGTCCTCTTTGCTGAACAAATTGGCTGGGGAGGACCGGGTGGTGGTGGATGACGCCTCGGGAACGACAGTTGATCCGGTGGATGAACTGGTTGAAGTCGGTGGTGAGGTCTGGCGATTCATTGACACCGCCGGAATCCGTAAGAAGGTGAAAACGGCCTCAGGGCACGAGTACTACGCCTCACTGCGCACCAGCACTGCCATTGAGAAGGCAGAAGTGTGCGTGCTGGTAATAGACGGGTCCCAGTCAATCTCCGAGCAGGACATGAGAATCATCCAGTTGGTCAGGGATGCCGGTCGCGCCCTGGTGATCGCATTCAACAAGTGGGATCTCGTGGATGAGGAACGCCGGCACTTCCTCGAACGCGAGTATGAACGCGAACTGGTGCAGGTGCAGTGGGCTCCAAGAGTCAACTTCACCGCACGCACCGGCTGGCACATTGATCGCCTCGTGCCAGCAATGCGAAAGGCTCTGGAGGGTTGGGAAACCCGCGTGGGTACTGGCGCGCTGAACGCATTCCTGGGCCGATTGGTGGCTGAGAAACCGCATCCGGTGCGCGGTGGTCGCCAACCCAGGATTCTTTTTGGCACCCAGGTGCAAAGTGCCCCACCGACGTTTGTGCTCTTCACCACAGGCAAGCTTGATGCTGGATACCAGCGTTACGTGGAGCGCAGACTACGTGAGGAATGGGGGTTTGCTGGCACGCCGATCAACTTGCAGGTGAAACCCCGTGAGAAGCGGAAACGATGAGTTTGCCTCACCCGAAGCTAACGTTGTCATCACTCCAGAATGCACGCATAGAGGCGATCCTGCCATCCTCATTGATCCTCATGTGATCGATGGGCCTAATGGTCATCTTGTTGTCCGGGAAGCTCAGATCAAGGTCGAAGGCGAAAACGACCTCACCAGCCACCGTACGGATATCAGTCAGCACGGCTGAGCGTTGCGCAGGGATCGCGTCATAGAACTGCGCGATGGCCTCTGCACCTGAAAGGGGAGTAGAACCAACCGGATCCTCGATGGTGGCGCCATCTGCATACAGGGCCACAAAATCAATGCCGGCGTGTTCTCCGTCGTTCAGCATTGCGATGTACTTCTCAACTGTTGCGGTACAGGTTTCGTTGCTGGCTGGCATTGAGTTGACTCCTCGGTCGGGACTGGATCCTTGATTATTCAGTGACTGGCGGCTACCTGACGACGCCAGGCAACTGCCCGGTCGATCATATTGGGTGGAGGTGTCAGCTGGTACAGGGATTGTATTCGGCCAGTTGTTAACATCGTTTGCTACCACAGCCGGAACCGAAGGGCCGCCCCAATCTGGAATCAGGGCGGCCCATCAGCATATTCAGCAGGTCGAAGACCATTTGCGTTATGTCGGGCTGACAGGATTTGAACCTGCGACCCCTTGACCCCCAGTCAAGTGCGCTA
>CAZRKI010000043.1:0-20004 GCA_964600765.1 uncultured Marmoricola sp.
CCTACGACGAGGCAGTCACCACCCCCACCACCGAATCCGTACGCCGCGCCCTGGCGATCCAGTTGATCATCAACCGCGAGTGGGGCCTGGCGATGAACGAGAACCCCTTGCAGGGTTCCTTCATCATCGATGAGCTCACTGACCTGGTGGAGGAAGCGGTGTTGGCTGAGTTTGAGCGGATCAGCGAGCGGGGCGGCGTACTCGGGGCGATGGAGACCGGCTATCAGCGCGGCCGGATCCAGGACGAGTCGATGCTCTATGAGCACCGCAAACATGATGGTTCGCTGCCGATCATCGGGGTGAACACCTTCCTGGCCGAGAAGGACGAGGAGGAGCCACAACCAATCGAGTTGGCCCGGGCCACCGAGGCAGAGAAGGCCTCCCAGTTGCAGCGGTTGCAGGAGTTCCACGAGACCCATCGGCAGGAGGCCACCGTGGCCCTGGCCCGACTCAAGGAGGCCGCCACCAGTGGGGAGAACGTATTCGCGGTGCTGATGGACGCCGCCCGGGTCTGCTCGCTGCAACAGGTCACCGAGGCCTTCTTCGAGGTCGGCGGCCAGTATCGTCGCAACGTGTGAACACTCACACCGACGACCTGGGCCACCCGGTCAATTGTCCTGCGTCAGCGACCCGGGTGGTCTCGCTGGTGCCCTCGATCACCGAATCGCTGGCCTCGGTACGCCGCGCAGCCATCGTCGGCGCCACCAACTGGTGCACCCACCCCGGCGACCTGGACGTGGTCCGGGTGCGGGGCACCAAGAATCCCGACCTGGAGCTGATCAGAAAGCTGCAACCGGATCTGGTGATTGCCAACAAGGAGGAGAACCGGCGGGTGGACGTGGAGCGGCTGCGCGCGGCAGGGGTGCCGGTCTGGGTGACCGACATCGAATCGGTGCCGCAGGCGATCGACTCCCTGGGACGGCTGTTCGCCCAGGCGCTGGGCTGGCCGCGACCGGCCTGGCTGGATCAGGTGGCACAGACCTGGGCTGATTTCGCGCCGGCCCGGGGGCGGGTCGTCGTACCGATCTGGCGGGACCCGTGGATGGTGGTCGGGGGTGGCACCTTCACCACCGACCTGCTGCGGAGGCTGGGCTGGGAAAATGCCTTCGCTGGGTTGCCCCGCTATCCACAAGTGGAGCTGAGCGCCATCGACGAAGCCGGCGCGGACGTCGTACTGCTGCCCGATGAGCCCTATGTATTCACCGCCGAGGATGGCCCGGAGGCCTTCACCGCAACCCCCACGAAACTGGTCAGTGGCAGGTTGCTCACCTGGTATGGCCCCAGCCTGCTGGAGTCCTGGTCCACCCTGTCCGGATCAACTGCCCTTGATCCGGATCAACCCGGGCAGGTTGACTGACGCGGCCGTCCCGGTCCGCGCGAAGTCGCCCCAGATCTGCCGCATCCGGCGCCCGGATTCGCAGAGGTCGCTGGCTCCGGCGATCAGCTGATTGCGCGCCCACCAGGTCGGCGATCCCAATAGCAGCGGGATGTCCAGGGTGTGCGCCGCGCGGTACTTGCTGCCCTTGGGGCCCCAGGTGAGCCGATAGGTAGCGATCCGGCCACCACCGGCGCGATGCCTTTTGACGAAGGGGCCGATTGGGCGGTGGTAGACCAGCCAGGTGAGCAGGGTGATGAAGGCCCAACTGGTCAGACGCCCCAGCACCGGCAGCCGGAAGGGTAGCGGCTTGGTCGGGATCGACTCCAGGAAGAGCGCGGCCTCGCGGGCATTGGCGCCCATCAACACGTCGTACTGGGTGGCGGCCTGCCGCCAGGCCGTATCGACTTCGGCTTCCGCCGGCATCGGGTGGGCGCCGTACTGCACCCCGAAGGCCATGGTGCCGCGCAGCCCGAACTTCCGGGCCGGTTCCAGGACCTGCGGCTGGGTGCGGACCACCTCGGTGACCGGACCGTTCGGGTCAAGCTCAGTGGCCACGCTCAGCATGGCGGCGTTCATTGGTGCTCGATTGCGACTCAAGCCCAGCGGCGCGCTCTGCAGGATCGCCTTGTGGAACAGGCCGTTCGAGCCCTCGGCGATCATCAGGTGGGCGATGGCATCGGCGCCGGCGGACTCGCCGTACAGGGTGACATTGTCGGGGTCACCCCCGAAGGCGGCGATATTGCGCTGGATCCAGCGCAATGCCTCTTGAATGTCGAGCAGGCCCAGATTGGCTGGAGGTCCATCCGGGCCACCCAGGAAACCGAGCCGACCGAGCCGGTAGGTCAGATTGACCGCAACCACGTCTTGCTCGCCGACGATCAGAGCCGGGTCGTAGACGGGTGCATCCCCGGCGCCGCTGATATAGGAGCCGCCGTGGATCCAGACCATGACCGGTAATGGGTCAGAAAGCTCAACCGGGCGGGTGATCGAGAGCCGCTGGCAGTCCTCATCCTGGCCGATCTCATCCAGGATCGGGCCGATCAGGTCCCGCTCACGCTCGGCTTGCTCCTGCGGACAGGCCGGCGCCCACTTTGTGGCGTCCACCTGCTCGGCATCGGGCTCGGCAACTGGTACGGCGTAACGCGCGGCGCGGGCGTAACGGATCCCGGTCGCCCGGATGACTTCACCATCCCGCCAACCGCGACAGACCCCGGCCGGAGCCGCAAAGGTGAGCTCGTCCATCAGCTGAGTTTACGAACCACTGACAACGGCAGTGTCCTCATCGCCGCCCCGATCGGCACCCACGGCCAGGCCGGCACATAGGCCTTGGCCACCCGTTTCTCGATCGCGGCCACGATCGACTTCACGCCGGTCTCGGTGTCGACCATCAGTTTGGTCTTGTGTTCGACCCGGTCGTTCATCTCCGAACGGATGTAACCGGGGAAGATCACCGTGACGTCGACTCCCTTGATGTTCTCGGCGCGCACCCCCTCGGCCAGGGAGGCGACCCCGGCCTTGGTGGCCGCGTAGGTCGTCATCGATTTCCGCATCCCGCGCAGGGCCGACATCGAGGAGATCATCACCAGATGCCCCTGCTTCTGACGGCGGAAGATCTCCAGGGCAGCCTCGCTCTGGGACAGGGCACCGATGAAGTTGACCATCGCGGTCTCCCGGTTGGCGTCGGGGCGACCGGTGCCCAGGGGCGCACCCTTGCCGAGCCCGGCGTTGATGATCACCCGGTCGATGGTCCCGAAGGTGGCAGCGAAATCGCCGAAGACGCCGAAGACCTCATCGGGGTCGGTGACGTCGAGACGGCGTACCTCAACCCGGGTAGTGGGATGCGCCACCTGGATCTCCTCGCGCAGGGCATCCAACCGTTCGGTACGACGCGCACAGATCCCCAGGTCGTAACCCAGGTCGGCGAACTGTCGGGCCATTTCTGCACCCAGCCCGGAACTGGCGCCGGTGATCAGGATGGTGCCTTTGCTCATCAATCCTCCACGGTTTCGGGATCCGACGATGCCTTGAGTCGAATGCGCAGTGAGGATAACTGGCATACACCATCTTCCCGGCCCGAATTCTTACCCGGGCCGGTGAAGGCATAAGGTGTCGATTGGGTAACAAACCGAGCTCCCCGCGCGGGAGCCGTTGTCTGACAATGAGAGGGACCACCAAATGGTCGATGTGGAAACAGTCCTGAATGAAGCAGGACTCACCAATCCCAAGGTTCAGGAGTATGTCCGTCACTGGGCTGACCACACCGGGGCCGCCCGGGTGGAGGTCGTCAGCGCCAGCGACGATGACCGCCTGATCCAGGAGTCACTCGACGCAGGTGAAATCTTCCCGGTAGGTGAGGACACCTACTACTCCCGCAGCTACTACAAGGACACCGCTCGTTCTGAAGAGCGCACCATCGTGGCCACCAACCGGGAGAGCGACAAGGGCACCTACAACAACTGGCGCCCCGCCTCGGAGATGAAGCCATTGCTTGAGGAGCGGATGAAGGACGCGCTCAAGGGCAAGACCATGTACGTCATCCCCTACTTGATGGCACCTCCCGGATCACCGCTGGAGCGGTTCGCCCGTGGCGTCGAGATCACCGACAACCGCACCGTGTGCCTGCACATGATCCGGATGGCCCGCGTGGGTGTGCAGTACCTCGAGGGTCTGGAAGACCCCAACATGTTCGTGCGCGCCGTACACGTGACCGGCGACCTGGAGAACCTCGGTCAGGGCACCGACGCCGACCAGCGTTACTTCGTCACCGTGGCCGATGAGCGCACCATCCTGCACTTCGGCTCCTCCTATGGCGGCAACGCGCTGCTGGGCAAGATCGCCCACGGCCTGCGCCAGGCGGCGTACGACGGCTGGGCCTCAGGTGAGTTCCTCTCCGAGCAGTTCATGCTGCTGGGCATCAAGGACAAGCAGACCGGCAAGAAGTACCACATCTGCGGTGGCTTCCCGAGCGCCTCTGGCAAGACCAACCTGGCCATGACCCTGGCTCCGGATGCGCTGGGTGACCGCTACGAGGTCGAGTTCTACGGCGACGACATCGCCTGGCTGTGGGTGGCCGAGGACGGCAAGATCTACGGCATGAACCCCGAATTCGGTGTGTTCGGCGTGGCCAAGGACACCAACGAGGCCACCAACCCCGGCGCGCTGCACTCCGTGCAGGCCGGCTCCAAGGCGCTGTTCACCAATGTCGCCTACAACCCCGACACCAAGGAAGTCTGGTGGGAGGGCAAGACCGATGAGCCGCCGGCCGACGTCACCGGTTGGGTGGACTGGAAGGGCAATGTCATCGCCGACCGGTCCGAGGCCGAGAAGGACGAGCCGTGGGCGCACCCGAACAGCCGCTTCACCACCACCCTGGCCAATGTCCCCAACGTTGCTGAGGATTTCGAGGACCCCCGCGGTGTGGAGATCCACGGCATCATTTTCGGTGGCCGTACCCGCGACCGGGAGCCGCTGGTTCGCGCCATCGACGATGTCGCCGAGGGCGTTTACGACGGCCTGACCCTGGGTGCCGAGGCCACCTTCGCCGCTGAGGGCGTCGAGGGGCAGCTGCGCTATGACCCGATGTCGATGCGTCCGTTCATGTCCTACTCCGAGGGTGACTACGCCGCCCACTGGCTGAAGATCATCGGCGCGGCCACGACCAAGCCGATCTTCGCGCACGTGAACTGGTTCCAGCGTGACGCCGAGGACGGCCACTTCCTGTGGCCCGGCTACCGCGACAACCTGCGCGCGCTGCTGTGGCTGATGGAATACCACAACGGTGAGGTAACCGGTAACCGGACCGCTGTTGGTGTCATCCCGACCAAGGACGAGCTCAAGCTCGAGGGCTGCGAGGCCACCGACGCCGACCTCGACCGCCTGCTCACCATCGACGTGGCTCGCTGGAAGCAGGAGCTCGCCAACCGTGAGACCCACCTCAAGCAGTTCCCCAACCTCCCCCAGGAGATCTGGGACGCCCACAACCGGGTCGTCGCCGATCTGGAGAACGAAGCCTGATCAAACCCCGCAGAAACCCACCTGTCGTCGTACGCAGGTGGGTTTTCTGCTTTTTGGTGCCTTCGGTTTCCCAAGTGCACTTGGGAAACCGTAACTACCAATGGTCTGCAGACCGTTGTCGGTTCGAGTTTCCCAAGTGCACTTGGGAAACCGAGAGCCCATCGGTACGCCGCACAGCCGCCCAACACAAAAGCCCACCGAGCTCAGCTCGGTGGGCTTTTGGTTTCGCTGGCGCGCCTGTAGGGATTCGAACCCCAAACCTTCTGATCCGTAGTCAGATGCTCTATCCGTTGAGCTACAGGCGCTTGTCCCGCAACTGGGGACTGCGCAACTCTAGCCGATGTGGCTGGCCGGGTGGAAATCGAGGGTGGCTGGAAGCGATTGGGCCACGCACTTGGCCCGAATCCCTGAGTAGTGCCGCAATTCGGACTAGACCATGGATCTCAGGTTTTGCCCCGTTGGTGTCCACATCTCTAATCGCGGCTAACGTTATCCACAGTCTGATCGTTGGGCTTGATGGAGGAGTTGCCAACCGGACTAGCATTCTGTGTTGATTCGTGACCGCTGTTTCGGGGAGTTGACTCTTCGGGGGGTGACGTGAGGATTGAATATTTGCTCTGGGGAGGGCGAAGAGATGAAGAAGAGACTGCGCGTTGCGCTTCCGATCGCGGCCATGGCGGCCACTGCTTTTGCGGTGTTGCCGATCAGTTCAGCTGCCGGTGATGAAGGGGAGTGTGTCGCTGCCAAGGACGGCGTTTCCTACGCCTACGAGTGGAACGAGACCACGGTCAGCATCACGCTGACTCCGAACAGTGGTGAGTTGCCCCGCTGCGAGGACGTAACCGTTTCGCTGGCTGGATGGCAGTTCCTGAACCCGCCAGCACAGTGGCCACAGCAGGCTACCTTCAGCAAGACCATCACCCTGGCCAAGGACGCCACCGAGCCGGTTTCGGCCTCTGGCCCGGCGACCTGCCAGAACGATGCCTACTGGGGCCCGGGCCCCGAGGTGGGCACCATCAACACCGCTGCCGGTACTCCGTTCAAGGAAGTCTTTGTCAACCACCAGTTGACCAATGGCACTGGCGCCAACTGGGCCGCTGACCCGATGACTGGTGGCCTTACCGCCAGCCTGGGTCCCTGTGGTGCGGTTACCCCCCAGCCGAGCCCCGGCCCCGGCGGCGGCGATGTGGCTGGCCCGAGTGAGCCGCAGTTGCCCATCGTTGATCGGCCCAGCAAGTTGCCGCACACCGGCCGCTGATCCGGGCCGGTCGTGACCGACCGGGTGGAGGAAGCGTTCGCGGCCTGTCCGCGGACTGGATTTCTCCCGGAGTCACAAATGGCCAGGGCTGCCCATGACGGTCCCCTTGCCATTGGTCACGGCCAGACCAACTCACAACCAAAAACCGTAACCGCGATGCTCCGGCTGCTTGATGCGCAGCCGGAGCATCGCGTTCTTGATGTCGGTTCGGGATCTGGTTGGACCACGGCGCTGCTGGCGCATCTGGTCGGTCCAGCGGGCCGGGTGTACGGCGTGGAGTTGGTGCCTGAACTCGTGGCCTTCGGTGCCAACAACCTGGTGGCCACCAACCAACCCTGGGCCACCATCGAGCAGGCGGATCCAGAACATCTCGGGCTGCCGGAACAGGCGCCGTACGACCGGATCCTGGTCTCGGCACAACCGCGTGAATTACCGCCGGAGTTGATCGACCAACTGGGTGAGGGCGGCGTGTTGGTGATCCCGGTGGCCGGCACCATGCTGCGGGTCGTACGACGCGGGGCCGAGGTGGAGGTCACCGAGCACGGCTCCTACCGCTTCGTGCCCCTGCTCTGAGCTGGTTGGGTGCGGTGCTGGTCACCCTGGCGACCAGCACCGCACCCAACCTGGTGGCTAGTCGACCTGGCTGCGCAGGTAGGCCACCACGGTCTCCCAGTCGGGGTACTCCGGGCTGCCGAAATGGAGCGTCTGGCCGCCAATGTTGTGCTCGGCGAATTCTGCGGCGCCATTGCGGTGGGGACGGTCGTCGATCAGGAAGTCACCCCGGTTCAGATGCTTGTGGTGGGACAGGATCACCCGCTTCCACAGTGGACTGCCACGCTCAGCTCCGAAGTGACGCTGGATCCACTCGATCTTCTGGCTGGCACCGGAGGTGTTGGCCCACGGGACGGTGGACAACACATAGGTGTCGAAGAGGGCCGCCAACTCGGTTATGGCTGGGATCGCTCCCGGGATCGGGTCCATCAGTGAGAAGAGATTGGGGATCTGATCCTCGCGGCCTCGGTACTCATCCAGCACCTCTGGGCTGAGTCGGTCGAAGGCGGACTCGAAGTCACAGATGACGCCGTCCATGTCGATGTAGAGAATCTTCTGGGTCATGCTTACTCCTGTTCTGGATTGGGTTTCAGGGCGCCGGAGTTGGCCAAACTGCGCAGTGCAGCCCGGAATCCGGCGTTGGGATGGGCCTGGGGGAGTGCGTCACACACCTGCTCACTAGCAGCGTCCAGGTCGGCGCCCCTCAACAATGCATAGGCGATCGCCACGGCAGGTGTACGACTCTGGGCAGCCACACAGTGCACAACCACCTGATGCCCCTCGGCCCGCAGCGCAGCGATGGTCCGGGCTGCATCGGCGAGGATGAACTCCAGGTTGGGATTGACCTCCGGGTCAGGCTGATCGATCAACCTGAAGGTCACGTGCTCCAGACCGGCTGGCACCTGCTCCCGACCCACGAGACACAGGCTGACCACCGCACCCACCTGCTCGGGTGGCTGATCCAGCACGGACGCATCGGCCATCCAGACGCCATCGTCATAGGGGTGCTGGACCAGCGTGCGCGGGGATCCATAACCGGAGTAGTCGATGTGCGCGGTCGTGGGCCATCCGTAGGGCCCGGAGCCAGCGTTGGCAGCCAGGTGGGCCAGACCCACGAGTTGCTCACCGCTGAGGCCCGGATAGCCATGGACCATGCGCCGCCAGGCCGCTGGGAAGGCGGATGCTCCGTAGCGGGCGCCGAGCAGGCCACCAGCGATCGCAGCGACGGTGTCGCTGTCGTCGCCGATCGCGATCGCCGTACCCAGTGCGGCAGCGAGGTGCTCGCATTCGGGGCCAGTGCTGGGCACTGGAGTGTGCACGATGGCCGACCAGGCGGCCTGCAGCGCGGTCACCACCCACCCATTGGGCCGGAACCGACTCGGTGGCCCGGTCTCAGCCTCATCGATCCGTTGGGTCCAGTACGCCGACGCATCAGCATCGAGGTGTGCCAACCCGCCGCGGAGATCGAACTCGCCATGCAGGATGGCATGGCGAATGGCCAGCGACCACAGCACACATGCTTCCTGGGCCCGGGGATCGAAGTGGGTCAGGGTGCTCACCCGACGGGCTGCCTCGATCAAACCGGATGGATCATCCAGATAGGGCAGCGCCACCGGCGCGGTGCGCATCAGGGAGCCATTGCCCGCGGTGTGTCCGGTCTGCTGGTGCAGTTGGCTGGACTGGGCGGTCATGGCAGCACCAGTTGGACTGGGGCCGGCGGCACCGAGGATGCGGCGGGTCTGGTTGCCGATGTCGGGCGGATCGGTGTCATACCAGTCCCGGAAGTTCTGCGCGATGCTGGTCAGGGCACTTTCGCTGCGCAGGTCGACGCCGGTCGCCGCCATGTCGAGGATGGCCCAGGCCATGGTGGTGTCATCAGTCCATTCCCCCGGGGCGAAACCGCCCAGTCCGCCGCCGATCATCCGGGGACCATCAGGGCCCAGGCGGGCACAGCCAAACTCATACGGCGCCCCGAGCGCGTCGCCGATCGCCGTACCAAGGATGGCGCCGCAGGCGCGGTCCTGTTGAGCTGGGTCGAGTTTCATGAGTAGCTCCTCACTGCACCGGTGCGCAGGATCAGATCATCCCGGGTTTCCTTCATGTCCTCACGGAAACGATCCAGCAACACGCTGAAATGGTGCGGGGTGAACGGTGATCCCGGCAGCCTGACTGTCTGCCAGATCTCCCTGCCATGCAGATTCCACTGCACCCACAGGTGGTCACGATTGAGCAGCGTCGTCTCGATCGCAGCCTGTCGCCGGGAGCGAACCTGGCGAGCAACCAGCGACATGATCTCCACTGCGGGCTCATCGGCCCGCACCCGCACCCAGATGGATTGGCCCAGGTGGTGCAACACGAAATCCTCATCTTCATCGACCGTCGGCTCGCAGTCATATTTGGTTTGCAGGACCCGGCCGATCAGATCCAGGAGATCCTCGCGGCTGCTGGGGACGACTGCCAGGGCGACCTGCTCCGGAGGGATTGCCTTCGGATCAAGAGGCTCAGGGGTTGACTTCGGATCAACGACCTCGCTGGGAACTTCATCGCTGGCGCACAATCCCAGCGCGGCCGCACCCGGAGCAGCCGGTCCCCAGGCCTCGAAGGTCAGCAACTGCGGGTGGGCCAGACCGAAGCAGGTGCGCAGGGTCCACAGGGCCAGCCCAACGCTGGTGGAGATGCACTCGGTGGCGACCTGCTGGAACCAATTTGGCTCACCAGCATCGGGATCATTGCCCTGCCATTCGGTGAGGGTGAGGCATTCGGCGTCCTGCTGGTTGAGTTGGTACTGCGGCAGCAGCCAGGAGTTGCCACTGATTTCCGCACGGATGAATTCACCCGAGGCGAAGCTGGCGAATTGGATGTACGGCGCGCAACCTTCCTCCTCATCTGAGTTTGGGTTGGTCATATGCAGGACCAGATGGTTGCTCTCGGTGTGCTCGGCGAAGGACTTGAGGAAGTTGGACAGTACAGCCTCGAAGTTGGCCCAGACCGCGTCATTTCCCTCATCGGCCCATTCGATCGAGATGTCCTCATCAGGATTGAAATCATTCATCACGCCACGCTCCTTTAGCATGTCACCCGCGCTATATATTAGCACGTGAATCGCGCTAATATCTCTGCCATGACGAGCTCGGTTGATCTGGAGAAGTTCCCCCGCCCCGGAGTCACCGTCGACCTCGCAATACTCACGATAGTGGGCGCCACCGACAGTTTTCCCGAGCTGCGCCTGTTGGTGCAGGACCGCACCGATCCGGTGGGGCGGGCACTACCGGGTGGCTTCATCCGGGCGCGGCATACGGTTGCCCAAACGGCAGCGGAGATCCTGCTCCGCAAGGTCGGGCTGGCGCCCAACTCCAGGCTGTTGCCACGGCTATTACAGGTGTTTGATCAGCCGGATCGTGATGACCGTACCTGGGCCATCTCCATCGCCCACTCGATTTCGTTACGAGAAGGCCTGCTTGCCCGGGCTCGCGGGGATCTGGTGCCAGTCGCCAGCGACGGCAGCCTCGTTGGGGAAGGACACCTGCTCTTTGACCACGACCAGATCGTGAGCACTGCCGTGGCAGCGCTACGGGAGCGTTATGAGATCCGCTATCGCTACATAGACGCCCGGCCGGACCCGGATGGCTTCCTGCCCGAGCCCTTCACCCTGCACCAACTGCGCAAGGTGCATGAGGCGGTGGTTGGCTCCGAACTGCACAAGGACAACTTCGCGCGTCGGATGAAACCATTCCTGGAGCCGAAGATGCGCGACGGCAAGCCGGAGTTGTCCGATGGGCTGAGGGGTCGGCCAGCCGTGCTGTACCGGGTGGCTCGACATCCCCGGGGCTGAACCGTCCCTAGTGGCGGAGTCCGGAAACCGAAAAACTCCCGAACCTGACGGCTCGGGAGTCCCGGGTCCCGTGGGGACATCTGCGGAGGTGGAGGGATTTGAACCCTCGATGGGGTTGTAGCCCCAAACCCGCTTAGCAGGCGGGCGCCATAGACCGGACTAGGCGACACCTCCAAACAGCAAAGGCAAATGTACCTTCACCGGGTGCCGGGCACACAATCGGCCTTGCCCCCTGGGGTCGCTCAGGCCGGGTTGCCCTTCCTGGCGGAGCGATTGGCCTGCTTGAGGTGCTCGGTGATCGCTTCGGCAAATGGCTGTCCACCGCCAGCGATCAGGTCCACCGGGATGGTGGTGCTGCGCCCATCCTTGAGGTGGAGTACGACGCAGCGCGCCCCGGCCACGGTGGTGGCCTCCATCTCGTTTACCTCTACCCATCGGGAGGCACGGACTCCGGCGGTGCGAATGAAGCGAACCGAATAGCCGGTGTCATCCAGACGCACGATCCAGTGCTTGGGCCCGATCAGTACGGTGAGCAGCACCACCGCGACGACGACCAGGACCAGTGCGGCGTCGAAGGCCAGTCTCGGCAGCCAACCCAGCAGGGCGATGCCACCGATGACCAGGACCAGGATGCCCAGCGCGATGAAGGCGACTCCCAGGAGCCGGCCCCGGGTGGCCGGGGACAATGGATACTGCTGGTTGGATTTGATGCTCACAATCAGGATTCAACTCCTCTCCTTTGGCCCAGCCAAATCGAACTATTGCCGATTCGGGTGAAGTAGGTCACACTTGTGGCCCGGGCCTGCGGGGGCCCTCTGCCGGGAGGTTGACTATGACACTCGAATCAGAACTTCGGGACCTGCGTGGACTGGTGACTCAAGAAGACGCAGCCAACTGGCGGATCCTGGTGCGCGACAAGCTCAAGTCGGTCCAACGCGCTCTGCGGGCCACTGGTGCGGAATTGCCCGTGGATGAGGCGTGGTTGAGCGCCAGGGAGTCAGCCAATGACCGGGTTCGGGCGCGTCTGGAGGCTCGTACCGCGGCGCTGAGCCAGACCATTCTGTCCCGCTTGGACAATGCCCGGATCAGCCTGGATCTGCGCCGGTTGATGGCTGATCTGGAGCACTACGTACAGCGTGTCCATGACATGAACCTGGATGCGGTCGCCCTTGAGTTGGGTGGGTCAGAGTAGGCCCACCCAGCCCAACAAAGTAGACCAGTTGGCATTGGCAGAGGGGGCGGGATTCGAACCCGCGGTAGGTCTCCCTACGACCGCTTTCAAGGCGGTTCCGATCGGCCACTCCGGCACCCCTCCATGCCAGTTCCCGTCGCGGACGCGAGCTGGCATGGGAATACTCTAGTGCAGAGGACTCATTCGGCTGGGTTCTGGTCGATGCGCCTGGTCCTCCTCAGCACGCCGAGCCCGCTTTGAGGTGGCTCCGGTGTCCAGGAATTGCTCCACCCGAACCAACAGATAGCCGATCAGCAGGCCCAGGACCACGCTGTAGGTCATCGAGACCAGACTCTCCAACAGCGGTAGTGAACGGTTGACCGCGATCATGGTCATGGGAGCAGTTGCCGCGGTGCCGAAAGCAGTCACCCACCAACCCTGACGTCGTCTGGCGCGCATGAACGGCCCCCAGGCAAGGGCGGGGATACCGACAAAGGAGGCGATCAGGTTGGGCGTGGCGTAAAAGGTTTCCTTGATGAAGGTGTGCACATCGTTGACTGAGTTGTTGATCTCCAGCGAACCCCACTGACGCAGAGCTGCGGTATAGGCGAGAGCCAGGGTCAGCAGGGCCAGGGCACCAGCCACCATCAGGTAGCCACGACTGCCCAGTCCGTGGAGTCCGGCACCGAGGCGATACACCATCGCCACCGACCCACCCAGGGAGAGGGCCAGGACCACATAGCCGAAGCGGACATGGTCGAGATTGGTGGTGAACCCCAGAGCGCAAAGGGAACCGGCCAGGGCGACCGCGAGGGCCATGGCGACCTCTCGGGCCGCAATCAGATATCTGGGTGCCGGTTTGGTGACCAGCACTCCGAGGCAGGCGCCACTGGTGGCAGCCCCCACTGCACATCCAGCTCGAATCGCATCCATTGGGATCAACAACCCGGCCAGCCCCAACAGGGCACTGAGCAATAGGGCCAGCCGCCACCGGCCGTTGCTGCGGATCGCCAGGCCTACTGCAAGCAGGCAACCAACGATCACGGCGATGCTGCGGGGTACCCATTCAGGTAGCAGGCTGAAGTACTTCAGGACACCAATCAACCCAGCGCCACCGAAGACGCTCACCGACCACAGCATCTGCAACTGCTGCCGGCTGGGCTGCTTGGAGGCAGGAGCCGGTACCGATTTGGTTTCCTCGTCCAGAGCCGGCTCGGGGTGGGGTCGGGAGGGTTGGACGGACTCGCTCCTGACAACCCGACGGTCACGGCGAGGAGAGCTTTTGATGCGCTCAGCCTTGCGCTTGCCGCCGGATGCCATTGGCCTAGGTTAGCAATTGGGGCCCACGGATTCTGGCGCGTGTTCGGTGTCATGATGGCTGCATGGAGACAACCTGGGGTGGGATCCTGCTCACCGGCGGGGGCGCCGTACGGCTGTCCGGCGCGGACAAAGCGACGATCGAGATCGCTGGTAAGTCCCTGCTGGAATACGCCCTGGCGGCCCTGGCCGGGGTGGGGGAGACAGTCGTGGTGGGTGAACTGGTGCCCACGTCGCGGCCGGTCAACTTCGTCCGGGAGGACCCAGCAGGAGGTGGCCCGGCTGCTGGCCTGCTGGCTGGTTTGGCCGGATTCAGCAGGCCCCCGGATTCAGTGGTTGTTCTCGCTGTGGACATGCCGATGGTCACCGCCGACACCGTACGACGCCTGGTTGCGGCCATGGAGAGCGATCCGGCTCTGGATGGCGTCCTGCTGGATGGGGGGCAGTATCTGTGTGCGGCGTACCGACGGCAGGCGTTGACTGCATCCGGGGGGCAAGCAGAATCCAGCCATGGATTGTCCATGCGGAAGCTGCTCTCCGGGCTGCGCCTGGGGTCAGTGGTCTCCGTCGGTGCCGAGGCCAGGGATGTGGACACACTCAAGGACCTGCAGGAAATCCGGGAACTGATTGGGGAATGACGGGTTCTGGTTGCTCTCCACGATCCGGTGATGGATTCTAGATACGTGAACCTTCATGACTGGATTGATGAACTCTGCGACGCCCTGGACATTGAGGTTGAGGTGGACGAGGCCCTGATCCTTGACCTGGCCCGTGAAGCTGCACACAACGTCCAACGGCCAGCAGCGCCGATTTCCACCTTCCTGCTGGGGTACGCCGCAGCTCAGTCCGGAGGCAACCCGGAGCAGGTGGAGGATTTGGCGGGCCGGGCGATCGATCTGGCCGTCCGTTGGGAGAAGTCGGCTGAGGAGCTCGAACACGAGGACGATGACGATGAGGTCGATGCCGAGGTAGCTGACCTCGGAGCGGAATGACGCCCGCGGCGATGCGTGCGGTGATTGCCCCGGATCCCGGTGGGCCAGAAGCTCTGCAGATCGTGGAACTTCCCGAGCCCATACCCGGCCCCGGCGAAGTGGTGATCGAC
Source organism: uncultured Marmoricola sp. (assembly GCA_964600765.1). GTDB lineage: Bacteria > Actinomycetota > Actinomycetes > Propionibacteriales > Nocardioidaceae > Marmoricola. The sequence goes on from CAZRKI010000043.1 coordinate 14,625, forward strand.
GTGACCGCAACTGCGGTGAACCGTGCCGATGTGCTGCAGCGCATGGGCTTCTATCCGCCACCGGCTGGTGTGAGCGACGTACTGGGTCTGGAGTGCTCTGGTCGGGTCAGTGCGGTGGGGCCAGGGAGCCAGCATCGGATTGGCGATGAGGTCTGCGCCTTGTTGGCCGGGGGTGGGTATGCCGAGAAGGTGTTGGTGCCAGCGGGTCAGGTGATGCCGCTACCGCCTGGAGTCGATCTCAGCTCGGCGGCAGCGGTGCCAGAGGTTGCGGCCACCGTCTGGTCGAACGCCTTCATGATCGCTGGTTTGCGGTCGGGCGACAACTTCCTGGTGCACGGTGGATCCGGTGGGATCGGATCGATGGCGATCCAACTGGCCAAGGCTGCCGGTGCGAACGTTTACACCACGGCTGGAACCCCCGAAAAGGTGGAGTTCTGCAGGAGTCTTGGTGCTGATGTGGCGATCAACTATCGACTGGAGGATTTCGTGGAGATCCTGCAGCGTGCCGGGGGCGCTGACGTCGTACTGGACAACATGGGAGCGAAATACCTGAGCCGCAATGTGGCTGCCCTGGCCCCTGAGGGTCGGTTGGTGATCATCGGGATGCAGGGCGGGGTGCGTGGGGAACTGAATATCGCTGAACTGCTCAACAAGAGGGCCGCAGTGGTGGCCACTTCACTGCGGTCGCGACCGATCGCTGACAAGGCTGCGATCTGTTCGGCACTGGTTGAGGAGGTCTGGCCGTTGTTTGCAAGTGGTCAGGTGCGCCCGATTATCGGTGCGCAGTATCCGCTGGTTGACATCGTCAGCGCCCATGAGGCAATCGATTCAGCCACCTCCACCGGCAAGGTGTTGGTCACGGTTGCGTAGGCTTTGATGTCATGTCCGAGATCCAACCAACCACAGAGTCTGCCGACACTCCTGACCCGGATGAAGCCTCTCCAGTGGAGATCATCAACGAGGACGATGACGCAGCCGTCCCAACCCTCACGGACCTGGTGGAGCAACCTGCCAAGGTGATGCGGATCGGCCGGATGGTCCATCAACTCCTCGAGGAGATCAAATCGGCTCCGGTGGACGAACCCGGACGGGCTCGACTGGCCGACATCCTGCACTCCTCGATCACAGAACTGAAGAGCGGGTTGGCGCCGGAGTTGGATGAGGAACTGGACCGGCTGATCAAGCCCTTTGACCAGACCACGCCCAGTGAATCGGAGTTGCGGATCGCCCAGGCGCAGTTGGTCGGTTGGTTGGAGGGCCTGTTCCACGGGATCCAAACCGCGATCTATGCCCAACAGATGACTGCCCGGAGCCAGTTGGAGGAAATGCGACGGGCATTGCCGCCCGGGATGTCCCCAGAGCATCCGGGAGCGGAGTCCGACCAGTCCGCGCCGGGCGATAGCCCCGGCTCCAATGGGATGTACCTCTGATCCTATTGATCTGACGGCAGTAGGCCACCCGACTCAGGTACGCCGTTGCGCTTACTGCCGGGGAATTGGCAGGTCCAGGGTGATCTCGGTGGGGTCGGATTCCTGGGTGAGGTTCACCTGGCCCCCCATTGATGCCGCGATCCGGCGAGAGAGTGGCAACCCCAGTCCGGTGCTGCTGGTGAACGGATCACCGTGGGTGCCGGGACCGTCATCGGTCACTGAGATCAACAGGTGGTCCTCGCGACGTCGTACGACGATCTCCACCTTGCTGGCCGCGAATCTGAGGGCGTTGTCAACGAGTGGGGAAAGACAACGGGTCAGGGAGTCCCGGGGCATCAGCAGTTCACCGCCACCATCAATGGTGACCGCCAGGCGAACTGGTGGAGTTGGTGAGAACGAAGCCGCCAGTTCGTTGAGGCACTTGTCCAATCGCTCGTTCTGCTGTTGGTCCTGGTCGCGGGCGATCTGAACCAGCGCGGTGATGCTGGAGTTCATGGTGTGCACCTGGTCGATGATTCGGGTCAGGTAGGACGCCAGGGTGGGATCCTCGGACTCAGCCAGGGCCAACTCGGCTGCGCCCAGGATCACCGTGAGGGGGGTACGGAGTTCATGGGCAACCTCTGAGGTCAGCCGTTGTTCACTGTGCAGCGCAGTTCCGACGCGGTCCATCAGATGGTTGAGGGTGCGGGCGAGGTCGGCGAACTCATCACTGCCGCCATTGGTCTCAAAGCGGGTGTTCTGGGCCTGCTCGCTCCAACTATCCGCGTCCCGTGCCATCTGGCGCACTGGCCGCAGGGTGCGTCGTACGGTCCAACGGGTGGTCAGGGCCGCACCTATGGTCGCGATCAGGCCAGCGAAGGCCAGGCCGATCAACAAGGTGTTCCGGCTGGAACGATATGGCTCCAGATTCTCCGAGATGATCAGGGTTGCGTACTGCTGATTCTGCTCGTCCAGAAGCGGGCCGCCGAGGTAGGCCCGATCGTTGTCGTTGATGCGCTGTTGCTGGCTGTTGGTGCTCAACTGGGCCACTGGAGCAGGTGCATCATCTGCAGAGGAATCGATCAGGGTGGCAGTGGTTGCGCTGCCCGAAGGATCCCATTGGTAGACCCAATATCGGATGTCGCTGTCCAGTGCGGTGTGGTCGACTTCCACCCGACCGTTGGTGTCGGTGGTGACCAGGCTGGCAAGGTCATGAAACCCACGATGCAACGCTCTTTCCGAGGTCTCGTTGATCATCTTGTGCACCAGGATGTAGGTGCCGGTGACCACCACGATGAGTGCAACCAGAGACACCAGGACCGTGGTGAACACGATCTGGGAGGTCAGGCTCCGACCGACCCGGAGCGGTTGCCAATTCCTTGGCTTCAAATCATCCAGCGGCATTGCTCTGTTCTCGATCCCCCGGTTGGCAAGGCATTAACCACCTAGTCTACGGACAATCCAAGAAACGCAGGGGTGATCAATATCCCTTTTGGGGGAAGGGTGGGCCCAACACCCAGGGTGGCCTACTTGGCCGGTGAGGGAGAACTGCTGGGCGCGCTCGCGGCAGCCAGGTCATCAATCAGCCACTTGTCGCCCTTGGGGACGAGTTTGTAACCAACCGATGGACCAGCCAGGTCTTTGGTGGACAACTGCACCGTCATGCTCTTGGCAGTCACATCGCTGGCCTGGTAGGTCAGGGTCTTGACCATTTCCTTGGTCCGCTCGTCCACCGGGCGGGTCTTGAAACCGATCTTCATGGCTTCCACACAACTGGTGCCCTCAGCCCACATCTTCTGCTGAATGCCCTGCTCCAGGGCCCGCTTGTGAGCAGCGCTCGTCATCAGTGAACAAGCCTTTTCCGCGTCCTGGGACACAGTGGCAGTGATATAGCTCTTCACCGTCGCCTCGCCGGCCTTGGCTGCCTCGCTCTTGTTGAAGCTCGACCTGGGGTCGTCCTTGCCACATCCGGCCAGAGCCAGGGACAGGCCGAGGGTGAGTGCAATGAGGACAGAGACGGGCTTGACGTGACGCATTTGATTCCTGATCTGGATTGGCAGGTGCCGGTGGCACGGACTGGTCAAAGGTTACTGGGGAGCCAAAAACCTGCTGGATGCCGCCCCGGCCAGTGGCCCTCGCTCCGCTCGGTAGCTGAGTTACTGACTCCTGGGCGGGAACCAGCGGTGTAGTTCGCTGGCCACGCCATTGTTCATCACGCTGTCGGTCACATGATCAGCAGCCAGTTTTACGTCGTCCACGGCCTGGCCCATCGCCACGCCCCGGCCAGCCCACTGCAGCATGGTGATGTCATTGCGCCCATCCCCGATGGCCAGCACATCAGATGCCGCCAGACCCAGTTGGGTGCAGACATAGTCCAGACCGGAGGCCTTGGAGATCCCGAATGGGGAAAGGTCCAACCAGGCCGTCCAACCCACGACATATTCGCTACCGTGCAGGCCCAGTTGCGCACCCAGCGCGATGAATTCCTCTGCGGTGGCATTGGGGTCCCGAATGATCACCCGGCTCACCGGATCACTGACCATTTGCTCCAGAGAGGTAACGATCATCTCCCCGGAGAGCTCGCCATCAGGGAAATGTCGATTGACCCGGTAGCCAAGACCACGCTCCTCGACAGCCACGCAGGCCTCTGGATGGTGCTCAAGCACGGCGTACACCGCGTCGCGGGCATCAAAGGTCTCCTCATGGATCACCTGCAGGGGCGGATCCTGACAGATCACAGAGCCGTTCGAGGCCACGATCCAGGAGCGGTCCCCATTTGTGGGCAGGCCGAGGAGGCGGGCCACCGGAGCCATGGCCTCAGCAGAGCGACCACTGGCCAGTACGACGTGGGCTCCCGCTTCGTGGGCGGTCCGCACCGCCTCCCGGACGGTCGTGCTCACGTGCTCCTGGAACTGGCCCAATCCCTTGACCCAGTCGATCAGGGTGCCATCGATATCGAGGGCGACCAGCCTGGGGAAGAAGTCAGAGCCCGGGTCGCTGAGTTGGTCAATCAATTGGGTGGAGCACTTCCCGGTTCTGCAGGTAGGGCTGCAGAGCCCTGGGCACCCGCACCGAGCCATCGGCCTGTTGGTGGGTCTCCAGCAGCGCGACGATGGTGCGCGGTATCGCCACCAGGGTGCCATTGAGCGTGGCCACCGGTCGGGTTTCAGTGCCGGTTTCGGTGGGGAACTTCGCCCGGATATCCAGGCGTCTGGCCTGGAAGTCGGTGCAGTTGGAGGTGCTGGTCAGCTCGCGGTAGCGCCCCTGGGTGGGCACCCAGGCCTCACAGTCGAACTTGCGCTGGGCGGACAGGCCCAGGTCGCCGGTGGCCACATCGATCACCCGGTAGGCGAGTTCGAGTTTGTCCAACCACTCGCGCTCCCAGCCGAGCAGTCGCTGATGCTCAGCGGCGGCGTCCTCCAGCGAGGTGTAGGAGAACATCTCCACCTTGTCGAACCAGTGCACCCGGATGATGCCTTTGGTGTCCTTGCCGTGCGAGCCGGCCTCCTTGCGGAAACATGGACTGAAGGCGCAGTAGCGCAGCGGCAGGCTCTCGGCATCGAGGATCTCATCGGAGTGGTACGCCGCCAGGGGCACCTCGCTGGTGCCGACCAGGTAGGTGTCCTGACCCTCGATTCGGTAGACATCATCGGCAGCCTGACCCAGGAAACCGGTGCCCTCCATGGCCCGGGGTTTGACCAGGGTGGGCGGGATCATGGTGGTGAATCCAGCAGCACGAGCCTGGTCCAGGGCCATATTGACCAGGGCAAACTCCAGGTCGGCCCCCACCCCGGTGAGGTAGTAGAAGCGGCTGCCGGAGACCTTGGCGCCGCGCTCGATATCGATCGCCCCCAGCAGCCGACCCAACTCGATGTGGTCCCTGGGTTCGAAGCCCTCGGCTGTGAAATCGCGCGGGGTGCCAACCTCCTCCAGCACCACGAAATCATCCTCACCACCAGACGGCGCCTCCT
>CAZRKI010000044.1:0-19925 GCA_964600765.1 uncultured Marmoricola sp.
ACTGGGTACTGCCCAACGGTCAGATAGAGCTGGCGCGGGTTACCACCCACGACGATTTCGCTGCCTAGCCCAAATCCCCCAACACTGATTCAAACTCAAACCCGGCAACTTCCCTGGTTACGAAGCATCACCAGCAACGTCCAGCAACTGCAGGGCCGGACCGCGCAGCCTGACACCGGCCCGCCAGATGGCCCGGAGTGGGCGGCGCAGATCCAACTCGGTGGGGATGCCAACCAGGCGGCCTGTGTTCAGATCCGTCTCGGCGGCAATTGCTGAGACCACACCGGGCCCGATCCCGGATCGGGTTGCGGTCAGTACTGCATTGGTGGAACTGGCTTCCATGGCCACCAGCCCCCGGGCCCCCAACGCCTGTTCAAAGGTACGACGAGTGCCACTGCCCGGTTCCCGTTGCACCATTGGGGTGCTGCTCAGGACCGCCTGGGTGATCGGCGACGCGCTATGAGCCCAGGGATGATCCGGGGTCACCAACACCAACACCTCATCCAGGAGCAGGGCGCGGACTCGCAAGCCGGCTGATGCGATCGGACCCTCCACGAAGCCCAGGTCAACCCGCCCCGATCGCACCAGGGCGACCACCTCTGCACTGTTGGCAACAGTAAGCACCGGGTTCACAGCTGGGTACCGGGCCCTGATCTCCCCAATCCATCTGGGCACCAGGTGTTCGGCGATGGTCATGCTGGCCGCGATACTCAGGTCCTGTTGGCCGGCGCGTCGTACTTGAGTCAGCACCTCATCGAATCGATCCGCCTGCGCCAACACCTGCACCGCCGCGGCACTGAGTTCCTGGCCGGCCGAGGTGAGTACTGAACCCCTGGGGGATCGTTCGACCAGGTTCAGGTCGCACCTGGCCTCCAGCGCCCGCAACCTGGCACTCGCTGACGGTTGGGTCATCCCCAACTGCCTGGCAGCTCGCCCCAGGCTGCCAAGACGCCCAATGGCCACCAGCAGCTGTAGTGACACCAGATCCCAACTCATAACGAAAGCCTATGACCTGTGTCGAATCTGGGGACTACTTATGGGCCGGAATCTCAGTCACGATGATTGGGTGCTGCAGATTGAGTCCAGGACCAGGGTCAGAACGGGCACTCTGCTGGTCGTGGCGGGTGGCGGTTTGGCTCTCCTGCTCGGCAGGTTCATCCCGCTGATCAGTCCGCTGTTGATTGCCCTGATCCTGGGCGCGGTAGTGGTCCATCTGCCAGCGACCCAGCGCCTCGTTGGCAGTGACACCGAGGCAGCGACCCGTGTGCTGCTGCGCTTGGGAGTGGTTCTGCTTGGCCTGCGGCTGCAACTCAGCGACCTGACCGAAGTGGGCTGGCGGGGTCTGGTGATCATCCTGGTCACGGTCACGCTCACTTATGCGGCGACCTGCTGGATCGGCGATCGGATGGGCCTGGATCGGGGTCTGGTCACTCTGATCGCCGCCGGGTCTGCAGTCTGTGGAGCCGCAGCGATTGCGGCTGTGGAGACCGGCATCAAGCGTCGTACCGAGGATGTGGCCCTGGCCATCGCGTTGATCACCCTGTTCGGCACCGGCGCCCTGCTGGTACTCCCCACACTGGCGCAGGTGCTCTCCCTCAGCGACCTGCAAACCGCGGTTTGGTTGGGCGCCTCCATCCATGAGGTGGCCCAGGTGGTGGCTGCCGCTGCCATCGCCGGAAGTGGCGTCCTGGCCATCGCAATGGGCATCAAACTGGGTCGAGTGGTGATGCTGGCCCCGGTGTACGCCGCCGCGCACCTGCGCGCCGGGCGGGACCAACACGGCGTACTCAGGCCGGGGCAGATGGTGCCGTGGTTCGTGCTTGGCTTCCTGGGCGCCGCCGCCCTCCGCACGCTGGGCGTCGTACCTGAGGCGCTGTTGGCGCCAGCGAACCTGCTCGCCACCGGCCTCCTGGCCGCGGCGATGTTTGGCATCGGATTGGGCCTACACCTGCCCAAGCTGCTCCCGATCGATCCGCGGGCGGTTGGGTTGGCGGCGGTCGGAACGGTCGTGGCTGCGGGTACGGCGTTGGTTGGGGTTTGGGTGCTGCTGGCTAACTAATGCCACCTACTGAAAGCCAGGGCCAGATCTTAATCAACGTGGGGTTAGAACAACCCGAGTCCGTCAATTGGTTCACTTGCATCCGCCAGGATCTGCTGTGCATTGGCGATGGCTTCCACAACTTCCTCGGATTGGGCGCTCTGATCGGGATGCTCTGGGTACTCCAACTCATTGCGCCGCCGGCGCATCGCACCAAACTGTCTGAACCCGTGTCCAAACTGAGCTCGGATTGCCACCTCAAGCGCGTAATGCCCACCTTTTGAAGTAGGCCTCAGGCCTTGCTGTGCCCGAAGCGCAGTCAGGGCATGCCTGGCTGAGTCGTAGGCAAGCACAAATGACGAATCCGGGTCCGAGTCCGCGACCATGCTCGCTGTACGCAGAATCCGGGAGGACTTCACCAGCAATGCGTCGCTGCCAGCGCCCGATCACATTGCCACCAGCTCACTGTCATGGATGACCACCACACTGGGCGATTCGCGAATCTGGGACACCAAAGCATCCTCCGGATGTTGCCACTGCTCACTGGAGCGCACCACCGGGTTTACCTCCAACCCGAGTCGACGAGCGGCCCGGTCAGCGGCTTCATAGAGATCTGCACGATCCACTCGTCCAATGACCAACACATCAATGTCGCGTGGAGCTGGACCAACCTCGCCCGAATACCGTGCCGCCCAGGAACCAAATATGCGCACCTCTCGAGCTCCCGTGATCCTGAACTCCTCAGCGTTCACCACCCGGGGCCCGAAGGTGATCCCCAGCAACTGGGTCAATGACCGAGCTGCGGGGTGAGCTGCATTCGTTCGGATTAGTCGAGTCCGACCAAGTGACCGACTGAGGAGCAAGCCCGCTTCATCAAGGCGCACAACCTCTCGATGCAACGTTGACAGCGGTACGCCGAGTCGCTGCCCCAGGTCACTGACACCGTATTCCTCATCTGGATGCAAGTAGAGCCACATCAGCAACTCAGCATGATGCTGGGAGCGGAACAAAGGAAGCAGCGCCGGGCCATCACTACGCATGACTTGAACATGTCTCCCAGTTAAAGGAGATATCAAGACCTCACTTCCAGTTGAACAACGGTCCCCAGGTCAACATCACGAAGGCGGCCCAGGCGGCGTACACCGGCAGGTAACCGGTTTGCCAACGCTCGAGCGCCGAGACGGGTTTCCGCCCGCGCAGGAAGGCCCAGCCCAACCAGGCGGAGACCAGCAGGTTCACCAGCAAGATGATGTTGAGCCCCAGGGTCGCGGCCCGGTTCGGGGTCCAACCGAGCTCGTTGATCCGGGCTGCCATCACCACGAGTACGACGACATCCACCACGATTGCCGAGACGATCAGCACCAGTTGCAACCAATCCGCGAGTCCGGCTGGCGCCTGCGGTGGGCGTGCGGATACGGCGTACAACCACAGGGCGAGCACCAGCAACAGGATCACGGTCATCAGGATCAACAGATCGCGGTTGACCCCGATCATGCCGGGATTGACGGCAAAGGCCACCAGTACGCCGACCAGCAGGATCACCGTCAATGGTGAGAACACCCGGGCCAGGACCGGGGCGATGTTCTCGATCACGTTTTGCTTTGACTCAACCAGCCAGGCGGCGATCAGCACCGACCCCGCGGCTCCCATCGGCAGCACCCATTCTCCAAGCACGGGTTCCGCTCTGATGCCGACCGCATGGAACGTGGCTGAAGCCAGGACCAGCAGCAGACCGCCGCCCGTACTGATCAGTTGTAGATAGATGGCCCATTCACCGGTGAACCTGATGAAGTCCATCCGCCGAGCGCTCGATCGCCATTCGCCCCCTGCATAGGCCACCCCGATCAGCGCCCACAACACCACGATGGCATGCATCACCGTCAGGAAAAGGGTGTCGCTGATCTCACCCACGAATGGGTAGAGCACCAACACGGAGGCCGTGACACCGAAGCCAACGACCAAAGCGACCAGGACCCGACGCGACAATTTGCGCTTCCAGGCAAAGTAGCCAGCCAACCAGGGCAACGCCAGGATCGGGAGCACCCGGGCGAAAAGGTCGCCTGACAACCAGGCCAGGCCGGCTCGCACCGAGATCGCCGCTCCGATGCCGAAGGCGATCGCCAGCCAAAGGTCCAGATTGCGTTGCTTGGCCACAACCGGGTCTGCAGAAGAGAGCACCAACTGTTTCCAGAGCCGGTCAGAGTGCTCCCTGGCGAACTCTCGGGAGAGCTCGTCGACACTGCCCATCCGCTTGACCGCTACCAGGAAGGCCTCATCATCAGCCAACCCTGATGCGATCAGGTCACTCATCTGGCCCCGCAGATGCTCCTCCAACTCGACCACGTCATCATCAGCGAGCTCGGCCCGATTACGCACGAACCCCCGCCATTGTTCGATCTGTTGCTCGCTCATCGGGCCACCTCTGGGTTGAGTGGGGCGATCGGGAGGCGGTCCTCCCAGATCTGGTCCAGGGTCGCGCTGATCACCTGCCACTGGGTACGCCGCTCGGCCAACGCCCGGCGCCCGGCATCGGTGAGCGCGTAGTGCTTGCGGCGTCGACCCTCCTCGGAGGTCTGCCAGGAGGATTCGATCTGGCCGAGTCGCTCCAGTCGATGCAGCAGCGGATAGAGCATGCCGTCGGTCCATTCCAATTGCCCATCGGACAATTCCCGGATCTGCTTGAGGATGGCATAGCCGTAGGACGCCTCCCCATCACCCAGGATGCCCAGCACCAGCGGTGTCGCCGACGCCGCCACCAGGTCCTTCTCGATCCGCATCAGCCACCTCCATACCTAGAACTGCAAGGTAACTATACCTCACACCTCTAGGTATGCCTTCATATCTCTGCTCCGCACCCGCTCTCCCCCTCGCCGAAGCGGCAGTAGGTCGCACCCCCCCATACGCCGAGGCGGCAGTAATTAACACGCCGAGGCGGCAGTAAATCGCATCACCAATCACCCAGAATGCAGACCTGAGGCAGGATTGGTCTCCAGCCTGCACATCCGGCCACCCAGCAAGGAGGGCAGATGCATCCAGGCACCCAGCCACCTTCAGTCCCACCTCCCGCGGATGAAGCCCAGCAGATCAGGTCATTGCTGGATGAGCTCGGGTTGCCAGGCATCATCGATGTGCACACCCACTTCATGCCGGATTCAGTGATGGCCAAGGTGTGGGCATACTTCGATGCGGTGGGTCCGTTGACTGGCGCACCCTGGCCAATCGCCTACCGCGGCCCGGAAGCTGAGCGACTGACCACGCTTCGCAAATTCGGGGTGGAGCGGTTCACCTCGCTGAACTACCCCCACAAACCCGGGATGGCTGCCTGGCTGAATGACTGGAGCACGCAGTTTGCCAGCGAGCACCCCGACTGCATCCACTCCTCAACCTTCTACCCCGAGCAGGGCGCTGCGGCGTACGTCGAAGAGGCGATCAGCCGGGGGGCCAGGATCTTCAAGGCACATGTGCAGGTGGGCAACTACGACCCAAACGATCCCCAACTGAACGAGGTCTGGGGTCTACTCCAGGACTCACAGGTGCCAGTGGTGATCCACGCCGGCAATGGGCCCGCTCCCGGCACTCACACCGGACCGCAGGGTATCCAGAAACTTCTGCGCCGCTTCCCAAATCTGTGCCTGGTCATTGCTCATCTGGGCCTTCCCGAATACGACGACTTCCTACGCTTATCCCCGCAGTACCCACGTGTTTATCTGGACACCACCATGGTGTTCACCGACTTCACCGAGGCCAACCACCCATTCCCCAGCGCGTCCCGACCGCTGCTGCTCGAGCTCAGCGAGCGCATCCTGTTCGGCAGCGACTTCCCCAACATCCCCTACGGCTACTCCGATGCCCTCTGGGCAATCACCCGCCTGGGTTTTGGGGATGAGTGGGTACGCGGCATACTCCGGGATAATGCAGCACGCCTACTTGGGCACGTGGATGGTGAAGGGGATATCCAACTCATCAAGTAGGTCCAGCACCTGCTTGCTGGCCCCCAGTTGGTTCGTGTGGCTACTGGCGAAAAAGTGCCAGTGGGCACCTTTGATCTTCCCAGCCCCCTGCAAATAGGCATCGGATCTGATCTGTCTCTCCAGATCAGGGGTCAGGTATTTGTAACCCACCTTGACCTCATGGGCGACGCCACCAATACAGGTGTCCCCATCACCACCGACACAGGCGTCGATGATTCGAACGTTGGCGGAATTGCAACTGCCATGGCACCCCTCGGTCACCATCCGGACCTGGCTGCGAGAATTCTTCAGATTCCTTGAGAGCCACCCCTCCCCCGCTTGCCCATCCTTGAAGAATTTCGCGGTTGCACCCGGCACGTGATTGGCTCTCTGCATTGCTGAGGCCAATGAATCAAAATGCATTGACCCCTTGGACAGGACCAGGAGGGACTTGTCGGGGAATCCCTCCGCCTTGAGAACATCCCATCGGGTCCAAACGCGCTTCAACGCCTTCACCTTGATCCCATCTGAGACCCTCTCCACGGAAACCACCAACGCGGCCACACCAGCAGCCAACTCCGGGTTGCGAGCCACGAACTTGGCGGCCTTGCTGGGGATGGCCACCGAATCCCCGGCGTACGGCACCAGACCAATGGCGTTGAAACCAGAACCAACCCAGTCCCCCCTGATAGCCAGCGCGATGGTGTCGCGCAGGTCGGCGATCGCTCCGATGATCCAACCCCCAAAGGGGATGAAGCTGATCCCGCTTGAGGTCAGGTTGCCGGCAAACCAGGCCAATGAATCCCGTCGCATGAAATCACCCGCGAGGGAGCCGATCGCAAAGTCGGTCACATATGCCCTGGCGTCCGTCTTCTCGTCAGCAACCAGCGGATCCAGGCCTTTGTCATTGCGATGGAGTGCCTCATATCCGTCCTCGAAGCCATCACCATCGGTGTCTGGCAGATCAGGCGAGGTTCCAACGACCTCGGACTCCTCGCCGTCCTCCAAACCATCCTCATCGCTGTCGCGCTCAAACGGATCCAGACTCAGATCGGCTTCCTGAGCGTCATTGAGCCCATCACCGTCGCTGTCTGGCTTCGTGGGATTGGAGAACGCGCGATACCCGGACCTCTTGGAGTGCGGAGACGTGGATTTCAATGCCGCCTCGTCGCCGTCGGTCAGCCCATCACCATCGGTATCTGCGTCTTCAGGATCGGTCTGATATTTCTGGCCTGATGCCGTCATCCAGCCCAGGCTTTCGACCTCGTTGGCCAGCCCGTCCCCATCAACATCCTCATTGGCCGGCCCGTCCCCATCAATGTCGCGCGAGGGGTGCGCGTCTGAAGGCAGTTGATCGCCGAACTTGAACCAGTCTGGTTGCTGCACCACCAGATAGGACGAAACCACCGCAGCGATCAGCAAGAAGGCCACGCCCCAAAACCATCTGGGTTTGCGCCGGACAGGCTATTGGACCAGGTCCGGGCTGGAGCTGTCGGCTTGACGTGCCAAGTGGTCCTTACGCATTAATCCAGTCTCAACCACTTAATCCAGTCTCAACCACCAATCCCCTGCTCAAGCAGCTGGGTCTGCTATCCGCCGCACCAGCAGAGCAGCTTGGTTGCTTGCCCAGACAATTCCTGTCACTCGATATCGGGTAGGTAGTTCACTCCAATAGTCAAAAATGACTAGAAAATCTAGTTAGTGTCGTCTATGTCACACACTGATTTGTCGGGAATATGTTGAACCCAACCGCCGCAGTTCCCTTCATTCGGAGAGGCAATCCACCATGGAAAAAACAAGCACCACTACCCCAACGCGACGAGCGCGGCTCGGTCGTCATTTACGACGCCAAGCAGTTGCCTACCTGGCCCTGATCATTGCCGTAGCCGTTTCCCCACTGCCAGCGTGGGCAGCGGGCAAGATCGGCCCGAAAAGGATCAAGAATGGCGCCATCACCAACGTCAAGATCGCGGACAATGCAGTCACCAGCAACAAGATCCTGGATGGCAATGTCACTCCCGCTGACCTGGCTGCCAATGCCCGAGGGTTCACCAACGTAATCGTTCGTTCCAAGAGCGGACCAGCCGTCAATGGCGGAGCCAAGACCACGATCACGGTCAATTGCTCAGCGGGCGAGGTGGCCATTGGGGGCGGCGCCTATCTCACAGACGATGACGGATTCATCCTCGGAGATCGCAGTTACGGTCAAATCGTCAGAAGTGGCCCAGTCCATGATGGAGTCCTCGGTTTCTCCTACCCTGACGGGGCCGGCGCCACTCCCACCATGTGGCGGACCACAGTGGAGGACACCGAAGCACCAGGGGATTCCGATCCCTCAACGGGCTGGGTTCTCTGCGCGCTCAAGTAGCACCCCACACCCCAGCATCAGGGGCACCTCACCGGCCAGGTGGGGTGCCCCTGATGCTGAGTGCCAATCCAGTCAAGTTCAGTTGCCTTATCCAAGGAACCCCCCAAATGACAAATAACCCCACCCAGTACGACGCCACCACCGCCTGGCACGAACTGCTCGACGGTCTCCGCGAACTCGAAACCACCTTCCTGCAGGGAGATCGGGCAGTACAGGGCGAGAACGCCGTGTCTGATGGCTATCGGATGTTGGCCACGATCCTGGGGGTGGGCCTGGACACATATCTGTTCTCCGACCCAGCACGACCTATCTTCCTGGACACGGTCACCCCATTTCGCCGCGATCGACGCTGGGGAGGGGACAACACTGATTCCTACTACTCCTATGTGGTCATCGACCCAACTCGTACCTACCGGATAACTGGACAGCGAGCCGACAGCGTCTACTTCTCACTGACCATCTACAACGAACCAGCGCCAGGGGCCTGGTCTGATCGGGTCATCGGCATCGTCAAGGACAGTGACCTTGAGTACGACGCCGAGGGGCGCTTCGAGCTGATGATCGGCCCAGAACGCCCTGAGGGATATGGCGGGGTTTTCGTGGAACTGGCGCCGGATGCTGCGGTCGCCCTGACCCGTGACTATCTGGTGGATCCCGAAACTGACCAGCGAGTGATCTGGGAGATCGAGGCCATGGAGGATCCCGGACCACTGCGACGTACTGATGCCGACACCGCGCAGGCACTGAGGTCGACGCTCAACTGGATGCGGACCATGTTTGCCATCGTGCCGCTCAGCGTTGGCGTGCGTCAGGATGATGAGCGATTTGAACTCGGTCACGACATCTCCCAGGTCGCCAACGAGTTCGCTGACCCCTACCCGGTGCCGATGGCGAACTTCGGTTGGTCGGCCACCGATGCCTGCTATTCCTTCGGCAGCTATGACCTTGCCGAGGACGAGGCCCTGGTAATAACCCATCGGCCGCCGAGTTGTCGGTTCTGGAATCTGATCGTCTGGAATCAGTTCATGGCCGGGCACAATGTCACTGACGGTCGCACCTCGATCAACCATGGCGCGGCGATCCCCAACTCCGATGGCAGCGTAACCGTGGTGGTGGCCCGCACCCTGCTGGATCATCCAAACGCCATCTCCACCCTGGATCAGGTCAGGGGCAACCTGGCCTTCCGATGGTTCCTGCCGGATGAGGTGCCGGCTCGTCCCGAGGTGAGACTGGTCAAGATCTCCTCAGCGCCTACCACGGTCAGTTGAGATTACGGAGCCTCACAGGAAGCGGGCGCAGTACGGCGCGAACCGTTCCCTGAGTTCCTCCGGGTCAAGCCCCACCGCTTCGGCCTGGTAGTCAATCCAACCCAACCGACCCCGGGTATGACCAGCCAGATAGGTCCGTATCTCCCGAGCCGCGTCTGGAGTCAACTCCTCGCCAGCGAGTTCATAAACCCGTGCCGCGACCCCGAACTCATCGCCCATGAAGTCGGCAAAGCGTACGTCGAGTGACCGCTCCGGTGGCACCACCTCACGATCCCTGATCAGGGCAGTCAGCATGGTGTCGATCCGATCGCGCCAGTACTGTCCAAGTCGTGTTGCAGGCACCGGGTAGCGATACATGCGCGCTGAATACGCCACCATCGTTGCCATCGAGACGACCACCGAAACCGGATCCCGGTGGGTCACAATCACGACCGTTCCGGGAAACACCCGGTCCAGGACCGGCAGTTGCTCCAGATGCTGAGGGGACTTCAACAACCAGCGGCGACCACCTCGGGCATGTTGCAGGATCTGCAATTGGGTGTGCAGGTAGGCATAGTGTGGCGCCTGATCATGCTGCTGGTAGTAGTCCCGCCAGGCCGGGACATCAGCGATCGTCTCAAAGAACATGGTCGAGAAGTCGTTGGCCAATAGTTGGATTTCCTCATGGACATGATCAGTGGTCATCTCATGCATGAGCCGGAAATGCGGCATTGCGGCATTCATGAAATCCACGGCCACATCCATCCGCGCCCTCCGCGGATCAGGCTCAACCCCCAACTCTGTTGGGAGGGGCAGCGGCTCCACGCTCTCCCAATAGGGCAGCGTCCGGAAGGTCGGCCCCGCTGAGAGCAGGTTGTGCAGGTGCGTGGTTCCCGTGCGGGGCAGCCCAGCTATCACCACTGGGGGAAGCAAATCCAGATCAGCCACCTCCGGGTGTTGCTTGAGGTAGTCGGTGAGCAACAACCTGTTCTTCAGCAGTTGCAGCAACTGAGCCTGGAGGCTGACCCGACCGGGATCATTCAGCCCATCGATCCCATTGATGGCGGCGAGGAGTACGTCCAGACGTTCTTCGTAATCACGGGGTCCGAAGTCAGCCAAACCAGTCGCCTGTCGGGCCTGTTCATGCATCGCGGCAGAATCGAGTGGACTGGCCTGGGCCATAGTGGCCATCAAATCGAAGAGCTCACCAACCTCTTTGGAAAAGGTCGGCGACTCCAGATCAGTGAGTGTCACCTGCACAGGCATCAGTAGGTTCCCAATCGCCGAGCATGAGCATTGTTCATCGCAACCATACGGCGACGGTAACGAATCGACAGTAACCCTCGCCGCGTCAGCTGCTTGCCTATCGGGCTCTGACCTGACGCTTATTACACACAGGTCTATTGTGGAAAATAGCCGCGTCATTTGCCCGGCTACTGAACCCGAGAGGAGTCCCAATGACCAGCACCAGCGCGGTCGATCCGGCAACCATCAAAGGCCCCATGAAACTAGGTCCCCTCACCTGGCTGGTTGGCGAATGGGAGGGCGACGTCGGGGTGGATCTCTCGTATCACAACCAGGATGACGAGACCAGCCACACCTCGTACTTCGAGCGGGCGACCTTCAAGCCAATCCCGATCCAGGAGAACGGCCAACAAACCCTATGGGGCCTGAAGTATCAGATGGTCGCCTGGCGACACGGCGAGGAGGCTATGGATCCCTTCCACGATGAGTTCGGGTTCCTGCTTTGGGACAAGGACAACGGCCAGGTGATGCGCAATGTGGTCTTCGGTCGCGGCATCGCGATCCTGGCCGGCAGCGACGCCCAACCATATGACCGCACGCTGCACTTCAATGCCACCCCGGGCGACCCGTCGTACGGCGTGCTGCAGAACCGCTATCTGATGGAGCGCGCAGAGATCAAGGACTTCACCAGCACCTTCACTCTCAACGACAATGCCACCTTCACCTACACCTCGGATCTATTGATGCGGCTGGCCGCTACCGGCGCGGAGATGCATCACACCGATACCAACACCCTGCAGCGGGTCAGGCGGTATCACCCGAGCGTCGAGACACACTGACCCGCTCCGTTTCTGTCGAGACCTAATGGCCGGATGTCAACCAGATCAGGTGGCATCCGGCCACTATCGCAGCAACAACCGAGCGAGTTGTTCTTCCAACCAGGCACCCGCTTCAGCGTGGCTGAGGCCATAGGCCGCGACCAGTTCCTCGTACGCAGTTGCGGAGGTGAGCAGGTTTGCCACCCGGGCGGCGTCCTCAACTTCGATACCGGGACGCAGCCCCCCGATGGCATTGATCTGCGCAATCATCCCGGCCGTGCCATTGCGGTGCATCGCCTCGCCCTGGGCCAGCGCGGCTGCTGCTTCTGGTGCTGACCCTGCAGCAGAACGAATAGCCCGGATGACGTCACCAAAACGCTCCTGTAGTTCGGTCATCAACACGATCCCAGCATGAAGGATCTCGCTTGCGGTCTGCGCTTCTTTCAGTGCCCGTACCCGATCAGTGCCACTTTCCCCAAAGCTGATCAGGTCGATGATCGACCGCATGATCACCTCTTTGCTGCCCACCGACTTGTAGACGGTCGGAACCGCTACTCCTGCCTCCGCCGCGATATCTGCGATCGAGGTCTCCTGATATCCGCGTTGGGCGAAGAGAGTGCGAGCCGCCTGCATGATCACCCTCTTGGTCTCCTGAGCCTGGCGCTGGCGAAGGGAAGGGGTCACTGGCGCACTCATGTCCCCATCCTCTCAAAACCAACTCTTGACAATAGGCATATACATGGTATAGGTTATCTATATTGAATAGGTATTACCTATCCCAAGGATGTGCGTCATGACTTCAACTCCCAGAAAAGTGGTCCAGGACTTCTACGCAACCGGTGGAATGCTGAACCCGCCGGAGCGCCTTGGCGAGATCTTCGCCGCGGACTACGTGAACCACACCGCTCCACCGGGAACTCCCCCGGGACCGGATGGCGCCATCGCAATCCAGAATTGGCTCACAGCCACCTTCTCCGATGTGGAGTATGAGCTTCTCGACCTGGTGGCCGAGGGCGATCGGGTCGCGGTGCGCTCAATGATGCGTGGCACCCACACCGGTGGCGGATTGGGCAGCGCCCCCACCGGGAAGCGGTTTGAGGCCGAGCAGATGCACATCATCCGGGTTGCTGACGGACAGATCACAGAGCACTGGGGCGTACGCGATGACGCCGGGATGATGCGCCAGCTTGGTCTGGTAAATGACCAGCGTGGTGGGAATTGACTTGGAAACGAGCAGGCTTCCGCCCTACACAAATGGGCCAGCAGCGTCCCGGCCTGGATTGAGTGGATGCGGACAAGCGCGCAGGACGCAGACGCGTCGTGAGGACCCCGATCTGCACCCGATACCTGAACAGGTATCATTGAAGCATGTCTGGAACGATCATCAAACGCGCGCGACGAGGCAGTGGACTATCGCAGCGCGAACTTGCGCGCCGTTCCGGCACCTCACAGTCGACTCTCTCGACCTACGAGCATGGGACCAAGTCGCCAACCCTAGCCGTGGCCGAACGCATCGTCAGGACCTGTGGCTACGACCTCGACCTGGTCCCCCACGTCAACTTCACCACTCATGCAGGTGCTCGCGGTGAACCATTCGTCGTTCCCGACCGTTTATGGCGACTTGATGCCGCTGTTTCACTGGCGACGGTGACCCTCCCCCAGCGTCTCCACTGGTCAAGCAAATCGCGAGCCTACCGACTGCGGGACCGCCGCGATCGTGCCCGGGTGTACGAGATAGTGCTGCGTGAGGGTGACCCCGCTGACCTCATCACCTACGTGGATGGCGCCCTACTTGTTGATCTGTGGGACGACCTCGTACTCCCCGATCGGATCCGCACAGCCTGGGAGCCTCTCATCGCCAACCTGGGCTTGAAGGTATGAGCGAGTTTGGACTGAGCGACTTCCAGGTCTCGCTTGCCAACCTGTTCTTCTCACTGCCTGAGTCGGCGGGATTCTTGTTGACTGGCGGTGGCGCACTCATCGCTCAAGGCATCGTGCCCCGCCCGACCGAAGACCTCGACTTCTTCACCTCCAGTCGACTCGGCAATGTAGAGACCGCCAGTAATGCATTGGCGGCCGCGGCTGTTGGTCGAGGCTGGACAGCGGAACTGGTGCGCACCGGCCCAGATTTTCGACGCTGGGCCATCACCGACTCCGAAACCATTTCGTCGACCTCGCCATGGACAGTCCGGCAGTAAGTACTCCCACCATCACGGTGGCTGGGCCGGCACTTGCTCCCGACGAACTCGCGCTGCGCAAGACACTGACTCTTTTCGGCCGTGCTGAGCCGCGCGACTTCATCGACGTGTAGGTACTTAACCAGCGGTTCGAGCGCAACGAAACAGTGGCCAAGGCTGCTGAGGCAGACCGGGGCTTCGACCTTACGGTCTTCGCTCAAATACCCCGCTCACACCGTCGCATCGACGACGCGGATTTCCCCGATATCGGCGTCGCGATCCCTGACCTGCGCGACTATTTCGACACGTGGGCCAAAGACCTCGAGAGCAACCAACTGCGGCGACCATAGGGTCGAGGCCATTTATTCTACTGATGCGGTCGAAGGTGGCTAAGTTACAGCTCGAGCGGCATCCTCGACATCGATGCTGTTGTCAGGTGGCTGTCGTCGAACTCCTCAGCGTCCGTGGCCATTGTGGGAACGTTGAAGAAACCAACGGGGAGCACATCGGAGTTCCATAGTGCAAACACCGAGCCAAATCACACCCGTCTGCCGCAGGGAGTTGCGATAGCTTGGCACCGTGGATGAAGTCGATTACATCGTTGCTGGTGGCGGCTCTGCTGGATGCGTGGTGGCCAGCCGGCTGAGTGAGGATCCCTCAACCTCGGTTTGCTTGTTGGAAGCCGGGGGTGAGGGTCGCAATCTCCTGATCCGTATCCCCCTTGCCTTCATGGCCGGGATGCCCCGGGGGATCAATAGTTGGAATTACGAGACCATCCCGCAGGATGGCTTCAACGGTCGTCGCGGATTCCAGCCAAGAGGCAAGGCCCTTGGCGGGTCCAGCACGATCAACGCCATGATCTATGCCCACGGACATCCTTCTGATTTCGACAACTGGGAGGCTCTGGGGAACCCCGGCTGGGGATTTGCCGACGTACTCCCCTATTTCACCAAGTCCGAGAACAACACCATCCATCGCGACTCCCCCTTCCACGGCACCTCGGGTCCCCTTCAGGTGACCAACCTGCGCAGCCCCAGCCCGATCAACGAGGCATTCCTGAAGGCCTGCCAGTCCCAGGGGATCCCCTTCAATCCTGACTACAACGGAGCCGAGCACCATGGGTGCTATCACGTGCAGGTGACCCAGAAGGACGGTGAACGCCACAGCGTCGCGGCCGCTTTCATCCACCCCAACCTGGATCGACCCAATCTCGATGTCCGCACCAGGGCACACATCACCAGGGTGATCTTCGAGGGCCGCCGGGCAGTGGGGGTCACCTACGAACAGGGCGGACAGACCCGCACGGTGCGGGCCCGGCGTGAGGTGATCATGGCGGCCGGCGCCTTCGGCACTCCGCAGATCCTGATGGCCTCCGGGGTTGGTCCCGGAGCCCACCTACAAGAGCTTGGCATCAGCCCGGTACTCGACAGCCCCGGCGTCGGCCAGAACCTGCAGGACCACATCTCGGCCCTGCTGATCTACAAGGCGATCACCAATGCCGACACGGTCGGGATTTCACCGGTTGGCATAGGCAGATTGGCCAGGGGCATCTGGCAATGGCGGCGCCACCGCACTGGCATGCTGACCAGTTGCGCTGCCGAATCCGGCGCCTACTACCGGACCAGCCCTGACATCGAGGCCTCCGACATGGAGATGGAGCTCATCGTTGGCATCGGCAAGGACCACGGTCGTACGCCGCCGATCGGGCACGGGTTCTCCGCGCACCTCCTGCTGGCGCGACCGAAGAGCGTTGGCGAGGTGCGCCTGGCCAGTCCGGACACCCACGACGATCCGTTGATCGACCCGAAGTACTTCAGCCACCCCTATGACATGGAGACCCTGATCAAGGGCACCCAGATCGCCCTTGACGTGATGAGTGACCCGGCCCTGGATGCCTATCGCGGCGACATGCTCATCCCCTACCACCGCGATGACCCCAAGCAGATCGAGGAGACCCTGCGGGCCAACGCCGACACCGAATACCACCCCTGCGGCACCACCAGGATGGGTCCCGACAGCGATCCCATGGCCGTCGTCGATCCCCAGCTACGGGTCCGTGGCATCGAGGGCCTGAGGGTGGCCGATGCATCGGTGATGCCAACCATCCCCAGCAACAACATCCATGCGCCGGTATTGATGATCGCCGAGAAGTGCGCCGACATGATCAAGGCATCCGCCTGATCTGGGAGCCAGAGACGGAATGAATCACGACTAAGGCGTATCCAGCCGTGCGCTCCGCTGGGTGTGTTGGTACACCCTCGCTCAGGCATCCGGATCAAGGGCCCGGGCGACCCTTCTGGGAACAGTAACTGGAGCCATCGCCGGGCAGTCGAGGCGTAGTACAACATCCGAGTGCCGGGCTAGCATCTCCTTCAAGAGGATCAGGCACCTGTGATCGCCAAGTACCTCGCAGTGTCCATCAACTGAGGGGAGCCCCACCGTGACCAGATCCAGCAACATTGCGACCGCGTTGGTGTTCGCAGTCCTCGCCTCAGGTTGCACCAACGGAACAGCGGACGACGCCGCACCCGCTAACCCGACCGGACAGTCGAGCATTGGCTCCACGGTTTCCCCGAGCCAGCCCGCAATATCGAGCAGCGTCGCAACGCCAACAACTCCGGGCATCACCATCACTACCGGCGCAAGCGAATTCGGCACCATGCTCTTCGATACAAAAGATCAGGCGATCTATATCTGGGAGGTAGAGGAAAGCACCACTCCGCGATGCTACGGCGACTGCGCCGAGCTATGGCCGCCTGTTCTCACCACGGGAGCCCCTACGGGCCGAGGAGAGGTCAAATCCGGGCTGCTCGGCACGACCGAACGGCGAGATGGCACGACCCAGGTCACCTACAACGGGCATCCGCTCTACTACTACGCGCACGAAGGCCCCGGAGAGGTGAAGTGTCACAACATCTCCACCCACGGTGGCCGGTGGTGGGTCATCAAGCCGAATGGCGACCGAGCCGCCTAGATGTACCCGCCAACGGCAACCATCGCCTTGGTGTGCCCCGGGTTCCGGGTAGTCGAGATTCTTGGGATTCTCATGCCACGGTGATGATGCGGTTGCGTTCGAACTCTATCGGGGTGAGCCACCCGAGCTGGCTGTGACGGCGTTTGCGGTTGTGCCAGATTTCGAGGTACTCGAACATTGCGTTGCTCAGCTCGATGCGGGTGTTCCACATCTTGCGGTCGAGCAACTCGACCTGCATCCGAGACCAGAAGCTCTCGATCATCGAGTTGTCGTAGCAGTCGCCGATGCTGCCCATCGACGCGAGCAGCCCTGACTCCTTCGCCCGCCGGGTGAAGGCCCAAGAACCGAATTGAACGCCTTGATCGGAGTGAATGATCGTCCCTGGGTTCGCGCGTTGACCGAGCCGGCTGTCGATGGCCATTCCGAGCGCGTTCGTGACCAACGCCGCGGTTGGCGATGCGTCGATGGACCACCCGACGACCCGGCGCGAGTATGTGTCGAGGACGACGCAGCAGTAGACCTTGCCTTCGCGGGTCGGGTGCTCGGTGATGTCGGTGACCCACAGCTGGTTCGGGCCGTTGCGGCTGAAGTCGCGTTCGACCAGATCGGTGGCGACGGTGTCGGGCTTGATCCTGCGCCACTTTTTCTGCCCGCTGATGCCCTGCAGCCCGGCCCGGGGCATCAGCAACTCGACCTGGCCGTGGCCGACTTGGATGCCGCGGCCGATGGTGAGTTCGGCGTGGACTCGGCGGGCACCGTAGATGCCGTGGCACTCGGCGTGGATCTGGGTAATGAGGTCGGTCAGCATCGAGTGGCGGATCGCGTGCTCTGACGGTGCGCGCTTGCGGCTCTCGTTGAAGCCGGCCTCGGACACGCCAAGGACCCGGCACGCGACCTGGACCGGTAGCTGGTCCGCGGCGATCACCTCGACCGCCGTATACCGCCTTTTGGGCTGGTCTGCTCCTTCAGCACGTCGACGGCTCACCGGGCGACCTTCAGCTCGGTCTCGAGCTCGGCGATCCGCTTCTACGCTGCCGACAACTCGCCCTTCTCGGCCGTCGTCAGGCCAGGTTGGACACCGCGGTCGATGTGGTCCTGGCATCGCCAGTTGTAGATCGTCTGCTCGCTGACGTCGAGATCGTGCGCGATGCTGGCGACTGTTCTGCCCTCGGCGAGCAGGTCGAGGACCTTGCGCCAGAACTCGGCCGGATAGCCCGGTCATCCCATCTGAACCTCCTGGTGTCAGGCACCAGAATCCAGAAACTCAGACGCCGTAGAACCCGGGACACACCAGAGCCTCCACCGAACCCGGGATGCTTCAGGTGGAGACTATTCCGCCGCTTCGCGTGAAGCATTGGCCGTGGTTCCTACCAATGTCGGCTGGCACCGATAGACTAGAACACCTGAAGGAGGATCATTCATGACAGTCGAGATCACCGAAGTCGAGCGTCGCAAGCGCGCTATCGATGACGCTCGTCGGTCTTCCGAACTCGAAGGTTCCCGCAGCACGGACGCAACCCGTGCCGACCAGGACGCTTACGTCCGCGGGGAGATCGACATCGAAGCACTGGGCAAGCGAGTCCGAAGCCGCTACGGGCTCTCGTGAGCGGCGCCCGCCCGTGGGAGGTCGGCGACCACGAGGCGCGCTGGGATGCCTACCTACTGGCCCCCGAATCAGCGGTACTGCGCAACAAGGTAGGCGCGGCATCAGCCGCTGACTTACGGGCAGCCGAGAACGACCTCCTTGAGTTCCGGCTCGCTGAGCTCCGTTCACATCCGTGGCTCGTGCTTCGGACCTACGACCTGTCGCACCTCCAGAAGCTCCACTTCCAGCTCTTCCAGGACGTCTACGAATGGGCCGGCGACCTGCGTACCGTCGGTATCGCCAAGGGCGAAGGGGACGACACCTCGTTTATCCCGCCGCTGGAGATCCCGCGTCCAGTCGCACACGTCGCCTCCCGCATCACCGAGAGCGACATGCTGCGGCAGATCGGTGCCGACGACCTCGTCGACGAAGTCACCTACCTGTACGACTACCTGAACTTCGCGCACCCATTTCGCGAGGGCAACGGGCGGACACAGCGGGAGTTCTTCGCGCAACTTCTGGCGGAGTCCGGTCGTGGCCTCGACTGGGACGGCATCGATATGAACGACCTGCACTCCGCCTGCCACCAAGCGCGAACGGCGGGCCAAGTCGCGGGCCTCAGATCGGAGATCGCTCGGGCGATCACCGACCGCCCCGTCTACTAACCGACTTCCTCGCGTCCCTAGCGAACGCCTGGTCGAGCAGCTCGGCGGTTAGCGGGTTCACCTGCTCGTTGCGGCGGATGTAGTGCTCGATCGTCACCTTCGGGTCGGTGTGGCCAAGCAACTCGGAAGCCAGGTTGAGGCTGGCCTGCTCGTTGATCACGGTCGCGACCGTGCGGCGGAACATGTGCGGGCTGACGCCCTCGATGCCGGCGTCCCCGAGGACCTTGCGGAGCTGGCGCCGCACGTTGGCCGTGGTCAACGGCGTCCCCTCCCGGCTGCGGAAGACGAGAGCATCCAGCGAATGGTCGTCCATGATCGCCAGCTGGCGGCGCAGAGCTTCGGCCGTGAACGATGGCAGCGCGATCACCCGGTTGGAGCGGTCGGTCTTCGGGTGCTCCTGGCGGTAGGTCCCGACGCCGCGCTCGGAGATCACGGTGCCGCAGATCCGCAGCGTGGCCGGGGTCGTCGTCAGGTCCAAGTCCCGGCGACGGATCGCGAGCACCTCGCCGATCCGAGCCGACGTGCCCAGCATGACCTCGACGATCTGACCGAGCTGACCGTCGGGGTTCGGCCCGCAGGTGCCGTGGGACTGCTCCCACGCCTTGATCACCGCCCGGATCGCGTTGACCTCGGTCGCGGTCAATGCCGTCGGTGTCCGCTTCGGCTTGTGCAGGCGAGCCACCCCGTCGATCGGGTTGCGGTGGATCACCTCGTGCCGCACCGCGAGGCCGAACGCCAGCCGGAGCACCGTCTTCGCCCGCTTGGAGCGGGCGTACGACTGCTTGCCGAGCTCCTTGAGCAGCGCATCGCAGCGAGCAACCCCGATCTCCCGCAGCGCGTAGCCGCGGAAGGCTGGGA
>CAZRKI010000045.1:0-11542 GCA_964600765.1 uncultured Marmoricola sp.
ACCAGATCCATCGGCGCGACCCCGATCAGGGCACAGGCCAGATCGGATTCCAGGCTGGACACGATCGCACTGACATGGCCACCCAGGGAGATCCCGTGGATCCCGATCTGGGCATCCGGTTGTTGAGCGCGGATCCAGGCGATTGTACGCCGCACATCCGCCACCGATTGAAGGACACCATGCACGTTGTGCGCGGTCACCTCGGAGGGAAAGTGCCCGCCACCACGACGGGGACCATGTAGCGGGAGGATTGGTAGGGCGACGTTCAGGCCCAGCTTCTCGTGCATCCACTTGGCCCGGAACAACATGAAATCCACAAATGGCCGGCCCATCTCGGCGCCATGCACCCCGACCACCCAGGGTCGGGGCTCACGATGGCGCAGCACCCACGCATGCACCTGACTGTTGTTTGGCATCGCCGACCAGCGGGCTGTTGACGGATCATCCGGGTGAGGCTGGTAGTCACTTGGGAACCGGATGTGCTCATAGCCCAGGCCACGCAGGTACTCCTTGCTGATCGTCACCTGAGCCGGGTCTGGAGGCATCTGCTCTGCATAGGCAAACTCCGGGTTGGTCAACCAGCCTGCTCGCTCATAAACCTCAAGGGCACCCTGGGATTCCTCGATGATCTGCCCCAGGCGCCGAGTTGACCGTTTGGTTCGGGCCACCCGAAAGCCCATCACGATTACCTCGTCAAACAGGGCCTGGCTGCCCTGCTCGAAGGCGATCTGCGCATCCCTGGGGGTCCAATGCCGGGGATCGGCGAAATGAAACAGGCCCAGTGGACGCCGCCTGGTCACGATCCGAGAATGATGGTTCATCTGTTCTCCTGGTTGATCAGGGCCGAGCGACCCGCCTCCAGTCTGGCCACCGGAGCCCGGAAGGGCGAGCAGGACACGTAATCCAAACCCACCTGATCAAAGAAATGGATACTGGCTGGGTCCCCTCCGTGCTCTCCACAGACCCCCAGATGGAGGTTCGGGCGGGTATCCCTGCCCCGCTGGGACCCGAGCCGGACCAGTTCTCCGACACCCTCAACGTCCAGCGATTCGAATGGGGAAACACCGAGGATGCCCTGGTCCAGGTACTCCGGGAAGAAGGATGCCTCCACATCATCCCGACTGAATCCCCAGGTCATCTGGGTCAGGTCGTTGGTACCGAAGGAGAAGAATTCGGCTTGTTCAGCGATCTTCCCTGCGGTCAGTGCGGCCCTCGGCAACTCGATCATGGTGCCGACCAGATGGTCGACCCCGATCCCGGTCTCCTCTTGGACTGCGGCAGCCACCGCAGCGATACCGGTTCTGATGATCTCCAGCTCCCGGACCGTGCCCACCAAAGGGATCATGATCTCCGGCTGGGGATCAGCACCAGCCTGCACCTGAGCGACCGCCGCTTCCAGAATCGCGCGGGCCTGCATGGTGAACAGTCCCGGAATCAGGATGCCCAGACGGACACCACGCAGTCCGAGCATCGGATTCTGCTCATGCAGTCGTTGCACCTCACTGAGCAAGCGTTCGCGAGTTGGCTGCGACTCACCACGGGCCCTGGCTACCTCTACCTCCACTGACAACTCAGTCAGATCCGGGAGAAACTCATGCAGCGGTGGGTCCAACAGGCGCACGGTCACCGGAAGTCCGTCCATGGCTGCGAACAATTGCTGGAAGTCAGCACGTTGTAGTGGCAGCAGGGCCGCCAGGGCTAGCTCTCGCTCCTGGTTGGAATCAGCCACCACCAGATCCTCGACCAGTTGGCGTCGGTCTCCCAGGAACATGTGTTCGGTCCGGCACAACCCGATTCCCTCGGCGCCAAAGCGTCGAGCCCGCTCGGCGTCCTCAGCGGTATCGGCATTGGCCCGGACCCGAAGCCGGCGTACTCGATCGGCATGGCCCATCAGTCGCGAAACGGCCGCAACCAAAGGGGTCTCGTCAGTTGACTCACCCTCGAAGTGCTGGACCACGACTGAGTCATGGAATGGGATGGCACCGGCATGGATCTCGCCGCTGGTGCCGTCGATCGAGATCAGATCACCCTCATTGATGGTCTGCCCAGACCTGACCCGGAACTGCTTGGCGCTTACATCGACCTTCAGGTCATCAGCACCGCAAACACAGGTGCGCCCCATCCCCCTGGCCACCACGGCAGCATGCGAGGTCTTGCCACCCCGACTGGTCAAAATCCCCCTCGCCACCACCATTCCATGTAGATCATCCGGATTGGTTTCCTGGCGTACCAGGATCACTTCCTCACCTCGGGCTGCCAATTCCACAGCAGTCTGGGAATCGAAGACCGCCCGACCCACTGCGGCTCCGGGCGAGGCCCCCATACCGGTGGCCAATGGCTCTCCCAGGGCCGACTCATCGAATCCGGGGAACATGAGCTTGGCAAGTTGCTCCCCGGTTACTCGCAACAGGGCTTCATCCGCATCAATCAGGCCTTCATCCAGCAGTTGTACGGCGATCCGGAAGGCTGCTTCCGGCGTCCGCTTACCGACCCTGGTCTGGAGCATCCAGAGCCGACCGCGTTCGATGGTGAATTCGATATCGCACATATCGCGGTAGTGGGTCTCCAGGGTCGACATGATTGACAGGAGTTGGTCATATGAGTTCTTGTCGATCA
Organism: uncultured Marmoricola sp.; assembly: GCA_964600765.1. GTDB lineage: Bacteria > Actinomycetota > Actinomycetes > Propionibacteriales > Nocardioidaceae > Marmoricola. Next base: position 2,617 of record CAZRKI010000045.1, read on the forward strand.
GTTCCAGGTCGGTAAGGGGCCGGGTATTACGGATCCCGGCGACCACATCCTCACCCTGAGCATTCTCCAGGTAGTCGCCATAGACACCCGGATTGCCAGTTGCTGGGTCCCTGGTGAAGGCAACGCCAGTGCCACTGTCCGCGCCAAGGTTGCCAAACACCATCGCCAAAACGTTCACCGCGGTGCCGAGATCCTCGGGGATCTGTTCCTGGCGGCGGTACAACCGGGCCCGGTCAGTGTTCCAGGAGTCAAATACCGCCCACACCGCTTGTAGCAATTGCTCCTTTGGGTCCTGTGGGAAGTCTCGACCGGCGTGCTCCCTGATCAGACCCTGGTACGTCGCCACCAACTGCTGCAGTGAGGGCGTGGTTAGTTCCTGGTCGGTGCCAACACCTTGCTGGCGACGCTGCTCCTCAAGGGCAGCGGCGAAGATGGAGGAGTCAACATCCATGACCGTGGCCCCAAACATTTGCAGCAACCGCCGGTAGGAGTCCCAGGCAAAACGAGGGTCTTTTGTGACTGCCGCAAGGCCGGATACCGTCTGATCATTCAAGCCGACGTTGAGGACGGTTTCCATCATGCCCGGCATCGAGAACTTGGCGCCGGAACGAACCGCCAGCAACAGTGGATCATCGGGATTGCCGAGGGACTTCCCCAACACCTGCTCCACCCCGGCCAGGTGGTGCAGCACCTCATCAACCAATCCCTCGGGTGGGCCACCCTGCTCGAAATAGCCGCGACACGCCTCGGTGGTAATGATGAATCCCGGTGGGACCGGCAGCCCCAGGTTGGTCATCTCTGCCAGATTTGCGCCCTTGCCCCCGAGCAGGTCCTTCTGGTCCTTGTTTCCCTCAGCAAAATCAAAGACGAACCGGGATGGGTTCGCGCTCATGTTGATCACTCCCCAGTGGCTGGAACTAAGTCGCCCCTAATTCCATCTTCCACCCAGCAAGTGGCTCATGGGCTCAAAGGGTCGGCTAACGCTCAGCTGGTTTGGGTCCGGCCAGTGCTGCGTGTTCGATCTCCATGATCGATTGACTGTGGCGTTCCTCCAGAAACGCGGTGATCCCACCACGAAAGCCGAACAGTCGCTTGGTCCACACGATGTAGACGACCAGCAGAATGTTCAGGACCAGGGCTGAAACCCGGATCCAGGTCACCTTCTCCAGGAGTTCGTGAATCTCGAAGGGGATGAAGACAGAGGTGGCCACCGCGGCGACGTACTCACCCCAGCGCCGCATCGACCACAGGCCAACTCCCTGGGCGAACAACAACACTGCGTACACCGAGATCAGGCCGATCATCCAATTCGGGTGTCGGGGTTGAGCAACAGGATCCGTTCCACCAAGCGCACCGGACCGAAGGTGTCCAGATCCACTCCCATCCGATCTGCGACCGGTTGGAACAAGGGGAGATAGCTCTGGAAAACATCATGTAGTGCGTGTCGGGAGTCCTTGAACAGGTAAACGCCCACTGCCAGCAGGACCATCAGGCACCCCCGGACCAAACGCTCCATCGCATAGGCACGCAGGATCAGGGCATCACGCAAAGCCTTGCCACGCAGTACCAACGGGGCGTCCTGCGCAGGGCCGCTGGCATGCGGACGCCCAACCACATAGGCCTCACAGCGCAGACAACGCCAGGCCTCGCCATTTGGAGTGTCCAGTCTGATCATCGCGGCGAACTCGGGTTCCAGTGGCTGGTAGAGCACATGACCACGCCACCCACAACTGAGGATGTTCCAGTCAAACCAGGTGAACCACTTTCGCACCTCAGCAGGGTAAGGGCTGAACCCGATCCGGTTTGTAGACAATTGCGAGGAAGTCCGGAGTGGACTGCACCAGTGGCCGGGACCGAGAGCAGGAATCCGGGCGATGTTGCACCATGTCCCAATGCGTCTGATTCTGCGCTGTCTTGCCCTGGCATTCGGTACTGCGCTTCCCCTGATCTCCCTCCCAACACTGGCTGCTGGGTCCTACCAGCCTGATCCGACTCGCCCGATTCACCCGGGCACCCAGGTGGTCACGCCGTTCACCGTATGCACCAGCAACTTCGTCTTCACCGATGACACCGGAGCTATCTATCTCGGATACACGGCACACTGCAATCCCAATGAGGATGACCAGACCTCGCTCAATGGCTGTCTGATGAACCCAGCCCCGCTGGGTGATCGGGCCCAGTTCGTGGTGGACAAGACCCCGGGTAGCACCGGCACCGTCGTCGGCGGCGGAACCATCGTGTACAGCTCATGGGTCGCGATGCATGCCGAGGGCCAAACCGATGCCACCTTGTGCAACAACAACGACCTGGCCCTGATCAGGGTGGACGATGCCGATCTGGACAAGGTGGATCCCACCGTCCCGCACTGGGGTGGTCCCAACTCCGCCCAGGCTGCTGACTTCCCGTTCTGGTTCCAACCACTGTACGGATACCTGAACAGCCAGTACCGGACCGGACAGGACCAGTTGAAGCCAACCACCGCAATGATGTTCTGGCCGGCTCCCTGGAATGCCTTCATCTACAGCTTCAACTTCGGCATCGAACATGACTCCGGGGCTGGCTACATGGACCACAATGGGCGTCCAGTTGGCACCCTGACCTCATTGAACTTCTGGCCACCGTTGTCAAACACCCTGGTTTCCCTCAAGCAATCGATGGCCTACGCCCAGACCCACGGCATGCCGGGTCTGCGGATCGTGACTGGGGAACAGCCATTTGCTGTGCCGAGCAACCAGGGCTAAACGATCCGACTCTCCCGGCCCTCCCAATAGGGTTGACGCAGATCCCGTTTGAGGATCTTCCCGGTTGGGTTGCGCGGCAACAGGTCGATGATGTCCACCGACTTGGGGCATTTGTACGACGCCAGATGCTCCTTGCAGTATTCGATCAACTCATCCTCAGTGGCGCTGTGGCCCTCGTTGAGGGAAACCACTGCCTTGACCACTTCACCCCAGCGTTCGTCCGGCACGCCGATGATGGCTACCTCCATCACCGCTGGATGTTCAGCCAGCACCCTTTCAATCTCCGGGCTGTAGATGTTCTCTCCACCGGAAATGATCATGTCCTTGAGCCGGTCCTGGACATAGACATAGCCGCCATCATCGACCTTGCCCATGTCTCCCGTGCGGAACCAGCCATCCTGGGTGATCACCTCTGCGGTTGCCTCCGGCTTGTTCAAGAACCCCTTCATGAGTTGTGGCGTACGCATCCAGATCTCTCCGTGCTCACCTGTTGGAACCTCCTCAAGGGTTGCTGGATCGACTACCTTGATCTCAACCTCAGGCAGGGGCGTCCCTGCGGATACCAATCGCTCTGGGTGCTCAGCGTCGCGGTGGTCCTCAGGCATCAGATGGGTGGCCACGCCACAGACCTCAGTAAGGCCATAGACCTGGATGAAGTCGGTATCCGGCCACGCCTCCATCGCGGCCCGCAACAGGGGCAATGGCATCGGTGAGGCTCCATAGCAGTAGGTCTTCAGGGCACCAAAGAGCTTGATCGCATCAGGGCCCGCCTGCAACACCTGGGCCAATACTGCTGGCACCAGGAAGGTTCGATTGGCTCCCTGCAGGATGGCTCCGGCCAGGGAGGCACCATCGGGGTCACGCGTCATCACACTGGGTATTCCGTCATGAATCCCGAATTGCACATAGGAGGTACCGCCCACGTGGAACAAGGGCATTGCCACCATGTTCTTGTCGCCGGGTTCGAATTCCCAGCCGTCATGCGCATTGATGGTGTGCTTGATCAGGGCGTACTGGGTGATCATCACTCCCTTGGGGCGTCCGGTTGTCCCCGACGAATACATCACCAGAGCCACATCATCAGGAGTGACGGCGGGGTCCCGATCGATGGGCTCGGCCGCAGCCAGTTGCTGCTCATATTCATCGCCTTCAGCACCATCGGGAGTCACTTCCCAGATGGTCTGGACGCCACTCAACTTCTCCCGGATCGCAGTGATCGTGGGCATCAGTTCAGAACCAACCACCAACAACTTTGCGCCAGAGTCATTGATCGCGTAATCGATCTCATCCCCAGCAAGTCGGAAGTTGATAATCGCCGTCGCCGCACCCAGCATGGCTGCGGCGATGGTCAACTCCACGCACGCGGGATGGTTCTTGTCCAGAAAGGCGATCACATCTCCTCTGGTGACCCCAGCAGTGCGCAGAGCACCGGCAGCTCGGCGGACTCGGTCCTGCCACTCGCCAAAAGTCCAGGTGCGATCCAGATAGGTCATGCACTCAGCGTCTGGCGTCGCCTGCGCCCAGTAGTTGAGGCGATCATCGAGGAAAACTGGAGCTGGTGCTGTCTGCATGCCCAGAACTGTGACACAAGCCACACCCAGTTGTCACTGCTCAGGTCCCCTCAATCGCCCCTACCTGCTCCCCCGACCGCACAGCCGGCCTGGAACCACCCAGCACAATCCCGCTTGCCACCACCACCAGGAACAACCCAGTCACCTGCAACTGGCTCAGATGCTGCCCCAGCACCAGGAGTCCAGCCAGGGCAGCAACGGCTGGTTCGGTGGACAGCAGGATTCCCACCACTCGAGCTGAGAGCCGCCGCAGGGCCACCAACTCCAGTGAATAGGGGATCAGCGAGGACAACAACGCCAGGCCAATGCCCTTGGTGACATGTACGACGCTCCACTGATCCATCGATAGCAGCCCAACCGGCGTGACCAATATGGTCGCCACCACCAACGCGATGGCCAGGCCGTCCAGGCCCGCAAAGGCAGCTCCGGTTCTGGCGCTGAGCACGATGTAGGCGGCCCAGAAGCCGCCAGCCAACGCCGCCAATCCCAACCCGAGCCAACTCAGCTGCGCCAGGGGCAGCACCAGCGCATTGGACATGAGTACGACGCCACCTGCCGCCGCCAACACGGCCACGAAGTCATGGGCCCGACGCGAGAGCACCGCGGCCAACAACAATGGGCCGCAGAACTCCACCGTCACCGCAACCCCGATGGGCAGGTGCGACAGCGAGCCGTAGAAGGCCCAGTTCATGGAGCCCAGGGCGATCCCGAATCCAATCACTGTCACCCAGTCGGACCTGCTGTATCCGCTGAGCCCAGGCCTGGCCACCGGGGCCAGAATGACAGCCGCGAAAACCAGTCTCAGAAATACCGCCCCGCCGGCACCAATCTCCGGAACCAGAGTGGCTGCGAGGGCACCACCGAATTGGACCGAAACCACACCCACAAAGACCAGCAGCGGTGCTGGCAAGGCCTGCCGCTTGGTAGCCGTGCTCACCCGGGCAGCCTAACCCCCGTCAGCCCGCCTTGACTCGAGCACCCGAAAGCCCTTACTGCTCGCGGTTCGGGCAGTGGGATACCCCTGATCTGACAACCACTTGGCCAGCGAGTCGGCACCCAGGTTCTTGCCCACCACCAGGCGGGCCTGGCCTTCCGGAGTCAGCCGAGGCAACCAGTGGAGCAGTAGTTCATGAAGGGCCGACTTCCCCACCCGGATCGGCGGGTTCGACCAGATCTCGTCGTACCGCTCCTCCACGGGGACCTCATCGGGCAGGCAGGCCCGGTAGCGATCTGCCACTCCCAGGGACTCGGCATTCTCATTGGCCAACAGGACCGCGCGTTCATTGACGTCCACCGCAGTCACCAGGGTGTCTGGCACGGCTACTGCGATGGCCAGTCCGATCACCCCGTAGCCACAGCCGAGATCCAGCACTCGGGCGGCACCGATGGGAGGCCCTACCTCACGCAACAGCACTCCGGTCCCGATATCCAATCGACCTTGCGCGAAAACCCCACTTCCAGAGGTCAACTCAAGCCAGTGACCCCAGACATGGGCTCGCACCGGCACCCGCCGGAATGGAGCGGTTGGATCTGCCGTGAAGTAGTGCTCATCACCCATGGGCTCATCATGCCCCGTTGTCATCCACAAGCGGCCGCTCACTCCTCCCGATCCACAAATCCCAACACACTGTGGTCCCTCTCCTCTCGTGCTGGGCACAGTGTCGACGGAGGTGCCAAATGCAACTGAACAATCAGGTGACACTGGTGGGTCGGGTCAGCAACGACCCGACCCAACGGGAGTTGCCCAGTGGTGACCAGATCGTGACACTTCGTTTGGTCGTTGATCGACCAGGACGCAAGTCGCAGTCCAGGCGACAGGTCGATGTGATCGATCTGGTGGGTTGGACCAAATCATCCCAGCGTGCCGCGATCCGGTTGAAACCCAATGACCTGGTTGAGGCAACTGGCTCGCTGCGACGACGATTCTTCGCCACCGCGCAGGGCCGCTCCAGCAGATACGAAGTGGAGTTGAGGAAAATCAAGCGGGTCAGCCAGATGCCACCGGAGTCGGTCCTGGCGTCGAGTCCTGGTCCGGCCCCGGGCCGATCCCCTTGAGTTTGAAGTACTTCAGGACCAGGTCGGCAATCACCGGATTGTGATCTGAATACACCGGCCGCGGTGAATACTGTTCCTGGAAACTCAGTTCGGGGCCACCCAACGGCATCCTCGACCAGACCGCCACATAGTCGATCCAGCGGTGGCTCTTGGGACTGGTTGGGGGAAAGGTGAACCCCAGCGCCGAGTAGTTGGAGATGATCGGCCCTTCTCCACGTCCTTCCAGAACGGCAAAGGGCAGCACCGAGGCTGCCACCCGGCGATCCGCCAGGGCATTGACATTCCAGTCCCCCACGATGATCACATTGCTGGAGCGTTCTGCCCGACCAGTTGATTTGACCAACCCGGCCGCGAAATCCAACAAACGATCCATGTAGACCTGATTGGCCCGGACCGTTCCATTTGGCCTGGGCACGCCACGGCGCTCAACTGCCGGGTCCATGTGGGTAACCAGGAAGTACAGCGTCGTACCGGATTTTCGCACCCGGAATTTGGCCCAGGTGATCCAACGAGAATCCACGGCGTACTTTCGGGTTGCGGACTGGCTCCCGAATTCACTGCCAATGTCCAGGAGCTTGAGCCGGGCATCATTCCAGATCAGCGAATTACTGAGTCGAAACGGGGTTGGCGAAGCAGGTGGTGCATAGAAATGCCATCCGGGCCTGGTCGCGATCCACGATTGCAGAGCGGCCGCCCGACCGGGATTGATCTCATTGAGTCCGATCAGATCGGTGTTGGGGTCCATCAACCGGTTGATGTCGGAGAGAGCACGCGACCAACTCAGGCGCTGGTAGATGTTCGCGGTGGCCACTCTCATCGGCAATCGCTCTGGAACCTTTTCCAGTTGGGGTTTCGGTCCCGGGGTCAGTAGCGGGGGAACCATCGGTGCCGGCAACACCCAGGGAGTGGGTTCCAACCCGGGTTTTCGGACGCCATGTCGGGGTGCCAACACCAGCGTGGACAGGCCAGCAATCAGCATGGTGATCGCAAAGAGCACGATCACCAACTCCAGCCGGGATCGGCGCCCACGTTTCGATCCCTTCCCCGTTCCTGGCCTCACATCGAAAGGGTACGTACCACCCGGGAACGCGTTGCCTGTTCCGCAAGATCGGCGTCATCTGGATAGCCGATCTCCTCAAGCACCAGGCCATGAGCTGCCACCACTCCGACCGCGCTATTGCGAGTCCGGGCAGCCAGCACTTCACTGGCCCAATGCGGTGGGCGACGGCCCTCCCCGATCGTGATCAGGCAACCAACCAGGGACCTCACCATGTTGTGACAGAAGGCATCAGCGCGCACCGTTCCGTGCAACAACCCGGCGGCATCCCGCTCCCAGCTAAGGTCGATCAGGGTACGAATGGTGGTAGCGCCCTCGCGCCGACGGCAGAACGCCGCGAAATCATGCTCCCCCAGCAATTGTTCGGCGGCCTGGTTCATCAACTCCGCATCCAAAAGCCGAGGCCAGAAGAGCACCGAACCTCGCGTCAGCGGGTCCTGGGCTTCTGGCTGGTCACCGATCCGGTAGCAGTATCGCCTCCAGATCGCCGAGAACCGGGCGTCGAAACCAGCTGGCGCTGCGCTGATCCGATGGATCCGGACATCGGGGTCGAGGATCCCATTCACGCGGCGGCGCAATGCGTCGTACGGGCTGTGGTTGGGGTTGGAGTGCTCCAATCGGGAGGGGTCAAGATCCAGGTGAGCCACCTGTCCACGGGCATGAACTCCAGAGTCGGTCCGGCCGGCGACGGTCAACGCCACTTCGGTCCTCAGGACCCTGGTCAGTGCCTGGGTTATCTCGCCCTGCACGGTTCGCAATCCCGGTTGGGTGGCCCACCCGTGGAAACCAGCACCGTCGTACCCAAGATCCAAACGTACCCGCACCCTCTGAATCTACCGGGCCGGGAAGTGGTCAGGGAATCTGACAGAGTATGCACATGCCCACGATCCGCCAGTTGTGCACCCTGTTCGCCGGCTGCGTCGTACTGGGGTTGGGCGTTGGACTCCTGCTGACCGCTGATCTGGGCGCTGATGGCTACTCCACCCTGATCACCGGACTCTCCATCTGGAGCGGATTGGCATGGGGTGCTGTGAGCGTGGTGGTGGCCTTGCTGTTCTTGCTGATGGCCTACGTGCGAGGTTTGGTACCCGGCATTGGAACCGTTGCCCAGGTGGCAATAGTGAGCACGGTGGTACCACTGACGATGAAAGTCCTGGAAACGCCCCAGTCACTGTTGGGACAAGTGGTCATGCTCGCCCTGGCTTTCCCGCTGCTTGCTTCCGGAATCGCTGGGTATCTGGGTAGTCACACCGGCGCCGGCCCCACAGAGGCCGCAGCCCTGGCCTGGGATCCACCAATCCCGTTCAAGTGGAGCTACAGCACTGTCCAGTTCGGTGGCGCACTGGTCGGCTGGTTGGGAGGTGCCACTGTCGGTTTTGGCACGCTGGCCGTCATCCTTTTGCTTGGCCCCGGAGTTACCCTGGCCGGTTCCCTGCTCCGCCTCGACGTGCACCAGCAACAAGCCCACCCCGTGCCGAGGCGGCAGTAGTTAACATCCCGGG
>CAZRKI010000045.1:11642-18981 GCA_964600765.1 uncultured Marmoricola sp.
GCCGAGGCGGCAGTAGTTAACATCCCGGGGCGCCTGATCACCGCTGTAAGTGTGTTAATTACTGCCGCCTCGACGGGTTTGCTGGGTGCGGATGAGGGCTCCCAGAGAAAACTGAAGGCCCGCTGTCTGTCTCCAGTACAGCGGGTCCTCGTAGCTGGAATCCAGGTTAGTTGGACTCCTCCTCAACAGCTTCGCTCTCAGAGTCGTCCTGCGCCTGGGCGTCATCCTCCTGAGTAGCCTCAGTGTCAACAGCCTCGCTTGCCTCAGAGTCCTCGACAACGACATCGGTGGTTTCTTCAGCCACTTCCTCAACGGGGGCCTCAGCAGCAGGCGCCTGATCCTCCACCTTGGCAGCCTTCTTGGTGGGAGCCTTGGGGACATAGGCCTCAGTCACCAATTCAATGACTGCCATCGGGGCATTGTCACCCTTGCGGGGACCAATCTTGGTGATCCGGGTGTAGCCACCTGGCCGATCCTTGAAGGTCTCCGCGATATCAGTGAACAGCACGTGTACGACGGACTTGTCGCGGATCACCTTGAGGACCTCACGGCGGTTGTGCAGGTCACCGCGCTTGGCCTTGGTGATCAGTTTCTCGGCGTAGGGCCGAAGCACCCGCGCCTTGGTCTCGGTGGTGGTGATCCGACCGTGCTCAAACAGCGAGGTGGCGAGGTTGGACAGGATCAGGCGCTGGTGCGCCGGGCTACCGCCGAGACGGGCACCCTTCTTGGGAGTTGGCATGATATTTCTCGTTTCTCCTGAGCCGGACTAGGTACTCAGGTAGCTGATTTGCGAATTCGTGGTCTGGTGATCGCGAAGCGACTCAGAGCTGTTCGTCCTCGACGAAACTGTCGTCGTAGTCATCTTCCTCGAAAGCAGCCAGCGCAGCGGCCGGATCGAAACCAGGCGCGCTGTCCTTGAGCGACAAGCCCATCTCATGCAGCTTGAGCTTGACCTCATCGATGGACTTGGCACCGAAGTTGCGGATGTCCAACAGGTCCTGCTCTGAACGCTGCAGGAGTTCACCGACGGTATCCAGACCCTCGCGCTTGAGGCAGTTGTAGGACCGAACGGTCAGGTTCAGTTCCTCAACCGGCATGGCCAGGTCCTGGGCCAACTGCTCGTCCACTGGCGAAGGACCGATGTCGATGCCCTCTGCCTCCACGTTGAGTTCACGGGCCAGACCGAAGAGCTCCACCAGGGTCTTACCTGCTGAGGCCAGGGCATCACGCGGGGCGATGGCCGGCTTGGTCTCAACATCAATCACCAGGCGATCGAAGTCGGTGCGCTGCTCAACACGGGTTGCCTCCACCTTGTAGGTGACCTTCAACACCGGGCTGTAGATGGAGTCAACCGGCATCCTGCCGATCTCATCGTCGGGACCCTTGTTCTGGGCTGCGGAGACATACCCACGGCCACGCTCGACGACCAGTTCCATCTCCAGCTTGCCCTTGGCATTCAGGGTGGCGATGTGCAGGTCGGGGCTGTGGATCTCCACTCCCGCAGGCACCTCAATGTGTTCGGCGGTGACTTCACCCGCACCTGACTTGCGCAGTACCAGGGTGACCGGCTCGTCATGCTCGGAGGAAACCACCAGGGACTTCAGGTTCAGGATGATCTCGGTGACATCTTCCTTGACACCCTCAATCGTGGAGAACTCGTGCAGAGCCGTGTCCACCTTGATGCTGGTGACCGCTGCTCCGGGGATGGAGGACAGCAGGGTACGACGCAACGAGTTGCCGAGCGTGTAGCCGAAGCCTGGCTCCAGCGGCTCGATGACGAAACGCGAACGGAAGTCGTCAACTTTGTCTTCCGACAGGGTCGGACGCTGAGCGATGAGCACTTATTTTTCCTTTCCGAGCCCACCCACTATTTGACGGGCTCGAACTCTCACATTCGGTCGGTTTGTAGTTGGACTGATTACTTCTTGGAGTAGTACTCGACGATGAGCTGTTCTTGAACAGGAATGTCGATCTGTTCGCGAACTGGCAGTGAGTGCACCAGGATCCGCATCCGGCTGGGCACTGCCTCAAGCCAGGCGGGAACGATGCGCTCACCGTGGGTCTCCCGCGCCACGATGAAGGGGGTCATCTCCAGCGACTTCTCGCGCACGTCGATGACGTCCTTCTCACTGACCTGGAAGCTGGGGATGTCGACCTTCTTGCCATTCACCTTGAAGTGCCCGTGTACGACGAGCTGCCGGGCGTGGCGGCGGGTCCGGGCATACCCGGCCCGGTAGACGACATTGTCCAAGCGGGATTCCAGCAACTGCAGCAGGTTGTCACCGGTCTTGCCGGGACGACGGCTGGCCTCGTTGTAGTAGCGATGGAACTGCTTCTCCATCACGCCATAGGTGAAGCGGGCCTTCTGCTTCTCCTGCAACTGGTTGCGGTATTCGCTTTCCTTGATCCGCGCACGTCCGTGCTGACCGGGGGCGTAGGGACGCTTTTCAAAAGCGGCGTCCCCGCCAACCAGGTCGACGCCGAGACGACGCGACTTGCGAGTCATGGGTCCGGTGTAACGAGCCATGTCTGAGCCTTTCTGTGTCTCGAGTGTCGATCAGACGCGGCGGCGCTTGGGCGGCCGGCATCCGTTGTGGGGGGTGGGCGTGACGTCAGAGATGCTGCCGACCTCCAGGCCGATCGCACCAAGTGAGCGGATTGCGGTCTCTCGACCCGAGCCCGGCCCCTTGACGAATACGTCGATCTTCTTCATGCCGTGATCCATGGCGCGGCGACCAGCGGCCTCAGCGGCCATCTGAGCAGCGAATGGAGTGGACTTGCGGGACCCCTTGAAGCCGACAGTGCCGGCGGAGGCCCAGGAGATCACTGCACCGGTGGGGTCAGTGATCGTGACGATGGTGTTGTTGAACGTTGACTTGATGTGGGCCTCGCCCTGTACGACGTTCTTCTTTTCCTTGCGGCGCACCTTGGTCTTGGCGCCGGCCGCAGTGCGGCTCTTGGGAGGCATTCAGTACTCCTGTTTTTCTGGTTGAAAGCTGTTCGTGAACCGAAGCGCGGTTACTTCTTCTTGCCCGAAACGGTCCGCTTGGGACCCTTGCGGGTACGGGCATTGGTCTTGGTGCGCTGACCGCGAACTGGGAGTCCCATGCGGTGGCGACGACCCTGGTAACTACCGATCTCGATCTTGCGGCGGATGTCAGCCTGGACCTCGCGGCGCAGATCGCCCTCGGTCTTGAAGTTGGCTTCGATTTCGTCACGGAGCTTCACCAGCTCCTCATCACCCAGCGTGTGCACCCGGGCGTTGGGATCAACGCCGGTTGCAGCAAGCAGTTGCTGAGCGCGAGTACGGCCGATGCCGTAGATGTAGGTGAGTGCGACCTCGATGCGCTTGTCGCGCGGCAGGTCCACACCAACGAGGCGTGCCATGGTTGGCCTTTCTTGAAGGGTTGCCCCTTCGGGATATACGGCGGTATTGGCGTGTCGCGTCCGGGCCCTGGGACCCAGCTCCGGCCATCCGTTCCGGAGGTGATTTCAGTACGTCGTACCTAAGCGATCACGTTGTCTGGATATTGAGTTGTGGTGTGCGATCAGCCCTGCCGCTGCTTGTGGCGCGGATTCTCGCAAATCACCATAACGCGGCCGTGGCGACGGATCACCTTGCACTTGTCACAGATGGGCTTGACGCTGGGATTGACCTTCATTACAGATCTTTCTTGCTGGTGGCGGCTGACAAATGGTCACTTGTAGCGATAGGTGATCCGACCCCTGGTGAGATCGTAGGGAGTCAACTCCACCACCACTCGGTCCTCGGGGAGGATCCGGATGTAGTGCTGGCGCATCTTGCCGCTGATGTGAGCGAGTACCACGTGACCATTGGTCAATTCGACCCGGAACATGGCATTGGGGAGGGCCTCCACGACGGAGCCCTCCATCTCGATCACGCCTTCTTTCTTCGGCATGTCCTCCGCAATCTGTTCGCTACCAGTGTTTACTCATCGGACCCGGGAACCGCCTCCACCTCTCGGTTGAGTGGACCTCGTGAACCGGATTGGACCTCAACCTGCAACGGGCGCACCCCTCCAGCATGGCGAAATGCACATTGTTACGGGCAGCCGCGAGGCACCCAGAACCGGACCCACGTTGGGCCGACACGTCAGTGTATGGGAACCAACCCCCAAATCCCTAATCGCCCCATCCCCCCAATCGCCGAGGCGGCAGTAATTAGCAGCAAAATGTGGCGTTTGCCCTGAATACTGGGTTAATTGCTGCCGCCTCGGTGTGTTAATAACTGCCGCCTCGGCGTGATTGTCGTGTTAAATACTGCCGCCTCAGCGCAGGCTGCGGTTGATGAAGAAGGTCACCGGATTGAACGGAGCCGTCAAGCGCCGCTGCCAGGATGCTGACCTGCGCAGCGTGCCCGTTTCAGCCATCACCTGCTCCCAGTACGCCGTGGCCTGGCCCTGGGTCGGATGCTGTTCGGCGAAGGTGCCCTGATCAGCACTTCGCGACAGGGACTCACCAACCGTCACCGCCACCAACTCCCTGGCCTGCCGAGGCCTGGCTGCGCCAACCGGGGTTTGGACGCCAAGGTCCCTGGCGTTGTCCAGCAACTCCGACCAGGCTCCGGCGATCTGATCAGCAGGCGTACCCGAACGGCGCCGCCGGCGACGACGTAGCCACTTCAACAAAGGCACGGTCAACAACAGGATCAGCAGCAACAGGATCGGCAGGATGGCCTTTACCCATCCCCGCTTGACAGCTTCCTGAGCCTGCTGCTGCTTCTTCTTCTGCTGTTTCTTGACCTGGGGTTGATTCTGCGGCTGGTCCTGTGGCTTGGGTTTGGGCGGCAGCAGGTTCTTGTTTGGCACATAAGCCCGATCCGGAGGCTTGGTGCTGGTGAAGGCCTCCCGGGGCAGCACCCGCCAGGAGCCATCAGCAACCCGAAGTTCGACCCAGGCCTGAATGTCCTTTCCAGAAATGACGTGATCCTTGGGAAGTACGGCGCCAACCACCACTCGGGCTGGGACCCCGGCAGCATTTGCCAACAAAGCCATCGTGGCGGCGAACTGCTCATCATCACCCACCGGATAGGGAGCACCCAGGAAACTACCGAACAACCGCTTTACGTCCTGTCCGGGAAGGAACTGGGTTTCCCATTCCTCCGAGCCGCTTGAGTACCGCCCCTGGGTCTTGAGGTAGTTGGCCATTCGGTACACCTTCTGCATCGGAGTACCTTTTCCACCAAGGGCGCGCACGTAGAAGTGCGCCTCAGCCAGGCCTTTCTCAATCGAGGTCAATCCCTCTGGATAGGGCTTCAGGCCAGGTCGCAGTCGATCGTTGGGAACTCGTCCGGTGAAGTCGTAGTCGTTGCCAAAGCCGATTCCGATCGGAATCACCGCGGAGTTGGTTTCCTGGTTGAACAGCAAACGATTACGGCGCTTGTCCTCATCGGTGTAGATGAAGGCCAGCGATCTGATCGCTCCGATTGTGGGCAACCAGTCACCCTTGTAGGCACGCTGCACCTTGACGCTGGCTGCCACTTCCCGGCCCGCTCCGCTGCGGGCCATTGTGCTATCCATCCGCAGGAATCGGTCATCCGTGGTGTCCGGGACGGTGTTGTTGGCGACCTGCCAACTGCGACCGTCGTAGGCATCCAGGGCCACGAGCCTTACCCGGGTGCCGTCTGCCACGCCTTCCACGGTGAACAGCTTCTTGTCGTGGACGTTGTCCTTGGCCGCCAGGCGCTGTTTGGTGAAGGTTCGGAAGCGGCTCAGCGGATTGTCCAGGTCACTGGTGTCCGGAAGGGTGCCTGCGTGTCCACGCATGGTGATGCCGCGAGTACTACGACTGGTTCCGGTGGCCGCGATGCCAATCCCGGCAGCCAACACCAGGGCCAGCAGCAACACCATGACTCGACCGAGCAGCCCACTTCTCAACCCGCTGATCCTGGTTTGGGCGTCTGTGGTCATCATTCCCCTGGCCAGCACCCACACCAGCAACAGGACCGCAAACACCATGGGGAACCAGCCCGTCATTGCTGACGGCTGGCTGATACTGAGGGCGGCGCCAGCTCCCAGCAGGACCGGTACCGCCGGCAACCCGGGACTGCGCCCCCGGAAAGTGATTGGGGCAGCCAGGCTGGCCGTCAGATAGGTGATCACGAAGGGCACCATGGCGGGCGGTCCCTCAACATCAACCCACGGCCAGGTGGTCAGGAAGTCATTCCAACCGGTCACGGTGCCAGTCATCACATCGGCCAGGGTTTCCCCATTTGGAATACCCAGGGCAAATCCGGGTGAGCGAAGCGCAAGTGGCCCAGCAAGCAGCAACCATCCCAGGAACAGGCCGGGGATCAGCGCCAGCACAGGCAATCGGTTCATCACCAACGAGATCAACGTGGCACTCAAGGCACCAGCCAGGCCGATCCACCACATCTGGTTACTGGTGTACGACGAACGCAAGGGCACCAGCACAGCGGTGGAGAGCAGGACCACGACCCCGCCCTCAACCAGCATCCGCAGCAACCGGTTACTCATCCGCGGCTGGCTCCATCCACGAGACGGGGCAGGTCCTTGAGTTCCTGGACCTCGATGCTGGTGACGCCGTACTGGCGGGTTAGTAGGGACATGTTGCGGTGATCGGCCTTAACCAGCAGGGCACTGACCTCAATGGGAAGGCTTGAGCGCAGCAGGGTACCTGCACCCCGGTCCGCCTTGCCCCCGGTCACCAGGACCATCTGACTTGTCTCTGGCGCCAGCCGCATCCCCTGCCGGATGGTGGCACCCAGGTCGATCTCCTCCAACTCAGCCCGACAAGTGGCATCCAACACCGCCTCGGCACCTCGATTGGTTACCGCGTGGGAGCCGCACAGGAAGGAGATATCCAGTCCATCGCTGGCCGCCCGGATCGCGAACGATGCTGCCACTGACAACGCCAGTTCAAAGTCGTCATCATGACGATATGAGTCCGGCGAACTATCGACCACAACGGTTTGATGATTGCGGCGGCTATCCAGGTACTGGCGCACCATCAGGGTGTCGGTCTTGGCTGAGGATCTCCAATGCACGTGGCGCAGGTCATCTCCGGGCACATACTCACGCAGTGCGTGGAAGGCCAGGTCGCTCATCGAGATCTCATCGATGGGGCGACCCTCCTGATCACGAATGGCGCCTCCGGGAAGATTGGGGAGATCGATAGTTCGTGGCATCACCAGGATCTCGTGGCTGTTGGTGATCTGCTGGTACCACCTGATCAGCCCAATTGGGTCTCCGCGCTCCTGCCGGGCTGGACTGACCGGGATTACTCCGCGCCGCAGGTCCTTGAAATGCAGCGACTCAGTGGCAAGTTCCCCCTTGCGAACCGTTGCCAATCTGATGGC
>CAZRKI010000046.1:0-17914 GCA_964600765.1 uncultured Marmoricola sp.
CCGTCGTTGAAGTACTTGATGGTCTGGTCGATCGCGGCCAGGAAATCAGCCTCAGATCCAATGTCGTTTACTGCGACCTGAGGAGCACCGGAAACGTCTGGTGCAATGGTGGGGGAACTCGTCATGAGGAAAGGTTTTCCTAGGGTCTGATAGATGTAGTTGTGAGCAGCACAGCTACCGATTTCACCATCACGATTTCCCTCTATGGGCTCCTCGCTTGCTCCACTGGAGCCGATAGCGAGCCAGGGACTACTAGGTCTGAGTCCCGGGCAGGCAGATATGCACCCCCTAGAGTACGTGCCCAGCAGCACAAACGTCCAACCAGGTCAGCCCCGGACAGGGACTAATCTGCTCTCGTGGGATCAATCAGGCCAGAACGCCGACCGGTGAGTGAGACCGAGTCAGTTCGGATAAATGCCGCCGACTGGGACAGATACGCCGATGAATACCAGGCCACCCATGGCCAGTTCCTGGGCGACATGGGGTTCCTCTGGGGCCCAGAGGGCGTACGAGAGGACCATCTGGGGGTACTCGGCGAGGTTGCCGGACGGAGGATCCTTGAATTGGGCAGCGGCGCTGGCCAGTGCTCAAGGTGGGCCGTGGCCCGGGGCGCCAGGGGAATCGGTCTGGACGTCTCCATGCGGCAACTCCAGCACAGTCGGCGCATTGATGAGGAGCAGCAGACCCGGGTGCCCACCGTTTGCGCCTCAGCGGCAGCAATCCCGTTTGCCGACGCCAGTTTTGACATCGTTTTCTCCGCCTTCGGGGCACTGCAGTTCATTGCCGACGCCGATGCACTGTGCCTGGAGGTGGCCCGGGTGCTTCGTGATGGAGGCCGTTTCGCCTTCTCCATCACCCATCCCACCAGGTGGATGTTCCTGGATGACCCCAGCGCAGAGGGGTTGACCGCCTGCCTGTCCTACTGGGATCGGACCCCTTATGTTGAAGTTGACTCCGTAACCGGGGCGCCGACCTACGCCGAACACCACCGCACCCTCGGTGACTGGGTCCGGGCGTTGGTGGCTGCGGGGTTCATGGTCCGCGATCTGATCGAGCCGGAATGGCCTGAGGATCACGATCGGAACTGGGGTGGGTGGAGTCGTACTCGTGGGCTGCTGACCCCGGGCACTGCGATCTATGTCGCTGATCTGCACCGGAACTACCCCGGTTAACAGCAACCGGCCCGGTGCCAGTGAACCTGGGACCGGGCCGGAAACTGTCAAACAGGTGACTTACTGGGCTTCCTTGCGCCGGCCGGCAGCAGCCAGCGCCAATCCGACGATGGAAAGGATCAGACCCAATGAAATGCCGATCACCGGCAGCCAGACCCGCACCACGTTCAGCAGGGTTGCCTTCGAGCCGTACTCCTCAGCGTTCTTCTTGACATCGCGGTCGGGATAGGTCGCGGTGGCATCGGTCACCGTGGCCACCGTGGCGCCCTGGTAATTCAGAGTGGTCAGTGGGTTCATCTCGACGTTCACATAAGCGCCGGTTTGTGGCTCGATCCAGTACGTGGTCTGGTTGCTGTACTTGCGATCCAGGGTCACATCACCGCTGACGGGCAAACCGAACGTCGATGCCGGTGCGGTAACGGTTCCGGCATCAGTCTCGGGAACCTCACCCTGGAACTTGTAGGTGGTGACCCCATGAATCTTCTGGGTGCCCTTGTAGGAAACAGGAAGAGCCTTTTGCAGGGTGGTGTCCCAAACCCGGTAGGTCTTCTTCTGGGTGTTGAAGGGGAACTTGACCAACAAGCCCTCGAACTTCACATCTGCATTGCGCTTCTCGGTACCAGAGTCCAGGTCGGCCCCCTCGGTTACGAAGGTGCCGCAACACTGCACAGCTTCGCCGGTGTTGGCGTCAAAGGCGATCCTGGAGTGAGTCGCTGAGAGTGGAGCCTGCCCCGATGACTTGTTGAAGTCAGGGGAATCGCTATAGCTCATCTGCTCCCAGACAACTACCGCCTTGCCCAACTTCTCGCTGATCTGCTTGGAAGCGTTCACGTCGCCAACGGTATTGACGGTGGTCAGCAGATCACCGGTTTTCTCAGCGCGGTCGGCAATGCTGAAGTAAGTGGCGTCCTTGGCAATGGCCAGGGTCACTGAGTTCTGATTCGCCGGCGCCACTGCCAACCGCGAATATGCATAGAATTTGGAGAGCAGCCCCATGGTCAGCAACAGCACGCCGAGACCAACCAGAACTGCACCTAGCTTCTTTCCCACCACAGACTCCCGAAGTCAGGGAACGCCCAGTACGTTCCTTCGCGGACCATATCAGCGTCAACCCCGGTTTGGCACGATTTGGCGCTGGTTGGGCAAGATGTGATCCCGATGTGACAAACTCCCATCGTGCCCACGCCCAGCGAGATCAGACAGCAAGCACTCAGGCCAGAGGATGCCGGACCCTCGGGTCGAGTGGCCAGGTTGGCTGGGTCCATCCTGGGTTACCCAGCATGGATGATTGTGCTGGTAATCACAGCGACCATGTCGGCGTTCCTGTTCTTGTTGCTGGGCCAGGCCTGGTTCTACTTCGATGATTTCGAATTCCTGCAGGACGCCCATTCCGGCGGCCTGTCCCTGGAGACCCTGTTCCAGCCAATCGCCGGACACGTCCTTCCGATCACCCGGGTCCTGACCTGGGTGGTGCTGTTGCCCGGAGAACCCAGTTGGACCATTGCCCGACTGATCATAGTGGCGCTTTTCGTGGCCTCCTGTTGGTCGCTTTGGTGGGTACTCGGAGTGTGCTTTGGTGACGACAACAAGAAGTTGATCCCATTCATCTTGTTTGCCACCAGTGCCACAGTTGGCGTGTTCAGCAGTTGGTGGTGTTCAGCAATCCAGGAATTCCTGCTGGCCATCACCCTGTTCCAGTCGGTTGGTTGGGGCGTCAGGTATCTGCGTGAACGGAAATTGGGGTCCCTGGTGATCACCTACGCCTGGTGGGCCCTGGGGATGCTGGCCTTTGAGAAGAGCATGGTGATCCTGATCGTGATCCCAGCGATCGCCCTGGCCTATTTCTCATCCGGAAACCTCTGGCAACGAATCCGGCAACTCTGGTCCGACTTCAAGTTGGCGATGGTCTCGGCATTCCTGCTGGCCCTGACCGTGACCGTGGCCTATGTCTGGTACGTGCCCGAGGGATCCGATACCAAACTGGAACCGGGCCTGATTGGGCCGCTTCTGGATGTGATGCTGGGCCGCACCTTATGGCCGATGCTGGCGGGTGGGCCATTGCGCTGGAACAACGAAACCGGTGCGGTCGTCCCTGACCCCCCTGCCATCTATTTCAACGTGATCCTGGTGGTGGTCGTGTTGACCTTCGGTTTCCTGGCTCTGCGGCGCAGACGAGTTGGGCGTGCGGTGGCCCTGGTGGGAGTGGTGTTCGCCTTCGCTTTCACCTTGCTGCTGATTACTCGGGCCACAGACATGGGCGCAACCCTGGGTCATTTGTTCCGTTACCAGGGTGAGGTTTTCATGGTCACCATCCTGGCCCTGGGGCTTTCCCTGATGCCACTGATCGGGGCCACAGAATCATCCGAGGATCGGGCGGAGCCTGTGCTTCAATTCTCCCCGGGCCCACAACATCTGCTACCCACGATCATCCTCCTGGTTGGTCTGTCGCTGGTTTCCAGCCTCACCTATTTCAATTCCTGGAAGACCTTCCCCCAGCGTGCCGAGAAGTATCTGGCCAACCTGGAAAAGGGCGTGCGCCGGAGTCCAACAGCGGTGATCGCTGGCGGCAATGTGCCAAATGATCTCCTCTGGGCCATTCATGGCCCCTACACCCGGGTGGAGAACCTGATCGAACCCTTCAACATCCCGGCTCGTTTTGACCAGCCAACCACCAAACTGCAGGTGATCGACAATGAAGGTCGAGTGGTCCCTGCAACCGTCTCCGCTCGCGGTCAGACCCAGTTGGGCCCAGACCCTGACTGTGGATGGCGGGTCAGCGACAGGGAGCCAGTAACACTGCCCATGGAGAATCGGATGATTCCGTGGGTCTGGTGGAGCCGAATCGGCTACATGGCCGGCACCAGGACTCAAGTCCGGGTCACTGCAGGGTCACAGAGCTTCCAGAAGACCCTGCCCTCAGGCCTGGGGACGCTCTACTTCCCCACCGACGGCGATTTTGCTGCCATCCGGGTAGAGGTACTCAGCCAGGGCAATGTCATCTGTCTGGATCGGGCTGTGATTGGCGATGCAGTCCCGGTTAACCAGACCCAGACAGCGGAGGGAACAGGATGAGCAAGACCAATTCCACTCAGCTCCATGAATCAGCACCGCACACCGGTACCTATTTCCCGGCACTGGATACAACTCGGGCAATCGGGGCCATTGCGGTCCTGGGTACGCACGCCGCATTCATGTCCGGCGCCTATTTACGACACGGGATCTGGGGCAGTCTGCTGGCCCACCTTGATGTCGGGGTGGCTATCTTCTTTGTGCTTTCCGGCTTCCTGCTCTCCCGGCAGTGGCTGGTGAAGCGAGTGCAGGGCAATCCCCTGCCCCCGGTGCCCGACTATTTCTGGAAGCGATTCCTACGTATCTATCCGGTTTACCTGGTCGGGATCCTCCCAGCGCTGCTCTGGGTTGGGCAGGATGTGGACCTCTGGCCAACCAGGTGGCTGACCAACCTGCTGATGGTGGATCTTTACTTCTTCTCCCCATTGCCACATGGAATGACCCAGATGTGGAGCCTGGCCACGGAGGTTGCCTTCTATCTCCTCCTACCGGTCCTGATCTGGATACTGGTCGGTCGCAGGTCATCCTCAACCGGGCAAGGCAATCCAGTCCTGAATCCCATCCGGATGAGTCTGGTATTGGGTGGTCTGGTGATCATCAACCTGGCCTGGTTTCCGGCAATCAGACAGATCGAGTTGAGCCCAGGTGCTCCTAATCTGAGCCAGTGGTTGCCGGCGTATCTGTCCTGGTTTGCGGTTGGCGTTGCCCTGGCCTGGGCTCAATTGGTGGCCACTCATCCAACTGGCCCGCTGCCCGGCCCGGTTCGCTGGTTGCAACACTGGGCAGCGGCACCCTGGAGTTGCCTATTTGCCGCTGGATCCCTGCTTTTGTTCTCCAGCACCCCAATCACCGGGCCCATCTTCTTCTCATTGCCAACGGTTGGGGAGCAGATCACCAAGACTCTCAGCTATGCCCTGATCGGCGCCCTGGTGGTATTGCCCGGAGTCTTCCTGCAGAAGAGCGGTTTCTATCAGCAGGCAATGACGGCTCGGATCCCCCGTCATATCGGGTTGATCTCATACGGGGTGTTCTGCATCCACCTACCAATCCTGAGTCTCATCTATTGGGCGACGCCGTACCAGATGTTCACCGGCCATGGTTGGGAAGTGTTCTTTATTGCCCTCGCGCTGAGTCTGGTAGCCGCAGAGCTGATCCATCGGTTGGTGGAACTACCCAGCAACCGATTGCGGAACCTGTTCGGCAGGCCAAGCCAGAAGACTGCTGAATCAATCAGGGTCAGCGACTGAATAATCCTGATAGTGCAGCAGGGCCCAGATCACTCCACCCAAACAGATCAGGACCAGGAAGTGGGGCCAGGTCTGGTCGCCCATCCACCCCTCACTACTCCCCCAGGGGATCAAGGCGTACCCCACAGCGGAGATCAGCACCGGTAAGGACAGCAACCAGGGGATCAGGTCACGGGTGCCATCACGGTCCAGGGCACGGCAGATCAGGTACCCGGCACAACCGGCAATAAGCCCCCACCAACCTGCCAGAAGTCCAACGGCAGCGACGCAGAGGCTGGCCACCAGCCACCTACCGGGTCGTTCCGGGGCCAACGCCGGTAGTTCCAAGCCAGGCTTTCGGCTCCAAAGCAGAAGCAGGATCAAGCCAAGCAGCCCAAGCGAGATCGCGCCAGCGACCAGACCAATCCGGTAAACCCGGTCAGGCTGGAACTGCGCCAAAACAGGTTGCTCACCACGCACTTGCCAGGCCTGTTGCCAACCATCGACCACCTGCGCCCGGAGTTCCCGGTTTCCCTGTCTGGCAACCCACCCTGGATTGGAATTCGACCGATGAACCACCAGTCCGGATGACCCATTTGGGGTGATCCGCAGTTCCTTCCCAGCCTGCACCTGGGTTCCGTCAATGTCAGCAGCGGGCAGCACTGAGAATCCGGGTTGAAACAGGTTCAGCTGGCTCAGGGCAATGGCTGGTGACGATTCCGAGGTGACCACCTGCTTTCCAGAAGAGATGTTCAACTGGGTTTTGCCACAGATTCTCAGGGGCACCGAACGACCGGCGTAGAGGTCCGAAGGAGCAGCATCCACAGCCGTTTGCAAGGTTTGCCCCGCCAGGTTCAGCAGCGGGCCAGAACCGCACTCCCGCCTCAATGGTTGCTCGGAGTACGGCGCTGAGACATTGGGCAGGCCAATCACGTTCAGGTTTCCGATCCCGATGCCCAGACCCCGTTGCCGCAGATCAAAATCCAACCCAAACGCCTTTTCAGAGGATGAGAACCGCATCACCAGTTGGTTGGTCCTGATCCCGGAGAAGCGCGCGGATCCATCCTTAAACTCCACGGTGCGAGTGCCACCTGGCCAGCTCAACTGCATCCTGGTGGGCAGCCTGGCTGGGGCTTCACTCTGGAGGCTTAGGTCAAGTCCCGTGATAACCCGTGGTTGAAGCCAACTGAGGATCATCGTTGGGTGTTTTGCGCCGGGTTGGGCGATCCAGGTTGTTCCCGGGTCACCATCAACGGCCGCCAGACCCGATCCCCTGGGGTCCTCGTTCTGCACGCTATCGGTCAGGACGTTCACGAATCGACCCTGTTGAATCATCTCCTCCAGGCCGGTTCCACCAAGTGGCTTTCCAAACGGCCGGAGTTCGTAATCAGCCGCCTCCGGAATGGAGAAGGTACGGGAAAGCCCGTGCTCCTCCTCACCAGATGACCGGCCACGATCAATACACCGAACAGACAGCTCAACCCGAGCACACTCGGCCTGAAAATCCAACAGACCAGTGAGTTGGATTGCCTTTGGTGCACCCCATGCCTGGGGAAGCTCCGGCATTTTCAGGGTCCGTTTGACTTCCACTCCCGGGATTTCGACCTCAGCCAGCGACATCGGCAGTCCATTGTCACTCTCACCACGGATCCGGATCCATTTGGTCTGTCGCCCATCAAGAAGCACCTTGGTTGGGATACCTGCCCGCAGACGCATCTGTGGGCTCATTGAGTGATCAGTCTGTACCCGGATCAACTGCGGATCGGGTGAGTGCTCAGGAGTGGTCAGGGTCAGTTCGGTCAGCGCCATTGGCTGTTCGAGATCAACCTGGAGCCATGGGGCTGGGTCCAGGGCGACGCTCTCCCAGTACGTTTTCGAAACACCATCGAAAGCAGCACCAACATTGTTACCCAGATCATTGCCCACATCTGCCATGGACGATGAATTACTGAGTCCGGCCACCCCTTCGTACTCCGCCCAGGTACGCCAGGTTGAGGCCCCCTCAGGCAGGTAATCCCGCTGGTCGGCAAATCTGAGCAACGAACGCTTTGTCTGTACCGAGGAATAGGCATTTGCCAGGCTGCCGATTTCCCTGGCTCGCGCCTGCAGGCCGTCTGTGAGAATTACCGGCCCATTGGGCTCACGATGCCGATCGGCGTCAAAGCCCAGTATTGAGGGCTGATCACTGAGCAGACCGCCATCGGCCAACTCGAGGAGATTCTCCGGCCCACCAACCACGACCGGACTCCGCTCCGCCTGGGCGAACTGGCTCCCACTGTCTGCAACCTCATAGATTTCCAGGGCTGAGTAAAGGGTCTGCCAACCCTGGTTGATAACTACCCGGTACTTGTCCTTGTGCAGGTAGGCCTGCCCCCCCACGACCGGTCCGAATGTTCTGACCTGGGAGATCCCAGGTGAATCAGCCAGCGCCTGGTGAACCAGGACGGGGTCCACCAGCCCGACACCCTTCTGCAGATCATTACGGACCAGGATGAAGCGCACCCCCGCACGGCGCAGGTAATCGGCCAATCCCGTCGATCCACGGCCCTGAACCAATCGATCCTGAATGGCATTCAGCATCCGGATGTTGCCTGCGGGGGCCAGCGGAATCGAGTTGCGCACCGCCCAGGGCCTGCTGGACAGAAAGGAGATCGGTTCGTCCCTGGTTGATCCCCAGAGATAGGTGGCGAAACTGGAGCCGGGTGCCAACAAGGTAGTGCCTGAGGAGTGCTGCTCATCAATCCAGTTGACCGCCTCATGCCAGTAGCCCGGGATCTCGTGGACATCACCAACTGGGGTGATCCGCATCAGTATGGCTGGAGCCGAGGCGCCGATTGAAACCAACACGATCAGGGCTGGAATTGCGACTGCTGCACCCTCAGCCAGCGCCCGACGGCCCCAACCCAGCGCTGACCTCCCGGCTCTCCCACTGCGGGCAATGGCCAGGCTCTGTTCAAACACCCAGGCCAGGGAAAGCACCATTGGCAGGCGCACGATCGGGTCAAACTTGTGCACATTGCGCAGCGCGGACAATGGGCCATCCAACATGTTGTTGAGGTCCTGGGCGAACCAGCCCTGAATTGCACCCAGATGCGAACTCGACACCAGGAGAAGGCCGATCAGGAGCGCTGACACCAGGAACCGGCGCTCTGGGATCCGGGGCAGCAACAACCCCAGCAGACCAAAGAGCAACAACACCCCACTGTTCAATGGCGCATAGAAATTGGTGATCAGGTCATTGCTGCCACGCGCCAACGAATCCAGATAGGGAACCCAATTGGAGGTGCCGCGAAGGGCGTCAAACACCGGCGTGGACAAGGTGGTGACCCGCGCGGATTCGATGTAATCGAGGAATGGCGGGCTGTACCTGCCGAGCAGGAACAATGGCACCAACCACCAAAGTGTGGCCATCAGGGTGAACACCGGCCACCAAATCATCAGCAAGCGCCGCCTCGGCCCACTGCTCCTGGTCAGCAACCACAGCACCCCAAGTGGCAGTACCGCAGCAGCAGCGGCAGCATTGACGCCCCCGATCATCCCAACTGCCAGTGCCGCCAATGCAGCAGCCAGGTGTGGTGAACCCCTACGGCTGCCGTGGATCAACGGGAGCAGGACCCAGGGAGCCAGTGCCATCGGCCAGACCTCGATCGAGATCGCTCCCAGGTCGGTCAACATCCGTGGCGAAAGGGCATAGGTCAGGCCGGCCAGAATGGCACCGGCGTCACTGCTGATCCCAAGCGCCCGGGCAACCAGGGCCACGCCAAGGAAGGCCACCACCAGAACCAGAGCCAACCAGGCCCGTTGGACCACCCACCCCGGAATACCCAACTCATGTCCCAGCAGGAAGAAGGGGCCCATGGGCCACAGGTAGCCATAGGCCTGGTTCTGCACCTGACCAAACGCGGCCCCTGGATCCCAAAGATGTAACGCAGTGGCCAGGTACCTACCCGGGTTCGCCACGAGATTGAACTTGGTGTCAGCCACCAGCGCACCGGGACTCTGCACAAATGCCAGGGTCATCAGGAAGATGCTGGCCACTGTGAATCTGATCCGACTGCGTGCGAGCAGGGGTGGAGTCAGTGCTTCTTGAGCACGATCACCAGATTCCATGTCAGCACCTCCCTGACACCGGGAACTCGCAGCAACCCATAACTCCAGGAGGGGTTGTATCTCGGGATCAGGTCGAGCACTTCAGCCCGGGTCTGATTTCGGGCCCAATTCAGCCCTGCAGTCGCGGTCACCCTGAACAAGGATTCGCCCCACTTGTTCTTGGGTTCATGCCCATGCCTGGCTGCGTAGCGCCGTCTGGCAAAGGAGCCACCAAAATAGTGCCAGGGTGCAGTCTCATGTCCACCCCAGGGGCCGTACCACAAGGTATAACTCAGGTAGGTGACTCCACCCGGTTTGGTGACCCGCACCATTTCATCGGCCATCCGCCACGGGTCAGGAACATGCTCCAGAACATTTGATGAATACACCAGGTCAAAGGAGTCGTCCCGGAAGGGCAGTTCCAGTCCACTGCCGATCACGGTTCCCGGGCCGATCTCCCCCAGCCCGGACAACTCACCAACATCAGCATCCAGGGAGTAGTAGGTCGCACCTGCGCCAGTGAATGCGTCGCGGAAGTAACCCGGCCCCCCACCAACATCCAGCAGTTGGACCTGATCCAGGTTCAGATAACCACTCAGTTGACCAACCGCATCATTGGCCAGCGCAGTGTAAAAACGCGCGGGATCAGGCTGTTCGTATCTGAAGTCATTGAAGAGTCGCACAGATCGCCGCAATGTCGGGGCCCAGATTGGGCGCGGAGTAGCGGTCGGCACGATGAGGAAGGATACCTGAGTTGTCCGCAGGATCCCGGCCACACCGGTACCCTCGGTGCGGTGGAGGATGAGCACCAACCCCCCGGCCTGCATCCAGGCCTGACCAACAAGCACATCGTGTTCTTCAGTTGGCGCGACACCAGCAACCCCGAAGGCGGGGGTGCTGAGCGTTATCTGGAGAAAATGGCCACTGGGCTGGTGGCCCGGGGTGCTCGCGTCACGATCTTCACTGCTGCCCATCCTGATGCCCCCCGCGATGAGGTTCGGGACCAGATCCGATATGTCCGCAGGGGCAGCAAGATGACGGTCTATATGCACGGATTACTCTGCTTGATCCGACGGGTATTCGGCCCAATTGACCTGGTCGTCGACGTGCAGAATGGGTTGCCCTTCTTCACCAGATTGCTCACCCGAAAGCCAGTCATCGTGCTGGTCCACCATGTGCACCGTGAGCAATGGCCAGTTGTCTATCCGGGCCTGACCGGTCGAATCGGTTGGTGGATCGAACGCCGCGTATCCCCGCGCCTGTATCGCAGGTGTCAATACCTCGCCGTCTCAGAGGCCACCAAATCCGAGTTGACCGCGCTTGGGGTGAACCCGGAGCGGATCAGGGTGGTCCACAACGGCACTGATCCGGTCCTCAGCAGGAGCGAGGCCAAAACCGCCAACCCATCCATCTGCGTGGTTGGCAGGTTGGTGCCACACAAGCAGGTCGAACATGCCATTGACGTGGCCACTGCTCTTGGCGAGGAGTACCCCGACCTGGTACTTCGCGTGGTTGGTGATGGTTGGTGGGCACCCCAACTGCACCACTATGCCGCCAGCAAACGGAGCGGCTCCATCGTCGTCTTCGAGGGGCATGTGTCTGAGGAACGCAAACAGGAGATCTATGCCCAGTCCTGGCTGATGTTGCTTCCCTCCCTGAAGGAAGGATGGGGCCTGGTCGTGGGCGAGGCAGGTGCACATCAGACCCCCACCATCGCCTATCGATTCGCGGGAGGCACCACCGAATCAATCCACGATCAGGAATCCGGACTCCTGGTGAGGGATCAAGCCGAGTTGCAAAGAGCCACCGCAAACCTGATCCGGGATGATTTGCAACGGGAACGGTTGGCTCTGGGCGCTGAGAAAATGGCCCATAAATATTCCTGGGAGTCAGCGCAGGAATCATTCGCGCGACTGCTGTCAGAAGTGCTTGACCCTGAAAACGCAGAGGGCAGGAACCCAGCCGAAACCGGGCAGTCGTAAACCGACCTCAGAACTTGGAGTTGGTGCCGTAGTCGGCAACCTTTTGGCTTACCGAGCCAATGGGCGAATTGCCCGCTGACACCTGGGACTGAACCACACCAATTACGGTAACGCTGCCAACGATGAGCGCACCGACGCCAGCCGCAATCGGAGCAGCGAATCCACCAAATATTGATTCCACGAGAGTTCCCTTCCGGACAGGTGTCGCTCAAGCATACCAAATCCGCACGATTTCACCGGTTTGTTGACCGGAATCCTCGCCAGAGCCAAAGCAACCCCGCTACCCCGGGGGTTGCCGCCAGCGCAGCAAAGGCCACCCAACCAGTCAGCAACAGGACCACTGAACCGGGCCTTGGGCTGGTAGCGCCTTCATCAGGCCCCTCTGCCAGTTCCTGAACCCGAACCGCAGGACTCTCCAGAAGCACCCGTCCAGTCACCAGGTCAGCCGGGATCCCGGCATCCAGATCGGAAACCACCAGCTTGATCCCCAACTCCGAGATGCCCTCAGCCCTGGACCGGGGGTCCTTGAGGGCCAGTTGCTCCGCCACGGCGGCAGCCAGAGGATCCTCTCCCCTGATCGGCTTCCCGGAAACCTGGAGCGCATCATTGGCGACGTATTCGGTGGGCAGGTATCGGCCCATTGGATCCAGCACCGGCCAGTGGCGGTTCCACGCCGGCGCCCGATAGCTGACAAAAGGCAGGATCAGGGTTCGGTCAGAGGCCGCAACCTGTTGCTGGAGCACAGTGGCTCGGGCCTGGGCATAGGACTTTGGATAATTGACCGGCAACAGGCTGCCCATCCGACCCCAGGCAAGGTCAGGCATCACGAACAGCGGTAGCAACAGGGCAAACCCCACCACGACCAGGCGCAACTCCCTCATCCGTTCCAGCATCCAGCCCACTGCGGTAGCCAACAGGCAGGCCTCCAGCAGTGCCAATGGCGCCAGGTAACGCGACCCATCACGCAATAAAGAGATCGGCGGAAAGGCATGGGTCAGGGTGGCCAGTCCACTGGGCAGCAGCCAACCGAGTAGCGCGATCAACCAGGCCAACAAGGCAGCCACGACCAGCGTACGGCGCAACCAGGTCTCGGTTTGGCGCCACCAGACCCGGGCAGCCAACAACATCGGCACCTGGAGCAATAACAGGCTGAGCCAGACCAGGACACCATCCCGGGAACCGGGTACGACGGATTGGTTCCAGATCCCACCAAGGGCCAAAGTGGCCAACGGCGCGGGCAATCCAGCCTCCTCGCGAGCAGCAAAGGCATTGAATCCCGCAGCATCAATGCTCAGTCCCCAGTGCATCAGGCCGGCAATGATCCAAACCGAGTTGGCAGCCAGCACCATCACCAGGACGAGAAACTGGGTGCGCCGCGAGCGTCGACGACAGAGCGCCAGGATCGCTACGGCGGCCGTGACCAGGCCTGCTGAGGCACTCAGCGATCCCAGCCACAACCAACCGGCAAGCTGTCTCCACCCGGAGCGCCGCTCTCGGATCCGGCGGACGCACCAGAGCACCCAGGGCAATGCTGCATAACCGAGTAGCACCGGCCAGTGACCCAGCACCAGACGCTCAGCGACGAACGGATTCCAGACGTAGAAGGTGGCTCCAACAGTCGCCGTGGCCATGTCCTTCCGGTTCCCATGTGGCAACAGTGCCGCCACGCCCAGTCCGGCCGCAGCCAGGGCGCCGTACAGGAGTGCTTTCTGGATGATCATGGCCGGAAGTAGGTTGTCCACAATCGCGACCACCGCATCAGATGGGACCGCTCTGGGCCATCCCGAACCGAGGCCCAGAAACGAGGGTCGCATGGAGAGCTGCGGCACCCAGACCATGTCAAAAGTGAGCAGGTAACCAGCGCGGAACAACACCGGTCCCAACACCAGCACGGGCAGCACCGATAGCCAAGTGATCTGGACACACCTCAGGTAGCTGAATCCGCTGGTCGTGGTTGGACCAGACGGTTTCATGGCAACACTCCTCAGCTACGGCGAACCCAAACGGTAGGCTCGCCACCGTATCCATTCACTGCCCCAAGCATCACACCAAGGAGTCGCCCATGGCCGAAAAGGCTCGGGCAGCTTCAGGGCTGGCCAAACAAGTTGAGTCCGGGGGCATGGTCATCGCCGTGGCCATGGCGATCATGAACGTGACCACCTATGGCTACCAGATGGTGGCCGCCCGACTCCTGGGACCCGTCTCCTACAGCGGCTTCGCCGCTTTGATGAACCTATTGCTGGTGGTCACTGTTCTGGCTCTGGCCCTGCAGGCCAACGCGGCCAGACGGATCGCCGCCGAACCCGGCGACGTACACGTGGTTGAGGACGCCGTTACCCGGGTGGGCCGCCAGGCAGCCATCGGGCTGGCCCTGATCGCCATCATCGCTGCACCACTGATCAATTCGATGCTGAAGTTGAACAGCATCCCCACTGCCATGCTGGTTGGGCTCAGCGCCCTGCCGCTCACCTTATTGGGTGCCCAACTCGGGGTCCTGCAGGGCGAACGGCGGTGGCGGATCCTGGCGGTGGTTTATCTGGCCTCGGGTGTGCCCCGCCTGGTGATCGGAACCATCTTCCTGTTGGTCACCCCCACCACTTTCTGGGCAATCCTGGGCGTGATGGTTGGCGCCTGGGCACCTGTCGTGGTGGGCGCCTTCGCTCTGCGTCGGCCCCGGAGCCACCTGGCCAGCCCGCCCTCGAATGATCACACGGTCGGTGCACTTTGGCGCGAAACCCTGCAGAACACCACCGCCTTGTTCGGATATTTCGCTCTGGCCAATGTCGACGTATTGGTGGCCCGCAGCAGCATGGACCATCATGAGGCCGGCCTCTATGCCGCTGGCCTGATCATGACCAAGGCAGTGCTGTTCATGCCGCAATTCATTGTGGTGATCGCCTTCCCATCAATGGGCTCCAGCGATCGCCCGTTGATCACTTTGTTCAAAGCACTTGGCGCCGTCACGCTGATCGGCGTGATCATGGCAGTTGCAGCCAAGGTGCTTTCGGGCATTGCCCTGATCTTCTGTGGTGGTCCCAAGTACGGCGCCATTGAGGACTCCCTGTGGAAGTTCGCCATCCTGGGTGGCCTTCTGGCCATCCTTCAGCTCCTGGTCTACGGACTGATCGCGCGCAGGTCGAAGTTCTCGATCTACCTGTTGTGGGTCGCTCTGGCTGTCCTGGTGTATTTCGGCCAGCAGGCTGACAGTTTCAGCGAGTTGGTGAATACCGTGATGGCAATCAACGCAGTACTCCTGGCGCTACTTCTGGCACTGAGCGTGCGTGGATTTCTACGACAGCAGAACTCAGCTGAGCTGGCTATCGACGCTCAGTGAGCGGCTGCGTGCCAGCTGACGCCGGTGCCCACCGACACATCCAGGGGAACGGTCAGTTCCGCTGCTGCTGCCATCTGCTCCCGGACCAGCGACTCCAGTACCTCCCGTTCACCGGGGGCCACCTCCAGGACCAATTCATCATGGACCTGAAGCAGCATCCTTGAGCTCAACCCAGCCTGGTTGAGCGCCTCCTCAACCCGCAGCATGGCCACCTTGATGATGTCCGCAGCCGAACCCTGGATGGGCGCATTCAGGGCCATCCGCTCAGCCATCTCGCGGCGTTGCCGGTTGTCACTTTGCAGGTCAGGAAGATAGCGACGCCGGCCCATGATGGTCTCGGTGAATCCAGTACGACGCGCTTCCTCGACCACCCCGGATAGATACTGAGCCACTCCCCCGAAGGTCTCGTAGTACTCATCCATCAGGGTCTTGGCCTCACCAGCAGAGATGCGCAACTGCTGGGACAGGCCATAGGCCGACAGGCCATAGGCAAGTCCGTAGTTCATCGCCTTGATCCGGGCTCGCTGTTCAGTCGAGACCTCAGCTGCCTCCACCCCGAATACCCTGGAAGCAGTAACCGAATGGAAGTCCAGGCCAGAACGGAATGCCTCGATCAGGGTCTCATCGCCGGAGAGATGGGCCATGATCCGCATCTCGATCTGGGAGTAGTCAGCAGTCATCAGCGTTTCGAACCCGCCCCCGACCACGAACGCCTGACGGATCCGCCTGCCCTCCTCAGTGCGCACCGGGATGTTCTGCAGATTCGGGTCGGTGCTGGAGAGCCTGCCGGTCGCCGCAATGGTCTGGTTGAAGGTGGTATGGATCCGACCGTCGGATTGCACTGTTTTCAACAACCCCTCAACGGTCTGCCGCATCCGGGTCACGTCCCGATGACGCAGCAGGTGCTGCAGGAAGGGATGTTCGGTCTTCTCATAGAGCGAGGCCAGGGCCTCGGCGTCAGTGGTGTAGCCGGTCTTGGTGCGCTTTGTCCTGGGCATGTTCAACTCATCGAACAGGACCACCTGCAACTGCTTCGGGGAGCCCAGATTCACCTCTCGACCGATGACCTCGTAGGCATCCTCAGCAGCGCCCCTGACCGCGGCTGCGAACTCGCTCTCCAAGGACTGCAGGAACTCCACATCCACCGCGATGCCAAGCCGTTCCATCCGCATCAGGCAATGGACCAACGGCAACTCCACATCGGTCAACAGGTCGGTGCCACCAACCGAGGTCAGTTCCGATGAGAGAGCCTCTGATAGATCCAGAACTGCCCTGGCCTGCAACATCGCGGTCTCGGCGCCATCGTCACCACCCATATCCAGGGCCAGCTGTCCATCATTGCCGTCACCCTGCTTGAGCTCTCGCTTCAGATAACGAAGGGTGAGGTCAGCCAGGTCATAGGAACGCTGATCAGGACGCACCAGGTATGCCGCAAGGGCGGTATCGCTCACCAACCCACGAAGTACCAGACCACGGGCAGCCAGAGCCAGCAATGGCCCCTTGGCATCATGCATCACCTTGGGAACCGAGGCATCAGCCAACCAGTCCGCCAACTGCTGGTCGATCTCCGGGGACAGGTCAGCGACCTCTATCCAGCCGGCGCTCCCATCACCAGTCGCGAAAGAGATGGCCCGCACGTCTCCGGTGCCCGAATGCCAGACCCCCTCGATCTGGACACCCACGGGGGCACCAGTCCTCGCGTGAGCCGAGAGCCAATCAGCCAGGCCAGCACCATCCAGGATGGTGGTATCCAGCGCAAAGTCTGAATCCTCGACCGCCTCATCGGAGTCGAGGGTCTCGAAGAGGCGATCACGCAACACCCGGAACTCGAGGCCATCAAAGAGGGTGTGCACCTCCTGTCGGTCCCAGGGCCGGCGTTTCAGATCCTCCGATCCAAGTCCCAGATCCAGGTCGGTAACCAGTGCATTCAGGTGTCGATTGCGGACAACATCATCGAGATGATCCCGCAGACTCTGGCCGGCCTTCCCGGCAATCTGGTCGGCGTGATTGATCACGTTCTCCAGCCCGTCGTACTGGGCCAGCCACTTGGCCGCGGTCTTGGGTCCAACCCCGGGCACGCCGGGAAGGTTGTCGGCCTCCTCCCCCACCAGTGCCGCTAATTCGGGATACCGGTGCGGTGGCACGCCGTACTTGGCCTCAACTGCATCCGGGGTCAACCTGGCCAGGTCAGAGACGCCACGCATCGGATACAGCACGGTTGACTGCGGGGTGACCAACTGCAGCGAATCCCGGTCCCCGGTGAGGATGAAGACCTCAAAGCCGTCCTGCTGGGCCTTCGTGGCCAGGGTCGCGATGATGTCATCGGCTTCATACCCAGCCAGTTCCAGATGCTGAATCGCGAGGGCATCAAGTACCTCCTGGATCAGCGGCACCTGGCCCCTGAACTCATCGGGGGTCTTGTTGCGCTTGGCCTTGTACTCGGCGTACTCCTGGGCCCGGAAGGTTTCGCGGGACTTGTCAAAGGCCACGGCCACATGGGTTGGCTCCTCATCACGGAGCACGTTGATCAACATCGAGGTGAACCCGTAGACCGCGTTGGTGGGCTGACCGGTCGAGGTGGAGAAATTCTCCACCGGAAGGGCATAGAAAGCCCGATAGGCCAGCGAGTGACCATCCAGCAATAGCAAGCGAGGGCGTTCACCAGTCACAGGCTGACCCTAGACCCTGACGCCGCAGTCCAGTAGTCAGGTCCGTCATGATGACCCCATGAGTGACGAAGTTGATCTGGAGAAGCTGCTTGCCATGATGCCCATGGGTGCCCTGAACGAGAAAATGGGGGTCAAACTCATTGAGGCATCTGCGGATCGGGTCGTGGCCACGATGCCGGTGGAGGGCAACACCCAGCCCTATGGACTGCTCCACGGAGGTGCCTCCATCGCCCTGGCCGAGTCACTTGGTTCGATCGGGTCTGCGTTGCACGGCCTGCCCGACTCAAAGCTATCCGTGGGAGTGGACATCAACGCCACCCACCATCGTTCTGCACGCACCGGCCTGGTCACCGGCGTGGCCACTGCTCTGCAC